>CAQIBN010000028.1 GCA_948805675.1 uncultured Clostridia bacterium | reverse complement strand
GTGTTATATACTGTATAACAAGGAGGCGATAATATGAAGATGATTATTAGTAATAGCAGTTCTATTCCAATATATGAGCAAATAAAAAAGTCTATTATAAATCAAATACTGGAGGGAGAACTGCAAGAAGATGAGCTATTACCATCAATCAGAGTATTAGCACAAGATATAAAAATAAGTGCTATGACTATAAAAAAAGCCTATGATGAATTAGAAAAAGAAGGATATTTAAAATCTATACAGGGAAAAGGAACTTTTGTAGCACCTAAAAACACAGAACTTGCAAAAGAACAAGCACAAAAGGATATAGAAAAATATATAGAAAAAATAGTTGTTATTTCCAATAGATTCGAGATAGATGAAAATGATGTAATTGAAATGTTTAAAATGATTTATGGGGAGGGTAAGTAAATGGAGAACATTATTGAAATTAAGAACTTAAAAAAGAAATATGATGACAAATTTGAGCTAGGAGAGATAGATATAACGATACCAAAAGGAGTTATTGTAGGTCTTATTGGAGAAAATGGAGCAGGAAAAACAACACTAATAAAATCAATGTTAAATATTATAAAAATTGATAGTGGAGAAATAAAAATATTTGGAAAGGACTATAAAAAAGAAGAAAAAGCGATAAAAGAAGATATAGGGGTAGTTTTAGATAATATGTTTTTTCCAGAATTATTAAATGCAAAGGATATAAATAACTCTATGAAAGATATATATAAGAACTGGGATAGCAAATTATATTTTTCTTATTTAAAAGAGTTTAATTTACCAGACAATAAGCCTTTAAAAGAAATGTCAAAAGGAATGAGAAAAAAGTTAGAAATAGTAGCAGCTATTTCTCATAAACCAAAACTACTAATATTAGATGAACCAACAAGTGGATTAGATCCAGTTGTTCGAGCTGAAGTATTAGATATATTCCAAAAATTCATAGAAGATGAAGAACATTCTATATTATTATCAACACACATAACAAGCGATTTAGAGCATATAGCAGATGAGATTATATTTATTGATAAAGGAAAAATGTTATTTCAAAAGTCAAGAGATGAAATAATTGATAACTATGGAATTTTAAAATGTGATATTGATTATTTTTCAAAGATTGATAAAAAAGACATTATAGCATACAAGAAAACAAAATATGCTTATGAAATATTAGTTAGCGATAAGGAGCAAGCTAGTAGAAAATATAATGGATGTGTAATAGATAAGATTACACTTGAAGATTTAATGGTATTAGTAATTAAGGGGGAAAAGATATGTTAGGGTTAATAAAAAAGGATTTTTTACTTATAAAAGCAAATTCAAAACAAATGCTAATTATATTTGCAATATATTTAATATTAATATTTCAAGGCACAATGGATATTACATTTGTAGTTCCATTAATAGGAATAATGTTATTTATATCAACTTTCAGTTATGATGATTTTAACAATTGGAATCCTTATGCAGTAACCCTGCCAGATGGAAGAAAAAATGTTGTTAAAGCTAAATATATAGCATCTGTCATTTTAATAGTTATTTTAGGAGCCGTTGCTTTGACTTTTGGGGTAGGAGTAGCTTATATAAAATCAAATAGTATAAATTTAGATGAAACTATATCAGCATTAATGGGAACAGTATTGTCAAGTGTTATTATAATCTCTCTACTTTATCCAATAGTATTCAAATTTGGAGCTACAAATGGAAGAATAATATTATTTGTAGTAGTATTTGGTGCCGCTGGAATAGGAGCTTTAATATCAAATTTCATAGATATGACACCTGTTACAAACATGGTAAATGAATTAGATAACTATGCACTCATAGCAATTCCAATAATTTCTATAATATTATTAGGTATCTCGTATCTAATATCAAATAAAATATATAAAAATAAAGAATTTTAAGAATATAACCTACGAAAGTAGTTTATATATAGTAATAGCACTTGGGTTCAAGTGCTATTCTCATATCTTACAGAAATGTAAGGTTAATGTAAGGTAAATTAATACCAAAATATGAAATATAAATATATAATATAAAAAAAT
>CAQIBN010000027.1 GCA_948805675.1 uncultured Clostridia bacterium | reverse complement strand
ATCATCCGTAACTAAAAAAAAGGGGCTTTGCCACCTCTTGACTACGTCAATTCACCCTCTACCGCTGCGCTAATAAAAGAAAAGAATAGAGAAAGTGCATTTTTAGGCGTTTATTGCAATTTTTAATAGCATATTTGTACCTAGTTAATAGCATATTTGCTATCACAAAATAGCATATTTGCTATTCTATAATAGCATCTGAATGCTATTATAAAAAAATATGGTAATTGACAATGATAGCGTTTAAATGCTATTATTAATAGCATAATGATGAATAATATAGTCAATTAATAACAATTATTTGGAGGATACAACATGGAACGTGAAAAGAATGTCGCATTTTATCAACATGAAGAAGTTGTAATAGATGAAATTTCTGGAACAGTTTTATCTGCTACTAAAAAAACTATAACTAAAACAAGTCCTGAACCTGATTTTGTTAAAGTATATTATGAAACTATGATGTCTTTTCATCAAATTCATGACATACCAGTATCATTTTTATTGTCGCTTTCAAAGGTTATAGAATGGACAAACAACGGAGAGCCACTTGTTGCAACACTTAACAAACGTAATAAAGAAATTATGGCAAATGATTGTAATGTCACATTATCACAAATTAATAGGTACATAAAAAAATCAGTAGATAATGGATTGTTATTTAGAACTCAATACCGTTCAGTTTATGAAGTCAATCCTTTTATGATAGCTAAAGGCAAATGGGAAAGCGTAAAACAATTACGCGCAAAGTTTGATTATGTTGGTGGTAAATGGACACGTACAATTGAAAGTGAGATAAAAATTGATGAATAAAAATGTTCAAATTCCTACAGAGTTATTTTATAATCTTTTAAAGTATTTTTATACAGAAGAACCTACTGAAGAACTTTATAAAGAGATTAAAATATCTTTGAAGAATAAATTAGACCAAATGGTTAAACACGACCTTTATACACAATTTAAAACAGCAAACAGTATTCAAGAACGTGAAGAAGCCCGCCAGAAATATTTGAATAAAATTGGAATTAATGATAATTTTCGTTGGTAGCCAATATTATATATATCTTCTTAAATATAATTGACAAGAGCGTGTCACGCTCTTGTTTTTTCGTTTTTAAGGATAATATTAATATTACTGGTAGAATGTACAACATTATTTTTTTTCAACTAAGAATTTTCATTTTGCAACCTATAATTGGTATAAATGTATAGTATTATGTTTTAAAATGATTTTATCAATTATAAGGAGGTTATGTTATATGACAATAGGAGAAAAAATAACCAAGTTACGTAAGGAACAAAATTTAACACAGGAACAACTTGCAGATATTTTAAAGGTGTCAAGACAATCAGTATCAAAATGGGAGCGTAATGTTGCATATCCAGATACAGAGAAACTGATTAGAATTAATAAAATATTTGAATGTTCGTTAGATTATCTTTTAAAAGATGAGTTAGAACAAATGGATGTAAATTTGACAGCAGCAAAGGAAGATGCAGGATATGACAAGATACGTGCTGCAATGCTAACATATTTATCTTTTCCTCCAATTTTTGGATGGATTATAGGAATTGTTTCTCTTATATTTCAAAAAAATCACATGAAAAATAAAATACAAATTAGTTTAACAATTATTGGAATGTTGTTTTCACTGACATGTACAATTTTAATGATTGCAGGAGCTTTATTGGGTTTATGAATGTTATATATTTTCTATAATATAAAATATAAGTATCTAATATATTATTTTCTCCTTAACGTTTTTATTTTTGAGTTTTTGATATTAAGTAATGAATTTGTACATTTAATATTTTTTTATTCAATTTAAGCTAATAATAAGCGTTTAAAAAGGGTTGGCAAGATACGCATTTGTATTACAAACACATCTTATTAGGGGATACCCCTAAAACCCCATTTTACGTATTTTACACTCAATATATTATTTTATGATTATAATATATTATTTTATTATTATAATATATTATTTTAATGAAATAATATATTATTCTATTATTATTATATATTATTTTATGATTATTTTAATAAAATAATATATTTTCAATTCTAGTTATTTTTTCATGTACAATGTATATTTAGTTATACTTTCAATTATATTGTTTTTACATTTATTATAAAAATAAAATATATATCATCCGTAACTAAAAAAAAGGGGCTTTGCCACCTCTTGACTACGTCAATTCAC
>CAQIBN010000026.1 GCA_948805675.1 uncultured Clostridia bacterium | reverse complement strand
CTTCGATTAAATCTTCTTCATTTTCTTTAGATATTTTCTTTTTTCTTGGTTTAGATTTCAGGAATCTGAAAATTTAACAAGCTTGTGTTACTACATCTATAGTTCTTTAGAAAAAGTTTGAAAAGTGGAGATAGAGTAACCCCAGTGTGTACAACAGAAATAATTGCTTTTGCAAAAGCAAATACATATTTCGAAAAATTAAATACTTGTTTAATTGGTCTTAGTGTTGATAGCAACAGCTCTCATCTTGCATGGTTATATGATATATACTGTAAAACAGGAATATGTGTTCCCTTCCCTATTATTGCCGATAGAAATGGGCAAATTGCTAGAAAATATGGTATGATTTCTAATGATATAAGCAATACAGAAACTGTTAGAAATGTATTTATTATTGATGATAAAGGTATTGTTCGTACAATTTTAGTATATCCAATGAATGTTGGAAGATGCATTCCAGAAATTTTAAGAACTGTTCAAGCACTTCAAGTTGCAGATATAAATAATGGTTCAACTCCTGCAAACTGGGTTCCTTGCAATCCAATAATTTGTCCTATTCCAAAAACATTTTGTGAATTACAAGAAAGAAATGAACAAATAAGTCAAAATAGGAATGGAATGAATTGGTATTTAAGTTTTAAAAAACCTAATGATTGTTGTAGACTAACTGAAAATAGAGAAGTTGAAGAAAATCCTAAAGAATAGATATACTTTTTTAACTAATTATATTTATCTATTAATATAAAAAATAAATTTGACTAAAACTTTAGCAATCACTGTTCTAGTCAAATTTATTTTTATCTTATTATGGAGCTTTTATTTTATAATAGAAAAGTTCTAGTGTTTAGCAAAAAGTAACTAATACAGAGCTTTCCTATTATATAAAATGATTGTACGCAATTTTTTTCAAAAATAGTCACACGAACAATTAAATACAGACTATAAGAGGGTTACTTAAATATAGAATATAATTCAACCCACTATTGTTCTCCTATAATTAATAACTTTTATGACATTGGCACAGATTTAACATAAATTCAAAATAACCTCATGCGCGTAAACTTATTATGATTACTGTTTAATATTTCAAATAGCTTGTTATTATGTATATATATCAATTATTGGAGACATTATTTTTAGGTGGTGATACTATTACCGATATTGTATAATATAGTGCAACAAAATATGTATTTTATGATATTTTACTATTTTACTTAAACAAACTTAAAAAGCTTGTGAAAAACACTTTTTAGATGTTTTATCACAAGCTTTTTAAGTTTGTTCCCTATTTTTTTCCTATATAATAATTTTTCTTTCCTCTTTTTACTACAATATATGTATTATCTATAAACATTTCATCACTTATGTTAGTTTCAGTATTATCAATCTTTTCCCCATTAATAGATATTGCTCCATTTTGAATGAATTCTCTTGCTTCTCTTTTACTTTTAACTACTTCCATATTTGTAATAAAATCAACAATATTAGAATCTCCTTGTACTTGCTTAATATCTTGATTTCCAAATAGTTCTATTATATCTTCTTTAGATAAATCTTTAAATTTATTATTAAACAAACTTTCTGCTAATTTAACAGCTTTTTTATATTCTTCTTCTCCATGTAAAAATGTAATAATTTCTTTTGCCAATCTCCTATGTGCTTCTCTTAATTCTGGATGTTCATTATTTTTCTTTTCATATTCTTCTATTTCTTCTTTTGATAAGAATGTATATATTTTTAAATAATCAATTACCATACAATCTTCTACATTTACAAAAAATTGATATAATTTGTAACTAGAAGTTTTATTTTTATTTAACCATAAAGCATTTCCTTCACTCTTACCAAATTTCTTGCCTTGTGAATCTGTAACTAAAGGCATAGTGAATCCATATACCTCATCACCAGTAGACTTTCTAACTAAGTCTATACCTGCTGTTATATTCCCCCATTGGTCTGAACCTGCACATTGCATGTCTACTCCCTTATTTTCATGTAGATATTTAAAATCTAAAGCTTGTAATATCATATAAGAAAACTCTGTATAAGTAATACCTGTTTCTAATCTTCTTCTAATAATATCTTTATCTAACATATAATTTACATTAAAGTATTTTCCATAATCTCTTAAAAAATCGATTACATTAATATCTTTATACCAATCATTATTATTTACAACTTCAAATCCAAAAATATCTTCTACTTGTTTTTTCAGACTCTCAAAGTTTTTATTTACTTCTTCTTTTGATATCATTGCTCTTTCAGTTGTAGGTCTTGGGTCACCAATCATTCCAGTTCCCCCACCAACTAATAAAATTGGATGATGACCTGCATCTTTTAATCTTTTTGATATTAGAAAACTAGATAAATGACCAACATGTAAACTATCTGCTGTTGGGTCTGTTCCTATATAAAAAGTCATTCCTCCCTCATTTAGTTTTTTCTCTAATTCTGGACTAGAAATGTCTTTTATTATTCCTCTCCATTTTAACTCTTCAAATAATGTCATATTTTCCCTCTTTTCTAATTTA
>CAQIBN010000025.1 GCA_948805675.1 uncultured Clostridia bacterium | reverse complement strand
ATAAAGGGCAAATTAAAAGGAATGAGCCCTGTATAATACAGAGTTCATTCCCAAGTTGCCTAGCACCTAATCAAAAAATGTCCAATTTTTTGGGTTCAGTACATGTCTATGTGTTTTTTTATACTTTTTAAGGGAGTGATATATATGTGAATAACGAAAAGCAACCTTCATATTATGCAATAATTCCTGCAACAGTAAGATATGATGAAAGACTAAAATATGCTGAACGAATATTTTATGGTGAAATTACAGCTTTAATACGGAAAAGAAGGATATTGTTTTGCAAGCAATAATTATTTTGCAGAACTATATGGAGTAATACCAGGGACAATATCTCGTTGGATTTCTCATCTTGTAAAACTAGGATATATAAAAGAAGAACTAATAAGGAATGGGAAAAATGCAATAGTTGAAAGAAGAATTTATATTACTGATATTAGCTGTAGGGGAATAGTGCAAGATACCTATAAGCAAAATAGCCAAAGATAATAATATAAATATTAAGATAGATAGATTATTTAATTATGTAATAAATAATAAAGGGGAAAATCCAAAAGGTTTTAAAACTATAAAGCAATTTCAGGAGTTTTATGAAATAATTAAAAGGTTTGAATTTAATTATACAGAAGATATAATAAATACTTTTAAAGAAGAAAATAAAATGGCTCAGGCTCTATGATTGGAGGTTAAAAATGCAAGTGTATAATGTACCGTATAATTTCAATCATGAAGAGAAAATTTTTGGGGGATATGTATCAATTAGACAGGCAATATATCTAATATCTGGAGCATCAATGCTCATAATATTTTTCGTACCAATAGTTAATATTTTTATGAAATCCTTATTGTTCATATTATTGGCTACAATGTTTATTATGTTTGCCTTTCTAAAAATTGATGAGACTAATGCAGATAAATACTTTATTTATATTTTAAATTTCTTCTTCAGAAAGAAAAAGTATATTTTAGAGAAAGGTAAATGAAAATGGTAATTACAATAATTTTTATGTTATTATCTCTATATTTAATATTGAAATATTGTATTAGCGTATAAAGAGCATCTTTTTCATAATCATCTAATATACTAATTTGTTGGACCAGATTATCATTATTTACTTGATTAGAACTGAAAAAATCTCTTAAAATATCATTAGGTGTTTTATCTAATGACTTACACAAGTTGATAAAACTAACTAAACTAGTACCTGAACGACCGACCTTCAATAACTTTTAGAAATGAATTAGAAATATCGGCTTTTTCAGATAATTCATCTTGGGTAAGATTTGATTTTATTCTTGCAGATTTTATATTTACACTTAATACTTCCTTTACTGAATCTTCATTTACAAGCATATATCTCACCTTTTCATCATTATTTAATTAACTATATCATTTAATGCATCAAATAAAAATACGCTACAAACATATTAAGGTATGGAACAATCAAATAGAAAATTAAAATTTTAGGAAAGAATTGGGAAAAAATATATTGACATAATATCTGCAAATATTATATAATTAGACGCAATCAAACAATAATATGTATGATAATGATAAATATATTATATATCATTTACAAACTATATATGATTCATAGATAAGAATTAATATGTGGAAATAAACTGTTAGGATTTATTTTTTAGTGTGAAAGTAATAAGTTAAATTATATAATTAAATTAAAAAACAAAAGATTAAGTAATTAATTTTATTATATGTAAGATAAAGTCATAATAAAAAAAATGGGAGGTTTTTATGTTAAAAGTATTAGGAGTAACAGCTCCACATTATGTAAAAAAACAAAAAAATGCAGAGACCACTAGTCTTAACAGTAGTGACCCATTTAGTCTTTATAATGCTTATAAAGTATGTGCAGATAAGGCAGAAAATGGAGATGAAAACTGGGGAGATAGCAATTGGAATACTAAGGAAGGTCGAGATGATTCTATAATGTTATTACAACATTATTATGATGATGCACCAAGATTTTTAGAAAAATTAAAAGAGGTAAGACCAAATTTATTATTTATTGGAAGTATGTCTTTAGGATTTGCTGGAGCAGTAAAAATTGCTGAACTTGCAAAAAGAGCTTTAGGAGATGAAGTTTTTGTAGTTTTAGGAGGTAAACATGTTAATGAGACATTTTATGAAGAAAATGGAGAAATAATGCAATTACAATCATCACCATTAGAGCTTATGAGAAGTCATAAAATTCCAAAAGTATTTGATATGGTTAGTTCAGGAGATGGCGAAGAAATTCTTTATCAGATCGGAAATGCTGTAAATCAATCATTAAAGAATAAAGGTGATTTGCAGGATGTGTATAATTATGAAGGTTTTAAAGATGCAAGAGGAGAATGGACACTTGGATGGATAGATGAAAATAATGATTGTCAATTTATTCAAAGTGATAAAAAGCCTTTAAATTATGATGAAATGGCTTTAACTTCAGATTTGTTTAATATTTCGACAAAATTTGACGTATTTGAAAAAACTGATTTAACTGCTCATACAATGAGTTATTTAAGTAAAGGTTGTGTACATAATTGTTTCTATTGTAGTGAAAGTAGTAAAATTAATGGAAAATTAAAACAACTAGAAACGGGTGCAAATAGATTATATAAAAACTTAGAATCAATTAAGAAAATAGGTAAAGAAAGATACCATTCAGATAAAATGAGTGCTTTTGTTGAAGACAGTATTATATTAGCAGGAAATCCAAGATTATTAAACCAATTAAGTGATTTATTAAAAGAGAAACCTTTAGATGTTGAATTTGGTGGTCAATTTACTATAGACACTTTATTAGATCCAGAAAACCAAAAAGCTATTTCTAAATTATCTAAACAAGGATTTAGTTATATATTTGTTGGACTAGAAACTAACAATGAAGAAATAGCAGATACAATGAGCAAAAACAAAAATAAAAATACTCTTTCTTGGATAGATAAAAACGAAAAAGCCATTGAATTTATGAAGAGTCAAAATATGAAATATGGAGTATCGGTTTTATTTGGGTTAGGAGAAGGTCAAAGAGATAGAATTAATTTAATGAAGACAATAAAGGGATGGCAAGAAAAATATGGTTTACCAAATGTTGTTAGTATGAATTTAGCAGTACAACACCCTTTAAGGAATAATGAAGAATATGACTATATTGATTGGGGAACAGATCTAAATAGTGATTATTTGCCAATTTTTACTCAAATATTTGGTGAAGCGTCTGAAAGATATAAATTAGCAGATGTTGAATTACCTACAGTAGAAGAGTTACGAGAATTACAACAATACTATAATCAAATCAAAGAATTTGAAGATAAAAGACAATTTAAAAAAGATGAAGATTTTGAAAGATAATAGGAGGAACTTATATGTTTTATGGAACAGATGATGGGAACAGATTAGTTGATGAAACTAATTATCCACAGAGTATAAAAGATTATCTTGAAAAAGAGGGGGAAATACTAAATCAAAAAGTAAAAAAACATGATGTTATTATTGAAGTCGGATGTATGGAAGCTAGAAATATGGAAGTTGCAATAAGAAATGGTAAAAAGTATATTGGTATAGATATAGTTCCAGAATACATTGATATAGCAAATGGAATTGCTAAACAAAGAAACTTGCAAGAAACATGTGAATTTTTATGTATTGATGCAGAAAAACTTGATGATATTCTAAAAAAATCAGATTTGTTAAAAAAATCGCAAGCACCTTTATTTTTCTTTCCGTTTAATAGTTTTGGAAATATGAGTAATTTTGATAGGGTTATAAAAAGTATTGGTAATATAAAAAATTCAGACTTTATATTATTTACATATCAAACTGATGATAAATCAACAGCTGAAAGATTTAAATACTATGATAATTGTAATTATAGTAATCTTAAAGTTAATTATGAAAAAAATGGAGTTAGATTTACTGCAGATGATGGACTTAATAGTATGGCATATGATGAAAAGTTTTTGCAAGATTGGATAAAAAAGACTGGTCTTAATTTAGAGATGAAAACTTTTTCTGATATTGGAATAGCTTATTTTATAAGTACAAGAGAAAGAGAACTAGAAAGATAAGAAAATTTGCGTAACAAAACTTAAATTTATTATAATAATATAAAAGAAAAATGCCTTTCCATAAAAGAAATTTTTATGGAAAGATGTTTTTTATCTAATATAATTATAAAGTATTGAAAAAAAGAATATTAATGTTATAATGGTTTTTGGGGGGAAGAAAAATGAAAAGTATAAAGATAGATAATGATTTATTGAATATTTGTCCAACAATACAATTAGGTTGTATTCAATATACAGCTGATGTAGAAAAAGGAAATAAAGAGCTATGGAAGGAAATATCTAATGCTATAAAAGATATAGAAATGAATATGACATTAGATGATATTTCAAAAGAGAAGAATATCAATGATTCTAGAACATTATATAAAAAAATAGGAAAAGATCCTCATAGATATAGAATATCATCAGAGGCATTAATTAGAAGAATATTACAAGGAAAAGGTTTATATAAAATAAATAATGTTGTCGATGCAAATAATTTAATTTCTATTATTTCCAAATTATCTGTGGGTTCTTATGACATTGATAGACTTGGAGAGGAATTAACTTTTAGAATAGGTAAAAAGGGTGAAAGCTATAAAGGAATAGGAAAAGATATTATAAATACTGAAAATTTACCAGTTTTTTCAGATGAATTTGGTGCATATGGAAGTCCTACAAGTGATTCAGAGAAAGCAATGATTAATAATGATTCTAAAAACATATTAACAGTTTTAATAGCTTTTTCAGATGATGCTAATTTAGAACATTATATGGGAAGAGCAGTTGAGATATTAGAGGAATATGTTGGAGCAAAAAATATAGATACATATATATCAAAAGGAGAAAAACAAAAAGATGATATTGATTTTGAACGTTAAATACTAATTGTTATTAAATAATTATATAAATAATGCACTTACATTATGTACTGAACCCAAAAAAATGGACATTTTTTGATTAGGTACTAGGCAGCTTGGGAATGAACTCTGTATTATACAGGGCTCATTCCTTTTAATTTGCCCTTTAT
>CAQIBN010000024.1 GCA_948805675.1 uncultured Clostridia bacterium | reverse complement strand
AAATAAAAATATATAATAATATTAAAAAATAAATTATTAAAATAAAAACATTTTAATAATAAATAAAAACAAATTAAATATAAGAAAATAAAACAAATGATTAGAATAAAAAATAAGAAGAAAATAAAATGAAAATATATAATAATGTTAAAAAAATAAATTATTAAAATAAAAAACATTTTAATAATTAATAAAAACGAATTGTAGAAATTAAATATAAGAAAATAAAACGAATGATTAAAATAAAAAATAAGAAGAAAATAAAATAAAAATATATAATAATATTAAAAAAATTAATTATTAAAATAAAAACATTTTAGTGATAAATAAAAATAAATTAAACAAATTAAATATAAGAAAATAAAACAAATGATTAAGATAAAAAATAAGAAGAAAAGAAAATAAAAATATATAATAATATTAAAAAAATAAGTTATTAAAATAAAAACATTTTAGTAATAAATAAATAAAAAAATCGAATAATAATTAAAAAGAAGATTAAGAAATTAATGTTAAAATAAATTTATAAGTAAGAAAAAATAGAAACAAAACGATGCAATATCAAAAAGACAATATATCAAATAATAAATACTGTATTAATTAGTAAAAGCGAGAATGTTTGTCATTTAGATATGTAAAACAAAAATTTCTGTTTCACAAAGAACAAAAAAAGGAGGAATAAAAATGAAATATAATGCTGGAAAATTTGACATAGCAGTAATAGGTGCAGGACATGCTGGATGTGAAGCAGCTTTAGCTGCCTCAAGAATGGGAATGAAAACTTTGTTGTTTTCTATAAGTTTAGAAGCTGTTGCAAATATGCCTTGTAATCCTCATATAGGAGGAAGTAGTAAAGGTCATTTAGTAAGAGAGATAGACGCTCTTGGTGGAGAGTTGGGAAAGAATATTGATAAAACCTTTACTCAATTAAAGATGCTTAATAAATCAAAGGGCCCTGCAGTATATTCTTTAAGAGCACAAGCCGATAGAAAGAAATATCAAATGGAGATGAAGCATACTTTAGAAAAACAAGAAAATCTATATTTAAAACAAGCTGAGATTATTGATATTGAAGTTGAAGAAGGGAAAGTTAAATCAGTAATAACAAATATAGGTGCTATTTATCATGTAGATGCAATTATTTTTGCGACAGGTACATATCTGAAGGGAAAAATATTTATTGGAGAAAATTCATTTGAAAGCGGACCTGATGGGGTTTTTCCTTCTATAAAGCTATCTGATAAACTAAAAAATCTAGGAATAAATTTAGTAAGATTTAAAACTGGTACACCTGCTAGAATTAATAAAAATAGTCTTGACTTTTCAAAAATGGAAATACAAAATGGAGATGAGCAAATTGAAGCTTTTTCATTTGAAAATTACATTGATGATAATATTGAACAATTACCATGTTATCTGACATATACAAATTCGAAAACACATGAGATTATTAGAGAAAATTTACATAGATCACCACTATATGCAGGAAAGATAGAAGGAACTGGACCAAGGTATTGCCCTTCTATAGAAGATAAAGTTGTTAGATTTAGTGATAAAGAGAGGCATCAAGTTTTTATAGAACCAATGGGCGTTGATACAGATGAGATGTATGTACAAGGAATGAGTTCATCTTTGCCAGAAGATGTACAGATTGAAATGTATAGGACGTTACCAGGTTTAGAAAGGGCTGAGTTTACTAGACCTGCATATGCAATAGAATATGATTGTATTGAGCCATCTGAATTGAAATTATCATTAGAACATAAAAATATAGAAGGTATGTTTTTTGCTGGGCAGATAAATGGTACATCTGGATATGAAGAGGCTGCTGCACAAGGTATTATTGCAGGGATTAATGCGACTTTAAAATTAAAAAATAAGCAACCTCTAATTCTTGATAGATCACAAGCGTATATAGGAGTCTTGATTGATGATATTGTTACTAAGGGAACAAATGAACCATATAGAATGATGACATCAAGAGCTGAATACAGGTTATTATTAAGGCAAGATAATGCAGACTTAAGACTTACTGAAATTGGATATAATATTGGATTAATTTCACATGAAAGATATAAGAAGTTTGAGGAAAAAAGGCAAAATATATATAATGAAATAAATAGAATAAGTTCTTTAATAATAAAACCTACAGATAATGTAAATAAATTATTAAGGAGATATAATTCTTCTGAAATATCAACGGGTATCAAGATGTCAGATTTATTAAAGAGGACAGAATTAACATATGAAAATTTAGATGAAATTGATGAGAATAGACCAGTATTATCTGAAGTGGAGAGAAAGCAGGTAGAGATACAAATAAAATATGAAGGCTATATCAAGTTACAAGAGGCACAAGTGGAAAAATTTAAGAAATTAGAGAAAAAAATACTTACACAAAATATTAATTATAATGATATTAAAGGATTAAGAATAGAAGCAAGACAGAAATTAAATAAAATAAAACCAAGTTCTGTGGGGCAGGCATCTAGAATATCAGGTGTTTCACCTGCAGATATATCAGTGTTATTAATATATTTAGAGCAGAATAAGTAGGAGGAAATATGATAAAAGAAGATTTTTTTGAGAAAATGAGAAATTTGGCAAATAATATAAATATTCGAATAACAGATAGTCAAATAGAAAAATTTTATATATACATGTATAGGATATTAGAATGGAATAAAAAAATAAATTTGACTGCAATTGAAGATGAAAATGAAATTATTTTAAAACACTTTATTGATTCTTTAACAATACAAAAATATATAGAAGGTTGTAAGAATATGATAGATATTGGTACTGGAGCAGGATTTCCTGGAATTCCTATCGCAATAATGAATGATAAAATTAATATAACCTTATTAGATTCATTAAATAAAAGAATTAATTTTTTAAATGATATAATTCAAGAGTTAAAATTAGATAATGTTGTAGCTATACATGGAAGAGCTGAGGATATTGCAAAGTTAAATACCTTTAGAGAAAAATACGATGTTGTTACTTCAAGAGCAGTTGCACAGCTAAATATATTGTTAGAATATATGTTGCCATTTAATAAATTAAATGGTAAAACTATATCAATGAAAGGCTCGAATATAGAAGAGATAAAAGATGCAACAAATGCTTTAAATGAATTAGGAGGGAAGATTCAAGTGGTAGAAAATATAGTTTTACCAAATACAAATATTCAGAGAAATATAATTATTGTTGAGAAAATAAAAGAAACTTCTAAAAAGTACCCTAGAAAAGCAGGTGTTCCTAAAAAAGAGCCATTATAAAATATAAAAAGTCATAAAAAATATTAATAAAATGTTGTTAAAATTCATTGACATATTTAATATATTTTTATATCATTATTATATCAAATTTTATAATGGAGGAAATTAAATTGGGAAAAATTATATCTATAGCAAATCAAAAGGGTGGAGTAGGAAAGACCACTACTTCAGTAAGTTTAAGTGCCATATTAGCTAAAAAAGGAAAAAAGATTTTAATGATTGATATGGATCCACAGGGAAATGGGACAAGTGGTCTTGGAATAGACAAAAATGTAAAATTTTCAGTATATGATGTTATAATAGATGAAGTTGAGATTGAAAACACAATTCAAAAAACAGAAATAGATAATTTAGATGTATGCCCATCAAATATAAATTTAGCTGGAGCAGAAGTTGAATTGGTAGATATGGAAGAAAGAGAGAAAAGATTAAAAGATAAATTAGATAAAATTAAAGATAAATATGATTATATAATTATAGATTGTCCTCCATCATTAGGTTTAGTAACATTAAATGCTTTTACTGCTTCTGATAGTGTACTTATTCCAGTACAATGTGAGTACTATGCACTTGAGGGGTTGGGTCAATTAATTAATACAATAAATTTAGTGAAAAAGCACCTAAACAAAGGTTTGTATATAGAGGGAGCACTTCTGACAATGTATGATGCTAGAACTAATTTGTCAAACCAAGTAGTTAAAGAAGTAAAAAGATATTTTGAAGATAAAGTTTATAAAGTAGTAATACCTAGAAATATTAAATTAAGTGAGGCACCAAGTTATGGAATGCCAATTACATTATATGATAAACGTTCTAAAGGAGCTAAGTGTTATGAAAGATTAGCAAAAGAATTTTTGAAGATTAATGATACTGAACAAAAGGCTAAACATATGAAATAATAATAAATAAAAAATATAATAGGGGGATTACAATGAATAAAAAAACAGGTCTTGGAAAAGGTTTAAATGCATTATTTGCAGAAGCACCTATAATTGAAAAAGAAGAAGAGCTTTTACAAGCTGATAATGAATCAATACAAAAAATTAAGTTAATAAATATTGAACCTAATAGAGAGCAACCAAGAAGAGCTTTCGATGAGGAAAGTATTGATGAATTAGCAGAGTCTATTAAAAGATATGGTCTAATTCAACCAATCGTTGTTACTAAGAAGGGAGATTATTATCAAATAGTTGCAGGAGAACGAAGATGGAGAGCTTCTAAAAAAGCAGGTTTAGTTGAAGTACCTTGTATTATTAGAGAAGAAGACGAAAAAAAGAATAAAGAAATTGCTTTAATAGAAAATATTCAAAGACAAGACTTAAATCCTATAGAAAAGGCAAAAGGATTTAAACAATTAATGGATGAATATGGTATGACACAGATGCAGTTATCTGAGGCTATAGGAATTAGCAGAAGTGCTGTTGCGAATACAGTTAGAATATTAAATTTAGATGAAAGAGTTATAAATTTAGCATTAGAGGGTAAACTAACAGAGGGACATTGTAGATCTTTAATGTCTATAGTAGATGGAGAGAAACAATATGAAATGGCACTGCAAATTATAAAAACAGGAGATAGTGTTAGAGATATAGAAAGAAAAGTAAAAAACACAAAGCAATTAAAGAAAAAAGATCAAAGGTATGAAGCAATATTTAAGGATATAGAAGACTCATTTAGTGGTTTTTTTGGATCACCAGTAAAATTAAATGCTGGAAAAAGAAAAGGAAAAATAATAATTGAATATGCTTCCAATGAAGATTTGGAGAGAATACTAGATTTAATTAAATAAATTTTAATTTACATATGAGAAAGGGTTTTTATGGAGAATATTAACAGTTTTTTTAATAATAGTTATATTACATGTTTATTATTTTTTATAAATTTTATTTTATTTATGTTATATTTTAATATTTATGTAAAGTTTAAAAAATATAAAAAAAATAATGAAATTATATTAAAAAAAATAGGTAATGGAAAAGATTTTTTGGAATTATTAAGAGAAAATAATAAAAGAGTGGAAGATATTGAATTAATTAATAAGGAATTAAAAGAATATATTGATAAATTAGAGAGAAAGACAAATAAATGTATGCAAAAAATTGGATTTATTAGATATAATGCTTTTAAGGATACAGGAAGTAATCTTAGTTTTGCTTTAGCTATATTAGATAGAAATAATACAGGAATCATTTTAAATGGAATATATTCAAGGGAAACTTCTAATATATATGCTAAATCAGTAGAAAATGGTAGATCTGAATATAGGCTATCTGAAGAAGAAAACAAGGCTTTGAATGAAGCTTTACAGAAGTAATAAAAATCAAAAAGTATATTAATACATGTTTTAATATACTTTTTAATTTTTTTGTTATAAAATTAAAATATATGTAAACAATAGTATATGTATTATAATTTTTTTTGTTAATGTTTATATCATAAATAGTTTAATAGTAAAAATCAATTTTAAGGTAATTTAAGAAAAGCTTGAAGTTTTTAGGGATATGGCTAAATCAATAAATTTAATATAGAATAAATAGTAATTATTTTTTTGCTAAAGATGCAATTTATTAATAGGGGTAGTAAAGTAGAAAAATTTTTGTCAACTCATACAAATACTGTAATACCAAGTAAAAAAATTATTTATACTAAAATCGTGTTTTAAATAGTACTTTAATTTTTATAAATATATAAAACTGTATATAAAGTTATATAAAAGGAAATATTTTATTAAAAAACTTTAGTTATAAAGTGAATATATTTTATATTCATAATGTAATTTTAATATTTGAAGTTTGTATAAGCATTAATATTACTATAATACAGGTAACAAAAAATTTTTGTGATTTTACACTGATTTATTAAAAATTACTATTGACAATTGGGTTGTTAATATGATAATATATATGTGTTGTATATCTGGAGAGGTGGTCGAGTTGGTTTATGGCACCAGTCTTGAAAATTGGCGTAGGTTTG
>CAQIBN010000023.1 GCA_948805675.1 uncultured Clostridia bacterium | reverse complement strand
ATGTAAGGTAAATTAATACCAAAATATGAAATATAAATATATAATATAAAAAAATAAATGGAGTAATTGAAAATGGAGAAAAAGAATCTAA
Organism: uncultured Clostridia bacterium; assembly: GCA_948805675.1. Classification (GTDB taxonomy): domain Bacteria; phylum Bacillota; class Clostridia; order TANB77; family CAG-508; genus CAG-492. The sequence goes on along the minus strand of CAQIBN010000023.1, from coordinate 8,141 downwards.
TAAAAGAATTAATTATCGTATTTTGGCTATTTATAATAGGAAGTATATTAGGATATATATTTGAAATGATAGTAGTTCTATTTCAAAAAGGATATTTTGAATCAAGACAAGGTTTAATATATGGACCTTTTACACCTGTTTATGGAATAGGAGCAATTATATATTATCTAATATTAAATAATATTAAGAAAGATAATAAAATAAAAATATTTTTTATTACAGCAATACTAGGAGGAATAACAGAATATATCTGCTCTTTAGTACAAGAAAAAGTATTTGGAACAATATCGTGGGATTACTCATATCTTATATTTGATATAAATGGTAGGACAAGTTTATTACATTGTAGTTATTGGGGAATTGCAGGAATTTTATATGTTACATATATAGATCCATTTTTAGAAAAGTTGAAGTGTAAAATAAATAAAAAAAGTTTAAAAATAGTTTCAATAACATTTGCAGTATTTATGCTTTTTGACATATCAATTTCTTGTATAGCAGCAAATAGACAAACGGAAAGAAGAAATAATATTTCTTCAGAAAGTAAATTAGACTTATTTTTAGATAAATACTACCCAGATGAATATATGGACAAAATATTTGCGAATAAACGAGAGGTTTGTAAATAATTTATGAGTGTTTTAAAAGTAGAGCAAAAGTGGTATAATCACAAGGGGAGAATATAAATATGTTTAAAATTGTTATTATAGAAGATGATAAAGAAATACGAGAAGAATTAAAAATATTACTACAAAATAGTGGTTATGAAGTAAAAGCAATTTCAGAATTTGAAAATGTAGAAAATAAAATAATAGAAGAACAAGCTCATTTGGTATTATTAGACATCAATCTACCAGGCAAAAATGGATTTGAAATATGTAGTAAGGTAAGATCAAAGTCTAAAATTCCTATTATATTTGTAACAAGTAGAAACAACTCAATGGATGAATTAAATGGCATTATGCTAGGTGGAGATGATTATATAGAAAAACCATATAATGTACCAATTTTACTTGCAAGAATACAAAATTTATTAAATAGAACATATTCTAAAAATGAGAAAGAAAGCAAAATACAATATAAAGGAATTAGTTTAGATATTTTAAAATCAACAATAACTTATAATGAAAAAATAATAGAATTAACAAAAACAGAACTAAAGACACTACATTACTTATTTGAAAATAAAGATAAAATAATATCAAGAGCAGACATTATAGATTTTCTATGGGATAATGGAGTATATGCAGATGATAATAGTTTAAGTGTAATTGTTACAAGATTAAGAGAAAAGTTAAAAGAAATAGGAATAGAAAATTTGATTGAAACAAAGAGAGGACAAGGATATAAAATATGAAATTTACCAAATATATAAAGGATAAAATAAATTATATATTAGGATTTATTGTGTATTCTATAATTATAATAGCTTATGCAAATGCAATAGAAGTAGATAGAAACTTTATAATTGTAATAACCATTATATCTTTTGTATTTTGTGGAGTAGGACTATTAGTTAGTTATTGGAGAAAGAATAAATATATAAAAAATATAGAAAACATAATGGATGGTTTAGAAGAAAAATATCTTATATCAGAAATAATTGAAAAGCCTAGAAGACAAGAAAATTTAGCATATTATAATATACTAAAAAGAGCTAATAAATCAATGCTTGAAAATGTAACAAATGTAAGAATCGCTCGGGAAGGATTATAAGGAATATATAGAAAGTTGGGTACATGAAATTAAAATACCAATTACATCAAGTAAATTATTATGTGAAAATAATAAGTCAGAAATAACCAATAAAATAGATGAAGAAATAGAAAAAATCAATAACTATGTAGAACAAGTATTATTTTATGCAAGATTAGATCAAGTATCAAATGATTTTATGATACGAAAGGTAAATTTAGAAGAAACCATTAGAAATGTATTAGCAAGAAACAAGAAAATGATGATTCATAATGGTATGAAAGTAGAAACAAAAAATATAGAACTATCAGCCTATACAGATGAAAAATGGCTAGAGTTTATATTAAATCAAATTATAATAAATGCCATTCAATATAGAAAAGAAAAAAGTCCTGAAATAGTTATTGAACTAGAAGAAATGAAAGAAAATGTAAAATTATCAATTAAGGATAATGGTATAGGAATTAATAAAAGTGAAATAGATAGAATATTTGACAAAGGATTTACTGGAACAAACGGAAGAAATCAAAAGAAATCTACAGGAATAGGATTGTACTTATGTAAAAGATTATGTGAAGAATTGGGAATGATAATAGAAGCACAATCAAAAGAAAATGAGTATACCAATATAATAATTACAATTCCAAGAACTAAAAAACTAAATGAAGAATAATTATGGAAGAATTAGATTTTCTTAGCGAAGAATGAGCTTAGAAAATTTTATTCTTGTTTTTTATCTTACAAAACTGTAAGATAAATGCAAACTACTTCTATATGAAACTAAATTGAGTTTTACTATAATTAAGTTAGCTGTAAGGAACGATAGTGACTGTACAGATAACTTATGCAACTGACCAAAGGGAAGTTGCAAACCTATTATAAAGGAGTGATTATTTTGAAAAAAATATTAAAAGTAGAACAAATACAAAAATACTATGGAAACAAAGATAATATAACAAAGGCAATAGATGGAATTAGTTTTGATGTAGAAGAAGGAGAATTTATAGGAATTATGGGAGCAAGTGGAAGTGGAAAAACAACACTTTTAAATTGCATATCTACAATAGACACAGTAAGTTCAGGTCATATTTATTTAGAAAATCAAGACATAACAGAGATAAAAGAAGAAAATATTGCAAAATTTAGAAGGGAAAACTTAGGATTTATATTTCAAGATTTTAACTTATTAGATACTTTAACAATAGAAGAAAATATAGCTTTAATCTTAACAATTAACAAAGTACAAGAAAAAGAAATAGACAAAAAAACATTAGAAATAGCAAGAAAATTAGGAATAGAAGAAATTCTAACTAAGTATCCATATCAAGTATCAGGAGGACAAAAACAAAGATGTGCGGTCTGCCGAGCCATTGTAAATAATCCTAAAATAATACTTGCAGATGAACCAACAGGAAGTTTAGATAGTAAGGCAGCAAGACAATTACTAGAAATAATGGAAGATATGAACAATAAAATGAAAGCAACTATTTTAATGGTAACACATGATCCATTATCTGCAAGCTATGCAAAAAAGATTCTGTTTTTAAAAGATGGTAAAATCTTTAACAAAATAGAAAAAGGAGAAAAACGAAGAAAAGATTTTTACAATGAAATATTAGATGTGTTAGCACTTCTTGGAGGTGATACAAGAGATGTTAGGTAAATTATCTTTTAGAAATGCAAAAAGACAAGCAAAAGATTATTGTATTTATTTTATAACAGTTATTATATCTGTTGCTTTAATGTTTAGCTTTAATTCAATTGCTAAATCAAATGATATAAGTGAATTATCATCATATATGGAATTCTTTTCAAAAGCAATATCAGGAATTAGTATACTTATTGTTTTAGTTATGGCATGGCTAATAAATTATTGTATGAGATTTATGTTAGAAAAAAGAAGCAAAGAATTTGGAACATATCAAATACTGGGAATAGAAAAGAAATCAATTAGTAACATTTTTACACTAGAAAATCTTATGATAGGTGGAATAGCATTTATAATAGGAATAGCAATAGGAACATTTGTATATCAAATATTCACTTCAATTATTATGAATTTGTTTAACCAACCATATCAAATAGAAATATCTTTTAGCATAAAAGCAGTAGGAATGACAGCAATTTATTTTTTCGGAATATTTGCTTTAGTATTATTAAATTGTAGAAGAAAAATAAAGAAAACAAAAGTATATGACTTATTATATGCAAATAAGAAAAATGAAAACAATATGATAAAAAATACAAAAGGAAATGTTATACTTTTTGCTTTATCAATTGTACTATTAGTAGGAGCAATATTAATAAATAATAATGAATTTGCAAATGCAAGTAATATGATAGGTAGAAATATATTTATTGCAATTATTATGTTAATAGTAGGAATATATTTATTTTATATTAGTATATCAAGTTTTATTGTAAAAAGATACTTAAACAATAAATCAAGAAAATATAAAAAAGATAATATGTTTTTATATAGAAATTTAACCTCAAAAATTAACACAATGAGTTTAAGTTTAGGAACAATTGCATTAATGTTTACTATTATATTAATTGGTGGAAATATAGCACTACTTATGAACAATATGATAAATAACGAAATTGAAATGGGTTATCCTTATGAAATAATGATTTCTGCAGCAGATGGAGACTTTTCAAAATATAAAGAGTATATTGAAAAAAATACAAAAGTAAAAGATATGTATGAGTATAGGCTATATAATATAAAAGGGATAGGATTATCAACAGCATTTGAAAAAACACCATTTAAAGGAGCAGTTGATAAAGAAATTGATAGTGTATTAAGTTTAACAACCTATAATAAACTAAGAGAAATATTAGGATATGAAAAAGTTGATTTGCAAGATGATGAAATTATGATTAATTGTTTAAAAACAGCCAAAGGAGGACTTGAAAAATATACTAAAGAAAACGATAAAACTAAAATAGTAGGAAAAGATGTAAAAATAAAAGAAATTAGAAGCGAAAATATTGCACAAGTTGGATTTAATGGTTCATATTATGCAATTATAGTACCAGACAGTTTAATACCATTAATAGAAAAAGAGGACAAAAGATTAAGAGATAAAAATGATGATAATGCTACAACAGTTAAAGAGGGAGAAGAAAAAAGTGAAATTTACTTTTTGGACTTTGCTTATAATTTTGTTGCCACAACAGAAAATATGACAGATGAGAAGTTTTATAAAGAATTAAGTAATTATATTGTAAAGCAAGAGAGAGAAATAGCAGGAGAAGTTAATGGAGAAGAACAAAATTATAATATAGAAATATCACTTGCAAATGTACAAACGAAAGGTGAAAGAATGAGCCAAACAAAATCATTTTATACAATTATGTCATTTCTAGCGTTTTATGTAGCACTTATTTTTGTAATGGCAACAGCTACTCTTTTAGCAATACAACAATTAAGTGATTCAGAAAAATACAAATATAGATATGAATTATTGAGGAAATTAGGAGTGGATGAATTACAGATAAATAGAACGATATTCAAACAACTACTTTTCTATTTTGCGATTCCAATGGTATTGCCAGTAATAATTAGTATTCCTGTTATTTTAGGTGTTGGTCAAATATTTACAGTAGCAGTAACAATGGAAGAAATTTTTAAGAATATTGGAATTATGCTTGGAATGTTTATATTAGTATATGGAATTTACTTTATTGCAACAGATGTGCAATTTGATAGAAATATAAATGGAAATGGGTGAGAAGAATGAAGAAAATATATATTATACTAACACATACAGGAACAGCATTATCAAAAATAATAAAAGGATTTACAAAAGATGAATTTTCTCATGTTTCTATTGCTTTAGATATAGAATTAAAAGAAATGTACAGTTTTGGAAGATTAAATCCATATAATCCTTTTTGGGGTGGATTTGTACATGAATACATAGATAAAGGAACATTCAAAAGATTCTATAAAACAAGAGCAAAAGTATATTCCTTAGAAATTACAGAACAACAATATGAGTTTATAAAAAACTATATAGAACAAATTAAAAATAATAAAGAAAATTATAAATTTAATATTATTGGGCTATTTGCAGCAGGATTTCATAAAAAGATAAAAAAACAAAAATCTTTTTATTGTGCTGAATTTGTAAAATATGTAATGGAGAAGGCTGATATAAAAACAGATTTACCAGATATAGTAAAGCCAGAAGATTTTAAAAATATAAAGGAATTACAAGAAATATATGGAGGCTTACTTAGAAAATATCAATCTCCTAAAATAAATGTAGGAGAATTAATAAGAAATAATTTATTAATGTACACAAATAAAAAAGAAGGGATTATATGAGCAGAAAAAAGAAAATTAAAATATTTAAAATATTATTAATGGCAGTAGTTTTAACATTATTTATAGGAATAACAGTATATCTATTTCCAGTAATGAAAAATTTATCTACAGTAGAAGGACAAGTAGCTTTTAAAGAAAAAGTTGATAATTCTGGTATGATGGGAATGTTATCACTATTTGGACTTCAGATAGCACAAATATTTTTAATTATAGTACCAGGAGAACCAATAGAAATTTTGGCAGGAATGTGTTATGGAGGACTATGGGGAACAGTATTTATTATGGTGTCAGCTGCTATTATATCAATAACAATATATTTGTTAGTTAGAAAATTTGGAAGAAAATTTGTATACGATTTTTGTGATGAAAAGAAAGTTTCTAAAATAGAGAATAGCAAATTATTTCAAAATCCAAAAAAGATTGAACTAATAATGCTTGTATTATTTTTGATACCAGGTACACCAAAAGATTTGTTAGTATATGTTGCAGGATTACTACCAATAAAGCCAATAAAGTTTATCTTAATTTCGACATTTGCTAGATTTCCATCTGTTATTACTTCTACACTAGCAGGAGATAGGCTTGCTATTGGAGATTGGAAAATGAGCATTATATTATATGTAGCAATACTAATATTGGTAGCAATAGTTGTATTAATTATAAACAAGTTTGATAAAGATAAAATAACAAAAGATGTAATAAATAGTATTAAATAAACTTCTAAACACTTTATACAGTAACCTTACAGAAATGTAAGGTTATTTTCATAAAAAGTATGTTATAATGATTTTGGAGGTATCATAAAATGCAGAAGATATTAATCGTTGAAGATGATGAAAAATTAAGAAATGAATTAGAAATATTTTTAAGCCATCAAGGGTATCAAGCAAAATGTTTAAAAAAATTCGACAATACTATACATGATATTTTAGAAATAAATCCAAACCTTATCTTATTAGATATAAATTTGCCAAACGTCAATGGAGAATATATTTGCAAAGAGATTAGAAAACAATCTGATATGGGAATTATTATAGTAACAAGTAGAGATAATGAATTAGATGAGTTGGTTTCAATAAATTATGGAGCGGATCATTATATTACAAAGCCATTTAATATCCATATACTACTTGCAAAAGTAAATTCACTATTAAAAAGAACAAATAGTAATAGTGAACCTAAAAATAAAATTGATGCAAAAGATTTTATTTTAAATATATCAAATAGTACAATAATAAAAGATGATAAAATTATTGATTTAACTAAAAATGAATATAAAATTTTAAAATATTTAATTGAAAATAGAGAAAAAATCGTTTCAAGAGAAGATATAATGGAGGTACTTTGGGAAAATGAATGTTTTGTTGATGATAATACTTTAAGTGTTAATATTACTAGATTAAGAAGTAAATTAGAAGAATTAGGACTAAAAGATATTATTGAAACAAAAAGAGGACAAGGGTATATGTTAAAGGGAGAAAAATGATATGAATTTTAAAGGTTTTATAAAAGATAAAATACTTTTATGCTTCTTACTATTATTTGGAATTGCCACTATAGAAATATTTTTAATTCCGTATCCATTTGGAAATTTTATAAAAATATATATTCCAGTTGCTATAATATTTATATATATAATAGGACTTTCTATAGAATATTTTATGAAGCAAAGATTTTATAAAGATTTAGAAGATACTTTAAATAACTTAGATGACAAATACTTAATTAGTGAGATTATAAAAGTACCAAGTTTTATAGAAGGTAAAATACTAAAAGACTTATTAGAACAAATTAATAAATCAATGGTTGAAAATGTAAACAAATATAAATATAAGCAAGAAGATTATAAGGAGTATATAGAATTATGGATTCACGAAATAAAAATACCAATAGCATCAAGTAAATTGATAATAGAAAATAATAAAAATCAGACAACTAAAAGTATAGATGAAGAATTACAAAAAATCGAAAATTACATAGAACAGGCTTTATATTATGCAAGAAGTAATACTGTAGAAAAAGATTACTATGTAAAAAAAGTTAATTTAAAAGATATTGTAAATGAGAGTATTAAAAAGAATAAGAATGTTTTAATCCATGAAAAAATATC
>CAQIBN010000022.1 GCA_948805675.1 uncultured Clostridia bacterium | reverse complement strand
GGACTGAAAATCCCTGTGTCCCTGGTTCGATTCCAGGTGAAGCCACCAAAGAAAACGTAGCTTTGTGTCAATAGTTGGGATGAAACATCTGAAAAGTGTTTTGTACCAGCTTTTTTTATGGTTATAAATAAGGTACATAAAAATATAACAAAAGTTATTGCCTTTAATAAAAAAATAAAAGAGTGTACTTGAATACACTCTTTGTTCATGTTATAATACAATATGTGTTAAAATTATTTATATTTTACCAGTAAGTTGTAAAGTATAATCATATGGAGGGAAAAATAATATGAAAAAAACAAAAATCGTATGTACAATAGGGCCAGCAACTGCAGAAGTAGAAACTCTAAAGAAAATGATGCTTGCGGGAATGAATGTTGCTAGAATAAACTTTTCTCATGGAGGATATGATGTTCAAGAAAAATTTATTAATGCAGTAAAGCAAGCAAGAGAAGAAGTTAATATGCCAGTATCATTATTATTAGATACACAAGGTCCTGAAATAAGAACTGGAAAATTAGAAGAGTCACCAGTTGTTTTAAAAGCAGAAGAAGAATTTACTTTAGTAAATGAAGATATAATTGGAAATGATAAAAAAGTTTCTGTAACTTACAAAGACTTATATAAGGATGTAAAACCAGGAACAACAATACTTATAGATGATGGTAAGATAGAAATAGAAGTAGATAGAATAGAAGGAAAAGATGTTGTATGTAAAGTAATGAACGGTGGAGAATTAGGAAATAGAAAAAGTATAAATGTTCCTGGAACACACATTAATTTACCAGCATTAAAAGATAAAGATATTCAAGATTTAATAGATGGATGTAAAAGTGATTTCGATTATATTGCTGCTTCATTTATTAGATGTGCAGATGACGTTTTAGCTATTCGTAAAGTACTAGATGAAAATGGTGGAACAGATATTAAAATAATTTCTAAAATAGAAAGTCAAGAAGGAATAGATAACTTCCAAGAAATATTAGAAGTTACAGATGGAATTATGGTTGCTCGTGGAGATATGGGGGTAGAAATTCCAATGGAAGAAGTTCCAATTGTTCAAAAGAGATTTATAAAAGAATGTAATAGGGCAGGTAAACTTGTTATAACAGCTACACAAATGCTAGAATCTATGACAACAAACCCAAGAGCAACAAGAGCAGAAGTATCTGATGTTGCAAATGCAGTATATGATGGAACAGGTGCTATAATGCTATCTGGAGAAAGTGCAATGGGTAAATATCCAATAGAGTGTGTAGATACAATGACAAGAATTGCTACAGCTGTAGAGGGCTCAATAAACTATGGAAAGAGATTTAAAAGAAGAGAATATGACTTAGAAACTAAAAATTATGAATTCTATTTAGCTCATTCTATATGTTCTACAGCATTACAAATGGATGCAAAAGCAATATTTGCTTATACAGAATGTGGAGATACACCAAAACTAGTATCTAGCTTTTTACCATGTTGCCCAATTTATGCAGTAACATCTTCAGAAAAAACATATAGACAATTAGCTTTAGCTTGGGATGTTACACCAATACTTGTGAAAGAAAGTTTACCTGCTAAAGAATTAGTAGCAAAAGGAATTGAAGTTGCAAAACAAGCAGGATATGTAAATTCAGGTGATGTTGTTGCAATAGCTGGAGGAGAAACTATTTTACCAGAAAATAAAGATGACATAATGAATAGAACTGTTGGAGGAGTAGTAAAAATTTAGTAAACTATTTACAAATATTTATTTGTATTAATAAAAATAAAAAACTAGAATGTATAAATATATTCTAGTTTTTTTATACATTATAAATAATTTATGATTAATTTAATCTTTTATTTGTTGTTTTTGGCAATATAAAAATATATAGTAAAAAAAGTAATTTAATGTATAGTTATAAATAATAATATATATTTAACTTTTAAATTAATAAATGTTAAGTTTTTTTATTTTATGAAATTTACATAAAATGTGTAACCGATAAAATTACTTTGTCATAAAATGTATTATACAATAAAATAAGGAGGAAGTTAAGATATGTATAATCGTAGATATAATAAATGTTGTTGTCAAAAACATTATAATGAAAAAATAATTGAAGACATATGCAATAATGTAGGAACAACAGCTGAATACAAGTGTGAGTGTTCTAATAATTGTGGTTGTAAAACATCTTGTATTTGTAGTAAAAATGATTGTGGTTGTGGATTTGATGAAGAAATATCATTATTTCCAGAAAACCCAATGTTTGGGCAAAGTTATGTTCCAATACAAGAAATGGATAAAACTTTTACACCATGTGTAGGATTAAAAATGGGAACAATTTTTCCAGAACTAGTTAGTCCATATGTACCATGTCAAAGTATAGAGGAAAATGCATTTATAAAGCAGACTAATGAAATAGGGGAGGGATGTAACAGATGATGAGTTATAATGATAATTGTGGTTGTGGATTTGAAATGAACAATTCTTGTGACATGAAACAAGATAAATGTGCTTGTAATTGTAAATTTGAATTTGAGCCAAAAAATGAGTGTGAGATGAACAATGACATGACAAGAGAAGAAATGGCAAAACAATTAAAATGTTATAGATTTGCTATTATAGAACTAGGTTTATATTTAGATACACATCCTGATGATGAAAAGGCAATTTGCTTGCATAAAGAGTATAGTAATAAATTTAAAGAATTATCAAATAAATATCAAAAGGTATATGGCCCATTAACTATTATGTTTCCATGTAATAAATGGAGATGGCTTGAAGAGCCATGGCCATGGGAAAGGGGGAATATTTAATGTGGACTTATAATAAGACTTTAGAATATCCAATAAATATAAAATGTCCAAATCCACGTTTAGCTAAATTTATTATTAGTCAATATGGAGGATCAGATGGTGAATTAGCAGCTTCACTTAGATATTTAAGTCAAAGATTTGGTATGCCAGATCAAAAAGCAAAAGCGATTTTAAATGATATAGGTACAGAAGAATGAGTACCTTAATGATGTCAATAGCTAAAGACATAATTACAATCTTAGCTATTGACTGTAAAATATTAGATTTTAGGTATTTTAGGATAAATATGTAATTCAAAATTAGTTGGCTCAGAATCACTTTTTATAGCTTTTTTTGTTTTCAAATAAGTAACTTTAGCAATAATGCTTTTCAGTAAAATGTTTTTATCTTCAGCATTTTTTAGTTTATCATATAAATCAATCACATTTTCTAATTTTGGTATCATAGTTTCTTTCTGGTTTTGTATTTCATTATTTTTATTTAAGAGTTCATTGTATTCTTTTAGTTTGCTTTCTAAACTCTCAATATTATTTTTTATAGTTTTTGAACGATTAATAAATTCATCTTTACTATAAATTCCATTTTCTAAAAAGTCATAAATTTTATCAAGTTTAGCATTTTCCTTTTCTAATTCCTTTTTGGCAGAAACAATAGACTTTTCAATTAGTTTGTTATTGTCAGTATTTGTATTATCTTTAACTTCATAATTTACTTTATAATTTTCAAGCCACATTTTTAAAGCTTCGATTATTTTGTTCTCTACAATATAAAGTTTAGAACTTACATTATTACATTTTGCATTAGAACATATAAGAGTTGCAGGTTTATTAGCTTTATTATAAGGTCTCCTTTGCATTGGTTTGCCACATTTCTCACAAAATACTAATCCAACTAATGGATTTTGAATTTGATGGATGTGTTTTACTTTTGGGGTGTTTTGCTTTCTTTTTTCTTGCACTAATTCCCAAGTTTTATTATCAATAATTGGTTCATGTAATCCATCATAAATTAAATAATCTTGATTACGAGGTCTACTAATGATAAGATGTCCATTTTTAGTTTTCTTTTTTTGTTTCCTTCTATTCCAAACAATTTTACCAATATAAGTAGGATTAGAAAGAATATCCTTCACAGAAGAAATAGTCCATTCATTAGAAATTCTAGGTTTCAAATTCATATCATTTAACTGTTTTACAACTGAATTTATAGTGTTACTTTCAAAGGTATATAATCTAAAGATTTCTTTAACAATAGGTGCTTCATCTTGATTGATAAACAAGGTATAACCTTTAGTATCTTTTAATTTAACCCTATCATAGCCAAAAGGAGCAATATTTCCAACAAATTTACCTTCAGAAACAGAAATCTCACGACCTCTTTGCAAACGCCTATTGATTGTCTTATATTCTCTCCTAGACATAAACAAGCCAAACTCAAAATATTCTTCATCAAATTCATTATCTGGGTCATAAGTTTTAACAGGTGTAATAATTTTTGTATGAGAATATTTAAAAGCTTTAGAAACTCTACCTTGATCTGCAGTATCACCACGAGCAAGTCTTTCTACTTCAACAACTAAAACACCAGTCCATTTTTCATTTTCAACATCTTTTAGAAGTTTTTGCATTTCTTTTCTTTCACTAATCGTTTCACCACTTACTACTTCTCTATAAATTTTACCAATAGTTAAGTTTCGTTTTTCTGCTAAATTGGTCAATATTTTCTCATGCCTTGCTAAAGTTTCGCCTTCGCCATATTTTTCAGATTCTATATCTTCTCTTGATTTTCTTAAATATATTGCATATGTGCCATCTTGCACATTTCCTCCTTTCCTTGTAATTTGTCTTTAACTTGAAATTAATTATATCTGTAATCGCAACAAATTACAACAAAGAAGGATTTATTTTTTTTATTAAATTAATAATAACATTATCTATATATTCTTTTTGATTAGTTGTATTTTCTACAATGCAGTCATCGTGAAATTTTATCTTTGTATTTTCAATAGTATATTCTTCTATCAACATATACATCGCCTCTTTTAAATTTATGAGAAAAACATAAAAAAATACCCAAGACATGCTTGTCTTGAGCAAATTTAATTTTTCTATGCTAACATTATATGATAGGCAATTTATAAAATCAATTCCCTTTTATTTCCCTTTTTTCTAAAATTATTCAGTAATTAATTTCAGTAGATATATTTTAACTTACATGCCATGTGGAATGTTGCTCGGTGCTATATCTAAAAGATTCGATACAATAGTTGAGTTTATTGCTTTTAAAGATTTTATTAGTTTTAAGAGAAAAGCTAAAAATAAGGTTAAAAGAGTTCAAAATAGTAAAATTAAAGTAACGATAGAAGTTGATATGGTGTGTGGAGTAGTATAATTTGTTTATGAAAAATTAAGACTGTTTAGAGATAAAACTTAAAATGTAAAGTATAAAGTATGTAATATTTAATTTGTTATATACTTTATTTTTTTGTCATATTATGCTAGAATAAGAAAGAAATTTGGAGGAATTAATGGAACAAATAAAAAATGATGAATATAAAAAAGTAAAAAGTAATATTATAAAAAATTCTATACCAACAATAATAGCTTTTATATTATCAGATGTATTTACAATGATAGATACAATGTTAATAGGTTCAATAAGTGATGAAAAGATATATACAGCATCATTATCAGCAATAAATGTAACTGCAAGGGTAATGTTATTTATATCTGCTTTATCTCGAGGAATGAATGTAGCAAGTTCTACAATATTATCAAGATATATTGCAAATAATAATAAAGAGAAAATGCAATCAACTATAATACATACAATTATATTAAATGTATTTTTTATCTCTTTACCTTTAGTAATAATATCACTAATATTTATGAAAAAAATTATGATATTTATAGGAAATGACCCTATTATATATGATGTAGGAAAAGGATATTATATTGCTATAATGATAGGATTTATATTTTCATCTTTTAATAATATATTTGCATTTTTATCAAGGTCAGTATGTGAAGCAAAAAGAACATTATATATGGAATCATTTGCAAATATATTTAACATTTTAGGAGATATAGTCTTAATTAATGGATTATTTGTATTCCCTAAGTTAGGAGTTACAGGAGCAGGAGTAGCAACATTAATATATAAAATCATATTAACAATAATGTGGATATTCGTATTATTTAAATCAAAATCAAGACTAAGAATAAATACAGAGTACAAATTCAGATTTGATAAAAGAATGATAAAAGACATTTTACATACAGGAGTGCCAGCTAGTACAGAATTATTATCTATAAGAGGGGCAAACATTATATTTACAAAAATAATAGCAGGACTAGGCACATCAGTTTTAGCTGCTCAACAAATATGTATGACAATCTTTAACTTAATAATAGAAGTAGGTAATGCTTTATCTGTTTCAGTCGCACCTTTAGTAAGTGAATGTATAGGAAAATGTAAATATGAAATGGCAAAAATATATGTAAGATATTCAAAGAAAATAGCGATAGTAATTTCTACAGTAATTGGATTACTAATTATATTATTATCAACCCCACTATTAAATTTATATACTGATTCAGAAACAGTAAAATCAATTGTTGAAAATGTTTTAATGATAATAATTATAGCTCAATATGCTCAAAATATTAGAGATGTTTATGCAGGTGGATTAAGAGGAAGTGGAGATACTAAATATATAGCAAAATATACAATATTAACAGATGTATTATTAAAAGTAATATTATCATATATCTGTGTTAATATATTGAAATTTGATTTAGTATCAGTTTGGATAATAATTGCATTACAAGAATGTTTAAAAGCAATAATTTTTTATAAAAGATTTCATTCAGATAGTTGGAAAAATATAAAAGTAATAGATAGTTTAGGAGAAGAAAAATATGATAAAAGTAAGTAATAATCAAATGAGCAAAATAAAATATCTGTTTAATGATATAAAGTTTTATATGGGTAAATCAGTTTTAGATGGACTTATGGGAGAAGCATACACAGATAATTTGGAAAATCCTACAATTGCATATTTATTAGTTAGACAATATTGTTTTATAAATGGTGATAGCAAGTCTGAATTAGCAAAACAAGTATTAAAAACAATTCCAAAGACTTGTAAGAGAATTATAGCAAATAGTAGTTGGAACGATATTATTGAAAGTACATATAATGATTTTGAAAAAAGTAAAAGATATTCTTTGAAAAAGGAAAAAAATATATTTAATAAACAACAATTGAAAGAATTTAGTGAAATTTTAAATAAGGAATATGAAATAAAGAAAATAGATGAAGAAATATATAAATTAATTAAAGCAAACGATGAAGATCCAAAACAAATGAAAATAACAGATGATTATAAGAATAAAGGAATAGGAGTATGTTGTTTTAGAGATGATGAAATTGTTGGAATTTGTAGTTCAAATATTATTTATAACGATGGTATAGAGATTAATATAAGAGTTAAAGAAGGATATAAACATAAAGGAATAGGAACAGCTATGGCATCAAAATTAATATTAATGTGTTTGGAAAAAGGAATATATCCTAGTTGGGATGCTGCAAATTTAACTTCATTAGAATTAGCTAAGAAATTAGGTTATAACTATGATTCTGAATATACCATATATAAAATTAATGAATAAATAAAATCCTATTAGATAATTCTAATGTGCTTTATAAAATAAAGTCAAGGTTAAACTGAATGTGCTATCGCACAACCTTGACTTTATTTTAAAAGCACGTTATTTTTCAACTAAGCGGATTTAAGGATAAGTATATTTAGTTAAGTAAACATAATCACATTTTGGAGTAAAATACCTCATTAGAAATGAGGGCAGGAAAGCGGTATTAACATACCGCCTGTATACATTGAAGGACAAGCCTTCAAGAATTAATAAAGAAACAAAAATTTTAAGCAAATATGATGTAAAAATTCACCGAGTGAACTAGCTCAAACCCGCTATTCTTCGTTAAAATTAAAAATGGTGAACTAAAATTTCAAAAAAGTTCACCGAGTGTACTCGATTTTTATAAAATATTTTAGAAAAATACACTAAATACACTAATAAATTTAATATTAGTTCACTTGGTGTATTAAAATTCTATAGATAATTTGGAATTTTATAGCTATTATTTTTTTATAAAATTATAATAATTCAATTGACAAAAGAACGAATGTTTGATATTATATAAAAATAAGAAATGAGGTCGATATTATATGGATAACAAACTAATTGGAACTGAAAATGATATTGTATTTTATAAAAAAAAGAATGGAGATACTAACATTGAATTATTAATAAATGGCGAAACATTGTGGGTATCACAAAAAACTATGGCACAAATATTTGAAATTGATAGAACAGTTATAACTAAACATTTAAAAAATATTTTTAGTGATGGAGAACTAGATAAGAATCAAGTATGTGCAAAATTTGCACATACTGCAAACGATGGAAAAAACTACAATACAGAGTTTTATAATTTAGATGCTATCATATCTGTTGGATATAGAGTAAATTCAAAAAAGGCAACAGAATTTAGAATTTGGGCAACAAAAATATTAAAAGAATATATGATAAAAGGTTTTGCTTTAGATGATGATCGATTTTTAAAGGGTGGCAAAGTAAACCAGCAATATTTTGATGAGTTATTAGAAAGAATAAAGGTAATTCGTACAAGCGAAAGAATGGCTTACCAAAAAATAACTGATATATTTATAGCAACATCTATTGATTATGATAAACAATCAGAAGAAGCATATATGTTTTTCAAAATTGTTCAAAATAAATTGCACTATGCAATAACAGGTCATACTGCAGCAGAATTAATTTATGAAAGAGTAAATGCAGACAAAGAAAATATGGGACTAACTAATTGGAAAGAAGCACCAAATGGAATTATATATAAATATGATGTTAGTATAGCTAAAAATTATCTGAGTGAAGCAGAAATAAAGCAATTAAATAATTTAACCACTCTATTTTTAGATTATGCAGAAGCAATGGCTGAGGAAAATCAAGTAATGACAATGAAAAATTGGATAGATGAGACTGATAACTTGTTAAAATTTAGAAAAAAAGAAATATTAAAAACATCCGGAAAAATCTCACATAAGCAAGCTATTGAAAAAGCAAATTCAGAATACGAAAAATTTAAGGTAAAACAAGATATGCAATATATTTCCAGTATGGATGAAATGTATCAAAGATATTTGAATGAAAGTAAAGAATAAATAAAGTTCACTTAGTGTACTATGTTAGTTCACCGAGTGAACCTGTTTAATTTTATATTATTTTACAGCCAATAGCACTAAATTTTTTATAATTGACATCATCATGGAACAGAAGAACTTGCACACTTAGAAATGGTAGGAACAATAGTACATCAATTGACAGATGGTGTATGCCCTGAAGAGCTAGAAAGAGCAGGTCTTGGTGCATATTATACAGACCATGGAGTTGATGTATATCCACAATCAGCAGCTGGAGTACCTTTTACAGCATCATATATTGCCGCAAAAGGAGATCCAATTGCTAACCTTCAGGAAGACCTTGCTGCAGAGGGTACGATAATATAAAGACTACAAACCCTGAAAGTGGCTTATTTACGTGGTTTGCGGACTTAAAAAGTAGGACTGGTCTTATTGGTGCTACAATCTTGTATAAGCAACATAGGTAAAATATGATAAAAACAAGCGGTTCTGCTATAAATTTTTTGTTGATTTTGTAGGGGCGTATAAAAAAGCAGTTAATAAATGAATTAAGCTGATTTGTGTATTAAGTTATAATATAAGTCAGCTTATTTTCTATGTTAGAAATCCTTAAATTTGCTAATAGAGAAAAAATAAATAAAAAAATACTGTCAAGGGCG
>CAQIBN010000021.1 GCA_948805675.1 uncultured Clostridia bacterium | reverse complement strand
TATATTCCTCTTTAGCTCAGTTGGTAGAGCGCTCGGCTGTTAACCGATAGGTCGTTGGTTCGAGTCCAACAAGAGGAGCCATAAAGAAGTTTCGTCGAACTTTTTGAAAACCTTGATATAACTAAATTTCAAGACTATCAAAAAGTTTGATGAACACAAAAACTTAAACCGTTTCAAAAGAAACGGTCTTTTTTTGACCAAAAATATTGAAAAAAGGAGGTTTTTGTGGTATTATGTTACATATAATTAAACAAGAAATCAATATGAGTAAAGAATTACTCTCTAAAATCGAATGGGCGTGCCGTTTAAAATTTAAAGGAAAGGAACAGCCACAAATAATAAATGGTTGTATAAGAATTATTGAACATACCAATTTAGCGTATGTAGAGCCCCATAGAGTAATTATTAAAGATAGTTTGTACCTATTCTTTAATGAACACGATTATTTCTATGTAAATGATTTAAGTACAAAATATCCGTTATCCAAATTACAAGAACATATCAGCGGAAATACATAACATAGAACGGCAAAGCATTTTAGAGTTTTTAAAAAATTATACTATATTGGTTTATTTGTGTTATTAAAAAGAAAATTAAAGAGATAGTAATAATAAATATAAAAACTCTAAAAGTGCTAATAGCTAAAACTATGCTATGTGGCACTTTTTTGTTGCCTTTCTATTCATAAAATTTGGAAGGAGGATATGTAAAAATGAATGAAGAAAGGAAAGTAGCAGGAATTTATATTCGTGTTAGTACAGAAGATCAGGCACGCGAGGGATTTAGTTTGGGAGAGCAGGAGGAGAAATTAAAGGCACTTTGTAAATATAAAGATTACAAAATATATAAAGTTTACAAAGATGCAGGAATATCGGCGAAAGATATGGCTAATAGACCAGCTTTTCAGCAAATGTTAGAAGATATGAAAGCAGGTAAAATTAATTATATTGTAGCCTATAAGTTAGATAGAGTAACAAGGTCTGTAAGAGATTTAGAAGTCTTAATATCAGAGTTAGAAAAGCATAATTGCTATCTCATTTGTGATAGGGATGATGTAAATACCTCTTCAGCTAATCGGAAGATTTTTTGTAAGAATGTTAACAGTTCTCTCACAACTAGAAATTGAGATAGTATCAGAAAGAACAAAATTTGGAATGACAGGAGCAATAAAATCTGGACATGTACCTCGGAACTTGCCCATTAGGTTACAAAAGAGAAAATAAGAAAATGGTAATAGATGAAACGACAAGAGATTTGGTTGTAAGGATATTTAATATGTATTTACAAGGCAAAAGTTATCAAAGAATAGCTAATATCTTAAACGCAGAAAAAATACCTACACTAACAAACAAGCAATGGAAAGATGCAACAGTATCTAAAATAATTAATAATAAAATTTATGTAGGAGATTTTGAACAATATAGAAATAAGCAAGAAAAAGAGACAGTTGTTTATATGAATGTTGTAGAGCCTATTATATCAAGAGCAATGTATGAAGATGTACAAGCACAAAAAGAGAAAAATCAAAGGGCATTTTGTAGAGATAGAGTTTATATATTTATGCAAAAACTGCTATGTCCTAAATGTGGAAAGATAATGCAATGTAAAGGCTCTGGTGGTCAAAAGAAAAAGTATATGTATTACCATTGTTCAGAGTGTAAAACTTATTTAAGAGAGGATTTAGTTGAAGATTCAGTTATGTTTTTAATAATGAACTTAATTGAATACGATATGACAGTAAAAAAATATTTCTTTCCTGTTTTAGCAGATAAAAAAGAACGAAATACAGAT
This sequence comes from uncultured Clostridia bacterium, assembly GCA_948805675.1. Taxonomy (GTDB): domain Bacteria; phylum Bacillota; class Clostridia; order TANB77; family CAG-508; genus CAG-492. Next base: position 12,001 of record CAQIBN010000021.1, on the reverse strand, counting down.
AAATTAGATAAAGAGATATCTAGTTTGCAAAATCAAAAAAACAGAATTAAAGAAGCATATCTAAAAGGAATTGTAGAAGTAGAAGATTTTTCAGAAGATTATAAAGTGATTGAAGAAAAATTAAATATGCTAGAAGAAAAAAGAATACAAGCAATTGATATAAATAAACAATCATTTAGTCCACAAGCTATAATGGCAGATAGAGATGTAGAGAAAGAAAAACTAATTCGTTCTAATAAATTTCAAGATATGCTTATGGCAGAATGGAAAAGTAAAACAAAAGAAGAAAAGCAAGAATTTATTTCAAAATTTATAGAGAATGTTGTAATTGAAAAAGATAAGAAAGGCTATTATAACTTAATAAATATAAAGTTTAGAAGTAGTTATATAGAACAAATTTCTAAACTTATGAATTGTGGAATGTTTGATGTTGCGATACCTTGTACTAAAGGAAAAGAAGAAGTAACAGTTCCATCTACAATCTTAATGGATAAAAAAGACTTAAAAGAATATATAGAAAGACTAAACGATTACTATGAAGTATCTTATTATGAGGTAGCAAGATTAGATGAACCAAAGAAAGGTTACCAGAAAAAATATTTTACAATTGATGAAACAAACCACAATGGAGAAAAACTTTTTAAATTAGTTGAATTAGTTTCAGAAGATAAGAAGTTTCCACAGCAAAAGCCAAATAGAATTGTAGGAGCAATAAGAATAAAAGAGCGAGAGCGAGTTAGCTAAAAAATTTTAATAAATGGAGGAATTGAAAATGGAAAATAAAGAATTAAAAGAAAATAATATTGATAATAAATATGGAATTGAATATGGAATTGAATATACAAAAGTTGGAGATTATTATATGCCTAACTTGGTATTAGAAAAAGAAAAAATTATATTAAATAAATATGGAAGAATGAGACTAAAATTTTTAAAAGAAAATAAGAAAGCAGAATATACAATAATGTTTGTAAAAGGAACTTTGAATAAACATTTAAAAGAGATTCAAGAAACAGCACAAGAAAGAATTGATATTATGATTGAGCAATTAAAAAAACAAAATAATTTAACAGAAGAAATGAAAAATACTGACCAACTTTATTGGGTAGGCATGATGAATAATTTTAGAAATACAGCAGAAGAAATTGTATTAAATGAACTAATATATGTATAAGAAATTACTAGTAGGAGCAAACAGCCAAATGTATAAAAAAATTTAATGTCTATAAGTGTAGCGAGCATAGGTTTTGTATTGCCACAAAACCGACAGCTTATGCTGAAAGGGGATTGTATCCCCTATAACCCCTACTATAAAATTAGTAAAATGAAATCAAAAATAAACGAAAAATTGAAAATTTTTAATAAAGATTTTACAAAAAAGAAAATTAGAATTTATGAAAAAGGATGTGAGAAAATATGAGAAATAGAACAATAGGAATTAATGTTAGGGTGAGTGAAAATGAGAAGAAAAAGTTACAAAGAAATGCTAAAAAGAGTAAATTATCTTTATCAGGCTATTTAAGAAAATCAGGATTGCAACAAAAGATTTATGAAGTACCAGATGAAAAAATTTACAAAATATATACAGGAATAACTGATTTAAAATATCAATTTCCTTATCTAAATAATGAAGAAGTAAGAGAAAAAATCGAAAAGATGCAAAGTGATTTTCTAGATGTATATAACAATAAAGAAGATGGTGATGAAGATGGCAACAACGAAAATATGGGCAATTAAAGATAGCTTATCACGAGTAGTAAATTATGCGAAAAATCCAGAAAAGACACTTTTTTCTGATTTGAAACAAGTATTAATGTATGCAGAAAATAGTGAAAAGACTGTTGACGAAAATGAGAAAACTATGTATGTAACAGGAGTAAATTGTAATAGCGATACAGCTTATGAAGAAATGAATTTTGTACAGAAAAAGTTTGATAAATGTACAGGAAATATAGCATATCATGCATACCAAAGTTTTAAAACAGGAGAATTATCACCAGAACTTGCACACAAAATTGGAGTAGAACTAGCAAAAGAAATATGGAGTGAGTATCAAGTTGTAGTTGCAACACACTTTAATACTGGCACATATCATAACCATTTTGTAGTAAATTCAGTTAATATGTTTACAGGAAAGAAATTTAATTGCAATAAAGGTGCATATTATAAATTTAGAGAAATTTCAGATAGATTATGTAGAGAAAATAATCTAATAGTTATAGAAAATCCAAAAGGAAAAACACCAAGAAGTATATATTTTGCAGAAAAAAGAGGAGAGCCTACGAAGTATAACCTAATGAGACAAGCTATAGATGAAACAATGAAAATATGTGTGAGTTATGCACAATTTAAAAAGGCAATGTATAAAAAAGGATATATTATAAATGATGATAGCAACAGAAAGTATCCTACAATTCGCTCAATAAATGATAAGAAAGCAGTAAGAATGTATCAATTAGGAGAGAAGTATTTACCACAAAATATTGTTGAAAGACTATTCAAAAATCCATATTATGTGCAAGATGAATACTATAAATTAGTAAAACCGAGGAAATATAATAAGCAGTATGTTTATAGATTTAAAGGCAAATTCAAAGATATTAGTAAAATAAGTGGAATTGATGCACTTTTTCTAATACTATTTCATTTATTAGGTTTAATTCCGAAAAGAGAAGATTATAAGCCATTATCACCAGAAATGAGACGAGAAGTTAGAAAAATGGAACGTTATTCTAATGAAACTAGACTTATTGTAACAGAAAAATTAAAAACAACAGATGATGTAAAAAACTATATTTTACAAACTGAAAAAGATATTGAAGATGTTACTAATTTAAGACAAAAATATAGAAATAAGTTAAGAAATTGCAAAGACAATAACTTAATAGAGGAATATAAAGCAAAGCGAGATGAATGTACTACTATCTTAAATAAATATCGAAAAAATCTAAAAACAGCAAATTGGATTTTAGAAGATATACCAAAGGTTAAAGAAGTTATAAAAATTGAACAACAGATGAAAAGAGAGCAAGAAGATATTGCAAAAACAAAGAAAAAAGATAGATATGTAAGATAGTATTGTAAAAGGCTGTTACAAAAAAGTGACAGTCTTTATATATTTTAAATGTGGCGAATTCGCCACATTTAAAATTAAAACTATTGTGAACAATGCTAAAATTTGATATAATAACTCTGAAAATGTAAAGAAATTCCAATTTAGATAACAATACAAAAACTATAAATTAGAATAATAGAATAAATGGAAGTGGAAAAATGTATATTAGTAAATTAATAATAAAAAACTATAAAAGTATAAAAGATGAAACATTTATATTTAATAAAGGGATAAATGTACTTGTTGGAAAAAATAATGCAGGTAAAAGTAATATAGTTTCTGCACTAAATGAGATTCTTGGAGATAAATATAATATGACATCATATGAAGATAAAATTTTTTTTACAGATTCTTCAAACAGAATTGATAGAAATTTTAAGATTATAACAGAGATTGATGAAATAGAAAATCTGCATTATTCCTTGTTAGAAAATATAAAGAAAAGTACAGCATTATTAGATATTACAGATTACTTTAATGAAAAAGATGAAGATTTTAATAATGAGTGGATTCTAGAAGAAGATGACGAATTAAAGCGAGATTATCCTGAAAAATTTCAATATAAAGGAACAAACCTTTTACAATGGTATAAAGCTGAAGATTTAAAAAATATTTTAAACAATACAAATAAAATATGGATATATAAATATTATAATAAAGAAGATGATACAAATTTATATAATATTATTTTAAAAATTAAAGAAAATAATTATAATTCTACAATCTTACCTAATAAGGAAAAGTATTATAGAATGCTATATGTAAATCCTAATATAAAAGCAACTTTAATAACTAGCTTATTAATACCAGCATTTAGAACAACAGAAACTACATTAAAAATTACAAAATGGTCTTGGTATGGTAAACTCTTACAAAGAAAGTGGAATGATTCGTGCAATGAACAACATCAATTGGAAATAGATAAATCATCAAATGATTTAAAGAAAGTGATAGGTAATGTTTATAAAGATTTAAAAGATGATCTTAATTCTCAGTTAAAAAGGACATTAAGCTTGATGAATATTAAAATAGATATAAATATGTTAGAAAATAGAACGGAGGATTATTATAAAAATATAAGATTATCTGTAGACGATGGAGTAGAAACACCACTGGAGAATAAAGGGAGTGGACTACAAAGTCTTATTATGATAGAATTATTTAAATTCTATTGTAAAATTTTCAATCAATCATCTTTGCTTATTTTAGAAGAACCAGAACTATTTTTACATCCTCATGCTAAAAGAATGTTATCAGATATATTAAATGATTTTATACAAAACAATAAAAATCAAATAATAATTACAACGCATTCAGAAGAATTTATATGTAATGTTGATATAGAGAATATTAATGTTATAAGAAAATCAATAGAAGGAACAAAAAAGAATAGAATATGTAAAGAAAAATATGGAGACGGAAAAGAATTACAAAAATTAAAAATAGAATTACAGCATAAGAATGCAGAAATGTTTTTTGCAGAAAAAGTTATTCTAGTTGAAGGAGAAGAACAAGTTCTTATTCCTGAGATAGTAAAGAGTATATATGGAAAAAATATATTAAATAATAATGATATTTCGATTATAAAGGTTGGAGGGAAATCATATTTTGATATTTATAGAAAAGTATTAAATGAGTTAAATATTAAAAATTATATTATTGCAGATTATGATATACTAACAAATGGATTAGATGTATTATTAGATGATGATGAAAGAGAAGAGATTGCTAAAATAAGAGGAAAAATTAAGGAAACAATTAAAAGCAATAAAAAAATAAAAGGAGAAACTGAAAGTAGAGATTGGGAATCCTTGGTTAGTATATTAGATAAGATAATCATAGAAAAACAATATAATAAAGATTTAGATGATATATGGGCTAATTTTAAAAGGAGAATATATACAAAAGCTAAATTACAAGGTTTGGGTACCGAAGTAAAAGAAGAAGTCTTAAATTTTATATTAGCTATGTATAAAAAGAACATATTTATAATGAAAAATGGAGAACTAGAAGATTATTATATAAAAGAAAACTTTGAGGAAGAAATTTCAAATATAAGTGGAAAAGGGATAATAGCATATAAAATTGCTGAATTATCACAAATAAATGGAATAGATAAATACATTAAAATTGACGAGTACAAAGATATACTATCTTATATTATTGGAAAAAGAAAAATAAAAGGATATAAAGTATTGAATAAAATATATTATAAAAAATAAAGGAGGGATAAATATATTGAGTAATATTGAAACGAATCGTATAGAAAACAAAGAACAACTAAATGAAGATTTTGAACAAGAAGTAATAGCTTTCCTTAACTACAAAGAAGGTGGCATTATATATGTTGGTGTTAGGAAAGATGGACAGGTAGTTGGAGTTGATAATTTAGACCAAACGCAATTACAAATAAAAGATAGAATAAAAAATAATATACAACCATCAACATTAGGACTATTTGATGTTATTGTAGAGAAAATAGATAATCAAGAAGTAATAAAAGTTGTAATATCAAGTGGTACAGAGAAGCCTTATTATCTAAGAAAAAAAGGGAGAACGCCAGAAGGTTGTTATTTAAGAGTTGGAAGCAGCAAAGAAAGAATGACTTTTGAAATGATTGATAATATGTATGCAAAAAGAGTAAAGAATACATTAAAAGAAATTGAAGCACCTCGACAAGAGTTGACATTTAATCAATTAAAGATATATTACGAAGAGCAGGGATTACAATTAAATGAAAACTTTCTGAAGAATTTAGACTTATTAACAAGTGAAGGAAAATATAATTATAATGCTTTTTTACTAGCAGATGAAAACAATGTATCTATCAAAGTAGTCAAGTATTTAGGCACAGATAAAATGGATTTAGTAAAAAATCAAGAATATGGATATAGATGTATAATAACAGCAACTCAAAGAGTATTAGACAGATTAGAAGCTGAAAATACTGTTTATGCTAAAATAGAATATAAAGGTAGAAAAGAAGTTGAAATGATAGATAAAAAAGCATTAAAAGAAGCGGTCATAAATGCTATTGTTCATAATGACTATTCTTATGGAAATTCTCCAATAATAGAATTATATTCTGATAGGATTGAAATTACATCTGCAGGAGGTTTGCCTCAAGAATTATCAAAAACGGATTTCTTTAGAGGTGTTACTGCGCCAAGAAATAAAGAACTAATAAGAGTTTTCAAAGATGTAGATTTAATTGAAAATATAGGTTCTGGAATATTAAGAATTTTGAAAGCATATGACAAAAATTGTTTTATATTTATGGATAATTTTTTAAGAGTCTCATTTAAATATAGAGAAAATCCATTTGAATATGCCCCAAAAATTAACCAAGAAAATGACCAAAGAGAATTGAGTAATATACAGAACAAAATAATTAGTCTAATTAGTCAAAATTCTAAAATAACACAAAAAGAAATGGCTAAAATATTAGAAGTTTCAAGAGAAAAGATAAAGTATAATATTGCAATTTTAAAAGATATGAACGTAATTGCCAGAGAAGGTTCAAATAAAATTGGAAAATGGAAGATTTTGAAATAATTTTATTGGTTAAAAAATGACCAATAAATTGACCAATAAAACTTTATAAAGGTGGTGAAATAACTTTGCTAGAAAGCTTAGAAAAAGAAGAATTAATAAATATTATTCAAAAGTTAGAAAAAGAAAATAAGGAACTCAAAGAAAAAATATATGGAAAGATTGAAGAAAAAGAAATACCCAAAGAGCAAAAAGTTATTTCAAACGAAGAAAAAGTAAAAATATTTAGGGATATATTTAAAGGAAGAACAGATTTATATGCTAAAAGATGGACAAGTAATAAAACAGGAAAGTCAGGTTACTCACCTGTATGCAAAAATGAATTCAGTACATATAAATGTGATAAACCACGAATAAAATGTAATGAATGTCCTAATAGAGTGTTAGAACCATTAACAGATGATGTTATATTAAAACATTTAAAAGGTGAAATTACAATTGGAATATATCCTTTATTACCAGGAGATACATGCAATTTTTTAGCAATAGATTTTGACAAGAAAACTTATGAACAAGATGTTACTGCATTTTGGAGTACATGTGATGAATTGAATATTCCTATTTATGTGGAGAAATCACGTTCTGGAAATGGTGCTCATATATGGATATTTTTTAAAGAAAGTATGTCTGCTAATGTAGTGAGAAAAATGGGAAATATATTATTAACAAAAACAATGGAAAAAGCCTCATTGGATTTAAACTCTTATGATAGACTATTTCCAAATCAAGATACTATGCCTAAAGGTGGGTTTGGTAATTTAATAGCATTACCATATCAAGGAGAAAGTGCAAAAGAAGGAAATACAGTTTTTGTAAATAGGTATTTTGAGCCAGAGAAAAATCAAATAGATATTTTGACAGATATAAAAAGAATGAGTTCAGATGAAGTATATGAATTTGTTAATAAATATAAAGAAGATGATTATAATGAACCAGAAACAGAAGAAATATCAGATGATGAAATTCCTAAAAAAGAAAATTTAAAAGATATTATATTTATTAGCAATATTGAATGTATATTTGACCATGAAATTTATATAAAAAAGTTAAAATTGTTACCAAATGAAATAACATATTTGAAAAGATTGGCGAGTTTTACTAATCCTAAGTTTTATGAATTGCAAAAACTAAGAATGCCAATATATTATAAGACAACACCTAGAATTATAGCTTGTTTTGAGGAAGATGAAAGATTTTTAGTCTTACCAAGAGGATGCATGGAGAAAATTAGAGAAATATGCGAAAAAAGTAATGTTAAACTAATAATCAAAGATACAAGGGAAGAAGGTACAAAGACAGATTATGAGTTTATAGGAAAATTAAATAAAAAACAGGAAAAAGTAAAGAATGAATTATTACAGCATGAAACAGGTGTACTTTGTGCAACAACAGGTTTTGGAAAAACAGTGATAGGAGCAAAAATAATTTCAGAATTAAAAACGAATGCTTTAGTGATAGTTAATAGAAACAATTTACTAGAACAATGGAAAGAAAGATTATCCTATTTTTTAGGTATTGATAAAAAAGAAATAGGACAATTAGGTAGTGGTAAAGAAAAATTAAATGGAAAATTAGATATAGCAAGTTTTCAGTCATTGTTTAAAAAAGATAATTTTGAAGAATTAATAAAAGGATATGGCTTGGTAATAGTAGATGAGTGTCATCATGTGGCTGCATTTAGCTTTGAAAATGTATTAAAACAAGTTAAAGCGAAATATGTATATGGATTAACGGCTACACCAACAAGAAAAGATGGATGGCATAAAATAATTTATATGCAATGTGGAGATATAAGAGCAAGAGTATCTAATCGTGAACTGAAACAAAATAGAGAAATGGAACACAAAGTAATTGTTAAAAAAACTAACTATAAATATATTCCAACAGAAGAAAAGGACAAGATACAGATTTCAGAAATATTAAATGACATGTGTCAAAATGTTTTTAGAAATAGTATGATAATAGAAGATATTAAGAAAAGTATTTTAGAAGGAAGAATACCAATTGTTTTAACTGAGAGAATAGAGCATTTAAAAGTTCTAAAAGAAGCCCTAGAAGATTTAAATGTGCCAGTTGTAATATATAAAGGTAATATGGGCAAAAAGAAAACAAAGGAAATACAAGATTTGCTGAGAGAAGCAGATGAAAAAAATAAGCCAAGAATTATTTTAGCAACAAGTAGTTCGATAGGAGAAGGATTTGACGATAATAGATTGGATACATTATTTTTAACAATGCCAGTTTCATGGAAAGGCAGAATTATACAATATGTAGGTAGACTTCATAGAGAGCATGAAGATAAGGAAAAAGTAATTGTATATGATTATTTAGATAATATGAAAGTACTTGAAAAAATGTATAATAGGAGATTAAAAGGATACAAGATAGCAGGTTATGATATTATAGAGTAAATATTTAAAAATAATTGCGTTTATATGAAACTTATGGTATAAATAAGAAAAATATGAAATTTGCAATGTAGCGTTGCAAATTTCAAAACGTAAGAAACGGAAAGTATTGAAATGAGATCGTATAATATTGTTATAAAATGATAGGAAGAGAAGAAAATCTAAGTAATGCAAATGATGTTCATCAGTTATTTGCAGAAGAGGAAGAAGTTGAAGCCATTGTAATATGTGCTCCTGCATTTGAGCTTGATAATACGATATTTTGTGAGTAAAGGAGAAGAGCATGAAAGAGAGAAAAGGTATAATACTAGATGTTGATGGTGTAATTATTGGAGAAAAAATTGGATTTAATTCTCCAAACCCACATACAGAAGTTATTAATAAACTAAGAGAATTAAGAGAAAAAGGAATATCAATTAGTTTATGTACTGCTAAACCACATTTTTCAATTGGAAAAATTATAAAAGATGCTAAATTAGATAATTACCATATAGCAGATGGTGGAAGTGTTATTATAAATCCAATAAATAATACAATAGTGAAAAAGCATATTCTAGATAAAGAATTAGTAAAAGCAATACTAAAAATGTATATTGAAAATAATGTATATACTGAAATATATACAATAGATAATTATTTTATTCAAAGAAGTCAAGAATGTGATATTACACCAAAACATATACATATATTGCAAGCTAATCCTGTTATACTAGAAAACATAGTAGAAGATAGCTACCAATATGATGTTACAAAAATAATGCCAATAGCATTAAATGAAGAAGACAAAATTAGAGTTTCAAAATTATTTGAAGAATTAAACACAGGTTTAACGCTAAGCTGGGGAATCCATCCTGTTGCCAATCCATTAAAATTTGGGATAATTACTGCACCAAATATATCTAAAAAAGAAGGAGCAATAGAGATTTCGAAAAATATGAATATTCCATTAGAAAATATTTTAGCTGTAGGAGATAGCACAAGTGATTGGCAATTTATTGAATTATGTGGCTATGGTGCAGCTATGGGAAATGCCAGTAATCAATTAAAAGATTTAGTAAAAACAAAAGGTGATGGACATTTTTATATTGGTGGAAATGTTGATGAGAATGGAATAATTGGGATATTAGATTATTTTGATGATATTTAATATTAAATGAGTTAAATAATAATATTTATAAATATTATAAATTACAATAAAATAGGAGGGGGAAAATGCTTAAATATCCAAGAAAGATGCATGGAGGAGAATTATGGGCAAAAATAGAAGTGCTTGAAAATGTAGTTATTCCTTTATTAAAAGTAAAATTTAATTAATAAAGGAGTAAAATATTATGAATTATGAAGATAAAAAAATTGTAGGAATTATTGCATCAAATGTTGAACCAGCAGTAGCGTTAAATGTAATAGGACATTTAGCAATTTCAATAGGAAAGTATTCTAATGAAGAAATAATGGGAAAAGAAATAATAACTGATAAGTCAGGAATAGACCATTTAGGAATAAGTCAATTTCCATTTATAATAACAAAAGTAAAAGCAGGAAAACTAAAAAATGCTATAGATACAGCTAAAAATAATCCAAATTTATTAGTAGCAGATTATCCCAGAGATATGCTAGACACTAGAACAGATGATGAACTAGTGGAATCCATTAATTCAAAGGAAAATGACAAATTGGAATATTTAGGTGCAGTAATTTATGGAGATACAAGAGAGGTAGATGAAATTACAGGTAAATTTCAATTATGGAGAATCGATTAAGAGAAAATGAGAAAAAGTATTGCCAAACCAAAAATTTTATGTTAAATTAAAAATATAGTTATAGACAAAAAACACCGATTTGTAAGTATATTTCATACAAACTATTGCTATAACTACATTTGAAACGGAAATAAGTAACTTTTTTGCGATAGAGTTTTCGAATACGTCCTACGCAAAGGAGCCATTTACAAAACAAAAAATCGTTGTAAACCTTGATATAAAAGGAATACAACGATTTTTCTTTTCTTCGAAAAAGTGTTAAAAAGGGCTGTTTTTGAGGACGATTACCCAAAAATTACCCAAGAAAATATTGAAAAATGGGCAATCATTAAAAAAGATTACCCAAATTTTAAATTTATAATTCATCTATTTTATTACTTGCCATTACATCTAATTCTTTTAGTACATCAGCATATATATCTAATGTTGTTTGAATATTACAATGTCCTAAACTTTCTGATATTGTTTTTACATCTACACCTTTATATAATAAAATAGTAGCATGTGTATGTCTAATATCATGAAATCTAATCTTTTTTATATTATTTTTTTCCTGCCAATTAGCAAACCAACTACATATTCCATCTATGCTTAAGTAATCAAAAATATACATATTTTTATAGTTTAGATTAGTAAGTTGTTTATAATATAAATCTAAATAGCTTAAAATTGATTGTGGTAAAGACTTCTTTCTAATAGAGGAATCATTTTTAGGATATTTAGTAAAATTCCCTTTACCAGATAGATAATGTCTACTTTTATTAACATCAAATGTCGCTTCTTCAAAATTTAAGTCGTAATAATCATTATCTTTTGCTAGTCCAAAAAGTTCAGAGTTTCTTACTGCTGTTTTTTCTTCATAACCAGCATAATATTTTTTTATTGTATGTCTGTTTATTCCTAAAGCTCTTTCCAATTCACTGAAATTTGGTTTTATTTCTATTGATTTCTGAAAAAATATATACCTTTCAATATATTTTCATAATTGTTCAAAGATGTTTCCCACGACCATACAAAAACTATGAAAATATATTTATAGAACTGAATTTCAAAAACGAGTACTACATATTTTTTTCAAGATTTTTGTAATTACATACAAATTTATAACTTTCCTTGAAGTATCTTTTTGTTTCTTCTAAATCAATTTTATTAAAAAAAGCATTATC
>CAQIBN010000020.1 GCA_948805675.1 uncultured Clostridia bacterium | reverse complement strand
TACTAATTCTTTGTTTTTTAATATTCTTGCCATAACTTTATCCCCTTTCAAATTGTAAGTTGTAAAAATAATTATCTTTCAAAATCATCATCTTCTTTAATATATAATCTTGTTAATTTTTTAATTGCTTGTTGTACATTTTCTTTAGTAAGTCCAACTTGCCTGTCTGTATGTACTAAATATTGTGATAAATCTTTTATATCTCTGTCATCATCTAATATAACAAAATTAACAGTATCAGCAAGTTTAAAATCAGATAAATATTTTTTTATTTCTGTACATCTACTTAATCCTAAAGCTGGTGTACAGCCAATTACTAATTTGTCTAAGTCATATTTGCTTAATGTCTTTAACAATTTTTCCATTCCTTTTTGAGAATATCTCCAATTAGAAGAAATTACTAAGTTAGATTTTGTTACTGCCACTAATTCTTTTAAATTTTCTAAGCAATCAGGGTCAAACGGATATGAATATCCAGAATGAGATTTATGTGTTTCATTATATACTTTAATTAAATTACTAACTGAGTTTAAAACTCCATCTACATCTAAAAATATAACATTCATTTTACTTTTCCTTTAATTTCTGTTCATCAATTTAAAAGGTCAATTATAACGACAACTTACTATTGTTATCGTTCTCATTATAACATTATTATAAAAAAATGTATATGAAAATAGTTCAAAAATAATAAGCAAAAAAGCATTTTGTAAACCTCTTTTTTAATATTTTTAAAAGAAAAACTTTGTCTTATCTTTTTCCATTAAAAAGCTCTATAAGATTGTATAAAACTCTATAAGGTTAGTATCTTATTAGTAGCATTTTTTATTTTTACAACTTTTCTCATTCTTTGAAAGTATTGATTTAATAGCATTTGAACATATTTTTATTATAAACTATTTGAGTGTTATATCATATTTTATGTATAATTTCAAATTTATTTTTTATTAAATGTTCTTTTTTAAATTTGAAATTATATCATCTTTCATTTTTATAGTCGCATCTCTAGTACATCTTTTATAATCCTCTACACTACATTTATAAGACTTAAATTGTTTTTTATATGCATAGATAATTCCTCTCGATGAATTTATTAAAGCCCCCAATCCATCTTTATTAAAACAATTCATTACATCTTTTGCTGTTCCTCCCTGTGCTCCATATCCAGGAACTAGAAAAATACTATTACTCATTATTTTTCTTAAACTTAATGCCTCTTCTGGAAAAGTTGCACCAACAACTGCTCCTATAGGAGAATAACCTGTTTCTCCTACTAAATTATCTGCTTCTCTTTTTACAAAACTTGCTACACTTTCATATATTGTTTTTCCATTAGAATCTTTTTTATCTTGTATATCTGCACTTGACGGATTTGATGTTTTTACTAATACAAAAATTCCTTTATCATTTTTTTTACATTCTTCTATAAATGGAAGTATACTATCAAGTCCTAGGTATGGAGAAACAGTTATAAAATCAACTCCAAAAGACTCCTCTAATTTCCCATTTCCAATATCAACCTTTCCTAAATGTCCTGTAGCATATGCTTTAGCCGTATTACCAATATCATTTCTTTTTGCATCTTCTATAACAAACAATCCTCTTGATTTTGCATATTTTACAGTATCTGTAAAAGCTTTTATTCCATATTCTCCATACATTTCATAGAAAGCCATTTGAGGCTTTACTGCTGGAACCAAATCTTTAATACTATCTATTATATCTTTATTAAAATTTACTATAATATTCGATATATCCTGAAACTTATTTTCTGATTTTTCTAAATTTGCTTTATAGCAATCTGGTATTTCAGATAATACAGGGTCTAATCCTACCACAATTGGACTTTCTAATTTAGTTATTTTTTCATTTAATCTATCTATTATATTTTTCATTTTCTATTCTCCTCACTTCTTTAAAATTATCTTTTGATATCTATTAATATATTCATTTTATCAATACTATTTTCATTTTGCTCATTAAACATTATTTGTTTTTTATCTTTACAAACTTTTGCAATATTTCCCAAAAATTCTTTATATACCTTTTATCCTTTCTCTCTAAAATTTCTTCCATAACAGATTCTTCATATATGTATATAATTAAATATATATTTATATTGTTCTATATTAATATATGTATTGTATCTTGAAAGTTTATATTTCATAAAACTATCACTCCTGCCAATTTAATTTTTGTTCAATAACATTTATTATATCTTCTGTTACATTATTTATATCCTGGTTTCCATCAATTACAAAATACTCACTTAATTCTCCAAAAAATTGTGTTTCAAATACATTACAAACCTCTCCTAGAAAGTCTACATCCTTTTCCTCTTTTTTTGCACAATCTCCATCTCTTTTCAAGATTCTTTCACATGCAGTTTTTGGGGCTATTTTTATATAAAATGTAACATCTGGCTCTAATGCATACCTATTTATTTGCTTTAGCCATTCTATATCTTTTATTCCTCTTGTATAAAAGTATGCATATGCAGAAAAAACATATCTATCTGTTATTACAACATAACCTTCATTTATCTTTGGTATTATTTCCTCATATATATGTCTTAACCTATCAGTTGCTGAAAATAATGCTAACTCTTTAATTATATTTTCATCTTCTATTTCCCCATTTAAAAACATTCTTACTCTTTCATCTTGCCTATACCAATTACTTGGTTGCTTTGTTATAAATACTTTTTTCCCTAGCCTTTTTAAATATTCCTCAATATTTTTTATTTGTGTAGTTTTACCTGCACCATCTATTCCACATACTGCTATTAACATTTTTTCTCCTCCTTATGTTTTAATATATTATTTAAGATATATTCTCTTGGCTTTTCTGCCTTATATATAGCTCTACCTATTATTGGAAAATCTCCTCCTGCTCTAAGCACTTCATCATATTTTCCGTCCTTGAGCTCCTACTCCACAACATACAATTTTACATTTATCTTGAACAATTTTCTTCACTTTTCTAATTCTATCTGGTCTGTTTCCAGGTGCTTGTACAGCTTGACAACCATACTCTACAGCTAACTCCACTAATGAATCTGCAATCCCTTGAGTATATACCAAACCACCTGGATGAGTAAATTCAGTCTGCACTACTAATGATATCTTGTCATCTGCTACATTCATTGCTTCTTCTAATCCATCTGGTCCAACAATTCCATGTATCATTATTGCATCTCCTCCAGCATCAGAAGCTATTTTTATTATTTTATTATTTGTTACTGGTACATCTGCTATTTTGAAATCACAAAATATTGGTAAATTATATCTATCTTTTAATTTTCCAATAATGCCAATTCCTTCTTTTAAAACTAATGGATAGTTTAATTTTATACAATCTACTAAATCATAACATTCATCCATTACTCTAAATCCCTGTTCTAAATTTTCTGTATCTAATGCTATAATAATATGACTATTTGATTCTATAAATTTCTTCATTATATACCCCTTCCTATTTTAAAATTTTATCTAAAACATTTCTTCCATATTCTTCATTAATTAAGTTATTCATCACAAATCTATTTTCATCATATAAATAAATTTGTGAATAATTATTTTTTGCAATTATAATTTTTCCTTTTGATATATTTTTTATTTCTGTAAATTCCTCTTTTAAGTTTTGCAATAATTTATTTTTACTAATATCTTCAAATTCACCTTCTAATGTAATTTTTCCATAATCTGCACATGGCTGAGTTTTTTTTATACTATATTTCATTATATTCTCCTATAATTTCATTAATAAATATATTAACTTATCAATCTCTTCTTTTTTATTATTGTAAGAAAATGATATTCTAACTGTTCCTTCTGGAAAGGTTTTTAAAGTTTTATGTATTATTGGTGCACAATGCAAACCAGACCTTACAGAAATATATCCTTCATTTTGCAAGTATGGTGCAACAACATAATTAGAATCTAAATCATCAATTTTAAAAGATATAACACCTGTTCTTTTATTTTCTTTTCCACAATACACTTTTATTCCTTTTATTAATTTACTTTTTTCTAAAAAATAACTCACTAAATCATTTTCATGTTTTCTATATTTTTTTCTCAATTCTTTAGTTATAACTTCTATACTTTTTTCTAAAGCTAATATTCCTACTATATTCATTGTTCCTACTTCTATCATATCTGGAAGTATTTTGGGTTGTTTAATACTACTTGATATTTTACCTGTACCACCATAGTAAATTGGCTCTAATTGTATTCCTTTTTTATATATAATATAACCTATACCTGGTAATGCATATAAATGTTTATGTGCAGAACCTATAACAATATCTGCTTTTATATTATTTATAGAAATATCTTCAAAACCTGCTGTTTGGGATATATCTACTATAAATAAAATAGAATCTGAAATCTTCTTTATACCTTTTCCAATAGACTCTATATCATATATATTTCCTGTGACATTAGAGCCATGGTTCATTATAACAGCAGTAGTTTTTTCATTAATTTCATCTAAAATCTTTTCTTTATGTTCCTCTTGGTTTATATTCATATATTCAACAATTTTATATGAAACTTTATATTCTTCTAATGGTCTATATACACAATGATGTTCACAATTTGTTGTTATTATTTCAGTATTCTTATTTTTTGAAAAAGTATTTATTACTATATTCATTCCAATTGTTGCAGATGGTACAAAAGCTAAATCATAATCATCTGTTGCATCAAAATATTTTAATATTTTTTTACGTATATCTCCTAAAATATTACTACTATTTGTTCTATTAAGTGATTGATTAAAATTATTACAATAATTTATCATTATATCTTGTATCTCTGGTAGTTTAGGAAAAGTTGTTGTTGCATTATCTAAATATATTTTTGCATTCTCTTTCATTTTATCCTCCATCTTCTTTAAACTTTTATTGTTAATTATAAGACTATCTTTTGTTTATTGTATTTTACTTCTTATAATAAATAATTAATTTAATAACATCACTCCTTTTACCTTTTATTTATAAATGAAAAAAGACAAAATTACTGTTTTTTAGTAATTTTATCTTTATTTACAATACATTAATATATTAATACAATAGCTTATTAAAGCAATAAATCTTATTGCTCTTAAATCCACATATATGTTTATGTTATTTTGAATAATTAAACTTCTCATTTTTAACACTCCATAAGTAATATTAGAATATAGATATTATATTTATTTTATATTTGCATATTTAACTATTCAATATTTATTATATTATAATATTTATTTTTTGAAGACATTATACGACATGTTTTTACTTTTTATCTCATTTTTCTACCTTTAATTCTATTTCTCATATTCGTTTATTAAATTTTATAATATGTTTCTTAATACTCTTAACCAATTTTCTCCCATAACCTTATTAATCTCAATATCTGTAAATCCTTCCTTTTTCATGTTTTCTTCTAATTTATTTATATCTTTAATTCCTCTAATAT
The DNA here is from genome assembly GCA_948805675.1 of uncultured Clostridia bacterium. Classification (GTDB taxonomy): domain Bacteria; phylum Bacillota; class Clostridia; order TANB77; family CAG-508; genus CAG-492. The sequence goes on along the minus strand of CAQIBN010000020.1, from coordinate 8,906 downwards.
CTGATGGCATTTTGTCAAAATCCACTCCATCAAAATCACTACCTAATCCTATATAATCAATTCCAACTAAATCCTTAATATATTTTATATGACTTATAATGTCATTAGAATTACTTTTTCCAGATTTATTTAAGAAATCTGATGCAAAACATATTCCTATTATTCCTTTTCTTTTTGCAATTTCAATTATTTGTTCATCCTTCAAATTTCTTGGATGATTACATATTGAATATACACATGAATGTGTGGCAACAAGTATATTATTACTACATTTAGTTATGTCCCAAAATGTTTTTTCCGAAGAATGTGATATATCTATAATAATACTTTTTTTATCTAAATTTCTTATATATTCTTCACCAAGTCTTGTAAGACCTTTATCATTTTTAGTTAACGCACCACATCCTAAATCATTATCTTCGTTCCATGTTACAGACATTATACGAATACCTTTTTCATATAGTTTTTCTATATTTTTTATATCTCCAGATATAGCACTTCCATTTTCTATTGTTAGTATTATACCAATCTTTTTTTCGTTAATAGCTCTATTCAAATCTTCTTTATTTAAAATACTTATTATTTGTTCTTTATTTTTTTCTTTTTGTTTTTCAAAATGTTCTAAGATATTAATTGCTCTATTAAATGCACCTAATCTATTTGTTACATATTTAGGCTCTATATATGAAGCCATCATTTGTATACATGGAACTTGCTTATTTGCATCTATTAAATTAAAACAATATTTTCTATTTTCTAAATTACTTTTTTCATCTAATGCCTTTGATAAAGTATCACAATGTCCATCTACTAAACATCTCATCTATATTCCCCCTATAAATATTTATTCTTAAATTTATATAAAAAAGTGAAAAAAAAGCAGAATCATAATAATATAATTTTATTATAATTCCGCAGTTTTTATTACTTCTGCTTTTTTGTTTTTAACTTCTTTTTGGATGCCAAACCTCCTCTTTTTGGAGCTAGTTCTCGGTTCTCTTTCAGCAATTTCTTAACCTCAATATACAAAGACTCATCAATTTCCTTTAATTTATTTCTAAAGTAATTGTGTAATGCAGATTTTGAGATACCATATTTTTTGGCTGTTCTCCGCAATGTTGATTTATTGGCTATAAATTCTTCTGCATATTCTTTAATCTTCTCAGGGCTTGTCATTTTAACTCCTCCTTATATATATAATTTATTATTATATATTCTACATATTAAAATTAATTCCTGCTTTTTAAATTAATTTCTTATGTAATATTTAATAAGAACAACAGTGGGCTAGATTTCATCTTATATTTAATTAGTTCACTTATAGCCTGCGTTCAATCGTTCGTATTCCAATTTAAGAAAAAAATTCTGTGCATTTATTTAATATAATTGGAAAGCTCTGTATTAGTACTTTTAACTCTACACTTGAATTTTCCTATTATATAAAAAATATCATAAAAAACCTTTTATAATATTTTTTCAAAAACTAAAGTTACCTATTGTTACTATTTTTTGTTTTTATGCATAATATTAAAGCCAAATTAGATTAATACTAATTTGGCTTTTAAATATTATGCATTTTTTGCAATTTCTACTATTTTTGTAAAAGCTTCAGCATCTGTTACAGCTAATTCTGCAAGCATTTTTCTATTTACAACAACATTTGCTTTTTTTAGCCCTGCTATCATTTTGCTGTATGTCATTCCATTTTGTCTTGCTGCAGCATTTATTCTTGCTATCCATAATTTTCTAAAATTGCTTTTTTTATCTTTTCTTCCAACATATGCATATGCACCTGATTTCATAACAGCTTGTTTAGCCATTCTAAATCTATAGTGTTTTGCACCATAATATCCCTTTGCTCTTTTTAATATTTTTTTATGTTTTTTACGAGTAATTACCGCTGTTTTAACTCTTGCCATTTATTTTTCACTCCTATCTTATTTCTATTATTTAGTTACCATATGGTAATAATTTTTTGATTCCTGCTTCACATGTTTTATCTGCATAAGCGTCTTGAACTTTTCCTCTTGATTTTGCTCTTGATGTTTTGTTTGCTAAAAGATGTCTTTTATTTGCTTTTGTTCTTTTTACCTTTCCTTTTGCTGTATAAGAATATCTTTTCTTTGCTGCTTTATTTGTTTTTAATTTTGGCATAATACTTTAATCTCCTCTCTAATTCTATTGTGAGGATTATTTATTTTGGTCTTTTTCCCCCACTTTTGACCTTCTATATATTAAATATCATCTAAGATTATTTTTCACTTTTCTTAGCTAATATTATAAACATATTTTTTCCTTCTAATATTGGCTTTTTTTCAGGAGATGAAATATCTGATAAGTCTTCTATAAATTTATTTAGAGTCTCTTCTCCTAATTTTACATAGTTTAATTCTCTTCCTCTAAATTTAACAGTTATTTTTACTTTATTTCCATCTTCTATAAACTTTCTTGCATTTTTTGCTTTGAATTCAAAATCATGTTGTTCAATATTAGGTGTAATTCTTATTTCTTTTGTTTCTAATGTCTTTTGTTTTTTCCTTGCTTCTTTTTCTCTTTTAGCTTGCTCGAATTTATATTTACCATAGTTCATTATTTTACAAACTGGTGGCTGTGCATTTGGAGCAACTAATACTAAATCTAATTTTTTTTCATAAGCGATATCTAATGCTTCTTTTAATGAAATGGGTCCATTTTTCTTTCCTTCTTCATCTATTAACTGAACCTCTTTCGCTCTTATTTGCTCATTAATAGGTAATTCTTGTTTTATATAAAACACCTCCAATAAAAATTAAAAAGATTGACCTAGTCTTGCCAATCCTTCTCATACAATAAATATATATTCATAATAAATAGATAATATTTAAAATATAATCTATCAAAACATATTTACTAACCTTTTTCTATATGATAAGGTGAGAAGTGATTTAGCTTCTTCTTTTTTGACTATATAATAATATATTATTTTTTTATAAAAGTCAATACATTTTTTAAATTTTTATGCTTTTGTTAATACTTAATATAAATTTAATACCAAGTTTATCTAATAGAAGAATATTAATATAAAATAAGTTAACAAGCATTATTTACTAAAATATTTTAAAAATAAATGTTGTTATAAAAACAACATTTATTTTGTTAAAAGTTTTACCCATTTCCATAGCTTATCAAATTTCTTTTCAATTGGCTCTAATATCAATACTATTGCTATATTTTTATATTTACTAATAGTTAGTTAATTAATATATCTAATAAATCTATCTCTTTTTTTAAATCCTCATCTTTAAGCTCATTTTTTTCGTTTTCTAAATAATATTTAATATTTCTAAAATTATCTTCATATTCTTCGCTTACTGTAAGTTTCACAGATACTCTTTCATTTTCGCCTAAAATTCTTTGTACATCTTTTTTTACATAATCACAATCCAATATTCCTACATTCTCATTTATATAGAATCTTTCATCTTTATTAGTTCTTTCATATAAAATCCATGACTTTAATGTATTTGCATATCTAGTTAATGCTATTGCCTTTCTAATCCCTGTATTTTCATAAAATTCCTCATCTTTGTTAAATTCTATTTCTTGTGAATTTGAATGATTATTTCCATCTCTATCTGTATATAAGACCTTTAAATTAATTTTATTATCTGTACTATTGTCTTTTTTCTTTAATTTTAATAATATTACTCCACCTTTAGACTCTGAATTCTCATTTGTACTTGATGGAAATAAAGTATTTACTTTCATAATATTACCAGAAGATTTATCATCTGAATCTGTTCCATATATTTTTTCTATATCATATCCTTCAGATTCAAAACTTAAGTTTAAATCAAATACTAATGGGGTAACCATATATTCGAAATCTTCACTTAATATTTTTTTAAATTGCTCATTACTACTAATTGAATAATAATTTGCACCTCTAACATTTGATATACTTTCTATAACTTCTGTATTAAAGTCTACACCTACTCCTATAAAACTTGTATATATACCAGTTTTTGAATTTGATTCTATATATTTTAATAAATCACTTTTATTAGTTGTTCCTATATTTGGCATAGCATCAGTAATTACAATTATTCTATTATCATATTCTTTATCATTTAATAATTCTTTATCAAATAAATTTGTACCTTTTTTATATCCAGCTTCAAAATTTGTTCCACCTCTAGGTTCTATTTCTAAAATATGTTCTTTTATTGCTTCTATATCTGTATCTTTTATTAAACTTAATGGTTTACCTAAATATGCACCATTATCAAATAATACCATTCCAAATCTATCATCATCATTTAATTCATCAATCATTAAATTTACTGCTTCATTTGCAAGTTCCATTTTACTATTATTCTTTTTAAATTTTGAAAAAAAACTATTTTGTTCATCATAATAATATGATTTAAGTGAAGAATTCATAGAACCAGAAATATCTAATACAACAACAATATTTTGTTTCTTACGTTTAAAATCTGTTTGTTTAATATTCGAATTTAATCCTACTGTCATGTAGTATTCATTTTTTAATGAAACTGGGTCTTTTGATATTGCCATAGAATATGATGGAGAAAATAAATCTTCACTTTCTTTTTTTATTCCTGTTTCAAAATAATAATCATAAAAAAGTCCATTATATGTAATATCTGTAGAAATCGGAAAATATCCATTTTTTATATTTTCTCTAAAATTGTCTATATTTTTTGAGCCTCCCACTGATAAGCCCACATTACTTTCACTCTTAGAACCAAATGAACTTTTTAAACTTTTGGTTGATAATTCTGATGATTGTGCCTGAGGTATTGAAAAACTTCCTGTAGAATCGTAGCCTTGTGTTACATATTCTTCATAACTATCTTTACTTAAATATTTCCAATCATCAATTTTAGCTTTTGTTACACTATTACTTAAATTTTTTAAATAATAACCTACTACTATAATACTAATAATTAGTATTACAGCTAGCATTCCTACTAATACTTTTATTTTTTTATTCATAATAAATTCCTCCTAAATAATTTTAAAGAATTTCCTCTTCATATTATTTAGATGTTTTTTTATTTCTTTTTTGTTGGTGTTTACAGAAAAAAATTGCAAAAATTATAGAAATAATTAAAAATATTCCACTAAGTCCTATTGAAACTTGCTGAATTACATCTACAGAAGTTGATTTATCACTAAAGCTTGACATATTTCCTGTAGGTACATTAAAAATCTCATTCAGATTACTATCAATTAATTCTTGTGATTTATCTGCTTCTTGTTTCAAGTTATCATTTGTTACATTAGATTCAATATTTACTTTATGTTCTGAATCTTGCTTTTTATCTTGTGAAGAATCCAAATTTGAATTTTGTTTTTTTTCTTCATTTTTACTATCTATACTTTTTAAATTTTCTTTTCTTACAATTAAGAATATAAATGTAATTATAGATAAAGCTAAATTTCCCAATGATATTTTTAGTGAATTTACTGCTTTATAGTATTTCCATTGAACAGTTGCTGTTGGCATTTGTAACATTTGCCCGATTTTTTTAAATGTTAGATTAGATAATATCTTTAAAGAAACAATTTCTCTTTCTTTTTCAGTTAAACCACTAATTATTTTATTATATGTATTAATATCTATTATTTCTTCTATTTCACTTGACTCCTCTTTAAGCTCATAAATATCATCTATATTAACTTCTTGTTTCTTTTTTCTTAAATAATTAAAAGTTTCATTTTTACTAACTGTATAAATCCAGCTTAAAATCGCCTTTTCTGGTAGTTTTGTTTTATCCAGATTATATATTTTCATAAAAATTTCTTGTACAACATCTTCTGTATTTTCTTTATTCTTTAATATTGAAAATACTATTCCATATATTAAAGAATAATACTCTTTATAAAAGAAATCATATGAATCCATATTGTTTGTTTTAAATTCATTAAATATTGTGGTTAATTCTTTATTTTTATTTTTTAAATTCTCCATTATATATCTCCATTATCTTTCTATTTCAATATCTTTTGCCATTAACCTTTCTGCTCTAAAAATCTCCCAAAGTTGCATATTTCCATCAATGATATTTCTTTAAGCTCCAAAACAAGTTAAACTATCTCTTAAAATCATCTGACTCTTCTTCATAAGTTCTAAAACAACATCATCTAATAAAGTATTATATGATATCAAACTATATGTTTCTGGAACTTTCTTCTTTATCTAAATACTTTTCATTTTAATCATATATATCTAAATATTACATTTATTATCCTTCAATTAATCTAATATTATTTTAGTAATAATATCATAATTCATTTGTTTTTTCAATGTCAGTGTATAATTTAGCAGTATAAAGCTATGAAAAAAATTTATAAATCATGTAGTACACTTATATAAGTTAAAATTATGTTTCGAATTTTAGAATTAATTTTATATAAAATATAAAATTGCATAAATAACTATTTAAAACTAAATAATTTTTTACATAATTAAAACAGAAATGCTTATATTTCAATACTTACAACGTAATCAACGTAATCTCATTATTTAGAACTCCTATACCCCTTAATATTCCTTTGATACAAGCCTCAAAAAAATAATTTCATATCTTTATCTTAAAGATTGTCAAATTTTTCTTGACTTTTAGCACTTTCTGTAATAAAATAGAAAAGCAATAAATTTGTAATATGACCAAACTAAAAACTTCTCCCCGGTGGTTTTTACGAGGTTTCATATAAATATAATAAAATTAAAATATGAAATGGAGGGTATTTTTTACCATGAATAACACTACATATAGTTTAAAGAAAAATGAAATCGAAAGAAAATGGTATATTATCGATGCCACAAATAAACCATTAGGTAGAGTAGCAACAGAAGCTGCTAAATTATTAAGAGGAAAACATAAACCAACTTATACTCCTAATATGGATGCTGGTGATCATGTAATTATACTAAACTGTGACCAAGTTGTTTTAACAGGAAAAAAATTAGATCAAAAAATTTATAGACATCACTCTGGATACATTGGTGGTATGAAAGAAACTACTGCAAGAGAAATGTTAAATAAAGATTCTGGAAAAGCAATGACACTTGCTATAAAAGGAATGCTTCCTAAAAACAGTCTAGGAAGACAAATGATTAAAAAATTAAGAGTTTATGCTGGTAGCGAACATGAAAATATCGCACAAAAACCAGAAATCTGGAATTTCTAAATTAAAATTTAAGGGAGGAAATATAAAATGCCTAAAGCAAAATCAGAAAAAATAATGTTCTATGGTACAGGAAGAAGAAAAAAATCAATTGCTAGAGTTAGATTAGTTGAAGGTACAGGTGTTATAACAATTAATGGAAGAAATATAGATGAATATTTTGGAGCAGAAACATTAAAAGTTATTGTTAAACAACCTTTAACAGCAACTAACACATTAGACAAATATGATGTTATTTGTAAAGTAATTGGTGGTGGATTTACAGGTCAAGCAGGAGCTATTCGTCATGGTATTTCAAGAGCTTTACTTGAAGCTAATGAAGAATATAGACCAACATTAAAATCTAATGGATTCTTAACAAGAGATCCAAGAATGAAAGAAAGAAAAAAATACGGTCTTAAAAAGGCTAGAAAAGCTCCACAATTCTCTAAGAGATAAAATCAAAACAAATTTTATAAAACATAAAAATCTGCTAGTCATTAAGATTAGCAGATTTCCTTTATTTTCGAACTTTCTATGAAAGGCTATAAAACTATACTAGAATTCATTGGTAAGATGCAAATAAGATACGAGTAAAACTCAAGTAAGATGCAACTTGTTTTTTAGCTTTTAATTTTATAATTTTCTTCTAATAAACTTATTATGTATAAAATATATAGCAACTATCGATATTATAAAACAACACATTTTCAATATATCCGTATTTATCCAATAACCTATACAACTATTTTTTAATTTAATAATGTATTCGTATATCTCTGTTATATGTAATATATTATTAATTATTGGAAACAATATATAATCAACTATAGGTCCAGCACTCAGCAATAAAGTAAATAAAGATATTTTATCTTGAAGATATGTTTCTCTTTCTTTTATTTTTTCATCAATACACGTTCTTAAATATTCAATTCTCTTTTCTCTATTCATAAAAGCATGTTGAATTGTAAGAATATTTTCTATTTCTCCATAATTTGATACTCTTTTATCAATTTCGTAATACAGCATATTATTATATATAGATTTTAATTCTTTATATGTATATTTATTCTTTCTTAAATTATAAAATACGATTGTATCATATATTGTTTGTAGAATCATCTTTTCTTCAACAGCTTGTATTAGTGATTTTTGATTTAAAGCATCTTTTCCTACAACGATTGTAGCCCTCTCATTGTAATACTTTTTAAAGGCTTTATTATAACTATAATCTTTTGTTTCACTTACATAATCTCCTTTTACTCCTCTTAAAAGAGTATCAATAAACTTATCTTCTATATTATTTTCTTTGCTATCTAACAAATAAGCACATCTTCCATAGAACACTCCTGTCCATTCACTATCCCCCAACAATGAAATAAGATATTTCGAAAAGTAAATTAAATTACTGAATTCATTTTCAGTTTTTATTTCAACATATTGCACTATTTCTTCATCCATTATTTTCTCAACCGCTTCAGATTCTTTATTTTTTGGAGCATAATTCAAAGAATATCTTGAGCAAAAAGGAGGTGCAAGAAGATATGAGCTATGCTATTATAAGAAATGATAAATTAACAAGAGTGAATGCACAAGGGTCATACATTCACAATGATAGAAGGTCAAAAGGTCATTCTAATAAAGATATTGACCCTACAAGAACACATCTTAATTTTTGGTGTAAGAAAAACGAACTAACTTATATAAAAGAATTTGATAAAATGAAAAAG
>CAQIBN010000019.1 GCA_948805675.1 uncultured Clostridia bacterium | reverse complement strand
TATTATTGGAGTTGTAGGTCATTTCTTAAATCTAATGTAATTGATAAATTACTTTCCCTTTATGATATGATCGAAACACAACATAGTAAGTTGTAGGGAGGATTAAAAAAATATGGACAAATTTAAGGAAATAAGACCAATTGTTCTTGGATTGATAAAAAGAGATAATAAAATATTGGTTAGTAAAGGATATGATAATATTAAAGCTGAAGAATTTTATAGAAGTATAGGAGGAGGAATTGAATTTCTTGAAAACAGCAAAGATGCATTAAAAAGAGAGTTTAAGGAAGAACTTGGTATAGATATTAATGTAGGACAGTTTCTAGGAATTTCTGAAAATATATTTACATACAATGGAAAAAATGCACATGAATTAATATTATTTTATAATGTTAATATAAAGGAGTCTGATTATAAAGAAATATATCATATAATAGATGATAATTGCGAAACTGATGCAATGTGGATAGATATAGATAAATTTAAGAATAAAGAGTTAAAACTATATCCTGAACAAGTATTTAAGTATTTATAATAAAGTAAAAAATATATAAGTTTGAGAGTAAGTATATTAGTTAAAAGTATACTTGCTTTTTTATTATGATTTAATTGTTTTTTGCAAGTTAGCTTAAAAATAAACATTATGTAAATAATTATTGTATAATAAAGATAGAGTTCTATATATTGCAAACTATAAAATAAAAAATGTGAGGAGGTAATTGTCATAAGAGAATTATTTGTAGAAAAAGTGATTGATACAACAGAAAGTTTTTTAGACAATAACCAAAGAATAAAATTGAAAGAAATACTTACAAAAATATGCCTAAACTATCAAATTGAAATAATAGAACAAACTAAAAAGCAAGAAACACAAAAGAATAATATAGATATATATAATAAATTTATATCATCTAAAGAAATTGAAGGTTGCTCAACTAGAACTTTAAATTACTATAAAGATAATATAACTAAAATGTTAGATACAGTAAATCTTTCAATAAGTGAAATTACTACTGAAATATTAAGAAACTATTTAGCGGATTATAAAAGTAATTCAAATGCAGGTATGGTAACAATAGACAATATAAGAAGTACATTATCAAGTTTCTTTGCATGGTTAGAAAACAAAGATTATACTGTTAAAAGTCCAGTTAGAAGGATTCACAAAGTAAAAGCAACTAAAAAAGTTAAGAAACTTTGACGGATGAAAATTTAGAAAAGTTAAGAGATATTTGCTCAAATGTAAGAGATTTAGCAATATTAGAACTATTAATTTCAACTGGTATGAGAGTTGGAGAACTAACCAGATTAAATATAGCAGATATGAATTTTCAAGAAAAAAGTTGTATTGTTTTAGGTAAAGGCAATAGTGAAAGAGAAGTCTATTTTAGTGCAAAAAGTAAAATGTATATAAAAAAGTATTTAGAAACAAGAACTGACAATAATGAAGCACTATTTGTATCGCTTATAAAACCTTATAACAGATTAGGAATATCAGGGATTGAAATTGCTATTAGAAATATAGGAAGAGAAGCGAATATAAATAAAGTACATCCGCATAAATTTAGAAGAACAATGGCAACTAGGGCTATTGATAAAGGAATGACAGTAGAACAAGTACAAAAATTATAGGGAAATATAAAAATAGATACAACAATGGAATGCAATGGTAAATCAAAATAATGTAAAAAATTCACATAGAAAATATATTACATAAATTTAACTAAAAATGTTGACACAGCAATTATTCTATTATAGAATACAAACAACAGTTCTGGAATGGAAATGTGAGGTGAATAGTATTGAATAATATAGAAAATTTAAAAGATTTAATTATATAACAAAGTCAAAATAACGAAAATATATCTGTTGAAGTTTTATATAATGAAGAAGACTTTTGGTTAACTCAAAAGTCAATGTCAAAATTATTTAATGTGGCAGAAAATAATATAACATATCATTTACAAAATATATTTAAAACAAGAGAATTAGAGCAAGATTCAGTTACTCAAAAAATTAGAGTAACTGCTTCAGATGAGAAAAAATATAATACGAATTTTTACAGTTTAGATGCAATTATAGCAGTTGGTTATAGAGTAAATTCGAAAGAAGCAACAGATTTTAGAATTTGGGCAACAAAAACTTTAAAAGAATATATAAAAAAGGGATTTGTTGTTAATAGTGAAACGTTGAAAAATGGACCTAAATTTGGAAAAGATTATTTTGATGAATTATTAGTTAAGATAAAAGAAATTAGAGCAAGTGAAAGAAGATTTTATCAAAAAATAACTGATATATACAAAGAATGTAGTTTTGATTATGATAAAAATAGAAATATATATAATTGCAGCTTGGTTGCATGATATTACTTCAATTACAGATTATAAATTATATGAAGAACATTAGATACATAGAAGTAAAATAGCAAGTGAAATTTTAAGGAAATTTGAATATGATGATAACAAAATTGAACTTGTAAAAGCATGCGTATTAAATCATAGAGGAAGTATTGATAATCAAAGATTGTCTAAAGAGGAACAAATTATTATAGATGCAGACGCAATATCACATTTTGATAGTATTCTAAGCTTATTATATTTAGCATATAGAGAAAGAAACATGAATATTGAAGAAGGAAAAAATTTTGTAAAAAGTAAATTAGAGAGAAGTTTTAGAAAATTATCTGATGAAAGTAAAATTTTTTATAAAGAAAAATTTGAAAATGTTATGAACATCTTATAAATAAAACTGCCCTACAACATTACAATTTCAAGAGGTGTTGAGAATGAGCAAATATGAGCCATTATGGAAGTATTTAAAAGAAAATAATAAAGAAAATTATAAATTATCTTATGGAGAAATCAAAAATATTTTAGGATTCGATATAGATCATTCATTTTTAACTTATAAGAAAGAATCTAAAGAATATGGATATAATGTTGGTAAAATATCATTGAAAGAGAAAATAATAATTTTCAGTAAGATATAACTAGAAATTACAATTTTAATAACTCTACTAATCGTTGTTTTCTCCACTCAACGATTAGTATGTTTACTTTTATATATAAGAATTTTACAATAATATTAAAGGAGGGAAAAGTATGGAACAAGCAAAGGTAGGAAAGTTCATTGCTGAATGTAGAAAAAATAAAAATATGACACAAGTAGAACTTGCAGAAAAGTTAAATATTACAGATAGAGCAATATCGAAATGGGAAACAGGAAAAGGTATGCCTGATTCTTCTATAATGCTTGAACTATGTAATGAACTTGATATTAGTGTAAATGAATTATTAAGTGGGGAGGTTATTAAAATGGAAACTTATAATCAAAAAGCAGAGGAACTTTTATTAAAGATGACACAAGAAAAGGAAAATAGAGATAAAGAATTATTAAATTTAGAAATATTTATTGGAATATTAGTATCAATAATTTTTATAACTTGTGTTTTTGTAGCATCATTCGTAAATATGCAAGATTGGTTAAGAATAGTCCTAATAATCATTGGAGCTATTCCATTTATTATAGGTGTCGGATATGCAATTAGAATTGAACAAGTTGCAGGATTTTATGAATGTCAAAATTGTCATTATAAATATGTTCCCAATTATAAGAAGGTTTTATTTGCAATGCACATAGGTAGAAGTAGAAAAATGAAATGTCCTAAATGTGGTAATGTAAATTATCACAAAAAAATAATTAATTAGCAATACAAATTACAAATAATTAGGGCAAGTAATTAAGTTGAAAATTACTTGTCTTTTATAATATAATCTAAACACAAGTTAGAAAAGAAAGTGAGATGAAGAATATAGAATTTGGATGGATAAATGTTTTTGGAACTATGATAGTTGTTATTATGTTAGTTCCTAATATTATATATGTTATTAAAAACGAAGATTTAGAAAATAAATATAAAAATAAGTTAGTAAATACAGTAGAACAACTTGGAAGATATGTATCTTTGATTTTGACTATATTTCCAATAGGAATATATGGTTTTAAAAATGTAGGCTTTATGTTAGTTTATTTAATAGTTAATGTTATATTACTTTTATTATATCTAATTATATGGATATTCTATTTAAGAGGTAAATCATTATTTAAATCATTGCTTTTAGCAATCATACCTACAATTATATTTTTAATATGTGGAATAACATTAAGTCATTGGGGACTAATTATATCTTCTATAATATTTGGATTCGCACATATTTTAATAACATATAAGAATAATTGCTAAATTACAATTTTGAAGAGAGATGATTTTATGGGACTTCATTTAGGGAATACAGTAAGTTCATTATTTAAATCATATACTATTAGAAATGATGAAGAGAGTAGAGAAATAGCTAATAATTTATCATTTAAACCTGAAGTTATAGAAAAAGATATAGAAGACTTATTAAATCTAGTTGAAGAAAATATTTTATATTTTAAAATAATGGCTAATTATCAAAAAAGTGGATTGTAGATTTACATATATCTTTTTGCCACAGAGACTCCCAGAAATCACATCAGATTGCATTACAGCTAAGAAGATGGTTATTATATCATAAAAAATAAGACTTAAATATTAAAGGAACGCTAAATAATTAGCATTCCTTTAATAAGTAAAAAAGACAAAATTATTAAATAAATTTGCTATTTCTTTATTTTAGGTTTAGCAATTAAAGAAGCAATATAACCAAAAAATACAGCAGCAGCAATTCCTCCACTTGATGCTTTAACACCACCAATAAATGCTCCTAAAAGTCCAGATTTTTGAACTTCTTCTATAGCGCCTTTAGCGAGATTTGCACCAAATCCAGTTAAAGGAACAGTAGCACCAGCACCAGCAAAGTCTATTATATATTTATATATACCAAGTCCACCTAAAATTGCGCCAACAGTAACAAAAGTTACTAATATTCTTGCTGGAGTTAATTTTGTTTTATCTATTAAAATTTGTCCAATTATACATATAAGACCTCCAACAGCAAAACATCTTAGTAATTGCATCCAATCAATACTTTGTAAAAAATCCAAATTTTATCACCTCTTCTTCTAGACTTCTATACTAATAGCATGAGCAACACCTGGAATAGACTCTCCTTGTTGTGTGCTTGTAGAATTCATTAAAGCACCTGTTGCTATTAATAATATTTTCTTTAATTTTTTATCTTTTAGTTGTTTAAAAAAGTATCCAGAGAAAATTGTTCCAATACAAGCACATCCACTACCACCAGAATGAGTATCTTGTTTTTCTTTATCAAACATTAAAACTCCGACAATCATTATAATTTGATTTAATATTATATCCCTTAGTTTCAGCAAGTTCTATTAAGATATCTTTTCCGATATGACCTAAATCTCCTGTGATAATTGCATCATAATAACTTGGCTTTCTTTCAGTATCTTTTAAGTGAGTAATTAAAGTATCTAGTGCAGCAGGTGCCATAGCTGCACCCATATTATTAGCATCCTTTATACCCATATCAACAATTTTCCCAGGGGTAATGTGAGTTATATATGGTCCTACTCCAGATGAAGTTAAAATAGCTGCACCAGAACCAGTAACAGTCCACTGAGATGTAGGAGGTCTTTGATTTCCTAGTTCAAGTGGAAATCTAAATTGTTTTTCTGCACTACAAAAATGACTAGATGTAGCACATAAAACATTAGTAGCTCCGACCTCCTTCTATAAATACACTACCTAAACACATACTTTCTACAAATGTAGAACAAGCTCCAAATACACCAAAGAAAGGTATACTTAATTCTCTAAGTCCAAAGCTAGAAGAAATACATTGATTTAATAAATCACCTGCAAAACAGTAATCAATTTCAGTTGCTGGAATATTTGATTTTGTAATAACAGTATTGACTGTTTCTTTTATAATTTTGCTTTCAGCTTTTTCCCAAGTTTTCTCTCCCCAAAACTCATCTTCTAAACATTGATCAAAATATTTTGCCATAGGTCCTTCAGCTTCTTTTGGACCTACTATAGATGCTGTTTCTAAAATTGTTGGTGGAGTATCAAATTTTATTGTTTGTGAACCAATTCGTTTCAAGACAAATCCTCCTTTATTTAAGAAATTTTATAATTTAAAATTGTATAATTTATCAAATAGTACTAGATAATAGAATATAATATTCTTAAAATAAACTATAAATAATTTTAAAGTTGTTATAATTCAATATTTCTAAGCAAAAAATGTAGCAATTATTCCTATAATTACAGATGTAGAAATACCAAATACTAATACTGGACCTGCAACAGTAAACATTTTTCCTCCAACACCCATAACATACCCTTCAGATTTATATTCGATTGCAGGAGAAACGATTGAATTTGCAAAACCTGTAATTGGAATAAGTGAACCGTGCTCCTGCAAATTTACCTATTCTATTAAAGATGTTTAAACCAGTTAAAATAGCAGCAAATCCTATTAGTACAATAGATACTACAGTAGATGAAGCAGTTTGATCCATTCCTTTATACATACAAAAATTCATTATTAATTGACCAATTACACATATTAATCCACCAACCCAAAATGCATTAAAGCAATTCTTTAATATAGGAGAGTTGGGTGATTTTTTATCTACATAGTCACTATATTCTTTTTGTGTTTCTATAGGTTTCATTTATTTACCTCCTTAATTTCTATCTCTATCTAATGTAAAAGATATGTCAAGGTCTACATAGTATTCTTCTATTTTTTTTCCACTAATTTTTGCTCTTTGTTCTAAAACTTTTACAGTAGATAAATAATCTATAGTTTTTGATGCTTCTTCAATAGTTTTATTAATAGCATCTTTCCAAGATACATTAGATGTACCTGTAATTATTAAATGTTTTTCCATGTTTTACCTCCATTTTATGATTATTAAAAATAGTATGTGTAAAGTTTTTAAAGTTATACATAAATGATAAATTTTAGGTTTTTTTATTAAAAAAATTTATGTAATAGTAAATTTATAGTATAGAGTAGAGTTTAGTTACTGGGGATTTCCTATTATAGAAAATAAATGTACACAATTATTTTTAATATATATTAAATAATATTAACAGTATATGAATTAATATTATTGCAGAAAGTAATATATATTTAAAGTTAGAGTTCAGCAAAAAAAAGTTTGGTATATTATAATAAAAAAATAGATGGTTTTATTATAAATATTAAACTTTTTGAAGTATTGCAAAATAAATGTTTGTATATGCTTTTAAGTAAACCAGGAATGATAAATTACTGAAAACAAAAAACAAACAAAAATTCGAAAAAACTATTGAAAAAAATTAAAAATGTGTTACAATGTAATCTGTTAAGAATAAAATCAGTAGGAGGAAATATGTTTTCATATATAAAAGGAAGTTTGGAAGTAAAAACTACAGGATATGTAGTAATAGATATAAATGGATTAGGCTATAAAATTTTTATGTCAGATACAGCAATAAATAAATTGGGCGAAATAGGACAAATTGTAAAAGTACATACATATGTAAAGGTGAGAGAAGATGATATTAGTATTTATGGATTTAATACAAATGAAGAATTAAGAATGTTTGAATTATTACTTAGTGTTAGTGGAATTGGTGCAAAGTCTGCAATTGCGATATTATCAAACATCTCCCCATCGAGTTTTGCTTTAGCAGTAATTACTAATAATGTAGGGGAAATAAAAAAGTTACCAGGTATTGGTCCAAAAACTGCACAAAGAATAATCTTGGAATTAAAAGATAAGCTTAAAACAGATGATTCTATAGAAGATGATGCTACTATAGAATTAAAAGATGCAATTAAAGATGATAATAAAGTTCAAGAAGCTATGTCTGCTCTTCAAGTATTAGGATATAGCCAAAGAGAAATAGAAAATGCTATAAAAAATGTAGATAAAGATAATTTAAGCGTAGAAGATATTATTAGAAAAGGATTAATTTATTTATCAAAATAATAAAATAATTCTTATTGTCATTTTAGTTATAATGAAAAGATATATGTTATAGTTTGTTCTTTATTTAGATATAATGTTATCATATAGAGATTGTTAATTTATTTATAAACCTAAACTAATTACAGACTATATACATTTTAACATATATCTATATTAAATAAAGAATAATAAATATATTAATATTACTTACCTACATGTTTCAAGAGTGGCCTATATTTATAAATATATTAATAATCTCTAAGATAGTATGTATTTTTAGTATATTGTGAATTACAACAGAAGTATTAAGGATTATAAATAAAAGTGAATTATATAAATAACCCTTTTAAATTATATAAATAGACTAATAAATCTTCATGAATGGAGGAAAAAAATGAATTTTAATGAACCATTAGCATATAGAATGCGACCTAAAAATTTAGATGAATATGTTGGGCAAGAACATATTTTATCAAAAGATAAAATTTTATATAGAACAATAAAAGCAGATAGACTATCAAGTATAATCTTATGGGGACCTCCTGGGTGTCGGAAAGACTTCTCTTGCAAGAGTAATTAGTGAAACAACAAAATATAAATTTACAAAAATAAATGCAGTAACAGCTGGCGTAGCAGATATAAAACGTGCTATTGAAGATGCTAGTAATCTACTTCTTAATCCAACTGGAAGATGTATATTATTTATTGATGAGATTCATAGATTTAATAAATTACAACAAGATGCACTTCTTCCATATGTTGAGAAAGGAACAGTAATTTTAATAGGTGCAACAACAGAAAACCCATATTTTGAAGTTAATAAAGCTTTAATTTCTAGGTCAATGGTATTTAGATTAGAACCATTAACAAAAGAGCAAATTTTTAGAGTATTAAAAAGGTCTATTATAAGTAGTGAAGGATTAGGAAGTTATAAAATAAAAATAGATGATGAAACTATAATGAAAATAGCTGAAGTTTCAAATGGTGATGTAAGAACAGCTTTAAATGGATTAGAGGTTGCAGTTTTAACAACAAAAATGAATAAAGATGGATTTATTTATATAACAAATGAAATTGCAGCAGAAAGTGTACAAACAAGAAAAGCAATTTTTGATAAAAATGGTGATAGTCATTATGATAATATTAGTGCATTTATAAAATCAATGAGAGGTTCAGATCCAGATGCTACAATTTTCTATTTGGCAAGAGCTTTAAATGGAGGAGAGGACCCTGTCTTTTTGGCAAGAAGAATAGTAATAGCTGCAGCAGAGGATGTAGGAATGGCAAACCCAAATGCCTTAGTTGTTGCAACATCAGCAATGCAAGCTGTAAATATGATAGGAATGCCAGAGTCAAGAATTATACTATCAGAAGCGGCAGTATATGTAGCAACATCTAAAAAATCAAATAGCACATATTTGGGCATTAATAGAGCTTTAGAAGATGTGAAAACTAAAGATACAGGAATAATTCCAATGCATATAAGAAATGCACCAGTACAAGGAATGGAAAAAGAAGGGTATGGAGTAGGATATAAATATCCACACAATTATCCAGGACATAGAGTAGACCAACAGTATTTACCAGATAAAATGTTAGGCACTAAATATTATATAAAAGATGATACTATTGAAGATTAGTATGTGATAATTGAATAAATAGTTTGATGATTTATATAATGTTGAAGAAAGATTTGATATTTTATATATAATTAATTAATTAATTAATTAATTAATTAGAAAAAATTAGTATTTTATACATAAATAAGTTGTTTAATAAAAACAGACTAGAAAAAGGATTTGATTGGTCACTTTTTCTAGTCTATTCATAATATAAATATTTAATAGCTATGTATTATAAGATTTTCATTTTATTATAAGAAAATTTTACAATATTTTATTTATTTTTTCTTTGTGTCATCTTTCATAATTTCTTTAATGGCACCTAAGCTTCCAAGAGCTTTTGTTGCATCAAATGGAATAAATACTTTATTAGCATCCCCATTTGCAACTTCTTTTAAAGCTTCTAAAGATTTTAATTGAACTAATTTATCATCTGGATTTGCTTTCATCATTGCTTTGTAAACCATTTCAATTTCTTGTGCTTTAGCATCAGCTACTTGTTTTATTGCTTCTGCCTCACCAGCGGCTCTTCTAATCGCAGATTCACGGTCTGCTTCAGCTTCTAAAATTGCAGCTTGTTTTTTTCCTTCAGCTAGTGTAATTGCAGATTGTCTTTCACCTTCAGCTTGAAGAATTAAAGCTCTTTTATTTCTTTCTGCATTCATTTGTTTTTCCATTGCATCACGAATATCAGCAGGAGGTGTAATATCTTTTATTTCAACTCTATCTATTTTGCATCCCCATTGGTCTGTTGCTTCATCTAATATAACTCTTAAACGGTCATTTATAGCATCACGAGAACTAAATGTTTCGTCTAAGTCCATTTTACCAACAATATCACGAATTGTTGTAATAGCTAGATATTCAATACCTTTTTTCAAAGATTGAATTTCATATACAGCTTTTGCAGGGTCCGTAATTTTGTAAAAAACTACTGTATCAATTGTAATTGTAACATTATCTTTTGTAATAACTCCTTGTGGTGGGATATCCATTGTTTGTTGTTTTAAACTAACTACTGACCTAACATGATCAAAAAATGGGATGATTATAGTAAGACCAGCATCAGCAATTTTGTGAAATTTACCAAGTCTTTCAATAATATAAACCTCAGATTGTTTAACAACTTTTATTGTTTTAAATGCAATAATTAAAGCAATAATTAATACTATAATAAAAAACCATAACATATTTATTTTCCTCCTTAAATTTCTTTGTTTATTTATGTATATTAAAATTTTGTAATAATAATGACTAATTTAGAATTTGTGATTTTACTTCAGAGTTTGTAATAACAACAGCTTTTACACCATCTATTTTTGTTACAGTAATAATTGAGCCTTTAGAAATAAAATCTTCTTCATAACTTTTAGCAGACCAAGTTTCTCCATTAATTTTTACTTGACCAGTACTTAATGTAGAATTAATATCTTCAGTTACTATTCCAGTTTTTCCTATGATTGAATATGCATTTGTAGCTAGATTATCTTTATTATTCATGAATTTTCTAACAAATGGTTTTGTTAAAAAAATTAATGCTATTGAAGAGATAACAAATACAGCTGTTTGAATTACTATATTATCTGTAAATAAACTTACAACCATAGTAATTAAAGCAGAGATTCCAAGCCAAAATACTAAGAAACCCACTGTTATCATTTCAAATATAAAAAAGATACCAGCAGTAATTAACCAAAACTGCCACATATTTTGTTAGTACCTCCTTTAAAAAATATACAATATAATTATACTATAAATGATATAAAAATGGAAGAGAATTATTGACTTTTTATGAAAACAAATATAAAATAATATTGTAAGTCAATTTTAAATATGAATTTTGTTACAAGTTTTTATGAAATCAAGATACTTATAAAAATATATACTCTTTCATACATTTCTATAATCTAAATTTTTTATAAATATCATATTTTATTTTTTAGTGAAATAACACTGAAAAGTAACAAAATAATTAATTAAATTAATGAGGGGGATAAAAATGGACGAACAAAATAATCCAATAAAAGGAGATAATGAAAATAATAATCAAAGTGAACAAAACAATAATGTAGCTAAACAAAATGTAGAGCAAAATAATACAAGAACTGGAGAAAGTAATAATGGGCAACAATATAATAATTATGCACAAAATGGTAATATAGCAAATCAGAAAAAAAGTAAAGCACCAATAATTATTTTAGTAGTTATTATAGTACTATTATTATTTGGATGTTTAATTTCAGGAATAGCATTTTTTGGAATTAAATTTTATAATGAGAATATAAAAAATATAGTTACAGAAAACAAAGTAAATTCAATTGTTAATGATATAAGAAATTCAAATACTACAAATAAAAATAATACTACAAGAAATACAACATCTAATTCAATTAGAAATTCATTAGCAAACAATACAGTACAAAACACAACAACTAATAATATAATTACAGGAGATGCAAAAACATCAACAAAAGAAGCTCCAATATCTAAAGGAGAATGGGGAATAGCTTCAAAGTACAGTACTGAAACTAAAGGATATGAAAACGTTAGAGTTAAAGTTACAAACTTTACAAGAGGAGAAGATGCTAAAAAAGCTGTTCAAGATTATATAAATTCAGGTTCTTCAATATATAAATATCAAGAACCAAAAGAAGGTTTAGAATGGCTAGTTATAGATTATGATGTGGATTTTGCAGATTATACAATGTCTTCTGTAGGTGCTAATGGAGATTTATCAGGAAAAATAGAAGGTTTAACATCTAGTTCAATAAAATATAATGGAGTAACATATATAACAAGTACTATATTTATTGGACCAAGAGATTATGTTAAAACAAAAAATACAACTGGAAGATTAGCAACACAAGTACCAGTAGGATGTTCAGATTATATTGTTACTTTTGGAGCATATAATGAAACTAAAGCATTTTTTAAAGGTGAATAAATAAAGACTATTAAAAAGTAAAGTAAAATAAGAAAAAAAGTCAGAAATTAGAGATAATAAGCATTTGCTGAAAGCTTATTACTGAAATCTTATTTGAAATTTCACTTTTTAGTTCTTTTCTTGAAATAATAGTAGGGAAAAGCGGTAGTTTACGTTATAACTATAAATGAGATATAAATATATGAATTTAGGTGGTACCACGAAAAAATCGTCCTATTAAGGGATTTTTAGTGGTATCTTTTTTATATAATAGGAAAGTCTTATTTTTAGAATAAAATAGGCACAAAAAAATAATACCTTAAAAATGTGTTTCTTGAAAATTAAAAAACTAAGTCATCATTTTCAGTTATAGGAAAGTTGCTGATATTATTTTTTTATATAAAAGGGAGGAATTAAATTGAAAGAACAAATAACAAAAATTAAAGATGTTACAAAAACATTAATTGAAAATGCAAAAGATAGGAAAGCTTTAAATGATATTAGAGTAAAGATTTTAGGAAAAAAAGGTGAACTAACAACTATATTAAGAGGAATGGCAAATCTTAGTCCAGAAGAAAGACCAGTTATTGGTAATTTAGTAAATAATGTGAAACAGAAATTAGAAGAATTTATAAAACAAAAAGAAATAGAATTTGAAGAAATGGAATTACAAGAAAAATTAGAAAAAGAAAAAATAGATGTAACACTTCCAAGTACTAAAGTTAAAAGAGGAAGCAAACATCCTATTAATAGAACAATAGAAGAGATACAAGATTTATTTGTATCTATGGGGTATGATGTTATTGATGGGCCAGAACTTGAAACAGATGAATTTTGTTTTGAAAGATTAAATTTACCAAAAGGGCATCCAGCAAGAGATATGCAGGATAGCTTTTATATAACAGATGAGTATTTATTAAGAACGCAAACATCAAGTGTACAAGCAAGAACAATGCTTGCAAATAAAGAAAAATCACCTATAAGAATGATTTGTACAGGAAAAACATATAGAAGAGAAGATGATGCAACACATTCCCATCAATTTAATCAAGTTGAAGGATTAGTAATTGATAAAAAAGAAAATAATGTATCACTTGCAGATTTAAAAGGAACATTAGAGGTATTTGTTAAAAAATTAATTGGAGAAAACTTAAATTTAAGATTTAGACCAAGTTATTTCCCATTTACAGAACCTTCTTATGAAGTTGATGTTACATGTTTTAAATGTGGTGGAAAGGGATGTAATTTGTGTAAACAAACTGGATGGATAGAAGTATTAGGAGCAGGAATAGTACATCCCAATGTATTAAAAATGAATGGTTATGACCCCGAATTATATGCTGGATTTGCTTTTGGTACAGGAATAGACCGTTTAGCAATGTTTAGATATGGGATAACAGATATGCGATATTTGTATACAAATGATACAAGATTTTTAAAACAATTTGATAGAAAGGATGAGGAATAATATGAAATTAAGTTTGAACTTTATAAAAGATTATGTTGATATAGATGTTCCTGTAAAAACATTAGCAGAAGATATGACTAGAGTTGGAAATGAATATGATTATGCAGGAAATTTGATTGAAGCAACCAAATTAATTATAGGAGAAGTAGTATCTTGCATAGACCATCCAGATTCTGACCATTTACATGTTTGTAAAGTTAATATAGGAAATGAAGTTTTAAATATTGTATGTGGTGCACCAAATGTAAGAGAAGGTTTAAAAGTAATAGTTGCATTAGATGGCGCATGCCTTCCAGGTGATGTGAAGATAAAAAAAGGTAATATACGTGGAGAAGAGTCTAATGGAATGCTTTGTTCTTTACAAGAATTAGGTATAGAAAATAAATTTTTAACAGATGCAGATAAAAATGGTATACATGAATTAGGAAATGATGCTGTAATTGGAGAAGATCCAATAAAATATTTAAAATTAGATGATAGTGTTATTGATTTTGAGTTAACTGCCAATAGAGGTGATTTATTAAGTATATTAGGTATGGCATATGAAATAGGTGCAATATATAATAAAAAAGTAAAGGATATAGATTTATTATATAATGAGCAAGGTGATGATATAAATAATGAATTTTCTATAGAAATAAATACTGATAATTGTTCGCTATTTTTATCTAAAAAGGTAGAAAATGTTGTAATTAAAGAAAGTCCAGATTTTATAAAAAGTAGATTAATAGCATCTGGAGTTAGACCAATTAATAATGTTGTAGATATTAGTAATTATGTTATGTTAGAACTAGGGCAACCACTTCATTTTTATGATGCAGATAGATTAGGAAATAAATTACAAGTTAGAATGGCAAAAAAAGATGAAAAATTAATTACTTTAGATAATATAGAAAGAACTTTAGATGAAAATGATATAGTTATTTCTAATGGACAAAAAGCAATAGGTCTTGCAGGAGTAATGGGAGGTCTCACAACAGAAGTAGAAAATGATACAAAAAATGTAATTATAGAATCTGCAATATTTGATTCTGTAAAAGTTAGAAAGACATCTAAAAAAATATTAAGAAGTGAAGCAAGTAATCGTTTTGAAAAAGGATTAGACCCA
Organism: uncultured Clostridia bacterium; assembly: GCA_948805675.1. Lineage (GTDB taxonomy): Bacteria > Bacillota > Clostridia > TANB77 > CAG-508 > CAG-492. The sequence continues at coordinate 3,142 of CAQIBN010000019.1, read as the reverse complement.
AATAGAACTTATATAGCAATAGAAAGAGCATGTCATTTACTAGAAAAATATGCAGATGCAAAAATTATTACAGGTATAGTAAAATATGATAATACATGTAAAGAAAATAAACAAGTAAGAGTATCTGTTTTAGATATAAATAGAGTACTTGGAACTAAAATAGAGAAAGATAATATTATAGATGTATTTAGAAGATTAGGTTTTGAATATACATCTGAAGGTGAAGAAATTATAGTATCTGTTCCATCAAGAAGATTAGATATTTCTATAAAAGAAGATTTAATAGAAGAAGTAGGTAGAATATATGGTGTGGATAATATTAAAGGTAAACTGCCAAGTCTTCCTATGAAACCAGGAAGTTTTGATAAAACTACAAGAGAAATAAGAAATAAAATGATATCTTTAGGGTTAAATGAAACTTTAACATATATTTTAGTAAATGATAAAGAAGTAAGAAATTATATGGTAGATGAATTTGAGCCATTAAAACTATTAGCTCCAATGACTGAAGAAAGAAATACATTAAGAAATAGTATTTTACCATCTTTATTAAAAGTTTATGAATATAATAAGGCACGTAATATAAAAGATATTAGTATATTTGAAATAGGAAAAGGATTTTATAAGAAACAAGAAGAATTTAAAGAAGAAACAAAACTTGCATCAGTAATGTGTGGTGAATACTACTTAGGACTAGAAAAAGTAGCAGTAGATTTTTATGTAATAAAAGGTATAGTTGAAGAAATACTAGATTATTTAGGTTATAGTGGTAGATATAGTTTTGTAACTGATAAACAAATTCCAAAAGAGCTTCATCCAGGTCAAACAGCTGTTATAAGTGTAAATAATGATGTTGTTGGTTATATTCGGTAGATTACACCCAAATATATCTAAAGACAAAGTTTTTGTATTTGAAATTAACTTAAATAGATTACTTTCTAAGAAAGTTGGAAAAATGAAATTTAAAGAGATTTCTAAATTTCCAAATGTAAAAAAAGATGTTGCTTTTATCGTAGATAAAAATATAACATCTAAAGAAATTGAAATGGTAATAAAAAAAGCAAGTGGTTCAGCACTTACAAATATTGAGGTTTTTGATGTTTATACAGGTGAAAATGTTGGAGAAAATGAAAAATCAATAGCATATTCTTTAACTTTTAATAATACAAAAAGAACTTTAACTGAAGAAGAAGTAATGGAAAGTTTTAAAAAAGTAATTGAAAATGTTCAAAAAAAGTGTAATGCTAGATTAAGAAGCTAATTTGCAAAAAGTAAGATATTATGTTAAAATAGGTAATAGGAAGCATTTTGATTTACTATTTTTTAAATAACAGGAGGAAAAAATATGCTTAATGTGTTCGTGAAAAAAAGTGCAGAGGAACTGGATGAACCTTCCAAAAAAGCGATTACATCCCAACTGAAGGTCGGCGAATGGTTTCGCATTGACAGAAATGTTATTGACGAAAACAGAGACGAAATCTATCGCAAGTGTATTGAGGAGGGAACTATTGGTAAAAAACTTTGGAAGAGATTCAAAGCAGCGAATAAAATTGCTAATAAGAATCCCGACCAATATCCTCGCTTAATCGAAACATATATCTTCGAGCATAGCTGGTATTACAAAACTGAACAGGGAATGCGGGATATGTGTGAAAGCGTAGGCGAGGGGATGTGCGATGAAATCATCTGTGATTTAGAGTTGCAAATAAGAACTTGTAATGGGGAATCTGCGACTGACTTATTTAAAAAAGCCGATAAACTTCCATGTGTAAGAGTTATAAAACTCAGAAATGGAGGAACTGGCTATTTTGGTGGCGGTGCTGCTAACGATTTCAATGGTCCACCCGCAGACCTTAACAGGAACAATTTCAATCCTAATAACAAGAACTACAAAAACACGCCGTATGCGTTCCGCCAAGTGCTCTAATATACAAGTCAGATTATATATTTTAAGGAATATATACAGTACAAATATTAGATATTAAAGGAAACCTATTCCTTCTTAAAGGGAAAAATTTAAGTAAATATGAATCAAGAACATCTGTATTAGTAAGCAGTAACGCTGAATATATGGATGTTTTGCTTGGTACTAAGGTGTGTATATAATTTATAAATCTTATAGATAATATTGTAAAAGTATGGAGGAAAATAAAAATTGTCCCCCACATTTTTAGATTATGTAAATTAGGCGAAATATTGTATAATATAATTATAGTTCTATATATTGCAAGATGTAAAATAATTTAAAAGTATGGGAGGTAATTTATTTGTGAGAGTTATTTGTTAAAAAAGTAATTGATGAATCAATAAACTTTTTAAGTAACAACCAAAGAATAAAATTAAAGGAGATACTTACAGAAATATGCTTAAATTATCAAATTGAAATGATAGAACAAACTAAAAAGCAAGAAACACAAAAGAATAATACAGATGTATTGAATAAGTTTATATCATCTAAAGAGATTTAAGGTTGCTCAATAAGAACTTTAAATTACTACAGAGATAATATAAATAAAATAAATCTTCCAATAGATGAAATAACTACTGAAATATTAAGGAATTACTTGGCTAATTATAAAAACAATTCAAATGCAGGCATGGTAACAATAGACAATATAAGAAGAACATTATCAAGTTTCTTTGCATGGTTAGAAAACGAAGATTATATTGTTAAAAGTCCAGTTAGAAGGATTCACAAAGTAAAAGCAACTAAAAAAGTTAAAGAAACATTTACAGATGAGAATTTAGAAAAATTAAGAGATACTTGTGCAAATGTAAGAGATTTAGCTATATTAGAACTATTAATATCAACTGGTATGAGAGTTGGGGAATTAACCAGATTAAATATAGCTGATATGAATTTTCAAGAAAGAAGTTGTATTGTTCTAGGCAAAGGTAATAGTGAAAGAGAAGTCTATTTTAGTGCAAAAAGTAAAATGTACATTAAGAAATACTTGGAAACAAGAACTGACAATAATGAAGCACTATTTGTATCTCTTATAAAACCATATAATCGATTAGGAATATCAGGAATTGAAATTGCTATTAGAAATTTAGGAAGACAAGCAAATATAAACAAAGTATATTCACATAAATTTAGAAGAACAATGGCAACTATGGCTATTGATAAAGGTATGCCAGT
>CAQIBN010000018.1 GCA_948805675.1 uncultured Clostridia bacterium | reverse complement strand
TGACCATTTTCATTAACTAAAATAAAACAGATTTTATATAGAAAAAATGGACAAGAGAACCGTCCCTTTGTCCACCTTTATCCATAATAGTCACTTACTTGTCACTTATAAAAGTGTATAATAAAAATGAAAACAAGGAAGGAGAGTTTTTATGGAAATATTAAGAGTAGAAAATTTAAGCAAAATTTATGGAAAGGGACAAACAAAAGTAACAGCATTAGATAATGTATCATTTAAAGTAAATAAAGGAGAATTTGTTGCAATTGTTGGAGCATCACGGAAGTGGTAAATCTACATTATTACATTTAATTGGTGGAGTAGATAGACCAAGTAGTGGAAAAGTTTTTATAGATGGAAAAGATATTTATAAATTTAATAATGATGAACTTGCAATTTTTAGAAGAAGACAAGTAGGACTTATTTATCAATTTTATAATTTAATACCAATATTAAATGTAGAAGAAAATATAACTTTACCATTAAACCTAGATAATAAAGAAGTAAATAGAGAAAAACTAAATGAATTAATTACACTTTTAGGATTAGAAAATAGAAGGTCACATTTACCAAATGAGCTATCAGGAGGTCAGCAACAAAGAACTTCAATTGGAAGGGCATTAATTACAAATCCATCTATTATTTTGGCAGATGAGCCAACAGGTAACCTAGATTCAAAGTCAAGTGATGAAATAGTTGAATTATTAAAGAAATCTAATAGAGATTACAAACAAACAATAATTATGATTACTCATAATACAGAAATAGCAAAAATAGCAGATAGAATTATAAAAATTGAAGATGGAAAGATTATTTCTTAAGGGGGTAATACATGATGAAAATTCTTAATAAATTATCAATAAAAAATTTAAAATTAAATAAAAAAAGAACAATTAGTACCATTATAGGAATTATTCTTTCAGTAGCACTTATTTGTGCTGTAGCAACTATGGCTACTAGCTTTAGGGCGACACTTATAGAAAATGCAATAAATGAAACAGGATATTATCATGTTAATTTATTTAGAATAAATGATGATGATATTAAAAATCTACAAAATAACAGAGATATAAAAGATATTTATACAATTAGTCAAATAGGATATGGATTATTAGATAAATCAAAAAACAAAGATAAACCATATTTAAAATTATCCTCAATAGATAAAAAAACATTTGAAAATTTTAAATTTAATTTGATAAAAGGTAGATTTCCAGATAATAATAGTGAAATAATTATTAGTAACCATATAATAGGAAATGCAAAAATAGATTATAGAATTGGAGATAAAATTAAGGTAAATATAGGCCAAAGAAAGAGTTTAGATGGATATGAGCTAGATTCTTATAATCCATATAATAAAGAAGCAGAAAGTTTGGTAAATATAGAAGAAAAAGAGTTTACTGTAGTGGGTATTATGGAAAGACCAAATTATTATTTTGAAAGCTATAGTGACCCAGGATATACAGTATTTACAACCAATATGAATAAAAGTACAAAAGATACATATATAACTTTAAAAAATCCAAAAGACTATAAAAATTCAATTACAGAATTATTAGGTGCTAAAAGTTATGAACAGATAGAATCAAATGAAAATTTAAAATATGAAGATTACAATATAAATAGAGAATTATTAAGATGGGAAGCTTTTGCATTTAGTGATTCTACAGTAAACATGTTATTTGCAGTGTGTGCAATTGTTATATTTATTATTGTATTTACAAGTGTATTTTGTATTAGAAATTCTTTTGCAATTATGGCAGCAGAAAAAATTAAAATGTATGGAATGCTTGCAAGTATAGGTGCAACTAAAAAACAAATAAAGAAAAATGTCATATTTGAAGGATTAATGTTAGGGGTTATTCGGAATTCCTTTGGGAATATTATCTGGTATATTTGCTGTATTTGTATTAATAAAAATAGTAAATTTATTATTAGGAGAATATTTGCTTTCTCATGTAGATGGAATTGTATTAGATGTATCTATTATCCCAATAATATTATCTATAATACTTGGAATTATTACAATTTATTTATCTTCAATATCATCTGCTAGAAAATCAAGTAAAGTAAGTCCAATTGAAGGATTAAAAAATTCAAATGAAATTAAAATAAAAAGCAAAAAGCTTAAAGTACCAAAAGTTATATCAAAATTATTTAAAACTGGCGGTGTTTTGGCATATAAAAACTTAAAAAGAAGTAAGAAAAAATATAGAACAACAGTAATATCTCTAGCAGTAAGTATATTTATATTTATCACAATGAATAGTTTTATAACAAATATGTTTGAGTTTTCAGGAGGTTATTATGAAGATTATGACTATAATATGAAAATATATAGTGAGATAGATTTTTTGTCAAATGAAGAAAAGGATAAAATATTGTCATTTGATAATATTGATGAACATTTTATTATTTATGATGATAAAATAGGAACAATAAGAATTAAAGATTTAAGTAAAATAAATCAGATAGAAGAAATTGAATTAGAGGAAGATTATTATTATGATGTAGAAAAACAAGAGTCTATTAGTACAGGAGAAGGAAAGGTATCGATAATACAAATAGTTGCAATAGATAATGAATCGTTTAAAAAGTATGCTAAAAAAATAGGTGCAGATTATGAAGATATAAAATCTAGTGGTGTTTTATGTGATAACTACAAATACTATGATATAAATGAAAATAATACAAAAGAGATTAGAAGATATAAATATCAAAAAAATGATACAATAGTAGGAAAATATGGAGAAGAAGAAATACAAATTAAAGTTGGTGCTGTTACTGATATAAAACCATATGGTATGGAACAATATTATTATGGTGGTGGATATTTAATTGTAAATGCTGAAGAATATAAAAATATGAATTTTAGAATTAGAAATATATGTATTAATTCAAGTGCTCCAGATGATTTAGAGCAGGAAATAAAAAATATAAGTGAAAGCATTAAAATTAGAAATATGAATGTGGAAGTAAAACAAGAAAAGTCAATGCTTCTAGTTATTAACATATTTTTATATGGATTTATGGTAGTAATTACTTTAATTGGTGTTACTAACATATTTAATACAATTACTTCTAATATGGAATTAAGGCAAAAAGAGTTTGCTATGCTTAAAAGTATTGGAATGACAAAGAAAGAATTTAATAGAATGATTAATTTAGAAACAATATTTTATTCTACAAAAGCTTTGATTTATGGAATTATATTAGGACTTTTAGGAACATTTGCTTTATATAAAGCGTTTAGTGTAAAAATGGCAAGTGGAATGTATATACCAATTAATCCAATTTTAATTTCTATTATATTTGTTTTTATTTTAGTGTTTATAATTATGAAATATTCAATTAATAAGATAAATAAACAAAATACAATAGAAACAATTCGTAAAGAGAATATTTAAGTTAAAGCACAAAGGAGGACAAAGGGGTGGACAAAGGGACGGTTCTCTTGTCCATTTTTATTAAATAAAATCAAACAAGTTATATATAGGAAAAATGGACAAGAGAACCGTCCCTTTGTCCACAATGAAAATGGTGATTGAAGGATGGATATTTTATTAGTAGAAGATAATGAAATGGTTGCAAAAGGTTTAATTTATTCATTAAATCAAAATGGATATAATATAACACATAAAACAAATGTAAAAGATACAATTAAATTTTTACAAAATGAAAAGGTAAATCTTGTTATACTTGATATATCACTTCCAGATGGAAATGGATTTGATATTTATGAGGAGCAAATAAAATCTAAAAATATACCAACAATCTTTTTAACAGCAAAAGATGATGAAGAAACAATAGTAAAAGGGTTAGAAATTGGTGCAGATGATTATATTACTAAACCATTTTCTACAAGAGAATTAATTGCAAGAATGAATAAAATTCTATTAAAAGAAAAGAGAAATAGGATTGTTAAAGTAAAAGATATTAAATTTGATTTAGACAAAATGGTTGTATATAAACAAGAAAAAGAAATACGGGTTAACAAGTTTAGAATTAAAAATACTAAATTTATTATTTATTAATTTAAATAAAGTTGTTACTAGAAATAATATTATTGATAAAATATGGGATTGGACAGGAAATGATGTTAATGATAATACAGTAACTGTATACTTAAAAAGAATAAGAGAAAAATTAGATAGTAGTATTATTATAACAGTTAAAGGAATAGGTTATAGGATTGATGAAAGTGAAGAATAAAATAGGTTTTAAAAAAGCAATTATTACAAGTTTAATAATTATAGTTGCTACTAATATAATTTGTGGAATATTGATGTTTTATCAATATAAACTATATACAAATAATTTTAATAAAAAAATATGTAATATTGTTACAATAATAAAAAATGAATATCCAGATATAGATAAAAATGAATTAATAGAAGTATTAAATAATGAACAAATAGAAAATGATTTATTATTTAAAGAATATGGAATAGATTTAAGCAAAGATTCTTTAATATTAGAAAATGATAAATGTTTTGCAAATTTTTTAATACAAAATTTAATTTTTATAACTTTTATGTTATTTACAATTTTTGGAGTATTTCTTAAATATAATAAATCAAAAGATAAAAAGCTTGCAGAGATAACTAGATATATTGAAGAAATTAACAATAAAAATTACAAATTAGATATAGATGATAATACAGAAGATGAGCTTTCAATTTTAAAAAATGAAATATATAAAACTACTGTTATGTTAAAAGAAGTGGCAGAAAATTCTGCATCAGATAAAGCTAATTTAAAGGATTCATTATCTGATATATCTCATCAATTAAAAACACCGCTAACTTCTATTACCATTATGTTAGATAATATTTTAGATACAAAAGATATGGATGAAAATACTAGAAATGATTTTATAAAAGATATAAAAAGAGAAATTATTAATATTAACTTTTTAGTAAATACATTATTAAAACTATCTAAATTAGATGCTAATAGTGTGAAATTTATAAATAACAAAGAAGATATTCGGTAATATATTACAGGAGAGTATAAAAAATGTATCTACTATATGTGATTTGAAAAATATTGAAATAAATGTCTATGGAGCTAATAAAAGTTATATATATTGTGACATGAAATGGCAGATAGAAGCAATAACAAATATACTTAAAAACTGTATAGAACATTCTGGTGCATATTCTAAGATAAATATAAATTTTGAACAAAACAAGATGTATTCTAAAATAGAAATAAAAGACTTTGGAATTGGAATAGAAAAAGAAGATTTACCCCATATATTTGAAAGGTTTTATAAAGGTAAAAATTCATCAAATGATAGTGCACGGAATTGGACTTGCTTTAGCAAAATCTATAATAGAGAAAAATAATGGATATATTTGTGTGGAATCGGAAGTGAATAGAGGGAGTAGATTTATTATTAAATATTTTAATTAAAGTATAGATAGAAGAGAAATGATAGATTTATCTAACTAACCATTTGAATTGAAATTAGTAGCTTTTGAGTTAGAACTTGATTTAATGGAGTTAGAAGAGATATTTATAATTATTTTTTACAATACTTCAATTATTAGAAGACAATTATAATGTTTGCTTTCTAATTATGAAAATTGTACAACAACAAAGTAATTATAATAATTTAATTTGATTTTATTAATATCATAAAATCCCTTTAGATTGTATCTTTGGGGATTTTTCTTGAAAGGTATAATGTAATGTGATATAATTTCGATAATTTATTAATGATAAATATATAACAAAGAGAAGTATAATATTAACTATAGTTAACAAAAAGGAGAAAGCCATGATATCAAAGGCATTAGAAGAATATTTAAAAACAATGTATGTTTTAGAAAAACAAAAAGGGAACATACGTGTTACAGATATAGCCCAAAAAATGAATTGTACTAAACCAAGTGTAAATAAGGCTATATATAATTTAAAAGATAATGGACTTGTAAGTTATGAAACATATGGAGAAATTAAGCTTACAGAAAATGGAGAAAATTTAGCAAAAAAAATATTAGAGGCTTATGATATTATTTATTTATTTTTAAAAGATGTTTTAGGTTTAGATTCAAAAGAAGCAGAAAAAGAAGCAGAAAAAATTAAATCAAGTTTATCAGATGAAACAATAAATAAACTTGCAAAATATGTTCACAATGTTTTAGAACTTAACAATTTAGATTGTAATTATGATATAAATAAAGAAAAATGTAGATGTTGTTTAAGAAGAACAGGTAAAAAAGAGTAAAAAGTAATTATAATAAAATATTATAGTATTGAAAGAGGAAACTTATAATGGAAAATAAAAAAGTCTTATTAGGTATGAGCGGAGGTGTTGATAGTAGTGTATCAGCTCTACTATTAAAAAAACAAGGATATGAAGTAATAGGAGCAAGTTTGGAATTATTACCAGATAGTGTTTGTAATACACATACATTTTTAGATGCAAAAAATGTATGCGATTTTATTGGAATACCACATTTTTCATATGATTATAAAAATGAATTTAAAAAACATGTAATAGATGACTTTGTAGGATGTTATATGACATGCAAGACACCAAATCCTTGTATAGAATGTAATAAGTATATGAAGTTTGGTGTAATGTATGAAAAAGCAAAAGAATTAGGCTGTAATTATATAGCTACAGGTCATTATGCAAAAACAGAATATAATGAAAAATATAAAAGATGGGTATTAAAAAAATCAAATGCAGGTAAAAAAGACCAAAGTTATGTTTTATGGAGTATACCTCAAAATTTAATACAACACATATTGTTTCCTTTATCTAATTTTGAAACAAAAGATGAAATAAGAGAAATTGCAAGAAAAAATAACTTAAATGTTGCAAATAAGCCAGATAGTGAAGATATATGTTTTATCCCAGATGGAAATTATAAAAAGTTTCTAGAAAATAATTCTAATATAAAGCCTATAGTAGGAAATATAGTAAATTCTAAAGGTCAGATTTTAGGAAAACATACAGGATTATACAATTATACAATAGGACAACGTAAAGGTCTTGGAATATCAAATCCTACTCCATTATTTGTTTTAGGGTTTAATAAAGAAAAAAATGAGGTTATTGTAGGAGAAGAAAAAGAACTTTATAAAAAAGAAGTTACAGTTACAAATATTAATTTATTATTAGTAGATGATATAAAAGAAGAAATAGAAGTAAATGTAAAAACAAGATATACAAGTAAAGATGCAAAAGCAAAGATACATAAAGAAGGAAATAACATAAAAGTAATATTTAATGAAGAGCAAAGAGCTATAACACCAGGGCAGTCTGCGGTTTTTTATATTGATGATATTGTTCTTGGTGGAGGAAAAATTCAATTATAATTAGAAAGGGATAGATAAATGAAAAAAACTAAATTTAATGTACAAGGTATGACTTGCAGTTCTTGTAAGGCTCATGTAGAAAAAGCAGTAAATAATTTAGCTGGAGTACAAAGTGTAAATGTTAATTTATTATCCAATAATATGATTGTAGAATATAATGAATTAATTTTAGATAATAATAAGGTTATAGATGCAGTAAATAATGCAGGATATAGTGCAAGTATAGAAAATAGAGAAAATAATAAAGTAAAAAGTAAAGGAATTGATAATAAAGATATTATTAGTTCTATAAGAAAAAGACTAATTATATCTGTATGTTTTTTAATACCACTAATGTATATAGCAATGTACCATATGTTATATGAATGGTTTGGACTTCCAATCCCTAAAATTATAGAAACCTTATTTAATGGAAATCAAAATGCCATAAGTTTTTCTATTACTCAAAGTTTACTGTTAATACCAATTATATATGTAAATAGAAATTATTTTATTATAGGTTTTAAAAGACTGCTAAAAAGAAGTCCAAATATGGATTCATTAATTGCAATAGGTAGTTTATCTGCTATTATTTATGGAATATTTGCAATTTATATGATTGGATATGGATTAGGATATAATAAAACAGATATAGTAGAAAAATATAGACATGATATTTATTTTGAATCTGCTGGTACAATACTTACATTAATTACACTTGGGAAATATTTAGAAACAAAGTCTAAAGGAAAAACAAGTGATGCTATAAGTAAATTAATTAATTTAGCTCCTAAAACAGCAATTGTAATAAAGGATGATAGAGAAATACAAGTAGATTTAGAAGAAATTAATGTAGGTGATATTATTTTAATAAAACCAGGAGGAAGTATTCCAGTAGATGGTGTAATTATAGAGGGAAAATCTACTATAAATCAATCTAGTATAACAGGTGAGAGCATACCAGTTTTAAAGACAGTAGGAGAAGAAGTTGTTTCAGGAACTATTAATAAAAATGGATATTTAAAAATGAAAGCTACAAGGGTTGGAGAAAATACAACACTATCACAAATTATAAAATTGGTGGAAGAATCAGCAAATTCAAAAGCACCGATTTCGAAACTTGCAGATAAAGTAAGTCGGAATATTTGTACCATGTGTAATAATTATAACTATTTTAACATGTATATTTTGGATTCTAAATGGTCAAGATTTTGAATTTGTTCTAAGTACAGGAATTGCAGTATTAGTTATTTCTTGCCCATGTGCACTTGGCCTTGCTACACCAGTTGCAATAATGTGTGGAACAGGAAAATCCGCAGAAAATGGAATATTAATAAAATCTGCAGAAAGCTTAGAATTATTACATTCAATAGATACAGTTGTTTTAGATAAGACAGGAACAATTACAGAAGGGAAACCAAAAGTTACAGATATAATTTCAAGTATAGATAAAAAAGAACTTTTAAAAATAGCAGGAAGTTTAGAAAAAAATTCAGAACATCCATTAGCAGAAGCTATAATACAAAAAGTAAAAGAAGAAAATATACAAATAGAGCAAGTTCATGAATTTATATCTGTTTCAGGTAGAGGTGTAAAAGGAAAAATTAATGAAGTAAATTATTATGGAGGAAATTTAAACTTTATAAAAGAAAATAAAATTAATATAAATAATCTAGTAAAACAAAATGATAATCTTTTAAAAGAAGCAAAAACTGTTATTTATTTTGCAAATGAAACAGATGTAATTGGGTTAATAGCAGTAGCAGATACAGTTAAAAGTACAAGTTTTAAGGCAATACATGAATTAAAAAAACGAAATATAGAAGTTATTATGCTAACAGGTGATAATAAGTTAGTAGCACAAACAATAGGAGAGAAACTTGGAGTAGATAAGGTGATATCAGAAGTATTGCCAGCTGAAAAAGAAAAAGAAGTAGCAAAATTACAAAAACAAGGTAAGAAAGTAGCTTTTGTAGGGGATGGAATTAATGATAGTCCTAGTCTAGTAAAAGCAGATGTAGGTTTAGCTATTGGTTCTGGAACAGATATTGCTATAGAATGTGCTGATATAGTTTTAATGAAAAATAGTTTACTCGATGTTGTTATAGCAATTAATTTAAGTAAAGCAGTTATAAGAAATATAAAAATGAATCTATTTTGGGCATTTATCTACAATATTATTGGAATACCAGTAGCTATGCGGAGTATTTTATTTAGGATTTGGATTAAAGTTAAATCCTATGATAGGAGCTACTGCTATGAGCTTAAGTTCTGTATGTGTTGTAACCAATGCTTTAAGATTGAAAAGCTTTAAAAATAACTTTTCAAAAGAATGTAAAGATATAGATTTAGAAGAACAAACTGTAAATATAAAAAGTAAAGAAAAGGAAACTAAAATTATGAAAATAGTATATATTGATGGAATGCAATGTAATCATTGTAAAATGACAATAGAAAAAGTTTTGGAAACTATTAATGGAGTTATAAATGTAGAAGTAAACTTAGATAATAAAAATGCAATTATAGAATCAGAAAAAGAATTAGACAATAATGAAATAATAAGATTAATTGAAAAAGAAGGTTTTAATGTAATAGAAATAAAATAGTACTAATTTATATTATAAAAATAGAAAAGGAATGAAAAAATGATAAATGAATTTTCAAGAACAGAATTATTAATAGGAAAACAAGCAATAGAAAAGTTACAAAATGCAAAAGTTGCAGTGTTTGGTATAGGAGGAGTGGGTTCTTATGTTGTAGAAGGTCTAGTAAGAGCTGGAATTAAAAATTTTATATTAGTAGATAATGACAAAATTTCATTAACAAACTTAAATAGACAAATTATAGCAACAAGAAAAACAATAGGAGAACCAAAAGTAGAAGTTGCAAAAAATAGAATTTTAGAAATAAATCCAAATGCAAATGTGCAAATATATCAAGAATTTTTCATGCCAGAAAGCAAAGAAATTTTAGATAATACAATTAGTTATATAGTAGATAGTTTAGACACAGTAACAGCAAAAATTGAACTAGTTTTAAGAGCAGAAAAATTAAATATTCCTATTATATCTAGTATGGGAACAGGAAATAAATTAGATCCAACTAAATTTGAAGTTACAGATATATATAAAACACAAGTATGTCCATTAGCTAAGGTTATGAGAAAAGAACTAAAAACAAGAGGAATAAAAAAATTAAAGGTTGTTTATTCTAAAGAAGAACCAATTAAATCTTTTAATATATTAAAAAATAGTAATTATGTAGAGAATATAGATTGTATAGAAAATATAAAAAGAGGAAAAGGATTAATTCCAGGAAGTATTTCTTTTGTTCCTTCTGTAGCAGGACTTATTATAGCAGGTGAAGTTATAAAAGATATTATACAAATTTAGTTTTTTTAATATGTTGTTTATATAGAAGAGAATAAATATTATGTGATAGATATTTATAGCAAACTTTGTAAAAAATATTTTAATTAGCATTTATTTTAGATTTTTAAAATCTAATAAATGCTAATTTTTTTGTAATAACATTTAGAATTATTATTTATTTATTGTTTCATTTTTAAATAATTTTACATAAAATATATCAGGATAAATTAATAGGAGGAATTTTATGGCAAATATTTTAGAAGTGAAGAGTGTAGGAAAAAGATATCAAAATAAAGATGGAGAAGTTTTAGCTTTAAAAAATGTAATTTTTAGAGTGAAAAAGGGAGAATTTGTAAGTATTATTGGACCAAGTCGGATGTGGTAAATCAACATTACTTTCGATTATAGCAGGACTAGAAAGCAAAAGTGAAGGAGAAATATACATAGAAGATGAAAAAATAGATGGTATTTCTCCAAAAATTGGTTATATGCTTCAAAGGGATTGTTTACTTGAATGGAAAACTATTTTAAATAATGCCCTATTTGGGTTAGAAATTAAAGGAAAGAAGAACGAAGAAAATATAAAATATGTAGAGGAATTACTAAAAAAATATAATCTATATGAATTTAAAGATAAATATCCATCAGAAATTTCTGGAGGAATGAGGCAAAGAGTAGCATTAATTAGAACATTGGCTGTAAAACCCAAGATTTTACTGTTAGATGAAGCCTTTTCAGCATTAGATTATCAAACAAGAATAATGGTAACAAATGATATTTATGAAATATTAAGAAAAGAACATATTACAGCACTTATTGTAACACATGATATCTCAGAAGCTATTAGTATGTCTGATAGAGTTTTAGTATTAAGTAAAAGACCAGGAACAATAAAAGATATGCATAAAATAGAGTTTGATATAAAACGGAAGAACTCCTTTAAATTGTAGAGAAAGTCCTAAATTTAGTGAATATTTTAATATATTATGGAAGGAGCTTGGTGTAAATGAAAAGTAAAATTATATCAAAAGAGAGAAAAACATATCTAGGAAATTTAAAAAAACAAAAAATACAAATTTTTTTAACACAAATATTAATATTAGTAGGTTTTCTTGTTATTTGGGAATTTCTTGCAGATAAAGGTATTATAGATAGTTTTATAACAAGTAAGCCAAGTAGGATACTAAATACATTTATGAACTTATCGAAAAATGATTTATTAACACATATTTTAGTAACAACATATGAAACAGTAATTGGTTTTTTACTTGGAACAATACTTGGAATATTTGTAGCTATATTATTATGGTGTTCAAATTTTTTAGCAAAAGTATCAGAACCATTTTTAGTAGTATTAAATAGTTTACCAAAGGTTGCACTTCGGACCAGTAATTATAATTTGGGTAGGTTCAGGCACACCTGCAATTATAGTTATGGCAATTGCAATTTCACTTGTTGTAACTATACTTGAAAATTTAAATGGATTTTTAAAAACAGATAAAGAAGTTATAAAAATGGCAAAAACATTTAATGCGAGTAAATGGCAAATACTAACCAAAATTGTAATACCAGCAAATATAGGAACATTTGTAAATTCATTAAAAGTAAATATTGGACTTTCATTAGTTGGGGTAATATCAGGAGAGTTTTTAGTATCAAAGGCTGGACTTGGTTATTTAATAGTATATGGAGGTCAGGTATTTAAATTAGATTTAGTAATGGCAAGTGTTATAATACTTGGAATAGTTGCAGGAATAATGTATGAGTGTGTAATTTTATTAGAAAAATTTATCCTAAAAAGTAAGAAGTTTAAATAGAAAATAGGTTATTTAATAAAATTATCTCTTAAACTAAGTATTGAAGGTCAAATATAATAAATAAAAATATTTGACCTTAGATATTAGAAACATTGAGATAACTAATTTAAGGAGGAAATATATGAAAAAAAATATTGTATTTGGAATTTTTATTATAATTGTTGTTATTGGTTCTACTTTTGGAATATCAATTTTCAAAAATCAAAATAATTTAAATAATATTAAAAATATAAAGGTAAGTGAAGTTACTCGTTCTGTTTTTTATGCTCCACAATATGTAGCAATAAATAATGGATATTTTAAAGAAAACGGAATACAAATAGAACTTACAACAGGTCAAGGAGCAGATGCAGTAATGACATCAGTTTTAGCAAATCAAGTAGATATAGGATTTGCAGGACCAGAAGCATCAATATATGTATATAATGAAGGAAAAGAAGATTTTTGCCAAGTGTTTGCACAAATGACTAAAAAAGATGGTTCATTTTTAGTTGCAAAAGAAAAAACTAATAATTTTAGCTGGCAAGACTTAAAAGGGAAAACAGTAATACCTGGAAGAAAAGGTGGGGTTCCATATATGACTTTAGAATATGTTTTAAAGAAAAATGGAATAAATCCTGAAACTGATTTAATATTAGATGATAGTATAAAATTTGATTTAATGGCAGGAGCATTTTCTAGTGGAACAGCACAATATGTAACACTATTTGAGCCAACAGCATCACTTATACAAAATGAAGGAAAAGGTTATGTTGTAGCATCTGTTGGAGAATCAGCAGGAGAAATACCATATACAGCATATTTTGCTAAAAAAAGCTATATTCAAAATAATAAAGATGTAATACAGGGCTTTACAAATGCAATTTGTAAAGGAGAAAAATGGGTAAAAGAGCATTCAGCAGAAGATATTGCAAAAGCAGTCCAAAGTTTTTTCCCAGATACAGATTTAGGATTGCTTGAAAGTGTAATACAAAACTATAAAGATATAGATGCATGGAATGATACACCAGTACTAAAAGAGGAGTCTTTTGAATTACTTCAAGATGTTATGACTATGTCTGGTGAATTAGATAAGAAGGCTCCATATAATGAGCTTGTAAATAATAGTTTTGCAGAAAAAAGTATAGTTAAAGATTAAATAAAAAACTTTTTTCTTATTATAATTATTGGATTTATGAACAATAGCAGACCAAATTTATCTAATACTTACCTAATCTTTTTATAGTCTGTGTTAAATTGTTCGACTGCCAATTTTTCAAAAATATTGTGTACAATATTTTTTATATAATGGGAAAGTACTATTAATTAAATTTTACTTTATACTAGAACTTTCTTATTATATAAAAAGAGGTGACCTATTTAAGGCACCTCTTGGAAAGAATATTAATTTGGAAAATGCTTAATCATTGTTTCCGATTTCAGATTTGATTTTTTTTGTTTGATTATCAAATTTTTCCTGTCTTTTCTTGTTTTGAAGTGTAATTGTTTTTGATGTTTTAAAAATCTTTGCTATTATATACAATTACCCAAGTTTAGAGAAAAGTGTAAAAGAATATCAAGTAAGTTAGAAGAGTGGCTAACATTTATCGAAAATGAAAATTTGGAGGAAATCAAAATGATTAACAACAAATATGTAAAAAAAGCAGAGGAAGAAGAACTTGAATATTTAACACAGTGATGAAGAGACAATAAGATAAGCTCAGCTAAGAGAAAAAGCAATAAGAGATGAAATGGCAGTGATGACAAAAGCAAGAAGAGAAGGTATAGAAAAACGCATAGAAGAAGGGAAGAAAGATGGAATAAGATTAGAAAAAGTAATGACTGCTAAGAAGATGTTAGCTAAGAAAATTGATATTAATTTAATAATAGAAATAACAGGGTTAACAAAAGAAGAAATTGAAAATTTATAAAATTAAAAAATCAAATTTCTATAATAGATAAAAAGTAGTTATAATAATGTTTTTATGAATATAACAGTTATTAAACTACTTTTTTTATATAATATGAGAGTTTTAATTAAAAATTTTATCATATAAGTGTCTATAAAATATTGTATTTTATGGTATAAATTTTAAACTTGTACTTAAATAAATATTTAAAAATTTATGTGTAGTAAAGTAACTATTTTTTAATATAAATCTTAACAAAAATAACAATTAATTATATACAAAATTTTCTAATATGATATAATAAAAAACGTTATAAACAAATAATAAAAGGGGGAAAAACATGAATAATATAATAGAGATTAAAAATCTAACTAAACAATACAAAAATCTAAAAGCAATAGATAATTTATCTTTTGAAGTTCATGAAGGAGAAATTTTAGGTTTACTTCGGGCCAAATGGAAGTGGAAAATCCACAACAATTAATTGTATATTATCATTATTAAATTATAAAAGTGGAGAAATAAATATTTTTGGTAAGAAAATGCGGACCAGATAGTTATGATATAAAACGTAAAATAGGAGTGGTATTTCAAGATATAGCAATATTTGATGAATTAACAGTATATCAAAACATAGACTATTTTTGTGGCTTATATATTAAAGATAAATGTACAAGAAAACAATACATTGATGAAGCAATTAGTCTAGTTCGGTTTAGATGAATTTAGAAAATTTTATCCAAAGCAGTTATCTGGAGGACTTTTAAGAAGACTAAATATTGCATGTGGAATAGCACATAAGCCAAAATTAATATTTTTAGATGAGCCAACAGTAGCAGTAGACCCTCAAAGTAGAAACAATATATTAGATGGAATAAAAAAATTAAGAGATAATGGAGCAACAATTTTATATACAACACACTATATGGAAGAAGTTGAAATTATTTGTGATAGAGTTATTATTTTAGATAAAGGTAAAATTTTAGCAGAAGGCACAACAGATAAATTAAAAGAACTTGCTAAAATTGAAGAAAAGGTTACAGTTGAAACAAATAACTTACAAGAAGAATATATTAACAAAATAAAGAATTTAGAAAATGTAGATGAAGTAACATATAATGGAAACATATTATTAGTTACATATAAAAAAGGCAAAAATAATTTCGTAGAATTTATAGATTATTTAAAAAAAGAGAGTATTAAATATAATAAAATATATTCAGAAAGACCTACATTAAATGATGTATTTTTAGAATTAACTGGAAAGGAATTACGTGACTAATGTTTATACATAATTTTAAATATGCATTTTTTACTCTCTTTAAAAATAAAATGCTAATATTTTGGACTTTTGCCTTTCCAGTAATATTAGGAACATTTTTTTATATGGCTTTTTCGAATATTGAAAATAGTGAAAAATTAGACATTATAAATATAGCAATAATTGAAAATGAAGAATTTAAAAATAACAAAATATATAAAGAAGCATTTAGAAGTTTAAGTGACGAAAATAACAAAGATAGATTATTTAACTTAAAACTAGTTACAGAACAATCTGCAAAAGAATTACTAGAAAAAGATGAAATAGTAGGTTATATGATATTAGTAGATAATAGCCCTAAAATAACTGTAAATAAAAGTGGAATTAATGAAACAATTTTAAAACTAGTAACAGAAGAGATAAATCAAACAGCACGGAATAGTACAAAGTATAGCAGAAGATAAAATAAAAAAAGAAATATCAAATGGAAATTATAATATAGACTATGAAAATTTATACAAAAATATATTGGAAATAACTAATAATCAAGAAGTTAAACTAGAAAATATATCAAATAATAATTTAAGCTATACAATGATAGAATTTTATACTTTAATAGCAATGGCTTGTTTATATGGTGGAATACTTGGAATGGTTGCAGTTAATCAGAATTTACCTAATATTAGTTCTATACGGAAAAAGGGTAGCAAGTTCGTGTGTGAGTAAGTTTAAGCTAATATGTAGTAGTGTTTTAGCAAGTTATATAACTGAGTTAATAGGTCTTGCAATTTTATTTGCATATACTATTTTTGTATTAAAAGTAGATTATGGAAATAATCTTATGTTTGTTATACTTTTAGCATTATGTGGTGCATTGGCTGGTTTATCAATTGGAATTGCAATTGGAAGTATATTAAAAGCAAATGATAATATAAAAACTGGAATAGTTATATCTATTACAATGCTTCGGATGTTTTTTATCTGGAATGATGGGAATTACAATGAAATATATTGTAGATAAAAATATACCTATTGTAAATAAATTAAATCCTGCAAGTATGATAACAGATGGATTTTATTCTTTATATTATTATGATACATTAGATAGATATTTCTTTAATATATCAAGTTTACTTATTTTTGCACTTATTATGATTACTATTTCGTATTTCAGTTTAAGGAGGCAAAAATATGACAGTATTTAAAACGTTTTTAAGAGTATTAAATAAATGTAAGATACCAATAATTATGTATACAGTATTTTTAATATTTTTTGGTGGATTCAATATGCAAACAAGTGAGAATAATACAAATTTTGTAGCAGAAAAACCAGATGTATTAGTAATAAATAAAGATGAAGAAAAAGGAATAACTAAAAATCTTATAGATTATATAAAAAATAATAGTAATATAATTAATATAGAAGATGATGAAGAAAAAATAAATGATGCATTATTTTACAGAGATGTAAATTATATTATATACATACCAAAAAATTATAGAGAAGAGTTTTTAAAAGGAAATAATCCTAAAATAGACATTAAAAGTACAAAAGATTATTCAGCTTCATATGCTGAAATGTTACTTTCAAGATATATTAAAATAGCAAATACATATGTAAAAAATACAAAATCAGAAGAAGAATTAATTAATAAAATAAATGAAACTTTATCAAAAGAAACTAAAATAGAAATTAGCTCAAAATTAGATACAAATAATTTATCAAAAGCATGTTTTTATTACAATTTTACAAACTATAGTATTTTAGCAGGCTTAGTGTATGTAATATGTTTAATTTTATCTAGCTTTAAAAAAGAAAATATACAAAAAAGAACAATTATTAGTAGTATGAATTATAAAAAAATAAATAGAAAACTACTTATATCTAGTAGTCTAGTAGCAGTAGGTTTATGGCTTAGTTATGTAATTTTAAGTTTCATATTAGTTGGAAATATAATGTTTACTATACATGGTATGCTATATATTATAAATTCATTTATATTTAGTATTTGTTCATTAACAATAGCTTTTTTAATAGGAAATCTAGTTACAAATAAAAATGCAATTAATGGAATTATAAATGTAGTAGCATTAGGTTCTAGCTTTTTATGTGGTGCTTTTGTGCCAATGGAATGGCTACCAGATTCTGTACTTAAAATTGCACATATATTACCATCTTATTATTATATAAGTACAAATGAAATGTTAAAACAATTAGAGGTATTTAATTTTGATACATTAAAACCAGTAATAACTAATATTGGTGTTATTATAATATTTATTATTGCATTTATTATAATTACAAATATAATTTCTAGGAAGAAAAGAATAATTGAATAAAATTATTGTGGCGATTAATACTACACAAGACTTAGAAAGTAGTTTAAATAGTAAAAAAGTAATTTTATAGGGAGGAAGAATAAAAATGAACGTAATATTTATAATAACGGACAAAGATTTAGGATGAGAGCAAAAGAATTTTGAAATAAAGAAGACAAGAATTGGAGCTCGAGGAATACTACATTTGATGATATTATAGAAGATATATATATATATTAGATTAAAAATTGAACAAGGTTTAGAAGATGCTAAAAATAATGAAGGTCTAACAACTGAAGAGTTGATAGAGGAGACTAACTATTAAAAGTCAAGCCTTTTTATAAAAAAATTTTAATTGGAAATTATCCCACGCCAAAAAGACCTCAAAAATACAAATTTTTTTGAAGTCCAAATAATATCAAAATAGAAATATTATTTTAATAAAGACAGATCAAAATCAATATCATTTTTCTCAAGTGAGTAAATTACTCTAATTAGTTTTTTACAAACATGAGACAATGCAACACGATGACATTTACCTTCAGAACGTTTCTTAAGGTAGTAATCATAAAATTCAGGAGAAAATCTTAAAATAGCCATTGCTGAGTTCATAATAGCATATCTAAGATGACCAGAACCATGTTTAACCATTTTGCCATTATATTCTAATGTACCAGACTGGTTTATACTAGGGTCTAAACCAGCAAAAGCTAACATTTTATTTGGATTAGAGAAATTTTTAATATCTCGATATTCAGATAAAATAGTAACAACAGATGTTTCTCCAATTCCTGGAATAGTAAGCATTCTAGGATTAAGTACTTTGACAATTGTAGAAATTTGTTTTTCTATTGGATCAATTTTATTATTAAAATCATTGTAGATTGAGACATATGTAGAAATAAGTAAATCAGTATTTTCATTATGAAAGCCAACTGAATTTTTTGCAAGTTCTTTTAACTGAGCAAATTTAGCATAAGTAAATTTACCACAAGAAAGTTTACGAATTGACTCGTAGTCCTTCATTGTAGCAATATGATTAGTATTTGTATATTTTTCTAAAATATATAATAGAGTAGTTGAAATCATATTGTTAAAGAAAGGCTTTAACTCAGGAAAAGACTTGTCCAATTCATTTGTTAAAAGAACAGCAAACTTACTTCTTTCTTTAATTAAATTTTCTCTTGCTCTACATAGTGACTTTAATGTAAAAATGTTGTATAATAAATCTGAATTTGGTTGGTAAGGAATAGACATTAAGAATTTAGCTATAGTTAAACTATCAGCTTTATCAGTCTTAGTCCTACGTAAGCTACGAGCTTTTAAAACTGGTGTATTATAAGTGGATTAGTTTTGATGTAAGTATAACCATTATTAATAAGAAACAGTTCCAAATTCAAAGAATAGTGTCCTGTTGCCTCAAAAGCAATACGGATATCAGATTTATTATAGGGTTTCAAATGTTCCAATAGGCATTGAAATCCTATTTTATTGTTTTGAAAAGATAAATTTTCTACAATTAATTCACCTACATTTGAGATAATGCAGAAATCGTGTTTATATTTAGATATGTCGATACCGACGTAATATATCAAATATATGCACCTCCTAAAAATTAGTTTTTTATACACTGATAAGTTTGCCACAAGGATTGCTATTCATGTAATCTCGTAATCTAATAAAACATCATTAACAAAGGCTAACGTGTTAACTAACTAATTAACAATTAAAATAGAAATCTGTGGTTTGGGTCTCCTCTAACCAGTCCATAAAATGGCTGTAAAAAAATAGAGAAACAAATCCACAGTGTATTATGTATATATTATACATCGTGAAGTATAATATATCAAAAATTTAAAAGAAAGGGATTAATCAATTAGATAGATTAATATTTCTATATAATTGATTATACGAGATAAAAAATGGTAATAAATTGGACTAATCTAGCGATTCAAGATTTGAAAAATTTTCATAATATAACAAATTGTAAGACAATATATATATAAACAACATAAAATATTCTACTTTATAGATAATGAAACAATCAATATCATACCAGTAATTCATTATCGTGAAAATATAGCAACAAGAATTAATTTTATAAAGGAAAATTTTAGAAAATAGTAAGTTTGGAAAGAATGTTAAGTTGACAAGTTGCTAAGGTGGGTCAAATTTGCAATTAATATAAAAAATGTGCTATAATTAAAGTATCATAAAGTTATAACGCTACTTAAACTTTAGAAAATAATGTTAAAAACAATTTTCTGGAGGGGTAGCGTAACCTCCAGAGCATATTACTTAGGAGGTAATAGTATGATAGGATTCGGAAATTACAAAAAAAAGGCAGAGACTACAACAATCACAACTTTGGAAGATAATATCACAACTTTGGAAGATAATAGACTCGTGAAAATCAACCCGCAGGAAGAAGGATTCTTCAATGAAGTTCTGAACTTCAAGTCAACAAACGAAGATATTAATATGTTCATTGAAGCTGTTGCTGAAGTAAAAGAAGCTTCGCTTGAAGCTTTCTACAGAGTAAGGTATGACCCAACTGAGGCTGGCGACCATATGGTTGTCTTTCAGAAGGGTGAGAGACCAGCTGTAAGACATTCTTATAGTTGGTGGGTTGAAACAGTATCAAAGATGTCTCCAGTTGAGGGTAGACAGTGGCACATTGCAACTGAGTATCAG
>CAQIBN010000017.1 GCA_948805675.1 uncultured Clostridia bacterium | reverse complement strand
GTGTGTTAGTAATGAAAATGAATATATGCAAATCTTTTTATGAATTACAATATTCTTTAATAAAAAGTTGTTTGAAAATTAAATAATTAAATATTAAAAGAAAGTATTTGAAAATCAGATATTTTCTTTTTTGTCAATATAGCAATTTAATAGTAAAAATGAATTAATATATATAAAGCTAATTAGATTTTAACAATATATAACTAAAATATAAAAACTTAAAAATTTTGTTGTAAAAATATACTAATAGAGGTATACTAACTTTTAGGTGAAGATTTATGGAAGAAACTATAAAAGAGTTAATGGAGTTTGATAAAAACTGTAAACATATTATAGAAGATTTAGAAGCAAAAAAATCTAATATAGATGAAGCAATAGAAGAACAAATAGAATTAAAAAAAGAAGAAATAAATAATAAATATCTATATAAAATTAATTTTCAAAAATCAGAATATGATAAACAAATAAAACAAAAAAAAGAACAAATAGATAAAGTAACTAATATAGAAATACAAAAAATGCAAGAGAATTTTGAAAATGAAAAAGAAAATATCGTAAATACAATAATAAACAATATATTAAAAAGAAGGTGAGTTTTTGTATCTGATTAATATAATGAAATATGGAAATTCTAAAGCAAAATTGAATGGTATGTATGCAAAAAGACTTAAAAAAAGCGATTTACAAGAATTAATACATCAAAATAATTTAAAAAGTGCAATTTTAATTTTAAAAACAAAAAATATAGAACTAAATGAATTAGATGAAACAGCTAGAAGAATACAAATTGAAACAGCATTAGACAAAATTTTAATTACTGATATAGTAAAAATAAAAAGATTATTAGGGAAAAAGGATAAAGACATTTTAATCCAATTTATTGAAAAATATAAAATACGATGTATTAAAAGTATATTTAGAAAGCTATATTCAAAAACGATAGTTCATTATAATCCAGAAAGTATAAAAATTTGGACAGAATCAATTTTTAAGGAAATAGATGGAATTCAAAATGCAGAAACTATAGCAGAATTTATGAATTATATAAGTAAAACTCAGTACAAAAAAGTATTTGAAAACTTTAGTAATAAGGAAAATCAAATTGAAGAATTAAATATTTTTCAGATAGAAAATGAAATAGATAAAATTTATTTAAATAAATTAATTTCTATATCAGAAAATAAAAATACCAGATTAGAAAACATGATATCTAAGAAAACTGAGTTAATGAACTTATTATGGTTATACCGAATAAAGAAATATTATAATTATTCAGAAGATAAAATAAAAGATATTTTTATAAAACAAGTTAAAGGTAATAATAAGTTAGAAATAGAAAAATTTTTAAGTCTAGAAAATGATACAGAAATATTGGAAAATTTTCAAAAAAAAGCATATATGAAAAAATATGAAAAAGACCTTAGTTTTGAGCAAAACATTAATATATATTTGTATAAAGAATATTATAAAATATTTAAAAGTCAGATGTTTGATATTAGTAATATATGTGCATATATTAATTTAATTGAGATGGAAAATACAGATATTGTACGTATTATTGAAGCAATACGTTATGGTTTAAGCAAAGAAGAAATACAAAAGAAATTAGTAACAAAATAACAATAAGATAAAGGAGATAAAAAAATGTCAATTGAAAGAATGAAACTCCTTAGTATAAGTGGAAAAGAGGATAAGCTAGACAGATTTTTAGCACAAGAATTATTAGGAAAAGATATTCGGAATAGAAGATGCAAAAAAAATATATGACAAAGGCTGGAAATTTGAATATTGTACTTATGATTATACAATTAAGGAATATTTAAAAAAAGCAGAAAAAATATTAAATAGATTCGGATTACAATTACAAGAAAATGAAACAAAGATAAAAATTGAAAATACAATAGATGAAATAAAGCAAGATATTAATATTATAGAAAAACAATATAATGAATATGAACAAAAAATAAAAGAAATAGAACAGAGAAATAAAGACATTATGGAAAAATTGTTACCAATCAAAGAACTTTCTGGATTAAATATTAATATACAAGATTTAATTACAATGAAATATATAAAATTTCGATATGGAAATGTTCCAAATGAAAATATTATAGAGATAGAAAAAGAGTTACAAGGAGATATAAAAGCAATCTATTATAAATTAAAAAAAGAAGAAAAGAATACATGGCTTATTTATATTACAACAGAGGAATATGCAAATGATGTAGATGCATTTTTTAATATGCAAGAATTTGAAAGAATTTTATTACCAAATGATTTTGATGGATTATTAAGTAATTTAATATCAGATTTGAAATTGGAATATAATGAAAATGAAATTATACAGGGAGAGTTAGATAAAGAATTAAAGTATTTTCAAAACGAAAAGAAAAATAAATTAATATCATATTATGAACAATTAAAAGAATATGAACTTGTTAATAAATTAAAAAAATATATTATGCATGATAAAAAGCAAACTTTTTATATGGTTATTTGGGTGCCAGAAACCAACATAGATTATATAGTTAATATGCTAAAACAGTATGAATATTTTGATTACAGTATACGTGATGGAAAAAAAGAAGAAATAAAAGAACCAACTAAACTTAGAAATAATAAATTAATAAAACCATTTGAAATGTTAGTAAAAATGTATGGAATTCCAAATGTAAAAGAATTAGACCCAACAGTATTTGTTGCAATTACATCTTTTATTATGTTTGGTTTTATGTTTGGAGATATTGGACATGGAGCTATTTTATTATTAATAGGACTACTACTAATGAAAAAAAAGGTATCACTTGGACCAGTAATGGTAGCTTTTGGAATTTCTTCTATTATATTTGGTTTTTTATATGGAAGTATATTTGGAAGAGAAGATATTTTAAAATCAAAATTAATCAGTCCAATGGAAAACATTAATACAATGCTAATTTCTGGAGTTGTTGTTGGAAGTGTTTTTATTTTAATTGCAATGATACTAAATATTGTAAATGGAATAAGAAATAAAGAAATTAAGAAGATATTTTTCGATAAAAATGGACTGGCTCGGATTTTTGCTATATGGATTTGTATTATTTGTTATAGCTAATTTTTTTGTAACAGGTAAGATGATTCTTTCTGTATCTGCTATTATAGTGATTGCATTAGTTTTTATTATACTTATTTTATTTGGAGATAGTTTAAGTAGTAAACTACAAAAAAGTAAAGAAAAAGTTAAGATTCCTTTTGTAGAACGTATTTTTGATGTTATTGAGATGCTTTTATCTCTTGCAAGTAATACTATTTCTTTTTTAAGACTTTCAGCTTTTGCAATTAATCATGTTGGGCTTTGTATGGCAGTATATTTACTTGCAAATATGGTACAAGGTGCAGGAAATTTATTAATTGCAGTTATTGGAAATGGAATAGTAATTGTTTTGGAAGGATTAATTGTTGCAATTCAAGTGCTTAGATTAGAATATTATGAATTGTTTAGTAGATTTTATGAGGGAAATGGCAAAGAGTATGAAAATATTAGTGTACAGGCTAAAAAATGAAGGTTTCTTATAATATTTTAGTTTATGGGTTATATTTTAAAGTGCAGTTTTTAAATAGAATATATTAAACCACAGAAGACATACTAGGTGGAATAATATAAGGTTTGTGTGAATATGAAAATTTTATGTTTGGAAAGAATTTAAAAAATATGTTATTAATTTTAAGATAATTATATATAGAAAGGTAAAATTACAAAATTGTCAAAATGCCTTGACCATATTGACAATTTTCAAAAAGAAAGGAACGAAGAATTATGTTAAACAAGATTTTAGGAAGTGTATTTTTTATAATATTAGGAGTAATGTTTTTGGGAGGAATTATAAATAATTCTTATGCTACAGATATAGGTACAAATGAAGTGGTAGCAGAGCAAAATGAAAGCACAGATAAAGGAACTAGTTTAATTGCAGCAGCTTTAGCAGTAGGTCTTGCAGCTATTGGTTCTGGAATTGCAGTAGCTGTTGTTGCTTCTAGTGCAGTTGGAGCTATTAGTGAAAATCCAGGATTACTTGGAAAAACAGTAATTTTTGCAGGTCTTGCAGAAGGTATTGCAATTTATGGTTTAATTGTTGCTATTATGATATTAAGTAAAGTCTAAAGGAGTAAAAAAATGATAATATATTCTATTTTAGATGATATTGATAGTGCAGTTGGATTAAAACTTGCAGGTATATCTTCAATAGTTTTGAATGAAAAGGAAAAAATAGATAATAAAATTGATGAAGTTTTAAAACAAGAAAATATAGGAATTTTAGTTGTATCAAAACAAGTATATGAACAGTCAAAACAAAAGATAGAAGAAATAAAAGAGAAAAGAAAAACACCACTTGTTGTGGTTATTTAAAGATAGGTGATAAAATGAATACACAAGCTAAAAAGAAAGAATTAAAACTAAGTTGTGAAAGATTGATAAATCAAGAAAAACAAGAACTTGAAATTAAAATAAAAGAAGAAATACAAAAACAAATAACACAAGATATAGAAGAATATACACGGAAAGCAAGAATCCACATATCAGAAAAAATGTGAAAAATTAGAAAAAGAATTTTATAAACAAATTTATTCTTATGAATTAGAACAAAAAAAGAATATAATAGATACCATAAATAAGCAAAAACAAGAATTAATAAAACAAACACAGATGTGTATTAGCAAGATGTTGGATACATCATTATATGAGGATTTCTTTTTTTATACATTAAAAGAAACTTTAGAAAAAGTTAATATAACACATAATACAATTATTGGAATTATAAAAAAAGATTATGATAGATATAGTGAAAAAATTAAAATTAAGTATGGTATTGAATGTAAAATAATAGAGGATAAGTTTATAGGTGGACTTATATTAGAAAACAAAAATGTATTTATTGATAATACATTAAAAAATTCAATTGAAGAAAATGTAAACAAAAGAAATTGAGGTGAATAATATTTTGCAAAAAAAAGAGATTGTTTCTATTAATGGACCAGTAATATTAGCAAAAGGTGATGGAGATTTTGCTATGCATGATATAGTATATATTGGAAAAGAACAAATACTAGGAGATGTAATAAAAATAAAGCAAGATACAGCTACAATTCAAGTGTATGATAATACAACTGGCCTAGGTATTGGAGAAGAAGTTGTAAGTAAAGAAGAGCCTTTATCTGTTTTATTAGGACCAGGAATTATGGGGAATATTTTTGATGGTATACAAAGACCACTTCGGAGAATTAAGAAACAAAGAAGGAGATTTTATAAAAAGAGGAACTAATCGGAATAAATGCAATTAATTTAGAAGAATTATGGCATTTTGTTCCAACTGTGTTAGTAGGAGAAACTATTATAAAAAATACTATTATAGGACAAGTACAAGAAACTAGACTTATTGTAAATAAAATAATGAATGGTTCTGGTCTGCAAGGTGAATTAATTTGGATTGTACCTGAAGGAAATTATAAAGTAACAGA
Organism: uncultured Clostridia bacterium; assembly: GCA_948805675.1. Classification (GTDB taxonomy): domain Bacteria; phylum Bacillota; class Clostridia; order TANB77; family CAG-508; genus CAG-492. Next base: position 20,279 of record CAQIBN010000017.1, on the reverse strand, counting down.
TGTACTTGCAAAAGTTAAAACAAAAGATGGAGAGATATTTGAAATTACAATGGTTCAAAAATGCCCAGTACGAGTACCTAGAGGATATAAAGAAAGATTAATTACAAAAGAGCCATTATTAACAGGACAAAGAGTAATAGATACAATGTTTCCTATTGCTAAAGGTGGTATGCGGAATGATTCCAGGAGGATTTGGAACTGGAAAAACAATGCTTCAACATCAATTTGCAAAATGGAGTAATGCAGATATTATTGTATATATTGGTTGTGGAGAGCGTGGAAATGAAATGACAGATGTATTAGAGGAATTTCCAAAATTAACAGATCCTAAAACAGGTAGACCAATGATTGAAAGAACTGTTTTAATTGCAAATACTTCTAATATGCCAGTTGCAGCAAGAGAAGCATCAATATACACAGGAATTACAATTGCAGAATATTATAGAGATATGGGATATCATGTAGCTGTAATGGCAGATTCTACTTCAAGATGGGCAGAAGCCTTAAGAGAAATTTCAGGAAGATTAGAAGAAATGCCAGCAGAAGAAGGTTTTCCATCTTATTTACCATCAAGATTATCTGAATTTTATGGAAGAGCAGGACTTGTTAATAGTTATAATGGTATGCTTGGTTCTGTTACAATTATTGGAGCTGTTTCACCACAAGGTTCTGATTTTTCAGAACCAGTTACACAAAACACAAAAAGATTTGTACACACTTTTTGGGGATTAAATAGAGAGCTTGCCTATTCAAGACATTATCCAGCAGTGGATTGGAATGTAAGTTATAGTGAATATGTTTCTACATTGCAAAATTGGTATGAAGAAAATGTGGAGCCAGAATTTTTAGATATTAGACAAAAAATTGTAAAGATTTTGGCAGAAGAAAATGAATTACTAGAAATTGCTAGGGTTGTTGGACAAGATGTATTATCTGAAAATAAAAAATTAATTATAGAAATTGCCCGAATAATTCGTATAGGTTTTCTTCAGCAAAGTGCATTAAATCTAATAGATACAGCTGTACCAATAAAAAAGCAGTATAAAATGATGCAAACAGTTATATTACTATATGAGAAATCTTTAAAATTAATCGAAAAAGGAATTCCACTTTCAGAAATTAAGAAACTAGGTTTTTTTGATGAATATACAAGATTAAAGTTTGAAATTAGAAATGAAGAATTAGTAAAGTTTGATAAAATTAATACTAAAATAAAAAGTAATTTCAAGAAGATTGAAGAAGAGTATGAAGAACATATATAATATTATTTTCATCATAAGTAACAACAAATACTCCTAAAAAATAAAGAGGTGAACAAATTGAAAGTACAATATATAGGACTAGAAGAAATAAATGGTCCACTAGTTTTTATAAAGACACCAAAAAATATTGTTTTTGAAGAACAAGTAGTTATAGAGTTAAAAAATGGAGAAAAGAGAATAGGAGATGTTATTAGATTAGATAAAGATATTACAACAATACAAGTATATGAAAGTACAACTGGAATGAATTCTAAAGATATAAAAACTGAATTTATGGGAACACCACTAATGATAGATTTATCTAAACAAATGTTAGGTAGAGTTTTTAATGGGACAAGTAAACCAATAGATGAACTAGGAGAAATTAAGCCAGATGTAAGAAGGGATATTAATTCAAAACCAATTAATCCAATAGCAAGAGAGTATCCAAAAAATTATATTCAAACAGGAATTTCTTCTATCGATGTACTAATGACATTAATTAGAGGACAAAAATTACCTATTTTTTCTGGAAGTGGAATGAATCATAATGAATTAACTGAAAAAATTATAAGACAAGCAAATATTAATGATAGTGGGGATTTCGCAGTCGTTTTTGGTCTTATGGGTGCAGAATATGAAACAGCAGAGTATTTTAAGAAAAGTTTTGAGGAAAATGGAGTATTATCAAAAGTTGTAATGTTTCAAAATTTATCTAGTGATTCTGCTATAGAAAGAATATTAACTCCAAAGATTGCTTTAACCTGTGCAGAATATTTAGCTTTTGATTTAGGTATGCAAGTTTTAGTAGTTCTTACAGATATGACTGCATATGCAGAATCTTTAAGAGAAATTTCTACATTAAAAGGAGAGATACCAAGTAGAAAAGGTTATCCAGGTTATTTATATAGTGATTTAGCTTCTATTTATGAAAGAGCAGGTCAAATTAAAGGAAGAAAAGGAACAATTACACAAATTCCTATTTTAACAATGCCAAATGACGATATATCACATCCGATTCCTGATATTACAGGATATATTACAGAAGGACAAATTGTTTTAAGTAGGGAGTTATATCAAAAAGGAATTTCACCTCCAATTAATATATTAGATTCATTATCAAGATTAATGAAAGATGGTGTTGGAGAAGGGTTTACTAGAGATAATCATATAAAAATTGCAGATCAAATATTTACATCATATTCTAAAGTACAAGAAGTTAGAGCTTTAGCGAAAGTACTTGGAGAATCAGATTTGAGCTTTGTAGATAAAAAATATCTAGAATTTGGAAAAGCTTTTGAAGAAAAATTTATTAATCAGGATTTATATGAAACAAGAACAATTTATGCAAGTTTAGATTTAGCTTTAGAGTTATTAAAAATATTGCCAGAGGAAGAATTAAATAAATTGTAGCAAAGTAAGGTGATAAAAGAGAAAATGGGAATACGTGATTTACCAACAAAAAATAATTTAATAAAATTAAAAAGTTTTATTAAACAATCAAAACAAGGTAGAAAATTGTTAGAACAAAAAAAGATGATTCTTAAGCGAGAAATAGACAAATACATGGAAGAACAAGAAGAGCTTAAAAGATATGGAGAAGATTTATTAATAGATGCTTTTGAATCATTAAGAAATGCAAATGTAGATATTGGTATTGAGGAAATGGTTAGTATTGCAAATGGAATTAAACAAGATAATAGTTTAGATATAAAATATGTCACAGTTATGGGTGCACAAATACCATCAGTTATACTAAAAAGTGAGATAAAGCCAGAAATCAATTATGGATTATATAATACTACTTCTGCAGTAGATGAAGCGATATCTAAATTTATACATGTAAAAGAATATTTAGTTAAATTAGCTAGAGTAGAAACAACAATACTTAGATTACAAATAAGTATTGAAAAAGTTGAGAGAAGAGCTAATGCATTAGAACAGGTAATTATTCCGAAAGATGAAAAAATAGCACAGAAAATTAGTGAGATATTAGATGAAATGGAAATGGAAGAGTTTGCAAGACAAAAGGTTATGAAGAAAAAGAAATAAGTCTAAAAGCATTGTGTAAAATTAAAAAAATAGTTACAAAAAAAGATATTATCTATGAAAAAATTACCATATGCAATAACATTAAATTGAATTTAATATATAAAAAATAAAAAACATAATGGAAAAAATTTCTGTTATGTCTTTTTCCAGTTTTAGAACAAAAAATTGATAAGAAAAAATTGTAAAAATAATTAATACATAATAAGTTTAAAAATTTATCATACTAGAAATATAAAACAAAAAAAGGAGGATTTTTAAATGAAAAAATTAATTAGTATTTTTACTATATTAACATTAATAGCATTACTTATTTTGTCTGGCAAAAGTTATGCAGTAACATTAGATACTATTAATGTACAAGTTGATAAACAAACAATAACCCCATCAGAAGAAGTTAAATTGACAATTGGATTTGGACAACAATTAGGAGCATATACATTCAAAATTTCTTATGATAATAATATTTTTGAATATGTAAAAGTAGAAGGTGGAACAGCAAATGATACAGGTGATAAAGTAATAGTAACTTTTTATGATGTATCAGGAGGAACAAGTCCAAGAAATAATATGAGTGTTACATTTAAAGCAAAAGCAAATATTACTACATCAAACCCAACAGAGTTTATGGTTACTGGGGAAGGACTAGCAAATTCAGATGCATCTGTAACTTTTGATGATATAACTGTTCCTATTGTAAAAAATGTTACAGTAGAACCAGCATATGTAGATTATTCTTTTAAATTACAACATGTGGGAGATATTATAAAACAAGAAGAAAAGGCAATGACACTTTCTTATTTTTCTACAATGGGACGTTACTATGAACATGCAAGATTAGTAGCAGAAGCAAGTTCTCCACAAGGAGCTACAGTTAAACTATTAGCAGTTAATAATACAGGACTTGAACAAGATATTATTCAAAGTGGATTTGGAGATGCACAAGGTTATAAAATAGGTGGAAAAGATGTTTCTGTAGATTTACAAACAAAAGCAATTTTTAGTGATGCAGGGGATTATACAATAACTTTAAAATTAATAGATAGAGATAATTCAGATACAGTTATTGCTCAGAAGTCTTTTGGGTTTACTGCTGTAGAAACTACATCTCAAGTAGTTCCTCCAGTAAATACACCTGAAAATACTGAAACTCAAGTTCCAGGTAATACAAATGAAACAAATAAAGTAGAAAATAAAGAAGAAGTTAAACAAGAAAAACCTAGTAAATTACCTAAAACAGGTAAGAATATATATGTTCCAATTGTTTTAGTTTTAATTGCACTTGGTGGAGGATATGTTTTTTATAATAGAAAGAAGTAGATATAGATAATAAGATAGTTTAATCTTGCTTAAACTGTCTTATTACATATGTGAGGGTGATACTAATGAAGAAAAAAAAGATTATTAATTGTTTTTTTATAGGTGGTGTTTTAATTATTATTTTATGGTTAGTAGTGCAAAGTATTATGGAAAGTAAGTTAGAAAAAAATAATGTACTAGAATTTTCAGAATATAATACTCGGAAATTTAAATACTACTTATAATGAAGATAGTAAACAAAACTATGAAAATATAAATAATGAAATTACAATAAAGGAATATCCAAAAGATGAAATTATAACAAAATATAAACAATATGATGTAATAGCAAAATTAGAAATTCCAGAAATTAATTTAGAAACTTATATATTAGAAACATGTACAACAGATTCTTTAAACAAATCTGTTGCAAAGTTTTGGGGAGCAAATCCTAATGAAATAGGAAATTTATGTATAGCAGGACATAATGCCCCAAGAAATACAAATATGTTCTATAATCTAAAAAAGTTAAAAATAGGGAATACTCTTACAATTTCTGATAATACTATAGGTAAGATAGAATATGAGATTTATAGTATCTATAATGTCTTCCCAGAAGATGTAAGTCCTCTATCACAAGAAACAAATGGACAAAGAGAAGTAACACTAATTACATGTACTAATGATTCAAAACAAAGAACAATAATCAAAGCAAAAGAACAGAAATTATAAATGTAAAATTACAATATAAAAAATTAAAATTATAGATTTAAAACTACACAAAATATAAACTAAATTTAAAAACATAAAATTGCAGACTTAAATTTAAAGTACTATAGTAGGCTTAGAAGGTATGATATATATTAAAAAATTAAGACTCCACCATGAAATCATTATTCTTTCCTCTGTTTATATCGTGTTTCCAATAATTTGAATTTGTGCTAAACCTAAGTTTCTTAGACAACATAATTTTTTAATATATATCATACCTTCTAAGCCAAACTATAGCCTCAAATGCCAATTAACAAGTATCGAAAACACAAAAATACATATGTTTAAAGAAAAGAGGATACAATATGAAAAAAACAAAGAAATATATTTTAATATCTATTTTAATTTCAATTCTTTTATTAATATTATTTACAATTTTAAAAGTACATGCATCAAACAAATTAGATGGAATAGAAAATTTCCCAAGTAGTTATCAACCATATTTAAGAGAACTTGCAAAAAAACACCCAAATTGGAAGTTTAAAGCATTATACACAAATTTAGACTGGACTTATGTTATAAACCAAGAAAATATATACGGAAAAAATCTAGTTCCTAAAAATTATTCTGATAGTTGGAAAAATACTACTCCAGGTCAATATAATGTAGAAATTGATAGTGGCTGGGTAGATAGTTCCAGACAATCTGTAGAATATTGTATGGATCCTAGGAATTTTTTAAATGAAGTTCGTATTTTTCAATTTGAAGCATTGTCTTATGAATCACATAGTAACAATTTAGATGGTATTGAAAAAATATTATATGGAACTGAATTTTATAATACTAGAGTTTCATACCTTGATAGTTATGGAAATACTATTAATATGAATGAAAAATATTCTGATTTAATTTTAAGAGGAGGACAAACTTCAGCTGTTAGTCCCTATCATTTAGCATCTCGTATTAAACAAGAAGTAGGTCCTTTTTTATCACATAGTTCAATTAGTGGAAATGTAGAAGGTTTTAAAGGATTATATAACTTTTATAATATAGGTGCTACAAGTTCTCCAGAACCAATGGGGGCAATAAAAAATGGGCTTAGGTATGCAAGAGATGGAAAAGGTGCAAGCCAGCAGACAAAAGATAAATATTTGATCCCCTGGGATAACAAAGAAAAATCAATTACTGGTGGTGGTATTTTTATTGGTTCTAGCTATATTAATGTGGGACAAAATACAATTTATTTACAAAAATTTGATGTAAATGATGATAGAAATGGTGATTTATTTACACATCAGTATATGACAAATGTATTAGCACCATATAGTGAATCAAGGTCAACATATAATGGTTATATGAAAAGTGGATTATTAGATACATCTATGACTTTTATTATTCCAGTTTATAATAATATGCCCAATATTCCTATAGATAGTCCAAATATTAATACTAGTGATTTTATTCAAGATAATACTAAAGTTTATTGTAATGCTAGTAATGTAAATATAAGAACAGGTCCTCAAACATCTAATGAAATCATTACAACTGTTAATAAACAGGAAAATATGACTAGAATTGCAAAAGGAAAACAATCTGGAGAAAGATGGGATAAAGTTATATTGGAAAATGGGATTATAGGATATATTTATCAAACTTATGTAACAGAAATGCCAGAAGTTCAAATAGAAAAAATTGATATTAGCATAGATAACACTACAATTCAAAAAGGCGAAAGAAAAAAATTACAAATAGTAATTTCGCCACCAGAAGCAAGTAACCATAAAGTTCAATATATTTCAAGCAATCCAAATATCGCAACTGTTGATGGTGAAGGAAATATTATAGGAATTCATTCTGGAATAGCAACTATTACTGTTAAGGCAGAAGAAAATAATGTACAAAACCAAATTGAAATAACAGTTTATAGTAAAGTAACAAATGTGGTACTAGACCAAAATGAAATTTATATGCAAGTAGGAGATAATTTTAAAATTAATGGACTAATAGAGCCAGATGATGCAAATGATAAAACTATATTGTATAGTAGTAAAGATGAAGATGTTGCAACTATTACACAAGAAGGAGTTATAATAGCAAAAAAAGAAGGTAGTACAATTTTAATTGCAAGTTCGAACGAAGATTCAAATATACAGGCAGAATGTAAATTATATGTAGTAAGAAAAATGGAAGATTCAGAAATTCATTTTGACAGTCCTTTAAAAGTTAATAGTTTGGAGATTAGTGGAATAGATTATAATAATAATACAGTTTCTAATATAAAAGAAAAGATTATTACCAATTTAGATATTGAAATTGTAAATTATAAAAATCAGATTTTAAAAGAAACAGATATAGTAGGAACAGGAAGTAAAATATTAGTTAAAGAAGATGGCAAAATTTTAAGACAATATAAAATAATTCTATATGGTGATGCAAATGGAGATGGAAAAATAAATAGTGTTGATTTATTAGTATTACAAAGACACATTTTAGAAATAGAACCATTAGAAGAAATATTTAGAAAAGCAAGCAATATTAATAAAGACGGTAAAAAGCCAACATCCATTGATTTGTTATTAATACAAAGACATATTTTAGGATTGCAATTAATAAAACAATGAACGAACAATTGAGAGCGAACAATTGGGGACGGGGTTCAGAACAATTGGGGACGGGGTTCAGTGTTCATTTTCATAGTCTTAATCAGCCTTAAATACATGTATACAAAGTTTATCTGTTGAACATTGGGGACAGGGAACAATAAATTAACGACCTTGAACATCAAACACGTTACACAAAAAATGTCTATTGGTGAATTAATGTTAAATAACAAAAAAAGTTCGGGATTAAATAGATACTAATTAGAAAGCTAAAAACTAGTAAGGGAGTTGAATTAAATTGAAAAGAAAATTAATTTGTTTATTTATATTATTATTATTATTTGTTAGCTCTTTTTCTAAATTTAGTTATGCATTAGAAACAGGGAGAGTTTATATAGAAACTAACAAAAAAATAATAGAAAAAGGAGAAGAAATAGAAATTACTGTAAATTTAGAAGATGTAAAAACAACTGCATTTAGTTTTTCACTTTATTTTGATGAGTTAAAATTAGAATATATATCAAATATGGAGAATACTAATATAATAGATAATCGTATTATTTATGTTTGGCATGATGTAAGTGGTGGAAGCAAAGCAAAACAAGGCGAACTTGCGAAATTTAAGTTTAAAGCCAAAGAAAATGGAATTGTAAATTTTAGCATACAAGGAGAGTTTTTTAATAATAATGGAAATTTAATAAAAACTAATTTTGAAACAGAACAAATTCAAATAGGAAAAGAAGAAACTATTTTGGAAAAGCAAGCATCTGGAGAACAAGGTATAGACTCTAAAGCTAGTAATGCTAACCTTCAAGCATTAAGATTAAATATAGAAGGAATTACACCAAATTTTGAAAATAACATTTATGAATATTATTTAACAGTTGATAACAATATTAAGGAAATAGAAGTATTGGCAATTACTGAAAATCCTAATGCTAATGTAGATGTAAGTGGTAATACAAATTTAAAAGATGGGTTAAATGTTATAAATATTGTAGTTACATCAGAAGATAAAACTACAAAAAATACCTATACTATTCAAGTAACTAAAACATCTAATTTAGAACTTGCAAATAATAATCTTGAAATATTGGCAATAGAAAATACTCTATTATATCCTCCATTTGATATGACAAATACAAATTATAAAGCTGAAATATCTAATGAACTAGATAATATTAATATACTTGCTATTCCACAAAATGAAAATGCAGTAGTTAAGATTACAGGAAAAGATAATTTAAAACAGGGAAGCAATTTAGTAACTATTGTAGTAACAGCACCAAATCGGTTTTAGTAATAAAACATATAAGATTGAGGTTTATAAAAGAAATGAAGAAGAAGAAAATAAATATAAACAAGAGCAGAATTTGTTACAAGAAAAATTAGAAGATGCTTATGAAATAGAAACCCTAAGTAATGAAAGAAATACAAATCAAGATGATGTAAATCCAAATAAAAATAGAAATAACATTTGGATTATAGTTTCTATAATTGCATTAATATTTATATTGGTAATAGTATTTGTATATAGAAAATATAAATTATATAAAAAGTAAAAGTATTAATTAAATATATTTATTAACTTTTTAGTAAAATTTAATTAGTTTTCTAAACCGTTGGCTTATATTTTTTGAAAAAATGTAAAAAATTATAATCTTTTTTGATATAATGGATTATATAGGTAAAGTGCTTGTAAAATAAGGAATTTAAAATTAGCTATAAAAGAAACAATATAAGTATAAAAATAGAAAGTGTAATGTTCTTATAATTATTATGAAATTTAACTTTATATAAAAAATATCTGATATTTTTATAATATTTACAAATCAAATTAATAAATAGAGAAACATTAATTTATTTGTTGAAATATAAGAAGTTTATGTTATAATTAAATTTATATTATAATTCAGATATATAAAGTAAGACTAATAAAGAATAATTTTAATGTAGAGAAAATTTAACAAATAATTATAAAATTTATTATATTTCTTTAATTATTAATAAAACTAAAAATAATAATAAAAAATATTAAAATTAGTATAAAAATATAGAAATAAAAAATTACATTTATATTTTAACAAAATTAAGGAGGGATAGAAATGAATACTAACCTTGAAAAATTAATTAATGCATATAAAAATGAAACTGAAAAAAAATGTTATCAGATTAATTTAGTAGATGGGAAAACATCTATATTAGATGACAAAATTGGAGGAATACCATATTTACCTAATGGAGAAAGTTATCCTATTGATGAAACAGGAAAAATGATGGGATTAGTTTTACAAGTCAATTTAAAAAATATTAAATTAGATAATTGGCCAACATCAGGTATTTTAGAAATATTTATAGATAGTTCACTTAAGTATCCTTGTCAATATGAAATTAGATATTATGATGAAGGATTAGACTACCAAACAAACCTTCCATATGTTAGTTTAGAAGGATTTATAGTAGATGAACCAATTAAAATTGAAATCGAGGAAGCAATATGTCACAAACCACTTTCAAATTTTGATGGAGAAGAAACATTATTAAATATTGCAAAAAAATTATTCAAACAAAAATTTAATACATTTAATGAATTAGATGATTTTATTAATACAAGTGATTTTTATGTTGAATTTATGGAATCACTTTCTATTCCATATGGAACCATAGGAGGATATGCAGATTTTATACAAAACGATCCAAGGGAATATGAGGGGAAAGAACGTACAGATTGTTTGTTAAAATTAGATTGTTGTTTAGATAATGAAAGGTTATATATTGGTGATACTGGAATTTTATTTGTATTAATTAAACCAGAAGATATAATAAATAAGAAGTTTGAAAATGGAGTAGTTGATTGGGATTGTTATTAAATAATAAAAACAAAAATAGATAAAATATATAGCGAAAATTATAAAAAGTGTAGAGTACGAAAAAAGCAATAATAGTTCCTTATAAAAGTGCTAAACTTATATATTATAAATAATATATAGATATTAAAAGAAATAAATATTGAAACTTTTAAAATTTATAAAATAAAATAGTTTAATTATGTTTAGATTAGTTTTAGCAACTAATCTATTTTTTTATAAAGTGAAAAACTAAAAGCAATATAAATTTTTTAAAATTATATACAAACAGTTGTTTACAAACGAAGCGGTTTATGTTATACTATAAGAAATATTTAGTTAGCATTTCAAAGGTAAGGAAGGAATGAGATTAATTATGGAAAAAGTATATGCATCTATAGATTTAAAATCATTTTATGCTTCTGTAGAGTGTGTAGAAAGAGGATTAAATCCATTAACTACAAATCTTGTTGTAGCAGATTGTTCTAAAACAGAAAAAACAATTTGTTTAGCAGTATCTCCATCATTAAAGTCTTATGGTATACCTGGAAGAGCAAGATTATTTGAAGTAATACAAAAGGTTAAAAATGTTAATTCTCAAAGAAAAGTAAAAATATGTAATCATACATTTAAAGGCAAGTCTTGTGATGATATAAAATTAAAAAAAGATATTACATTAGAATTAGACTATATAATTGCTTCACCAAGAATGAGATATTACATGAAATATAGTACCACTATATATAACATATATTTAAAATATATTGCACCAGAAGATATATTTCCATATTCAATAGATGAGGTATTTTGTGATATAACAAAATATTTAAAATTATATAATCTAACTGCTAAACAATTAGTAACCAAAATGATTATGGATGTTTATAAAACAACTGGAATAATAGCAACAGCAGGAATAGGGACAAACATGTTTTTATGTAAAGTGGCGATGGATATTGGAGCAAAACATATTAATCCAGACAAATATGGAGTAAGAATAGCAGAATTAGATGAAATGAGTTTCAGGAAAAAACTTTGGAACCATAGACCAATTACAGATTTTTGGAGAGTAGGAAAAGGTTATGCTAAAAGACTAAAAGAAAATAATATGTATACAATGGGAGATATTGCAAGATGTTCAGTAAACAATGAAGAATTACTATATAAATTATTTGGAGTAAATGCAGAATTATTAATAGACCATAGTTGGGGATGGGAATGTACAACTATTGAAAGTATAAAAAAATATAAGCCTCAAGCCAAAAGTTTAAGTTCAGGACAGGTATTACATTGTCCATATAATTTTGAAAAAGCAAGATTAATTATAAAAGAAATGGTAGAATTATTAGTTTTAGATATGGTAGAAAAACAATATGTTACAGACCAATTAGTTTTAGATATTATATATGATATAGAAAATTTAACTAACAAAAATTATAGTGAATTTTATAATGGAGATATTACTATAGACCATTATGGCAGAAATACTCCAAAACCAGCACATGGAACATTAAGACTAGAAAAGAAAACATCATCAACTAAAATAATTACAAATGGATTTTTAAAATTATATGATGAAATAATAAACAATAAATTATTAATTAGAAAAATAAATATATGTGTTGGAAATCTTATAAATGAATTAGACATAAAAGAAGAAAATAAATATGAACAGGTTAACCTATTTACAAATTATAAAGAATTGGAAAAACAAAAAGAAAAAGAAAATAAAGAGCTACAAAATGAAAGAAAACTACAAAAAACTATTATTGATATAAAAAATAAATATGGAAAAAATGCAATTTTAAAAGGTATGAACTTAGAAAAAGGAGCAACAACTATTGAAAGAAATAGACAAATAGGAGGTCATCAAGGAGGTATAGTATAAAAAATGAATAACCAAAATAAATATAATGATATTATAAATTTAGAGCATCATATATCAAAAATTCATAAACAAATGAGTTTAGAAAATAGAGCAGTCCAATTTGCACCTTTTTCAGCACTTACTGGGTATGATGAAGCTATAAAAGAAACAACAAGAATAACACAAGATAGAATAGAACTAGATGAAGAATTAAAACATACTTTAAATAAGAAGATTATTTGTATTAACAACCAAATAAGTAGTAATCCAAAAGTTACAATTACATATTTTATCCCAGATAGTAAAAAATTGGGAGGAAAATATCAAACCATAACAGGTAATGTAAGAAAAATTGATAAATATAATAAGATAATAATGTTAATAAATGGATTAAAAATACCAATAATAGAAATTATTGATATTGTAATATGTGAATAATAATTATTATATAAAATGAAATTAATTGTTTTTACAATATTATTAAATTAGCAATATTAAAAGAAGCATTTTGGTTTAATGAAATTTATAATTCTATTTTACTAAAAATAAAAAAGAAGGTAATAATTTAAAAATTATCAACTTCTTTTTTATATAATTTTATTCTTCCCAATTATGATAAACATTTGTAACATCATCTAAATCGTCTAACATGTCTATTAATCTTTGCATTTTTGATTCACCTTTTTCATCTAATGCTACATATGTTGTTGGAATCATTTGTACTTCTGCTTCTAAGAATTCTAATCCTTGTGTTTCTAATTTTTCACGAACAACTGAAAAGTCCTCTGGAGCTGTTGTAATTTGATATATCTCTTCTTCTGTTTGAAAATCTTCTGCTCCACTATCTATTGCAAGTAGCATTAAATCATCTTCTGACATATTAACAACAGTTTTATCTATAACAATTACACCTTTTTTGTTAAATAAATAAGATACACATCCTGTTGTTCCTAAATTTCCACCAGATTTATCAAATGCATGTCTAACATCTGCTGCTGTTCTATTTTTGTTATCTGTACTTCCTTCTACTATTACAGCAACTCCATTTGGTCCATATCCTTCATAAATTACTTCTTCATAGTTTGCTGAATCTGTTGAACCTACAGCTTTTTTTATTGCATTATTAATAGTATCATTAGGCATATTTGCAGCTTTACATTTTGCAATTACATCTTTTAATTTAGAATTACCAGCAGGATCTGGTCCTCCTTGTTTTACTGCCACTAATAATTCTCTTCCTAATTTAGTAAATATTTTTCCTCTTGCAGCATCTGCTTTACCTTTTTTTGCTTGAATGTTATGCCATTTTGAATGTCCTGACATGGTTAATTCCTCCTTTTTATTTTTTATAATATTTAAGCCTTTTTCAAGGTTATATTTATACCTATTTTATATAATAGGAAATCTCTATTATAAAGTAAAGTGTAACTAATGCAAAGAGTTTCTATTATATAAAATAATTGCACACAAATTTTGATTATTTTATTCCGAAATATTGTATCATATTATTTTAAGTTTGGGTAGTACTTTTTTAAAATAACATAAACTTTCACACAAAGGAAAATTTTATAAAACGTCAATTTACAAAGTAAGTGCAATTATGAAAAGTTAAATGCAAGTTTCTGACTAAGTGCAATTTTAAGCTAAAAAAATTTTATAAAATCATAAAAAACATTGACAAATAAAAAAACATAATATAAAATACGAACAACGGTTTTGTTGTAAAGATAAATATTAAAAAATAAATTCTATACAAGAAAACCAAACTATTAAAAAAATAAATTAAAACATTATTATTAAAGTATATAAATATAGATAGTTAAACTATTTTGGTAATAAGTAAGTATATAAATAAGGAGAAAAATTAATGGATAAAAAATTAAAAATAATAATAGAAAAATGTCCTCAAAATCATAAATGTCCAGCTTTAGATGTATGTCCAGTAGGAGCATTAACTCAAAAAGATTTTGAAGCACCTAAAATAAATCATAATAAATGTATAAGATGTGGTAAATGTTCTAACTTTTGTCCTAAAAAAGCATTAATATTATAATTTAATGAATTTCAAGTAAGATAGAACCAAATAATCTTCTTGTGTATATTATAATAAGAGGTGAGAAGATTGAGTTGTTGTAAAACAAATTGTAATAATATATGTTATTTTATAATTAGTATTAGTCTAATTTTTATATTACTAATATGGAATCTTATTTTAACAATAGTAGTATCTAATAATTCTGCACATATAAATAGTTTTAATTATGCACCAGAAAATGTACAAGAAGGTGGATATATTACTTTCGATACAAATAGAGTTGTAGAAAAGAATGATATAACACATCAAGAAGGAACATCAGATTTCATAATTAATCAGGCTGGAAATTATTATATTCAATTTAATACAACTGTTTATGAGCCACCATCAACAGGAAAAGAAGCAACATTATCAGTTTATTTGGAACATAATAATGCAACAGTATATGGTACAACTGTTGGAGAAACGGTTACAAATGCTTATCAAACTGTTAATTTACATTTTGCAGTGATAATTAAAGCAGACAGTGGTGATATTTTAAGAGTGAAAAATAATTCTGGCACAGTAATTGAATTATTACAACCAAATTTAGATATTATAAAAATAAAATAAATTATATAATTAAAATATTTAGAAAAGTAATGAAATTTATTGCATAAAAAGATAGAAAGATAAATAGTAAGTTGTCGCTGAGATTGAGTTTAAGATTTTATATAAAATAAATAAAAAACATATAATTTTTTAAGTAGGTATATTAGTTAAAAATATACTTGCTTTTTTATTGTAATTTTTGTATATTGCAAATTATTTTTTCTAAAATTAATCTCAAGTTAACATTATGTAAAACAAAATATTGTATAATATAGGTAAAGTTCTATATATTGCAGACTATTAAGTAAAAAATGTAAGGAGGTAATTGTCATGAGAGAATTATTTGTAGAAAAAGTAATTAATACAACAGAAAATTTTTTAGACAATAACCAAAGAATAAAATTAAAAGAAATACTCACAGAAATATGCTTAAATTATCAAATCGAAAGGATAGAACAAACTAAAAAACAAGAAATACTAAAGAATAATACAGATATATTAAATAAATTTATATCCTCTAAAGAAATTGAGGGATGTTCTACTAGAACTTTAAATTACTATAAAGATAATATAACCAAAATGCTAGATACAATAAATCTTCCAATAGATGAAATTACTACTGAAATATTAAGGAATTATTTAGCAGATTATAAAAGTAATTCAAATGCAGGTATGGTAACAATAGATAATATAAGAAGGACATTATCAAGTTTCTTTGCATGGTTAGAAAACGAGGATTATATTGTTAAAAGTCCAGTTAGGAGGATTCATAAAGTAAAAGCAACTAAAAAGGTTAAAGAAACATTTACAGATGAGAACTTAGAAAAGTTAAGAGATACTTGCTCAAATGTAAGAGATTTAGCAATATTAGAACTATTAATATCAACTGGTATGAGAGTTGGAGAACTTACTAGATTAAATATAGCTGATATGAATTTTCAAGAAAGAAGTTGCATTGTTTTAGGAAAAGGGAATAGTGAAAGAGAAGTTTATTTCAGTGCTAAAAGCAAAATGTATATAAAGAAATATTTGGACACAAGAACAGATAACAATGAAGCATTATTTGTATCGCTTATAAAACCTTATAACAGATTAGGAATATCAGGGATTGAAATTGCTATTAGAAATTTAGGAAGAGAAGCAAATATAAATAAAGTACATCCACATAAATTTAGAAGAACAATGGCTACTATGGCTATTGACAAAGGTATGCCTGTCGAGCAAGTTCAAAAATTATTAGGATACATCAAAATAGATACAACGATGCATTATGCAATGGTAAATCAAAATAATGTTAAGATTTCACATAGAAAATATATTGGATAAAATTACGAAAATCATTGACAAGTAGGTAAATGTAATATAAAATGCAAACAATAGTTCAACAATGATAAATAAAGAAAGATAAGTAGTAATAAATGTAATAAGGACTAAAATTTATTGAAAAAGGATGTGTTCTTATGGACGAAAAAAAGAATGAAATTATTTTATTTGAAAATCAAGAAGTAAAATTAGAAGTTAATTTAAAAGATGAAACAGTATGGCTTACACAAGAGCAAATGTCAAAGTTATTTGAAAAAGCTAAATCTACTATTAATGAACATATAAAGAATATATATAAAGAAGGAGAATTAGTAGAAATAGAAACAATGACTAAATTCGGAAATTCCGAATTTTCTGATAAGCCAACTAATTATTATAATTTAGATATGATTATATCTGTTGGATATCGTGTAAAATCACAAAATGGTATTTTATTTAGAAAATGGGCTACTAAAATATTAAAAGACTATATGCTAAAAGGATATGCTGTAAATCAAAGAAGATTAGAATATTTAGAAAAGACGATAAAATTAATAGACATAGCAAATCGAATTGATGAAAGACTAGAAGGAAATGATGCAAAGGAAATTTTAAAAGTAATTGGAGATTATTCAAAAGCATTAGATTTACTAGATGATTATGACCATAGAACACTAAAGAAAATAGATGGAAATATAGATGAGAGAAAAATTGAATATAATGAATGTGTACAAGTTATAAATAAGTTAAGATTTAATGAGGAAAGTTCATTATTTGCAGTAGAACGAGATAAAGGATTAGAGTCAATTATAGGTAATATTTATCAAAGTTTTGGTGGACAAGATATCTATAAAAGTATTGAAGAAAAAGGAGCAAACTTTTTATATCTAATTGTAAAAAATCATGTATTTGCAGATGGAAATAAAAGAATTGCAGCAACATTATTTATATATTTTTTGAATTTTTATGGAATATTATACAAAGGTGGAAAGCAAACGATAGACAACAATACTTTAGCAGCACTAACTTTATTAATAGCAGAATCAAATCCAAAAGAAAAGGATGTAATAATAGACTTAGTGATGAATTTTTTGAACAATGATTAAGATTACATCTGCTCGATAAATTACAAGCTGTCACTATGATGAAATTATAAAATGAAAGGTTAAATCGGTGGTAAAAATGAGTAAGAATAAGAAAGTGATTATTGGAATTTTAATTGCAGTATTGATTATAGTTATTGGAATAGTTGTTGTATATAAAGTAGTTGAAAAAAGTGTTACAGATAGAGAAGATTTTAAATTTACAGTTGAAAATATTAGTTCTAATCCTGTTGACACTACAAATCAAGGACAAAGTAATATAAAATCTAATCGAAATCCAAACAATGTTATAATAAAAGTTGATAATACAACAATAAAGCCAGAAAGTATTTCAATAACTATTACAGATAATAATGAAAATCAGTATGGCTGGGGTGTTGAATTTAGAGTCCAAGAAAAAGTTAATGGAGAATGGAAAGATTTAAACTATATATCTGATAATTTGTCTTGGATTGATATAGCTTATCAATTAAATGAAGATAAACAATTAACTCAAAAATTAGATATAGAAAAGTATTATGGGAAATTATCTAATGGAATATATAGAATAGTTAAACCAGTTTATGATAATGGTTATATTGATATATATTCAAATGAATTTGAAATTAAATAGTTAAACACAAATTACAATTTTGAAAGGAATCAATATATGTATTATCCAAAACAGATACCATATTTATTAGATAAAGAATTTAAGGAAAATATAGAATATGTAGAATACAACATAAAAGAACTTGAAAATTATTGTATGTGTATTTGGACAATGAAATCAAAGAAAATATTAGACAAGACAATATCTAATAATATTTTGCCAGATGCTTGTATTGATATTGTAATAGATTTTATTAATAATACAATTTGTTTTGCAGGATTTAGTAAAGAAACAGAGAACTTTCAGTTAAATAAAAACATAGACTATATGGGAGTTAGATTAAAACCAAGTATATTTTATTTACTTTTTAATATAGAATCAGATAAAATAATGGATAATCAAATACAATTTTGCGATATAGAAAAAGAAATTAGTATAAATAAAATATTAGATTTAAAAAATACAAATGAAAGAATAGAATATTTAAAGCATTATTTATTACAAAAAACAAAAGAACAAAAAGAAATACCATTTATGAAAATAGTAGAAAAAATATATGAGAATCCCAACAAGCAAAGTGTAACAGATATTGCAAAGGAATTTGGATATAACGAGAGAAACTTATATAGAGTTTTCAAAACAAACTTTGGAGTATCGCCAAAAGTATTACTAAATATATTAAGATTACATCTATGTTTGACTTTAATATTAGAGAATAAGATGAATTTAATAGACATTGCTCTATCTTGTGGTTTTTATGATCAATCTCACTTTATAAAAGAAATTAAAAGATATACAGGTATTTCTCCATTGAAAATAATAGATGATTATAAATAATTGTCTGTTTTTTACAATATTATTTTGAATTGTTTTATTATAATCATACTGGAGGTAGAAATATATGTATGAAACAATAACAACCAATATTATGGTTAAAAATGTAAAGGAAACAATAAAATTTTATGAAGAAAAATTAGGCTTCAAAAAAGTATTAAGTGTTCCAGAAGAAGGAAAAACTTTGAATTTTGCTATTTTAAATAAGGATAAAATTTCTATAATGTTACAAGAAAAAGAAAACTTAATTAGTGAATATCCAACTTTAAAAACTGATAAAATAGTACCAACATTTACACTATTTATAACTGTTAATGATGTTTTGGCAATGTATAACGAATTAAAAGATAAAGTAAAGATTGCAAAAGAACTTCATAAAACTTTTTATGGTAAAGATGAATTTGCTATATTTGATAACAATGGAAATGTATTAACAATTTCTTGTTAAAATTAAAGGACAGACTAGAAATAGCCTGTCTTTTAGTGTATAATGATAAAGATAAATTACTATTTATCTTTTACTATAATAACATACTTATATATAATTATCAATTTGACTTCCTATAAGAAATCAAATTCTCTTTATTGTATTATATTAATTTTTTATTGATTTTATTTATACAAATATTATTTGTATATTTTTCTCTTCTTCACTTCTTTTAGACACAAAAATAACCATACTTTTGAGATAGGGAACACTCTAAAATATGGTTTACCAATTTTAGTTATTTGTTGTTTTTTTTGTGGTTTTCTGTTGTTCTTTGTTGATTCAATTGTGCCTAAAACATCTATTTCAAAAATAAAACCGTTGTGGCTGTAAGGATACGAGGAACGATATTGTGCCATTTGCTGAATCCTTTCATAATTGTAACTTAAATTACTTTTTTCATTTTTATTTATATATCATAATAACCTACACTTATAATTAAGTACTACCTAAAATAAATGTAAAGTATCTTCATTTTTAAAACATTCACAAAAAAGATATTGAAGTAGAGCCAAAATACGAGCATTACTGAATTTATATTTAATTTTTTCGAACTATTTATATTCTTATATATTTGTTTATTGAAATAATTATAACATAAATGATAGATACTTTGGCATTACTTCAAAATAAAAATTTTAATAAAACCATTGACAAGTGTTATATGGTGTTATATACTGTATAACAAGGAGGCGATAATATGAAGATGATTATTAGTAATA
>CAQIBN010000016.1 GCA_948805675.1 uncultured Clostridia bacterium | reverse complement strand
GATTATCTATTTCGTATTTATCTGAGATAGAAAATAATAAGGATTGCAATCCTAGTATATTAAAGATTATAAAAATAGCTAAGGCACTTGATAAAAAGCTAAGTGACATATACTTCGTTGACAACGAAGTAAACTTTCTAAAAAGAGCTTTAAATACTTATATAGAAGTTTATGATATTCAAAATATAAAACTATAGAATTAAGTAACAAGATTAATAGATTAATTAATAAATATAGTATTTTTTAGGAGGTATACAAATGAAAGAAAATATTGTAGGAGAAATTGTAAAGGAAAGAATAAAAGAAAACAAGGAGCTATTTGATAAAAAAGAATATAGTATGTTAGAAGAAAATATAAATTTAGCAAAAAAGATGTACATATTGGGGTTTATAAATGCTAAGAGTATATATGGGAAAAACTTACAGTGAAAATTATCTACTTTTTATCTACTTAGTTTTCAATAACTAAAAAGTGGTAAGAAGAACTTTAAACTCAAAGTAATATTTTTAGCTATTTACAAAGAACAAGAAACAACTCCAGAGTTTCAGTTTGCTTGAATGTTACTTTTGGAATAATCGAGTTAAATTATCTAAAATACATAAATAGCAAGAAGACAGAACTTTGTACTATCTTGCTGTTTTTTATTTTGCAATTTTATTCTAATATACAAAATCTAAATTATTTACTGAAGTATTTTAATTGTGGTAAGACTATTCTACATATTTGTGTGAATGAAAATTTTTTCATTTCATATGATTGATAATTTTCATGTATGAATCAATGGTGTTAAATAGTAATACTGTAAAATTATGTTTTAAATAATGAAATATTTCCTATAAATAAAACTTTATATATTTTTTTACAACTTTCTATAAATGTTTTTATCTCATTTATGATTATTAACTGTAAATAAATACTCATAGTTATAGAGTAAATTATGTAATAAAGTATATATGGAATTTACATTAATATTATATCAATACTACTTTATGTTTTAGTGGTTTTAACTTTAGTATAAAACTAGTTTTTAAATTTTTATTTAGTAAATATTAAACTACATTTTTATAATGTTATATTTTTCTACAATTAGATACATAAATGGTATTAATTATATAGATTAGAAAATAAGGAAATGTTATAAAATTTATTTTAAAATCGGTAATATAAAACATAAAATATAGTATAAGGGTGATTAGCAGATATATGAAAAATACAATAAAATAATTAACTAGAGAAATATTAAAGGTTATAAAAAAACTAGTAATATCTTTCAATATTACTAGTTAAACAAATTAATAAGATTACATAAATCTATATTCTTAAAATTATACATTAAAAAGTTAATTGTGTCAAATAAAAAAGAGATTGTAACATAATTTAAACAAAGTAATTATAATGTTAAATCAATTAATAAAAATAAATAATCATCAAAAATAATAGAAAAGTATTTATTTCAATTTATTATTTCTATTTTTGTAAATGTGCAATGTTTACTTCATAATGAATTTTCGTCTATTTTGACAGATATTTTAGAAATACTATAAAAAAATGTTTCTAAACATTTAGCTATTCTAGATAAAACTAAATAAATAGGGATAAACATTAAAAAAATACCAAATAATAAACAAAATATCATAGATTCCATAATCAACACCTCTAATAAATTATATTAATAAAAATAAAAAATAGAACAAGTATTAATATAATAAAAGACAAATATCAAATATAAGTGTACTACTAAAATAGGAAATAATTTGTAAATTATATTTAGTTTAATTAAATATAATCTAGGAAAGATATTAAAAAAGATATGAGAATGAAATTTGTTTTGATAAGATAAATAGATACTTTGTAGTATTATCAGTATTTAATAGATGTAAGAAAGTAACTTTATACAAATAAACAAAGAAGGAAAATAAATTTAATACTATATATTGCAAATAATAAAAACTAATGGTATTTTTAGATAAACAATAAATTATATCATATAAAGTTTATTATATAACTTTATAATACAATTATAAATTCTATATTTTTATACTAAATTAAATAAAAAATAAAAATTATCTTGCTAATAATATTAAATAATTTAATAATATATAATAAATGTGAAATGGTATAATAATAACAATAATAAGTAATACTAAAGTAGGTGATATTATGAACTATTATAAAAAGAGTTTGAAGGAATTTAAGAAAGTAATAAGGAAAAATAAAAACATGACAAGAGAAGAATGGGACAAGTATGCAATGGAAAATGGTTTTTTTAGTGCATTAACATTAGAAGCACATGGAAATGTGTATAATTTTGAAGAATTAAAAAAGAAATATATTTTTATATAATGTTTGCTAAAGCGAACAAATAATATGATTTAATATTACTAGCATACTAAACTAAGGTGATATTGTGTATATAGAATATTTAATAAAAGAAGTAAGAAAAGAAAAAGGGTTAAGTCTTAGAGATTTAAGCAAAAGAGCAAATGTTTCAGCAGGACATTTAAGTGATATAGAAAATGGAATAAAAGAACCTGGATTTTTTATCATGATAAGAATTGCTAGAGTATTAGATGTAGAGTTAGACAGATTGTATAAATTAGTGTTATAAGTGCAGTATTTTACTGGACTTTTTAATTTTTGCATCTATTTTTACATTTTTTATATGTATTGACATATCAAAAATGTTTAATTAAGTAACAAGTTATTTTGGTGTTTTATTTGAAAAAAATTTTTATAAAAATTGACAATTTTGGAAAAAAAGTATATACTATAATAGTATTTGTTTTATAAAAATTAAAGGAGTAACAATATATGGGAATACTAAAAAAAGCACTTGCTACAATTACCTTTGTACTAATAATATTTGCTTCTAGCATAACTACAGCTGTAACATTTACAAAAGGAAAGGTTAATACAGAAACATTAAGATTAAGAAAAGAAGCTTCATTAGAATCAACAGTATTAGAGCTTTTATCTAAAGACGATGAAGTTGAAATAGTTGCAGAAGAAGGCGATTGGTATAAAGTTAATTTTAAAACTTATACAGGATATGTTAGTAAACAATACATAAGAAAAAACGATAAGTCACAAGAGAATCCAAATCCTAAACAGGATGAAGATAATGATAAAAATAATGAAGACACAAACAAAACTTCACCTGATGAAAATAATACAAGTAATAAAGATTTTGTTAATAAACAAGCAACTACTAATAGTGATTTAGATGTATATATTTTACCACTAATAAATTCAAACATTATTGGAAACTTAAAGCAAAATATTAAGGTAGATATAGTCAATGTAACTGGTGTATGGGCTTATATAAAAACAGAAAGTTTATCTGGTTGGATCAGAGTAGATAAAATATCTATAAGTGATTCAAATACTATACAAAATAATAATACAAACAATCAAAATAATAATAACTCAGATCAAACAACTAGACAAGATAGTAAAGAGAATGAAACAAATAATAATAAAACTACTACAAGTAGTGAAAAGGAATATACACCAAAAAACTATTATATAAAAAGTAGTGCTGTAAATGTTAGGTCAAAATCAAATACTAGTTCAAATATAGTTACAACTTTAACTCAAAATACACAAGTAAAAGCTATAGGAGAAGAAGGCGATTGGTATAAAGTTGAAGTAAATGGAAAATCAGGATATATTTTAAAAAGTTTACTTTCTACAAATAAAGTTGAAGTAACTTCAAGAAGTTCAACTACAGATAGACAAACAACAAATAATAGTAAACAACAAAATACAAATAATAATAAAACACAGGAATCTACTGCTACTAACTCTTCAAAAGGAGAAGAAATTGTTTCATATGCAAAGAAATTTCTTGGACGTAAATATGTGTATGGTGGTTCAGGACCAAATACGTTTGATTGTTCAGGTTTCACAATGTATGTATATAAACATTTTGGGTATTCAATGGGACATTCAGCTGTTACACAAGCAGGACTTGGTAAATATGTTTCTAAAAGTAATTTGCAACCAGGAGATTTAGTAATATTCAATGATAGTGCCAATAGGTCTATAGGTCATGTTGGAATTTATATAGGTGGAGGCAATTTTATACATGCATCTAGTGGTGGAGGAAGAATAATGATTTCTTCATTATCTGGTTCATATTATAATACTAGATATGTTACTGGAAGGAGAATTATATAGTATTTTATATTATAAGTTAATTTGAAATATAATATATTAAACAGGGGCAATAAAATAAGGAGAATAGCATCATTTGAAAAATTTGTTTTTTATTGTAACATTAATATATATAATTGGAATTATAATGGGGCTATACTTACCAATAAGTATAGTCTCTTTGTTATGTTTTATATTTGGAATAGTAATATTTTATATATTTATAAAAGCAAAAAAACTAATCTTTATAATAATTATAATAATAATATTTTCAGCATTATATAGTAAATATAGATGTAATTTATTTGAAGAAAAATATAGAGATATAAATGAGGTAAATATAATAGGTAAAATAGTAGATATAGAAAGTAAAAATGATGATATAACAACATATAAAGTTAAAGTAAAAAAGTTAAATAATTTAACAAAATTTTATGGTACTAATATAATTATAAAAGTAAAAAATAACAAAATAAACTTAAGTTTAGGAGATATAATACAGGTAGAAGGCAAGGTTAAACAACCAGAGGTAAGAAGAAATTATAATGGGTTTGATTACAAAAAGTATTTAAATAGTAAAAACATCTATACTGTTGTTCAAGCTAAATTTGTGAAAATTATTAAACAAAATGGTACATTAAATATATTGTCTTTAAAAAATACAATTATTAATAATATGTATAGTACTCTTTCAAAAACAAGTTCAAGTATTTGTTTAGCTTTAATAATTGGATATAAAGTAGATATTCCAGATGATATTAATGAAAATTTTAAAAATAGTAATTTACTCCATATACTTGCTATATCTGGAATACATGTTACATATATTAATATAATAATAAATTATGTTTTGAAAAAGTTTAGTAAAAAAAGTTCTAATATATTAAATATTATTTTTCTATTTATGTATATGATTTTGGCCAATTTTATTCCTTCTGTTTTTAGAGCCTGTATGATGAATATAATGATATTAATTTCAGGTTTATTATATAAAAAGTCAAATTTATGTACCAATATTTCCATATCAGCATTAATATTATTAATTATAAATCCTTTAACAATTTATAATATAGGATTTATATTCTCATATATAGGTACAATTAGCCTAATTATTTTTAACACTTACATAAAAAAGTGTATTGATTATTTAGAGATAAAACTTTCAGGAAAATTAACAATTCAGATATCTAAAGAAAAAGATAGGCTAGTTTTAATAATTGTTAAAATATATAGTAAAGCTAAAGAAATAGTTGTAGTAACACTATCTGCTAATGTATTATTAATTCCATTATCTATGTATTTGTTTAATTCACTTTCATTAAATTTTATAATTTCAAATCTGCTAGTACAGCCAATTTTATCTTATATTATAATTACATCAATTGCTCAAATAACAATATCAATTTTTTCAATAAAATTAGCATCAATATTTTCAATATTTACAGATATGATAATAAAATTTTTAATAAAAATTGTTACATTTTGCAGTAATGTTCCATTTTCAAAGTTGCTTGTTACAACACCAAGTATAATAACTCTAATATTTATTTATTCTATTATATTTATATTAGTTTATCTAGATAAGAGAAAATTGCTAAACAAGTATAATATATACATGTTTTTTAAAAGAGTTAGACATATAGCAAGAATACAAATAGTGTGTATAATTATAGTTGTTTTTACAATTGTATCTATATACAAAAAATCTAATTGTAATGAATTGAAAGTATTTTTCATAGATATTGGTCAAGGGGATAGTACTTTAATCATTACACCTAATAATAAAAAAATATTAATAGATGGTGGGGGAAGTGAGTTTGGAAGTTTTGATGTAGGTGAAAGAACGTTATTACCATATTTACTAAGTAGAAAAGTAAAAAATATAGATTATGTCATTATATCTCATTTTGATTCAGACCATGTTCGGTGGATTGCTAACAATTTTAGAGAAACTCTGTGTTAAAAATATTATTATAAATAAACAAGGAAAAGATTCTAAAAAATATCAGGAGTTTATGCAAATTGTAAAAGATAAACAAATAAAAGTTATGGTTGTAAAGAAACGGAGATGAACTAAATATTGAAAAAAGTGTAAAGATTGAAGTTTTATGGCCGAAAGAAGAGCAGATACAAGAAAACATATTAAATAACAATTCATTAGTATTGAAGTTAAATTATAATGATTTTTCTATGTTACTGACAGGAGATATAGAAAAGATTGCTGAAGAGCAAATATTAGATGAGTACAAAAATGTAAATATCTTAAAGTCAACTATACTTAAAATTGCACACCATGGTTCAAAAACTTCAAGTACACAGAGTTTCTTAGAAAGAGTAAAACCAAGGATTGCTTTAATAGGAGTGGGAAAAAATAATACTTTTGGACATCCCAGTGATAGTGTAATAAAAAGATTAGAAAATCTACGGAATAAAAATTTATAGGACAGATGAAATGGGGGAGATTTCCATTTATATAAATACTAATGGAAAAATCAAGATTAAGAAATTTATAGAATAAGTAAAGTAGATATGTATATTTAGAATTTATATAACAATGAAATTAATTATTTATTATATCAGTTTGAATTTTTATAACATTTTATAATAAAACTATAATATTAAGTAAAATGTATAAAATTACTAAATAATGCACATACTACAATAAAGTGTAGGTGGTTATATGAAAAAGTGGATTTTATATATCATAATATCAATTCTATTAATAATATCTATAAGTAGTATTACATTATTAATTTTAACAAATAAAAATGCTAAGGGATATAGAATAGAAAGTACAGATAGACTTGCTGAAATAGAAAATAACATTATAAATGAAGAAAAACAGATTATTACTACAAGTTATTCAAATACAAAAGTTTCACCAGATGCTATTATAAATTTTAATACTTATTATAAGGGGTGTGGACATACAATTAAAGAAGAGAACAAAGCAGAAGAAGATATTGTAAATAAAGCTGAACAAGATATAACAGAGATATATATTGATTGGGATATAAAAAAATTTTCTGCAAATAATGTAGTTTTATATAAAGAGATTGATGGGATATGTGAAAATGACTATATAATAAAAGAAAAAGATGGAAATATAGTTATTTTTAAAATAGATAATGATGGTAGAGAGATAGTATATGATATTACTTCTATAGAGACACAATATTTGCCAGAAACAGATTTGATGCAATTAAAAGATGGAATAAAGGTAAATGGTTTGGAAAAAGTAAATCAGATTATTGAGGATTTTGAATAAATCCAAGAGAGTTTCTAGAAATTTTACTAGAAGAAGTATGTAAATTATTCAACAAAACTTATTAAAGTTAAATTAGTTATAAAAATAAAAGTCTTTTCTAATTTTGTTATTTAAATAAAGTTAGAAAAGATTTCTATTCTTTTTTTATATGTTTAAGCTAAATTAATAATGTAGAAAAATAAATTGTTATTTTAAGGTGAAGTATTCATTCTAAAACAACAATTTATTTTAATTATAAATTCATATTCTATTTATTTTTATCTACAATTTTCAAATTTTCCTTTTTTAGATAACCTTGCTTATAAAATGCCTCAAAATACATTATTAAAGAAAATATAGTTATAAATAATGCTAAATAGTAAATATAAGTATCAAAGTGAAAATTAAGTTCGAAATATTTTACAATAAATGAAGAAACTATTGCTACATAAAATAGTACAGTAGCAAGTTTTCCATACCATTTACTAGAAACAACTAATTCTTTTCCATAAAGGAAAGAGGCACCTGCTATCATTATAAGTTCCTTCAAAAATACAACAAACAAAATCCATAGAGGAATTATATTCTCTATACATAAAGCTGTTAAAACAGAAATTTGTGTTGCTTTATCAGAAAGAGGGTCTATTAATTTTCCGAAATTAGTTATAAAATTAAATTTCCTTGCAATAAAACCATCTAATATATCTGTAATACCAGAAATTGTTAAGAGAATAAATGCTACTATGTAGTTAGATTGAATTATAGAAGTAAATATAAAAGGTATTAATATAAATCTAAACATAGTTAATATATTAGGTACATATTTAAACATATAAATTCCTCCATTAGTACATTTAATTTTCTATTTTGAATTGTAACTCATTATTTTGTAAATCGATGTTTACTGTTTGGCCGTTTTGTAATTCTTGTTTTAATATAAGGTCAGATAATTCGTCTTCTACATACCTTTGAATAGCTCTTCTTAAAGGTCTGGCTCCATATTTTACATCTGTCCCCTTTTGTAATATAAAGTTTTTTGCTTCATCTGATACATTCATTATAATATTTTTATCAGATAATACAAGTTTTGTTTCTGATAACATTAAGTCTATAATTTGTAATAATTGAATGTTATCTAATTGTTCGAAAACTACTATTTCATCTATTCTATTTAAAAATTCTGGTCTAAATGTTTCTCTTAAAGAGTCTAAAATTTTATTTTTATTAGCTTCTTTATTTGCTCCAAATCCAATAGATGTATGGTTTATTTGTGAACCTGCATTTGATGTCATAATAATTATAGTGTTCTCAAAATTAATTACATTGCCTTGTGAATCTGTAAGTCTTCCATCATCTAATACTTGTAATAATATATTAAATACATCAGAATGAGCCTTTTCTATTTCATCTAAAAGAACAATTGAATAAGGTTTTCTTTTTACTTTTTCTGTTAATTGACCTGCATCATCATAACCAACATATCCCGGAGGTGAACCTATCAATTTAGAGGTAGAATGACTTTCCATATATTCAGACATATCTACTCTAATAATTGAATCTTCGTCACCAAACATTTCATATGCAAGTGATTTTGCAAGCTGAGTTTTGCCAACACCTGTTGGACCAACAAATATAAATGAAGGTGGTCTTTTAGTTGTTTTTAAACCTGCTCTATTTCTTCTAATAGCACGTGAAACAGCTTGTACTGCTTCATTTTGACCTATTACATTTTTGTGTAAATTATTTTCTAAATTTAAAAGCTTATGAGTTTCTTCTTCTGTAATCTTTTGAACTGGAATTTTAGTCCAATGTTCTATTACATTTGCTATATCTGAGATAGTAAGATTTTTTACTTTAAGTTTTTTTGTTAAAGTATCTATTTTTTCTTGAATAGTACATTCTTTCATTTTTAAATCAGCAGCTTTTTTATAATCTTCTGTAGAATCTGCAAGAGCAGCTTCTTCTTTTTCTTCTTGAATATTTTTTAATTCATTTTTTAAAACTTCTAGTTCATATAAAGCTTTATTGTTCAAGTTTATTCTAGAACATGCCTCATCTAAAATATCAATTGCTTTATCAGGTAAAAAACGGTCATGTATATATTTTTCAGACATTATGACAGTTTGTTTTATAATATCATTTGAAATTCTTACTTTATGAAAATCTTCATAATATTTTTTTATTCCTTCAAGGATTCCAATAGAATCATCTATAGAAGGTTCCTCAACAAGTACTGGCTGAAATCTTCTTTCTAATGCAGTATCTTTTTCAATATGTTTTCTATATTCTTTTAAAGTTGTTGTTCCAATTAATTGAATTTCACCATTAGAAAGAGAAGGTTTCAAAATATTTGCTGCATTCATAGAGTTTTCAGCATCTCCAGCTCCCATGATATTATGGATTTCATCTATAACTAATATAATGTTTCCTAAAGACTTACATTCATCTATAATAGATTTCATTCTTGATTCAAATTGACCTCTAAATTGTGTTCCTGCAAGGACAGAAGTCATATCTAATAAATATACCTCTTTATTTAGTAATTTAGCTGGAACTTTTCCATTTGCAATTTTTATTGCAAGCCCCTGAGCAATCGCAGTTTTACCAACACCTGGTTCTCCTATTAAACATGGGTTATTTTTAGAACGTCTATTTAAAATTTGAATAATTCTTTGTATTTCTTTATCTCTTCCAATAACAGCGTCTAATCCATTGTTTTTTGCTTTATTTGTAAGGTTTGTACCATATATATCTAAAGCCTTTTTCTTTTTATTATTATTTTTCTTTTCTACTTTTACTTTCTTTGTGTTAGAACTGTTTTGTTCAGTATTGGAAGTGTTTGG
The DNA here is from genome assembly GCA_948805675.1 of uncultured Clostridia bacterium. GTDB lineage: Bacteria > Bacillota > Clostridia > TANB77 > CAG-508 > CAG-492. Next base: position 17,409 of record CAQIBN010000016.1, on the reverse strand, counting down.
ATTATTATTAAAAATACCAGAAAATATTGAACCAAGTGATGCACTGTTTAAATCTCCATTATCATTTAAGCCTAAATCTTCTGGATTTATATTTTCTAGTTCTCCTGATATGTCTTTAAACATATCTTCAAATTGTTTTGTCATATCTTCTATGTCTGATTCAGATAAATTAGCTTGTTTTACTAGTGCATCTATAGGATTTATTCCTTTTTTCTTTGCACATTCATAACAAAGTCCTTCTAATTTGCTATTACCATCTGGTGAGGGTTTATTAATAAAAACTACAGCTGTATTTTTATTGCATATTGAACATAGCATATATTTTATCTCCTTTTTATTATTAATATTATTATATAATACATTAAATTTAGGAGATAGTCAATATAGAAGTTTTTCTATATTATTAAGGTATATAATTGTATAATTTTATTATTTACAGTAACAGCTTTCTATATTATATATGTCGATATCTATACTATATATTAAATTCTCTCAGATTTTTTGTGAAGTTTGTTATTTATAAAAATATTATTGATTTATAAAATCTATTCATATATAATAACCTTGGAGTGATGGGAAATGATAGATATAGAAGAAGCAAAAAATGTATTTAAAGAATATGTAAAAAATTATAATCCACAAGATGGCAAAATAGCATTAAAAATAGGACACATTTTAAGAGTTACAGAAAAAAGTAGAAAAATAGCTGAAAATTTAAAATTAGAAGCAGAAGATATTAATTTAGCAGAGTTAATAGGATTATTACACGATATAGGTAGATTTGAACAAGTGAGAATTTATAACACTTTTTATGATAAAGATAGTATAAATCATGGAGAATATGGAGTAAAAATTTTATTTGAAGATAATTTGATTAGAAAGTTTATACAAGATGATTGTTATGATGAAATAATAAAAAAAGCAATATTAAATCATAATAAACCAAGAATAGAAGAAGGATTAACAAATAAAGAACTTATGCATGCAAAAATTATAAGAGATGCAGATAAATTAGATATATATTATACTTTATTAACAGAAAAGTTAGAAAATTCTTATGGCTGTAAAGATATAAGTAAAGAAAAGATAACTGATGAAATATATCGTGAATTTAAAGAAGAGCATATGATTAATTATAAAAATTTAAAAACAAATGCTGATATGTTAGTTGCTCATATAGCATATATTTTTGATTTTTATTATAATTATAGCTTAAATATTGTTAAAGAGAACAAGTATATAGATAAAATTGAAGAAAAGGTGAATTTACAAGACAAACAAGCTATCAAATATCTAAAGGAAATTAACTTTATAGTAAATAAATATATAGAAGAATCTTTAAGAAGTAATTAAAACTATTATCACTTAAATCATATAATAGTAGAAAGTTTTCTTTAAATATTCAGATAAGTCTTAATAGAAAATTGAAGTGCAAAAAGATTAATAATAAAAATATAAACTAATTTATATAAATAAAATACATAAAATTAAATTCAAAAAAATTAAACAAAAGGAAAATAAAAAATGTCAAAAAGTTTATTAATTACAGAAAAGCCATCTGTAGCAATGGAATTTGCTAAGGCGCTTAAAATAAATACAAATAGAAAAAATGGATATTTAGAATCAAATGATTGGATAATTACATGGTGTGTAGGTCATTTAGTAACTATGAGTTATCCAGAAAAATACGACGAAAATTTGAAGTTTTGGAGGTTAGATACACTTCCATTTATTCCAGAACAGTGGAAATATGAAATTATACCTAATGTACAAAATCAATTTAATATAGTAAAAGAATTAATGCAAAGACAAGATATAGATACTATATATAATGCAGGTGACTCAGGGCGTGAAGGAGAATATATTCAAAGATTAGTTTTTATGATGGCAAAGCCAAATCCGAATGCTAAAATGAAAAGGGTTTGGATTGATTCTCAGACAGAAGATGAGATAATAAGAGGTATTAAAGAAGCAAAAGACCTATCAGAATATGATAGTTTATCAGATTCTGCATATTTAAGGGCAAAAGAAGATTACTTGATAGGAATTAATTTTTCAAGATTATTATCTATTATTTATGGAAGAAGAGTAGCAAAGCAAATTAATGAAGACAAAGTATCAATTTCAGTTGGACGAGTTATGACTTGTGTATTAGGAATGGTAGTACAAAGAGAAAGAGAAATAAGAAATTTTGTTAAAACTTCATATTATAAAATTATTGGTAAATTTGGTGATAGTGAAAATAATGTATCTGCAGAATGGAAGGTTCAAGAGAAGTCTAAGTTATTTGAATCTATTAAATTATATAATGAATCAGGATTTAGAAAAGAAGCAGATGCCAAAGAATTCATAATTTCTTTGAAAGATAAAAAAGCTGTAATAGAAGAATTAAAAAAGTCAAAACAAAAGGAAAATGCACCATTGTTATTTAATTTAGCAGAAGTTCAAAATGAATGTACTAAGAAATTTAAGATAAAACCAGATGAAACACTAGAAATAATTCAGGATTTATATGAAAAAAAATTAGTTACATATCCAAGAACAGATGCAAGAGTTTTATCTTCTGCAGTTGCAAAAGAAATTTCTAAAAATTTAAATGGACTTGCTAAAAATTTTAACGATGAAGAAGTTAAGCAAATTATTAATAAAATGGTAAGTGAGAAGTATTCTACAAATTTACTTAAAACTAAATATGTAAATGATAGTAAAATAACAGACCATTATGCAATTATACCAACAGGGCAAGGTTTTGAAAATTACGAAAAGTTGCCAAAATTGAATAAAGATATATATAAGTTAATTGTAAAAAGATTTTTATGTATTTTCTATCCACCAGCTCAATATGAAAAAGTGTCTATAACTATTAATATAGATGGCGAAAAATTTTATGCAAGTAATAAAATATGTGTGGATTTGGGATATTTGGAGATAGTAAAAGGAAAAGATTCAAAAGTAGAAAAGGAAGATAATAAAAAAGATAGTGCAATTAATAAAGAATTGTTAAAGAAGCTTAAAAAAGGACAAAATATTGATGTAATAAATTTTGAAACAAAAGAATCTGAGACAACGCCACCTAGTAGATACAATTCTGGTTCTATGATTTTAGCTATGGAAAATGCTGGTAAACTGATAGAAGAAGAAGAATTACGAGAACAAATAAAAGGTGCTGGAATTGGAACTAGTGCAACTAGAGCGGAAATTATAAAAAAGTTAGAAAGAATAAAGTATATACAAATTAATACAAAAACACAAATTATTACACCAACAGACAAAGGTGAAACTATATTTGATGTTGTATATAACTCTATGCCAGATATGTTAAATCCAAAATTAACAGCTAGTTGGGAAAAAGGATTAGATATGGTTGCTAAAAAGGAAATAAAGCCAGAAATTTTTATGGATAAATTACAAAATTATATTAAAAGTAAGATTAATAAATTGGTTATACCAATGTAATAACAATTAATACACTAATTAGATTTTAAATTCATAAAATTAATTTATAATACCATTATAAATGTAGGAATTACAAGATTATCTTAAGTTAATTTTCTAAATAGATTAAAAGAACAGTTTAGTATAAAAAATACTATTTATACTAAAACTGTTCTTTTACTATTATACAATTGTTCCACCATTTACATGAATAATTTGACCTGTTATATAGCGAGAATCATCACTTGCAAGATATAAATATGCAGGAGCAACTTCAAATGGTTGACCAGCACGTTTTAAAGGTACATCTGTTCCAAAAACTTCCACTTCTTCGGTTGAAAAGCTAGAAGGTATTAGTGGAGTCCAAATAGGACCTGGTGAAACTGCATTAACACGTATTTTATAATCTGCAAGTGATAATGCAAGAGATTTAGTAAATACTGTTATCGCACCTTTTGTACTAGAATAATCTATTAAAGTTTTATGACCTTCAAATGAAGTAATTGAAGTTGTATTTATAATACTAGAGTTTGATTGCATGTGTGGTAGTACAGCTTTTGTTAAATAAAAAAAAGAAAAGATATTAGTTTCAAATGTGTTTTTTAATTGTTCAGCTGTTATATCTAAAATGCTATTTTGTGGGAATTGAACACCACAATTATTAATAAGAACATCAATTTTTCCAAATTCATTTATAGTTCTATCTACTATAAATGAAGAAAAATTTTCATCTCTTAAGTCACCCTCTAAAAGTAAACATTTTCTATTATAAGATTCAACTAGATGTTTTGTAATATTTGCATCATCTTTTTCTTGTAGATAAGGAATTACAATATTTGCACCTTCTTTTGCAAATAAAATACTAATTGCTCTTCCAATTCCACTATCTCCTCCAGATATTATTACTACTTTATCTTTCAACTTATTACTTGCAATATAATCTGGATTGTCAAAAATAGGTAAAGGATTCATTACAGATTCTATACCTGGCTGAACTAATTGATGTTGCTTGGGAAATGTAATAGGTGTTCTTTTATTTTCATCTTTAAATCCATAATAAGGGTATTCTGGATACATAAAGTTACCTCCAATCTATATAAAATAAGAATAGAATTTTATAAAAATAATTTATTATCTTAAATATAGTATATGAAAAATAATTAATATTATGCGTAATTCTACTTGACAAAAGAGAACAAAAGTTCTATAATTCTTTCTAAGAATTATAGATGTGAGGAGAGAAAATAATATGAAATATAATTATTATAAATTGGTTAGAGATAATATTCCAAATGAAATAACTAAAGTAAAAAATACAAAAGAAGTTAATAACAATAATAAACAACAATTATTATTAAATTTATTAAGTAAAAAAGACTCTTTAAGTGATGTACAAAATTACGTAAAACAGGTAAATGAATTAAGAGGTTTTCAAAATCAACCTATACAAGATACAATGTTATTATTAACAGAAGAAATAGGTGAACTTGCAAAAGCTATAAGAAAAGATTATACAAATATGAAAGTAGATGTTAATAAATTAAATAATTATGGAAGTATTGAAAGTGAAATTGCTGATGTTTTTTATGTATTATCATGTGTATGTAATAAGTTAGATATTAATATATTAGATGCATTAAAGAAAAAGGAAGCGGAAAATGTAAATAGAACATGGGATAAAGTTTAAGTGCTTTAAGGTTTTAAAGACTAAAACTAAAAATTTGAAACTTTCAAACAGTTTAATAAAAGAGCTAAAAGAAAACAAAATAATTGTTTAAAAATACTTGAATATAAACAATTAAAGTTTTATATAATGAGTTAAAAATAATATACAACCCAATAAACATATAACTCATTATATTCACCACTTACGTAAATGAAACATAATATATATCGTATTCTAAAATAGAAAGGGTGAATATAATGAAATCATACATAATTGAAGGAGGAAAAAAACTAGAAGGAGATGTAAAGGTGTCAGGCTCTAAGAATGCATCACTTCCAATTATTGCATCATGTATATTAAATGGTAATATAACAAAACTATATAATGTTCCAAATATAAGAGATACTCAAATAACTTTAAAAATTTTACGCCTTTTAGGTTGCAAGATTAAGAAAAATAGTGGTAAAATAGAAATCAATTCAAAAAATATGACTGGAAAGGAGATTCCAGAAGAATTAATGAGAGAAATGAGATCAACAGTAATTCTTGCAGGAGCAATTTTAGGCAGATTTAAAGAAGTAACATTTTCATATCCAGGAGGCTGTGATATTGGTTCAAGACCAATAGATTTACATCTGAGTAGCTTTAAAAAATTAGGAATACAAATAGAAGAAGAATCTGGATTCATACACTGCATATGTGATAAAATAATAGGAAATGATATTAATTTAGACTTTCCAAGTGTTGGGGCAACAGAAAATATTATCTTAGCATCAGTTTATGCAGAAGGCACTACAACAATAACTAATGCTGCAATGGAACCAGAAATTGTAGATTTAGCAAATTGTTTAAATAAAATGGGAGCTAAAGTTGAAGGAGCAGGAACTAATGAGATAAAAATAACAGGTGTAAAGAAATTGAAGCCTATATCATATGGAATAATGCCAGATAGAATAGAAGCAGGAACTTTACTTTGTATAACTGCAGCAACAGGTGGAAATGTTAAGCTTTTAAATGTATGTTCAGAGCATCTAGTTCCAGTTATTCATAAATTACAAGAAGCAGGTTGTAATATAACTATTTCAAAAAATGATATAATAATAAAAGCACCAAGGAGATTAAAGCCAGTAGAGATAAAAACAATGCCTTATCCAGGTTTTCCTACAGACTTACAGCAGGTTTTTGGAGCTATGCTTACTATTGCAAAGGGAACATCTGTAATAGTGGAAAATATTTTTGAAAATAGGTATAAATACATGACTGAATTAAAAAGAATGGGAGCTAAAGTAACAATAGAAGGAAAAACAGCTGTAATTAAAGGTGTAAAGAAATTATCTTGTGCAAGTGTACAAAGTCCAGATTTAAGAGGAGGAGCAGCTCTTGTTCTAGCAGGACTTACAGCAAAGGGTAAAACTAAAATAAGTCATATAGAATATATTTTAAGAGGTTATGAAAAATTAGAGGAAAAGCTTACAAAATTAGGAGCCTCTATAGTTTTAGAAGAAGGTGAATAAATATTTTGAATATTATACATAAAAAGAAGAATGTAAATAAAAATATAAATAAGGATAGAAATAAAAGTAAAAGGGCAGATAGTAAATCTGCCCATAGACCAAATTATCAAATAGAAAAAAGTTATCAGAATACGAAACGTGAGCCAATTGATTTAGACAATGAAATTATAATAGGAATTCCTAATATTGATAATAGACTATATAAAGACAAAACTTCTAATAAAAAGAATAATATGGCGAAAAACAATGTTAATAAAACAAGAAAAGCAAATGTAAAAAGTAATAAAATAAAAAAGCAAAGAAAACTTTCTGAAAAACAGATAAAAAGAAGAAGGTTTATTTTAAAAATCCTAAAGTGGATAAGCCTAGGTTTAATTATAATTGGTATTATTATTTGTATAATATTGTCACCAATATTTAATATAAAAAATATAAAGGTAAAAAATAATAATAAAATATCATATGAACAAATTGTCAGTTTATCTTCAATACAAATAAATAATAATACATTTAAATATTCTAAAAACGATATAAAAAACAAAATAAAGGAAAATGCATATATAGAAGAAGTAAAAGTAAAAAGATTATTGCCAGATGTTTTTGAAATAGAAGTAAAAGAAAGAACAGCAAGACTAATGTTATTATTTGGAAATGCATATGTATATATAAATAGTCAAGGATATATATTAGAAATATCTAATGAAAATATAAATTTACCAATAATAAAAGGATATAAAACAGAAGAAGAAAATATTATTCCAGGAAAAAGATTATGTAATGAAGACTTAGAGAAGTTAAGTGTTGTATTAAAAATAATTGAATTTTCACAAAGTGAACAAATATTAGATAAAATAACTGGAATAGATGTTGAAGATGAATATGATTATAAGATAATAATGGAGAGAGAACAAAAAATAGCTCATTTAGGAAATTGTTCTATGTTAGAAGAAAGAATACTTTGGGTAAAGACTATTTTAAATGAAATAAAAGATTTGCCAGGAGATATTTTTGTTAATATGAATTTAAATTCAGAAAGAATTGAACCTTTTTTTAGAGAAAGAGTTTAAATACTAAAATATCATAGAGGGAGGACTTTAATGAATAAAAAAGTGTTATCACTAATAACTGGAATGATATGTTTTGTTTTAGTACTTGCAATAGTTATTCAGATAAAAACAATAAAAAGTACTAATTCTATTGGAATACAAACTATATCAAATGATAACTTAAGAGATGATTTATTAAAATGGAAGGAAAAATATGATAATGCAAATGTAGAACTTGATAAAGCACAAAAAAAACTTGAAACTACTAGACAGGTTGCAATACAAAATAAACCTGAACTTATGAAACGAGAATTAGAGCTTAAAAAAAATAATATGGCATTAGGTCTTACAAATGTAATAGGAGAAGGAGTAATAATTACATTAAAAGATAATCAAGGAATTACAAATGAGAGTATTGGTATAACAGATGATATTAGGTCATATTTAGTACATGATGCTAATTTAAGAGAAATAGTAAGAAAGCTTAAAATATCTGGTGCAGAGGCTATTTCAATTAATAATGAAAGAGTAGTTAGTGGAACATCTATTGTATGCTCTGGAAATGTAATAAGAATTAATGATAGAAAAGTTGGGTCTCCATTTGAAATAAAGGCTATAGGTTCTCCAGAATTATTATATGGAAATTTAACAGAAACAATTACTAAATTAAATAATTCAGGAATTATCGTAGAAATCCAAAAGAAAGATAATATAGAAATTAATAAATATGATGGTACAATTAATTTTAATTATGCAACTAATAATGAATAGAGGTGAATTAGTTTGAAAAAAGATAAAAAAATAGTAAGTATAACTGTACTTTTTATGTGTATTATTTTAACATGTGTCATGTTTATGCAATTTAAAATAGCAAGGCAAACTAATTTAACAGATATAAAAAATATGAATGAGGATGAGCTAAAAAGTGAAATCTTACTTTGGCAAAATAGATATAATGAAATAGACCAAAAACTAACAAATCGTAAACTAACAATAGCAGAATATGAATCAATTATGCAGAATAATGATGAAACTACTAAAATGTTAGATAAGGAGTTACATGAATTAGAAAAGCTAATAGGAATAACAGATGTAGAAGGAAATGGTGTTGTTATTACATTAGAAGATAATGAAGATAAAGGGGTTACAGCAGGAGTTTTATTAAATTTAGTAAATGAGCTGAAATATGCAGGAGGAGAAGCTATTTCTATTAATGGAATAAGAATTGTAAATATGACAGATATAGTTGATGTAAATTATATTGTTCAAATAGAAGGCCATAAATTATCATCACCATATATAATAAAGTGTATTGGGGAGCAGAATTTTCTATCAAATACACTTAATTCAAAAGACGGATATATTCGAACTTATACAGATAGTGGAATGACAGTAAAAATGGAAACTCAAAATAATATAAAAATAGATAGGTATAATGGTAACTTAGATATTAAATATAGTAATAATTAATAGATTAGAGGAGAGTGGTTAAATGTCTAAAAGGAAAATTGCAGTAATATTAACTATAATGTGTTTAATAATAGTATCAGCAATATTAATTCAAATTAGAACAATAGAAAGCATAAATTCTCCAGTTTTAAAGATAATTGCAAATGATAATTTAAGAGTTGAAGTTTTAAAGTGGAAAGATAGATATGATAAAACCACAACTAATTTAGAAAAAATAGAAAGAAAATTAGAAAAAGTTAGACAAAAGGCTACAAAGAATGATGAGAGTTTTAAATCAAAAGAACAAACTATAAAAAAATACAATACTATTTTAGGACTAACAGATGTAAACGGAGAAGGAGTTACAATTAATATTTCAACAAAGCAATTAGATGAAAGTACAAAAGACTATTTGGATAACATTATAAATGAACTTAAAAATGCTGGAGCTGAAAGTATAAGTATAAATAACCAAAGATTAATATGGGATTCTGTTATTTTTTGTGATGGAAATGTAATTAAAGTAAATCTAGAGAAAATAGAATCACCATTTATCATAAAAGCTATAGGAGATACAAGACTATTATATGGTGCATTAGTTAGACCTGGTGGATATATAGAATTATTAAATAGTAATGGTATAAAAGCAGAAGTTGAAAAATCTACTAATATACAGATACAAAAATATAATGGTTTAATAAATCTTGAACATCTAAAAAGTATTACATAAGAGGTGAATAATTTGAATAAGACAAAAATTACTATATGTATTGTTATATTTATTATGTGTATTTTGCTAGTTTCTGTTATACTTATGAGAGTTAAAGCAGTAGAAGAAACTGACTTTGAAACAGAATCAGCTATTACAGAAACAGAACTAAGAAAAGAAATATCAACATGGAAAAGTAAATATGAAAAAGCAAGTGAAACTCTAGAAACTACTAATGAAAAGATATTAGAGTATGAAAAACAAATTGAAAAAAATGAAGATTCATCAGATTTAGTAGAAAAAGAATTAGAACAAACTAATGTATTATTGGGCAATAAGTCAGTAAAAGGTGAAGGTGTTACAGTAACATTAACTGACAAGGAAAATGCAAAGATATTAGCAACAGACTTATCAGAAATAGTAAATGAATTAAAATATGCAGGTGCAGAAGCAATATCTATTAATGGTATAAGAATACTATCTATTACAGATGTTACAGATGCTACAAATGATTTGCTTCTAATTAATGGACAAAGGATTTCATCACCATATGAAGTAAAAGCAATAGGAAACCAAACATATTTATATAGTACACTAAATGCTAAAAATGGATTTATAGATTATTATACTGATCAATATGGTATAGATATAAAAATAGAAAAACAAAAAAATGTTATTATAGATAAGACAGAACAAGAGATTAAATTTAAGTATATAAGAGAAGGAGAAGAGTAAAATGATTATTATTGCAATTGTTGTTGGATGTATATTAGGTGCAATCATAGGAATGTATGCTCCTATAATTCCATATACATATTCAGGATATTTAGCTATTGGTATTATGGCAGCATTAGATACTGTATTTGGAGGAATAACATCAATAATTAAAAAGAATTTTGATATGAAAATATTTGTTTCAGGTTTTTTTGGTAATGCAATTTTAGCGATAGTTCTAACATATCTAGGCGAAAAATTAAATGTAGATATTTACTTAGCAGCTATTTTTGTATTTGTTAGTAGAATGTTTAATAATTTAGGATTTATAAGAAGATATTATATAGAAAAATTGATAGAAAAGAAAGAAAATAAAAAAAGTAAGAAAAAAAGTATTGATAAAGTTTAAAAAATGTGCTAAGAATATAAAGACAAAATTATATAGAAAATGTCAATAATATACAATAAACGACATTGTTACAAAACTGTTACGAAAATATTACAAAAATATAACAGATTCTATTGACATTTTTGGAGAAATATAATATTCTTAGGCTAGAATTAAAATGCGGTAAAAAATGGAGGAGTTAACTTTGGCTATAGGTGATATAATAGTAGGTATTGATATAGGTACATCTAAAGTTAGTCTTGTTGTAGGAGAAGTCAATAACTTCAATCAAATCGAGATAATTTGCAGTACTAGTCACAAATGTAGCGCTATTAAAAAAGGGAAGATAGTAGATGAAGATGCAGTATCGATAGCAATTGAAAATGTTGTTAAGGATGCAGAAATGGAATCTGGATTAAAAATAAATTCATCTTATGTAACTATACCTGGTAAATATGTTACAATTGTTCAAAATAGTATAAACAAAGAATCAAGAGATAGATATGCAGGAATTTCAGTAAAAGACATATCTTCTGCATTAATGCAAGCAAAAGACATAGATATACCAGAAGGAAAAAGCATAATAGATATAGTAGCAGATGAATTCATATTAGAGGACGGAAAAGTAGTAAGTGACCCAGTAGGAAATTTAAGTAGTAATTTTACTATGAAAGCACAAGTAATATTGGGAGATAAAGATTATATTAGACAATTATGCAATATTTTTAGAAAAGCAAGTCTAGAAATAGATGGATTAGTGCCAGAAACATTAGCAGAAAGAAATCTTATATTAGATACAAATGAATTAAATGATAATATAATGATTTTAGATATTGGTGCAGGAAATACTGATATAGGAGTATTTGAAGGAAATTCATTTATATATACAAGTACAGTGCCTTTGGGTGGTGATAATATTACTAATGATATAGCATTAGTATTAGATATATCAATTGAAGAAGCAGATAAATTAAAAAGGCAATATGGACTTGCAATGAAGTCTTTTATAGATAATGATAATGAGATAATTTTAAATACTTGCAGAGGTGAGTCTAAAAGTAAGGTAATAAAAAGTTCAGAACTTATAGAAATAATAGAAGCAAGAATTGAAGAAATATTTTCAATAGTTAATAAAGATATAACAGCACAAGGTGTTAAACCAAGAATTAATAATGTTGTTTTAACAGGTCAAGGAATTAGCAATATAAATAAAAGTGATGTTGCTGGAAAAATTATTTTAAATATACCAGTAAAAATATCAACAGGAAGACTAATAAGTACAATAAGACCAAGCTATAGAACTGCATATGCATTAGTTAGATATATAGCAGCAAGACCTTTTGCAAAAAATGTTTCAAGTAATATCGATTCTGGTTCAGAACAAAGTATATTAAAAAAAGTACTTGAAAAAGTTAAGGAATTTTTCTATTCATAAATAACAAAAAACATAATAATTATGGATATAATAATTGTATAATACTTAAAATATATCAAAGTATAGTATTAATTTTATAAAAATACAAAAGGCAATAATTGATAGAATAAGGCGATTTTGTATAGAAAATTCAAGTTAAACGTTTTTAATTTTAAAAAAATATATAATAGGAGGAAACATTATGATAATGGATAGCGTTGAAGAAAGTGGAATCATGATAGATGGAACTGCTACAATTAAAGTAATAGGTGTAGGTGGAGCAGGAACTAATGCTGTTAACAGAATGGTTGATTCAGGAATAAGAGGTGTAGAATTTGTTGCAGTAAATACAGATAGACAAGCTTTATTACTATCAAAAGCAGCATCTAAGATTCAAATTGGAGAAAAAATAACAAGAGGACTAGGAGCAGGAGCTAATCCAGATATTGGAGCACAAGCTGCTGAAGAAAGTAAAGCAGAAATTACAGAAGCACTTCGTGGTGCTGATATGGTATTTGTTACAGCTGGAATGGGTGGAGGAACAGGTACTGGTGCTGCACCAATAGTTGCAGCATGTGCAAAAGAAATGGGAATATTAACAATAGGCGTTGTTACAAAACCATTTACTTTTGAAGGGAAGAAAAGACTATCTCAAGCTGATAGAGGAATAGAAAGTCTTAAAGGAAAAGTTGATACATTAGTAGTGATTCCAAATGATAAATTATTACAAGTTATTGATAGAAAAACTTCAATTGTTGAAGCATTTAAAATGGCTGATGATGTATTAAGACAAGGTGTTCAAGGTATATCAGACTTAATTGCAATACCAGGACTTGTAAACTTAGATTTTGCAGATGTAAAAACAATTATGCTAAATACAGGTATGGCACATATGGGTATTGGAAGATCATCAGGTGAAAATAGAGCAGAAGACGCAGCAAAACAAGCTGTTCAAAGCCCATTACTTGAAACATCAATAGAAGGAGCAAGAGGTGTAATTATTAATATTACAGGAGGTTCTAGTCTAGGATTACATGAAGTAAATACAGCAGCAGAATTAATTCAAAGAAGTGTAGACCCAGAAGCTAATATTATATTTGGTGCAGTAATAGATGAAACTTTAGATGAAGATATAGTAATAACAGTTATTGCTACAGGGTTTGAAAAAGAACCAACAGTAGGAAATACAGTTCCTGTTGGAGAAATTGTTAGCAAAGCATGGGATAAAAAAATAAACTCAATTCCATCTTCACAAGAAACATCTAGTTCATCAAATGATTTAGACATTCCGTCATTTTTAAGAAAAAATAAAGGGATGAATAAATAATATAACAATTAAAATGAATAATTAGAAATGTAATTAAAGTAACAAATATAAATAAAATGAAGAATAACAATTGTTAATAAAAAAATATAGCAATTATGAATAAAAAGAAAGAAAGCAAAAACTAAATATCATAATAGGAAAGAAATAATCTTAATTTGTAGATTATTTCTTTTTTTCTGCATCAAGAACTGACATATTTTTAAAGATACAAGAGTTAAAATATACTAGCAAAACATGACTAGTCTGTATAATGCATTTACTATTTAATTATTAATAATATAGTGAAAAGAATATGATACATATTATTATAAATATAAATATATATATTTATATATATATTATATTAAGTTTTAAAAATCAGAAACTATAAAACATATAAAAATGTTTAATCTGTTTAAATAAAATTTATTTATATATAAAATCTAAAATAATAATTTATATCATTATTATATGTAGCTAAATTAAAATAGTAACAACATAAAAATTAAATAGTAGATTTTTTATTTTTTAGTGAAAAGGAGATTATTCTTTTTATATTAGAATAATATTGTAAGGAGCACTGAATTTGACTGTATATTTAGATATTATATTTTTAGAAAACTTTTTTATGAACTATATACTTTTATTTGCTGTTAAATATATTATGAAGATAAAAAGTAAACAAATATTAATCATTAGCTCAAGTATACTTCGGTAGTATATATGCAGTTTTTGTTTATTTACAAAACGAAAATCTATATTCAAATCTTATAATAAAAATACTTTTATCAATAATTATGGTCTGTATAGCATATTTACCAAATAATTTTAAAAAATTATTTAAAGAATTAATAATGTTTTATTTAATTTCTTTTGTATTTGGTGGAAGTGCTTTTGCACTTTTATATTTTGTAAAGCCAGAAAATATAATGATGAGAAACGGTGTTTATGTAGGAAACTATCCGCTAAAAATAGCATTACTTGGAGGTATTGTTGGATTTATAATAAGTCATATTGCATTTAAATTAGTAAAAACAAAGATGTCTACTAAGAATATGTATTGTAAAATACATATTGAAATTAATGAAAAAGTTTGTACAGTAAAAGCTCTAATTGATAGTGGAAATCTACTTAAGGAACCAATTTCTGGATATCCAGTTATAGTTGTAGAAAAATATAAATTAGTAAATATATTGCCTAAAAGTATACTAGATAATTTAAATCAAATATTACAAGGTAATTATTCTGATAAAAATAAAGAAAATCAACTGGAATGTTATTTACATAAATTTAGAGTAATACCTTTCACATCTTTAGGTAGACAAAATGGTATGTTACTAGGAATAAAAGCAGATAAAGTAATAATAAACTTTGAAGAAGAAGAAATAATTATAAACAATTCTATTATTGGAATCTATAACGAACGCCTTACTAAAAATGAAAATTATACAGCACTAATAGGATTAGATTTATTAGAAAGGAGGAATGATAGTGAATTTACTTCAAATATTAAAGTCTAGTATTAATACATTATATGTAAAGTATGTTAATAAAGATGGAATTGAAACTTTACCTATTTATTATATAGGTGGTAGTCAGAGTTTACCACCACCACTTTCTCGGGGAAGAAGAAGAAGAACTATTAAATAAATTGTCCTCAGAAGATGATATAGTAAGACAAACTTTAGTTGAGAGAAATCTTAGATTAGTTGTATACATAGCTAAAAAATTTGAAAATACAGGAATTGGAATCGAAGATTTAATATCAATAGGAACAATAGGATTAATGAAAGCAATAAATACTTTTAATACTGACAAAAAAATAAAACTAGCAACATATGCATCCAGATGTATAGAAAATGAAATATTAATGTATTTAAGAAGGAGCAATAAAATAAAAGGTGAAATATCAATAGATGAACCATTAAATCAAGATGGAGATGGAAATGAACTTTTATTATCAGATATTTTAGGAACTGATTCAGATGTGACATCCAGAAGAATAGAGGAAGAGGTAGACAAAACATTATTAAAGTCTGCTATAAAAAAATTAAGTAACAGAGAAAGAAATATAATGGAGTTAAGATTTGGTTTTATAAGTGGAAAAGAAAAAACACAAAAAGAAGTTGCAGATATGTTAGGAATATCACAAAGTTATATTTCTAGATTAGAAAAGAAAATTATAGGAAAAATGAAAAAAGACATAATGAGCAAAACGGGGTGAATAAAAATACCTCCTTTGGAAATAATTATATTAATTATAAACCAAAGGAGGTATTTATTTGATAAAGAAAGTAGAAATTGCATCAGTAAACACTGCTAAGCTACCTGTTCTATCAAATAAAGAAAAAAATGAATTACTAGTTAAAATAAAAAATGGTGATGATGAAGCAAGAGATGAATTTGTAAATGGAAATTTAAGATTAGTATTAAGTGTTATTAAAAGATTTTATGGAAGAGGAGAAAATTTAGATGATTTATTTCAAGTTGGGTGTGTAGGCTTGATAAAGGCCATAGATAATTTTGACTTATCACAAAATGTTCAATTTAGTACGTATGCTGTTCCAATGATTATAGGAGAAATAAGAAGATATCTAAGAGATAATAATCCAATAAGAGTAAGTAGGTCAATAAGAGATTTGGCTTACAAAGCACTTACTATAAAAGAAAGAATAATTAAGGAAACACAAAAAGAGCCAACTATAGAGCAAATAGCAAAAGAATTAAATATAGATAAAGAAGAGATTGCTTTTAGCTTAGATGCTATACAAGAGCCAATTTCTCTTCAAGAACCAGTATATGGAGATGGTAGTGAAAATTTATATATTATGGATCAAGTAAGTGATAAGAAAAATACAGATGAACATTGGGCAGAAAGTATAACAATTGCTGAAGCAATGAAGAAACTAAATGATAAAGAAAAAATGATTGTTTCAAAAAGGTTTTTTGAAGGAAGGACTCAAATGGAAGTTGCAGAAGAAATAGGAATATCTCAGGCACAAGTATCAAGACTTGAAAAGAGTGCAATTAATCATATAAAAAGAATATATAAATAAGGTTGCTAAAAATTAGCAACTTTTTTATATTTTATAATATACTATATAATATGAAGGAGGTATGTATGGGACAAAAGGGATTAGATTTTAAACACAAAGAAGTTATAAATATAAATGATGGAAGAAGGCTTCGGGTTTGTTCAAGATGTATGTGCAGATTTAGAGACAGGAAGAATTACATCAATAATTGTTCCAGGAAATAATAAAATATTAAATATGTTTGCAGGTAACAATGACATAGTTATAGATTGGCAAAGCATCAAATGCATAGGTGATGATGTAATTTTAGTAGAGATATAATAGGTATAAATTACCAAAGAAAAAGTATTGATTTTTTAAATCAAAAGTGATAATATAATACATGTAGCAAGTCAATAAAAAACTCTTATAAAAAAATTAAAAAACTTTAAAAAAAGTATTGACATTAAATGAACATCATGTTATTATAATTAAGTACTAAACATTAGACAAAAAAATATATAATTTTTTTATATAAATTAGTAAAATTATAGACATCGATATGAAAAAAACTCTATTACTAGTTTATTATTTTGCACTTAAAATTCGACAAAAAAACTTTAAAAAAATTAAAAAAAATATTGACAAAATTATAAAGATATAGTACAATAAAAAAGTCGTTAACACAAAAAACGATTAAAAGTACATTGAAAAGTAAACAATAAACCTTTAGAGAAACCAAAAGCGGTAGTAC
>CAQIBN010000015.1 GCA_948805675.1 uncultured Clostridia bacterium | reverse complement strand
GGAGAGGTGGTCGAGTTGGTTTATGGCACCAGTCTTGAAAATTGGCGTAGGTTTGTAGCCTACCGTGGGTTCGAATCCCACCCTCTCCGCCAAATAATTTCGGAGGTTGGTTTAAAAAACTTTAACTTCCGTATTAAAATATAAGGAGAATTACCCAAGTGGTTGAAGGGGACAGTTTGCTAAACTGTTAGGGTTCGCTTAGGGCCGCGAGGGTTCAAATCCCTCATTCTCCGCCAAGAATATAAAAATGTGTGAATGTTCACTTTTTTCTGTCCAAAAATTGATTTGATAAAGATGTTATGAATCTATTTAAAAACATTTAGAAGACGAAAAAAAGACAGAAAAGATAATATGAAATCATATGGCATTAGAGAAAATCTAGTGCTTTTTTTGAGCTTTTTTGAAAGAATGTAAAATTTGTTTTATATAGATAGTAATATAATTAAAAAATAAAATATTATCAGTCTTATTACAGTTTATGTTAAAGAGGCTTTTTTTTGTAAAATAATTAATAAAAAAGTGAAAGAAATAATAAAGATGTGGATAGTTTGCTTATTAATAGGCTTATTTTTAGGTGCTAATATAAGTCTTATACTTTATGCTTGTATACTTGCAGGAAAGGAGAAAAATAGAAGATGTGAATGATAGTATAACACCTAATTCTTACTCTATTATACCTGTTGATTTGCAATATGGTAACAGATTAAAAGCTACTGAAAAAATGTATATGGATATTGTTATGTAGGAAATAATTATTTTTCTAAACTATATGATTGTGATGTTAGAACAATTACTAGCTGGTTAAGTAATTTAGAAAGATTAGGATATATAAAGGTAGAATTAATTAGAGATGAAAGACAAATGAGTTTAGAAAGAAGAATTTATATAAGAGATAGTTTGCAAGGGGGGATAGACAAAAATGTCCATAGAGGTGTAGACAATTTTGACAGGTGAGGTATGGGCAAAATTGTCTTAAATAATAAAATAACACACACTCAAGAACAAAAAGAGTCAAAAGTAAAATATGCAGATAAAGTATATATGAACGATTATGAGTATAATGATTTAAAATCAGAAATATTAAGTGAACATTACATTATACAGTTATGTAGTGGATTTATAATACTGCAAAAGATGTGCTTGTTAGGAAAAGAGCATTAAGGGAAATAGACGATTGGCAAGAGATACTTGATAAGGCTGAAATAAAAGGTGATACAGTAGGGTATATGACAATAATATACCTGTAAAGTTTGAAGAATGTATTAGTTAATATTTGTTGGTAGTATCTATAAAAATGGGAGAATAACTATTAATTGTCAATAGAAATATTTAATATTTTTATTTATAGAAATTTGCATAAAAATGATATAATATTAAATTCACTCTAATGCTATTTTTGAATTATTTTGCTCTATGTCAATAGATGGGGTAAAACACCTGAAAAGAGTTTTGCACCAGCTTTTTTTATGGTTTTAAATAAGGTGCATAAAAGTTAGCTAGAATAGGTAAAATTAAGGTCGAAACAATAGTAAGTTGAAAAAGTTAAAATATTTCAGAGGTATTTTACTATAACTGTTGATATAGACTTAATTAAAACAAATAAAGGCTAGATTAAAATAAATATTTAAGTAGAACATCAATTATTTAATGTACTAATTATTTAATTAAGGTAATCAATGTTTTAAGCGATTTAAGACAGTTTTATTAACACTAAGAATATAAATTGTGGATTATTATAAAAAAATTATATTTTAGTATATAAAATTAACTATAATAATTAAACTTTAAATCTATTTTTATTAAGTAAATCATCAAGGGTTACATTTAGAACTTTAGCAAGTGCATACAGTTCAAAGTCTTTTACACTTTTCTTGTTATGTTCAATTGTATAAATATAATTATTATACATATTTATTCCAAGTGGTGAAAGTTCTCTACATAAATCTGATTTAGATAAACCATGCTGTTTTCTATATTTTTCTACATATTCAGATATTACATTTGCATATTTATTATTTAATTTCCTTACACTCATATATACTACCTTATTATTAGTTTATTTTATAATAAAAAATACAAAACTACTAACTTGTTATAATTAAACTTTAATAAATGATTTATAAATTTACAAGATACTAAATAATAGTTTTAAGCAAAAAATTAAGTTATTATATATTATTATTTATAAAAAATGAACCATATATATATATCATACATATACTTTATTAATAATAAACGTTAATAATGTAGGTGAGATTTATGAAATTAGGATTATGTTTATCACGGTGGAGGAGTTAAAGGTGCAGCACATATTGGAGTTATAAAAGCTTTTGAAGAAGAGAAGATAGAGTTTGATTATATATCTGGAACTTCTTCAGGAAGTATAGTTGCATCATTATATTCTATAGGATATTCTTCTGATGAAATTTACAATATATTTAAAAAGTATTGTAAACAGATTAAGCTTTTTGATTTAAGAAATATATTAAAAAGTATTATGAATATTTTTATAAAAAATAAATTTATTATTGATGGTTTAAATAGTGGAAGAAAATTAGAAAAAATAATGGAAAGAACATGTAAAGAAAAAAATATACAAAATATTTCAGAAATAAAAAAATGTCTGTTAATACCAAGTGTAGATTTGAATAATGGTGAAATATATATTTTTTCATCTCTACAAAATGATAATAGAAATTATTCAGATAAAATTAAATATATTAATAATATAGAAATATGGAAAGCCGTTAGAGCAAGTTGCAGTTATCCTGGTGTTTTTTCACCATATAAATATAATACTACAGAATTAATAGATGGAGGCATTAGAGAAAATATTCCATGGAAAGAGTTAAAGGAAATAGGTGTAGATAAAGTTATTAGTGTAGTATTTTCGAAAGATATAAAAAATAAGGAAGAAAGAAATATAATTGATGTTATAGATAATGCTTTAGATATATTATGTCATGAGCTATCAGTATATGAATTGGAAGGAGCAGATTGTTTAATTAATATTAATACTATTGATGTATCTTTATTAGACTATAAAAAAATAGATTATCTTTATGAACAGGGATATAAATATGGGAAAAAGTATATAAAGGATAATTTACAAAATGGAGTATTAAAATAAAAAATAATTATTTATAATATTTTGAAACAGTTATTAAATAGTAGAATATTTAAAAAAATAAATATAATTAATTATATAATAAATTCATTAGAAGTAAATTTATTAAATAAAAAATACCTTCAATTAGGGGTATAAATTAATAAAAAAGAGTAAATAAAATTAAATATAAAAAGACTATAAATAATTAAAAAAGTAATTCAATGAGAAAATAAAAAAGGATACATAAATAATAAGGATTTATTAATTAAGAGAATAGATTAATAGAAATAATAAATAAATTCGAAAAATATTTAAAAAAATAATAAGGTAATTAATAAAAATCAAATTTAGATATAAAAAATATTTAAATAAACGATTAAATAAATAAAAAAGTAGTTCAATAAAAAGAGGACACATAAATTATAAAAAATTGTTAATTAAGAGAATAAATTAAAACAATCATAAATAATGTTAATTTGAAAGAAATTTTAGAATATAATAATATAATTAATAAAAATTAACTTAAATAAAATATAAAGATTATTTAAATAAATAATAAATTAAAAAAGTGATTCAGTGGAAAAATAAAAATAGGATACATAAATAATATAGCTAGTTAACTTAAGAGAACAATTAAAAAATGATAAATAATGAAAATATTTTAATATGTAATAAAGGAAAATTAATATTATAACATAAAAATAATAAAATATTAAATATATAAACGAAAATATAAATTATATAGTAATATAAATTGATAATAATAAATAAGAAAAGAAATATTTAAATAGTTGAAAATAATAATTAGGAATTGATATAGGTAAAGAATATAATTAAATAAGCTATATAAATAGATTAACTGTATAAATAAAGTATTTTTTAATAACAAAATTATATTTATGAAAAGTATTAATTTATAAAAATAATAAATTAAATAGTGATATTTTAATAGAAAATAAAGTGATAAAAAATAAAATGTATAATAAAAATCAGTTATGCAATAAATATATATTAGATAAAATAGTTTTATATAAATAGTAAATTGATTAATAAATGTGAAAAATAATTTGAGATGTAATAAAAAAATGAATATAATTAAAATTTTAATATGTACATAATATAATTTAAGATAATTAAGAGTACAAATTATAAACATGATAAATATATAATAGATTAACATAAATAATTGAAAAATAAGATATTTAGAAAATTCATTAATAAAATGACATATGGAATATATTAAAGTTTTAATAGAAAATATAATTAGATATATTGTAAAATGATTTAAATATAAATATATTATAATATTTTATTTAAATCATTTTAATAATAATTATAAAATATTAATATAGAAATATTAGTTTAGTTTTTTCGAGATAATGTATAATTTTCAGTCAGAACATTTTATGATTTCATTATAGCATAAAAATTAATTTTACAAAGACTAAAAAAAATAGCATGTACTTGCTATTTTTTTTAATAATTATTTTTTTATAAGTTGATTATTTGATGTTTTATCTATTGTGTTTTCCTCCAATACCTTTTTTTTCTCTTTTTCATGATGACTTAAGTTATCTTTGGCAACAGTTATTAAAAGTTTTAATCTATTTGTTTGATTTGCTTCACTTGCACCAGGATCATAATCAATAGGAGATATATTTGCATCTGGATATTTATTTCTAATTGTTTTTATAACTCCTTTTCCAACTACATGATTTGGTAAACATGCAAATGGCTGTACACAGACTATATTTGGAATACCATTTTCTATATATTCTATCATTTCTGCAGTTAAAAACCATCCCTCACCTGTCTGATTTCCTATAGATAAAATATCTTTTACTTTATCTTCTAGCTCCCAAATATTACATGGTAATAAATATCCTTTTTTTGAGTTAGATAAGGCTATAATAGAATCTTTTTCTAAAATATCAATTAGTTTTATTGCAGTTTTAAACAATTTTGCTTTTATTTTATCAGTTTTTATAAGTTGATTAAAGGTGATTTTATGTGTAGCAATAAATTTAACAAATCCCATAAAGTCAGGCAATATTACTTCTGCACCTTCTTCTTCTAATTTGCTTACAACAAAGTTATTGCCAAAAGGATGGTATTTTATTAATACCTCGCCAACAATTCCAACTTTAGGTTTTTTTATAGATGTATCTAATTCAATTTTTTCAAAGTCGTTTACCATATCATAGATGCTTTGTTTAAATTGTTTTAAAGAGGATTTTTCTAATAAATGTTTACATTTATTCATCCATTCATTATATAACTTTTCTGTTTCTCCCTTATTTACTTCATAGGCTTTATTTTTAGTTAATAGTTTTTGTAGTAAATCTGCATAAACAACCATTTTTAGTAGCCTTTCTACTAAAGGTAGTGTTATTTTAAATCCAGGCATCTTTTCCATTCCTACAACATTGAAAGAAATAACAGGTACGTTTTCAAATCCAGCATCTTTTAATGCTTTTCTTATAAATCCAATATAATTTGTTGCTCTACAGCCACCACCAGTTTGTGACATTATTAGAGCTGTTTTATTAATATCATATTTTCCAGATTGAAGTGCTTCAATAAATTGACCAGTTGTTAATATAGAAGGGTAACATGCATCATTATTTACATATTTTAGGCCAGTTTCAACTGTATGGTCTGTACACTTACTTAGAAGTTCTACTTTATATCCAGAAGATTTCACAGCAGATTCTAATAATTCAAAATGTATAGGAGCCATTTGTGGTATTAAAATTGTATAGTCTTTTTTCATATCTTTAGTAAATAAGACTTTATTACATTCATATTTTCCAGCAGTCTTTTCTATTAAATTTAGAGATTCTCTTTTCTTCATACTAGCAAGTAAAGAACGAATACGAATTCTTACTGCTCCTAAATTATTTATTTCATCTATTTTTATTAATGTATACATCTTTCCAAAGCTAGATAATATCTCTTCAACTTGATCTGTAGTTACTGCATCTACACCACAACCAAAAGAATTAAGTTGTACTAATTCTAAATTATCATGTTTTCCAACAAAGTCTGCAGATGCATATAATCTTGCATGAAATGCCCATTGGTCAACAACTCGTAAAGGTCTTTTGGCTTCTGTTAAATGTGAAATGCTATCTTCTGTTAGTACACATAATCCTAATGAAGTAATTAATGTATCAATTCCATGATTTACTTCAGGATCTGTATGATAAGGACGTCCTGCTAATACTATACCATGTAATTTATTTTCATTAATATATTGTAAAGTTTCCTCACCTTTTTTTCTAATGTCATTTTTAAATCTTTGATATTCTTCTTCAGCTTTTTTTGCAGCAATTAATAATTCTTTTTTAGTAAAATTATATTCATTAAATTCTGGTAAGTCTAAAATTGCTTGTGATAATTTTTTGCTATCAAAAGGTAAGAATGGATTAATAAATTTTATATGCTTATCTTTTAGTTCTTCTACATTGTTTTTTAGTACTTCTGAATAAGAAATAACAATAGGACAATTATAATGGTTGTCAGCTTTTTGATATTCTTTTCTTGAGTAAGGTATACATGGATAAAATATTGTTTTTATTCCAGAGTCTATTAAGCTCATAATGTGACCATGAGAGAGTTTAGCTGGGAAACAAACTGATTCAGATGGCATTGATTCTATACCTTTTTCATATGTACTTCTATTACTATTTTCAGATAGTATTACTCTAAAACCTAAATTAGTTAAAAATGTAAACCAAAAAGGATAATCTTCATACATATTTAAAACTCTAGGGATACCGATTGTTCCACGATTAGCCTTGTCTATAGATAGAGGTTCATAACTAAAAAGTCTATCATATTTATATTTTATTAGATTTGGTAAATCTGTATTAGCTGTGATATTTCCTGCGCCTTTTTCGCAACGGTTTCCAGATACAAATTTACTTCCATTATTGAATTTATTTATTGTTAATAAACAATGATTTTCGCATCCATTACAACGAACATGAGATGTAGTTATTTGTAAATTGTCTAAATCTTCTAGTTTGGAGATTGTAGACATATATTCCATATCAAGATTTGATTCATATTGTTCTTTGGCTAGTAGAGCAACTCCATAAGCTCCCATAAGTCCTGAAATATCAGGTCTTATAACATTTTTTCCTACAATTAATTCAAATGCACGAAGCACAGCGTCATTATAAAAAGTACCACCTTGAACAACAATATAATCTCCAAGTGTTTCTGTATCTCTTACTTTCATTACTTTTTGTATAGCATTTTTTATTACAGAATATGAAAGACCAGCAGATATATCTCCAACTGAATATCCTTCTTTTTGAGCCTGTTTAATTTTTGAATTCATAAATACTGTACATCTAGAGCCTAGGTCTACAGGTTTTCTAGAATCTATAGCTGATTTTACAAAGTCCTCTATAGAAATATTTAGACTTTTAGCAAAGGTTTCTATAAAAGAGCCACAACCTGAAGAACATGCTTCATTTAATAATATATTATCTATAGCTCCATTTTTCATTTTAATGTATTTCATATCTTGTCCACCAATGTCTACTATACTTGTAACATTTGGAGTGAACTTTTTAGCAGCTGTATAATGTGCTATTGTTTCTATTTCATTTAAATCAACATTTAGTGCAGTTTGTATTAATTTTTCTCCATATCCAGTAACACCACTATAACGTATTTTGGCTGTATCAGGTATTAATGAATATAATTTCTTTAACATATTTATAACACTATTTAATGGATTGCCTTCATTACTTCCATATAAAGAATATAATAAAGTTCCGCTCAGAATCTATTACTACTAATTTGGTTGTTGTAGAACCAGCATCAATACCAATAAAACAATCTCCTTTAAAATCTTTTAAATGTTTTTTGGGAACACAGTGCTTATTATGTCGTTCTTTAAATTCTTTATAATCAACGTCTATAGAAAATAATGGTTTTAATGGTTTAGTTGTATCATCATGTGATATACGTAAAACTTCGATTTTACTTTTTAATTTTTCTATAGAAATAGGTGATTGATTTAACGAATCAAGAGCAGCACCTTTTGCAACTAATAAATGAGCTTCTTCTGGAATAATTATTTCATCATTAGTAAGATTCAAAGTTTGTATAAATCGATTACGTAATTCAGATAAATAGTTTAGCGGTCCACCTAAAAAGGCAACATTTCCACGGATCGGTCTACCACATGCAAGTCCACTTATTGTTTGATTAACAACTGCTTGGAAAATAGAAACTGCAATATCTTCTTTTGCTGCTCCTTCATTTAATAATGGTTGTATGTCTGTTTTTGCAAATACTCCGACAACGTGAAGCGATTGGATAAGTCATTTTATGATTTTTAGCTAATTCGTTAAGACCAGAAGCATCTGTGTGTAAAAGTGAAGCCATTTGGTCTATAAATGCACCAGTACCACCAGCACATGTTCCATTCATACGTTGCTCAATAGAATTATCAAAGTATATAATTTTTGCATCTTCACCACCAAGTTCTATAACTACATCTGTTTTAGGTATATATTTCTCAACTGCCCTTTTACAAGAAACAACTTCTTGTATAAATGGTAGGTTTAAGAAATTAGCAGCAGACATTGCTCCAGAACCTGTTAATGCAATTGTAAATGTGTTTTCTGGATATGATATTATTAAATTCTCAAGTACATTACAGATAGTATTTTTCGTATCTGAGAAATGTCTCTTATAATCTCTATATATAATATTCAAATTTTCATCCATTACAATTATTTTTACTGTTGTAGAACCAACATCTAGTCCTACATGTAATATTTTGTTCATATTAAGGTCTCCTTTTTTTAGATTATAAATCAACTATAATTTTATATGTAAATCAACATTTTGTCAAACTTTTAAAGTGCTTAAATTATGGAAAAATTGAGATTTTATTACTATTAAACCTATATATTAAAGATATATATGAATGTAATAGTTTTTGTATAAATTAGATATATTAATTTATTTGTTCTAAAATAGACTTGTCTATAATATTATTAAATAAAAAAGTTGGAGGAGATTATATGAAAAATAAAAAAAGAGTGATAATTATTGTGATTATTTTATGTGTGTTAATACTAGGATTGGTATGTATATTTTCTATAAGAGGTAAGAAAGAAGAAATAATTGAAATATTGCCACAAGAAGAAATATCTGATGAACAATTAAGAAAAACTATGGTCTCATTATATTATGAAAACAAAGAAACGAAAAAGCTAATGCCAGAAGCAAGATTAGTTGACGTAAAATTATTAATTAATGAGCCATATAAAATGCTACTGGAGTTATTAATGGAAGAGCCTAAAAATACAAGTTTAAAAACTGTTATTCCTGATAATGTGACTATAAATAAAATAGAATTAAATTCAGATGTATTATGCATAGATTTTTCAAAGGAGTTTATAGAAAATCATCAAGGAGGTTTAGAAAACGAAAAAAATACTATATATTCAATTGTAAATACATTAACAGAGTTAACAGAAGTCAATGGTATAAAAATAATGATAGATAATGAAGAAAATAAGGCTTTTAAAGATGAACAGATAAAATTCAATAAAGTATTTACAAAAGAGGATTAATTATTTTAAGAATTTATACAAATTAATATATTTTAATGTATGTTTAACATTACATAAAAAATGTTCAATTTCAAAAAGAGAATTTATAGTGTTCTCTTTTTTTTGTGAGAAGTTTATTTTTTTAGTAGTATTTTTTTGAGGATTATATTCTTTTTTATCCATATATTTACACCTTCTTTTATTGTTAACTAATTTAATATATGATATAATATGCAAAAATGTTAAAGGAAGTTACAGATGGAATTAAAAGAAAATGAAAGGATTGACGATTTAGAAATAGGTGATTACAGAATAATACAAAATAAAGATGGATTTTGTTATGGGATAGATAGTGTTTTATTATCTGACTTTGCTAAGAAAATAAAAAGGGGAAGTAAAGTTATAGACTTGGGAACACGGAACAGGTATTATTTCTATTTTATTATGTGCAAAAACAAGCTTATCTGAGATAATTGGTATTGAGATACAAAAAGAAGTTTTTGAAATGGCAAAAAGGAGTATAGAATTAAATAAATTAGAAAATAGATTTAAAATAATAAATTGTAATATAAAAGATATAGGGCAGATATTAGAATGTAATTATTTTGATGTTATTGTAACTAATCCGCCATATAAAAAGATTCAGACAGGAAGATTAAATGAAAATAAGAAAAAATTAATTTCAAGACATGAGGTCGAAGCTAGTTTAGACGATTTTATCAATATTAGTAGTAAAATGTTAAAGAGTAATGGCGAGTTTTATATGGTACATAGACCAGACAGATTAGCTGATATAATAGAAGCTTTGAGAAGATATAAATTAGAGCCTAAAGAACTAAGATTTGTTCATCCCAATAAAGATAAAGCGCCAAATATGCTTTTAATAAAGGCTACAAAAAATGCAAAACCATTTTTGAGAGTTATGGAACCATTATATGTTTATAATGCTGATGGTTCATATACAAATGAAATATTGGAAATCTATAACAAAAAATAAAAATATTATATAATGAACAATGGATATATTAAAAAGTTTATGATATAGTAATTTTTTGTAGTTTATATAAAACTAATTTTAATTTATATGAGGAGAGTAAAATGAGTGGAAATTTATATTTAGTTGCAACACCAATTGGGAATTTAGAAGATATTACATTAAGAGCTATAAAAGTTTTAAAAGATGTAGACATTATAGCTGCTGAGGATACAAGACATACTTTAAAATTATTAAATCATTTAGAAATAAAAAAGCCATTAATTAGTTATCATAGGCATAATGAGGAAGTAAAAACTAATGTTTTAATTGATAGATTATTAGAAGGAAAAAATATAGCTTTAGTGACAGATGCTGGAACACCTGCTATTTCTGATCCAGGAGAAGAAGTTGTAAAAAAGGCAATTGAGAATGATATAAAAATAATACCAATACCAGGTGCATGTGCATTAATAAATGCATTAATTGTTTCGGGGCTTGATACAAAGCAATTTTCTTTTTATGGTTTTTTACCTATTAATAAAAAAAATAGAAAAGCCAAATTTGATGAATTGATTAAAGAAAAAAATACAATTATTCTATATGAAGCACCACACAAGTTATTAAATACACTTAAAGATATATTAAAATATTTAGGTAATGTAAATATTGTTTTAGCAAAGGAGATTACAAAAATACATGAGGATTTTATAAGAGGAAAAATAAAAGAAATTATTGATAATATTGAAAGTGTAAAAGGCGAATTTATAATTATAATAGAGCCTATAGAGATAAAAGATAAATGCCTAATAGATGAATTAAGTATAGATGAATTATATACGCTATATGAAAAACAAGGTCTTGAAAAAAAGGAAATAATAAAAAAAATAGCAAAAGATAAATGTGTTAATAAAAATGAAATATATAAACAATTTATATAATTTTAAAAAGTAAAAATGGAATGATGTTATATTATCATTCCATTTCTTTTTTATTCTTTAGAGTTTAAATCAGATAATTGTTTAGCACATTTATTACAAATTAATTTACCTTTATAATCTACTAATTTCTTTGTATTTCCGCAGAATATACAATTTTGTTCGTATTTCTTTAATATAATTGAAGAACCATCTACATATATTTCTATAGGGTCTTTTTCTGAAATATTAAATTTATTTCTTAATTCGATAGGAATAACAACTCTACCTAATTCATCTACTCTTCTAACTATTCCTGTTGACTTCATGTCATAACCTCCTTAAAACTACAATTTTCGACAAATTTTTATATTCATATTATATCACAATGGTTATAAAAAGGCAATAAGAAACAAAAAAATTTTACTTTTTCTGGAATTAAATGCCATAGATATATATGAATAAATTTAATGATATGGCTTATATAATTAAGTTAATTTAAGTATATTAAAATTTCTATTGTGCATTATTTATTAAATTTAATAAGTACAAGGAATAATGTAGTAGATATAAGAATATTATTTAAAAAATGAGAGGATTGATGAGAGATGCTAAATATCATATGGCCAATTTTCATTATTATATCTTTTGCATATGCAATATTTGTAGGAAATGTTGAGGAAGTGAACAAATCTATTTTTGATTCTGCAGGTAGTGCTGTTGAATTATCTATTACTTTTTTGGGAACAATGTGTCTTTGGAATGGAATAATGAAAATTGTTCAAGAAACAAGTCTTATGAATAAATTGACGAAAATATTAAATCCTGTTATGAGATTTTTATTTCCAGAATTAAAAAGAGATAGTCCAGCAAAAAATGAAATATCAATGAATATTATTGCAAATATTTTAGGACTTGGAAATGCTGCAACTCCACTTGGGATTAGAGCAATGAATGAGTTACAAAAAGATAATATAAAAAAAGATACATTATCTAATTCTATGATTATGTTTATTGTATTAAATACAGCATCATTACAGTTAATTCCAACAACTGTTATTGCAATAAGAACATCACTTGAGTCGGAAAATCCAAGTTCTGTTATAGTTCCTGTATGGATAGTTACAATATTAGCAGCTATAACAGCAGTTTTTGTAACTAAAAGATTAATTAAGAGATTTTAATAGGAGTGATAAGATTTGAATATAATTAATTATATATCTAGTGCAGCAATTCCAGTAGTAATATTAATTATTGTTCTGATAGGAGTTTCTGAAAAAAAGAAAGTATATGATATTTTTATTGATGGAGCTAAAGAAGGAACGCAAATAGTTTTTAACATATTCCCTACATTACTTGGGTTATTTGTTGCAATAGGAGCATTAAGGAGTTCTGGTATATTAACATTAATTATAAATTTTATTGAACCTGTTACAAATTTGTTAAAGATACCAAGTGAAGTAATGCCACTTGCGTTATTAAGGCCAATTTCTGGCAGTGCATCTATGGCTATAGCAACAGATATAATGAATAATTATGGCGTAGATAGTAAAATACGGATTAATTGCATCTACAATTATGGGGTCAACAGAGACAACTTTCTATACTATTGCAATATACACAAGTTGTATAAAGATAAAAAAAATAAGATTTGTACTTTGGGCAGCATTAACTGCAGATATAATTGGAATGATTGCATCTGTATTAATTTGGAGATTTTTGTCGTGAAGTTTTTCTTGACTTTCTTAAAAAGAGATTGTAATATGTATTTATAATTTTTTCTAAGGAAGTCAAATATGTTTTTTAAATTCTTATTATTTTTTTCTATGTATTTTATCATAAAAAAAATTATTATAAAAATTATATCTAAATTTCTCAAAAAAATTAAATAATATTGTTATTAATTTTGTAGAGGAGAGTATAATATCTCTTTCGTGCCCCCGAAGTTAAAATATTTAATAATTCTTCCTCTACAATATTATATATATAAATTATCTATGGTATGTTTCACCATTCAATATTTTAAAAGATCTAAAAATTTGTTCTAAAAGAAATATTCTAATTAGCTGGTGAGGAAAAGTCATTTTAGAAAAACAAATTTTTTCGTCACATATTTGTAATAGTTTAGAACTAATTCCTAATGTACCTCCTATAATAAATGTAATATTACTTTTTATATTAATAGATATATCACTTATATGATTTGCAAATTCTTCAGAAGAATAACTTTTTCCGTTTAGGTCTAAACAAATTATATAACTATCTTTTGGTAAATTAGAAATCATATTATTAGATTCTTTTTCTTTTATGGATGATGTAATTTTATCATTTATCTTTAAAGGAACTTTTTCATCAGATAATTCTATTATTTTAAGGTTACAATATTTTGTTAATCTTTTACTATATTCTTTAATAGCATCTTTAAAAAAGGGTTCTTTTATTTTACCAATACAAATAATATTAATATGTAACATATTTTAATCTCCTAAATTATATCAATTAAAGGTGTCTGAGTAAAACGTTGGGCAACACTCAATCTAATTGAAGATTCATCATAATTATTTTCAATTAAGCGTTCTACCACAGTTTTGTATGCAAGCTCTGGAAAGTTATTTTCCTTACTTAAATGCCCAAGCATTACTTGCTTTAGTCCTGTATTAATGAGATGACTAATGGTTTTTCCTGCCATATCATTAGATAAGTGTCCATTTGGTCCAGATATTCGCTGTTTTAAATGATAAGGATATGGAGAACATTTAAGTATATTTGAATCATAATTAGACTCAAGCAATATAAAAGAGCTATTTTCTAAATTATTTAATATTTCTGAATTCATGTGTCCAAGGTCTGTAGCGATACTTATTTTGTTATTGTTATAATATATATTAAATCCACAGGGATTGGCCGCATCATGAGGAATACTAAATGGATTAATTTTTAAATCTCCTATTTCAAATGTTTCTTTTACATTGAATGTACGAATATTTGTAATATCAATTTTATCTTTTTGTAATGGCATTGCATCCCAAGTTTCAATATTAGCATATACTGGAATGTTGAATTTTTTTGAAATAGTACCAAGACCTTTGACATGATCAATATGTTCATGTGTTACAATAATTCCATCAATAGAATCAATTGAAATATCAATATTAGATAAAGACTGTACAATTTTTTTGCAACTTTCACCAGCATCTACTAAAATTTTTGTATTACTACTTTCTATAAATAAACTATTTCCTGTGCTACCACTATATAAACTACAAAATTTAAACATTTTTTTCATCCTTTGCTATCATCATAAGTTACTCTTTTTATATCAGCACCAAGTTTTCTAAATTTTTCTTCTATATTCTCATATCCACGGTCAATATGATTTAAATTATATAACTCAGTTTCGCCGTCTGCAATAATTCCTGCTATAATAAGTGCTGCACCTGCTCTTAAATCAGTTGCATATACAGGTGCTGCTGAAAGTGATTCTACACCTTCAAATACAGCGGATTTTCCCTGAGGAGTAATTTTAGCACCCATTTTATTTAGTTCTGCTGTATATTGAAATCTAGATTCCCAAATGCTTTCATTTATAATACTTGTTCCATTTGCAACTGCTAAGCATATTCCTGCTTGTGGCTGAAGGTCTGTAGGAAAACCAGGATAAGGTAATGTTTTTATTGTTGCCTTATTTGGTCGTTTATTTGTCCATACTCTCAATTTATCACCATTTGCATCAACATTAGCACCCATTTCTATAATTTTAGCAGTAATAGATTCTAAATGTTTTGTTATACAGTTTCTTATTGTTATGTCACCTTTAGAAGCAACTGCTGCAAACATAAATGTACCTGCTTCTATCTGGTCTGGTACTATACTGTAAGAAGAGTTACCTGTTAATTCTTTTACACCATTAATTTTAATAACATCAGTACCAGCACCTCTAATATCTGCTCCCATTGTATTTAAAAAATTTGCAACATCAACAATATGAGGTTCTTTAGCAGCATTATCTATAATAGTTGTGCCTTCTGCAAGTACACTTGCAAGCATAATATTAATTGTTGCACCAACAGAAACAATATCCATATATATAGATGTTCCAACTAATTTTTTAGCAGATGCTGAAATTTTTCCTTTATTAACATCAACAACAGCTCCTAAAGCCTCGAATCCTTTTATATGTTGGTCTATTGGCCTTGCACCTAAGTTACATCCTCCAGGAAGACCAACTACTGCATCTTTACATCTTCCAAGTAATGAACCTATTAAATAATAAGAAGCTCTAAATTTACTTGTCATTTCTAAAGGTGCGTTAGAACAACAAATATTTCTTGTATCTATAGTGATTTCATTTTCGGTTTTCCATTCTATTTTAGCACCAAGCTCTTCTAATATTTGACAAGATATTTTTACATCACTTATATTAGGTAAATTATCTATTGTACAAATTCCATTTATTAATAAAGTAGCAGGTAGTATTGCTACTGCTGCATTTTTTGCTCCACTTATTATTACATCACCTTTTAAATGAGTATTTCCTTTTATTACTAACTTTTCCAAAGTTTTAACCCCCAAAAATCCAATTTATAATGTTAATTCTTTTAATTTATAACATAAATATTATCGTTTTACAACATTAATTTTATAATTTATTTAATATGTAAATATTGACTTTTATAATAACAAACACTATTGGTAATTTATACCAATAGTAAATATAAAGAAGGGAATATAAATATTAGAAAAGTTAATTAATAAAGTTTATATATATATTAAGGTGATAAATATATTAAATTATTAAATAAATATAAAAAAATATATTTAATTTTTATACTTAATAGTAAAAATTAATTTATAATAAAAAGGACTTATATGTTAAAAATTAATATGTAACAAATAATATAACAAAAATAAAATCAAAGACTGTATTTGATTTTATTCTTGAACTTAATTTTGTGCAGTTTTTATTTTTACATTTTGAAACAATTCTACTAATTTAAACTTAAATTGTATATCATTAGATTTATTATCGTTTATAAGGATATATTCTTCTTCAGATGCTAGAGAACTCTCTAATGTTTTTTTTGATTCATCAGGAACAACTCCAGATGTCATATCAACAAAGCATAAAGGAGGGAACATTACACACCACCAATTTTGTCCTTTTGCTTCACCAATTTCTATTCTTAAGGCATCATAGCTACCAGCTGGAAATGATATATCTCCATATTGTTTAGTTGGAAAATCAAAAATACCAATTTTTATATTAACATCATAATTATAACCATTATCTATTATAGTTTGTTTAGCTATTTTATTAAATTCATCTTGATGATTTTTAGCTATTCTTATTGCTTCTTCTTTTGTTTTTGTATTTAAGCATAAATTATTCATATAAGATAACACATTATCACGAACTTTAAATTTTAGAGATTGGTCATCTGGTTTATCACTATTTGCAATTACATGAAGCCTAAATACACTTTCAGATAAATCTTTTGATACTATATTTGCATATGATGATGCACATACTAATGTGTATATAAATAATAAAGAAATAATTACTAAAGTATGTTTTAGTTTATTTATTATATTTTTTTTCAAATTAAATCCTCCAATTCTAAAAATATTATTTTAATAGAATTATTTACTAAATTAATAAAAATATACATAAAAGGAAAAAATAATTCATGTCGAAATAACTCGTACGATTTATTTGTAATATTATTGACATGTTAATGTAAAAATGGTAATATTTACCATATAATAAAAGGCTAGGAGGCTTGAAATATGGGGTATACGAATGATAACATTAAGAAATTTTGTAATTTTTATGTAAGTGATTGGCATTTGGCAGTAATGCTATTACCTTATATAAACAGAGAAATTAATGAAGGCGTTAAAATTACCACTATTTTAGAAAAAGATATGAAAAATAATATAGAAACATTAATAGGAAGACTTAATTTAAAAAACGAAGATGAAATATTAAATATAAATTGGAATGATAATAATAATAATATAGAAAAATATATACAAAATAATCTAGATGATAAAAAGCAAAATTTATTTATTATAAATGGTAATAAAGATTATATAGAAAATACAAATGAAAAGTTATTTAATTGTATTAAAGAAAAAGGAGTGCAAAGAAAATTTATTAAAATTGTTGATTGTTACGAAATTGGTAAAGATGATGAAAAAATGTATGATATTATAAAAATGCATGATGGTATATTAAATACATCAGGAGAGTATGAAATAAAAAAGACAGTTTAAAGTAAATAAAAGGTAATTTATTTATAATATATTACTATTTTTAGTATATCTAAATATAGACTAGTAAATATAAGTTTAAAATTATTATATTTACTGGTCTATATTATTTTATATAATAGGAAAGTTCGAGTTTAGAGTAAAATTTAACTAATAGAGGATTTCCTATTATATAAAATAATTGCACACAATTTTTTACGAAAATTGGTGCACAAACAATTAAACGTGGGCTGTAAGAGGGGCAATTAAGTATGAAATATAATTCAGCCTGCTATTGTTCTAAATCATACTCAAAAACTATAAGTATAAAATTTTCATATATTTTAATATTACAAAAAATATTTGACTTATAAAAAATATTATTATAATATATAATAACATATTGGCATAAAAGCCTATTTTATATCATAGCAATATGAAAGGAGTATATATATGAATGATGAATTTTTAAAAGCAAAGGGAATTCTAGAAAAGTATAATCAAGAGCATATTTTAAATTTTTATGATAAATTATCAGAAGAAAAACAAAATAAATTAATTAATCAAATTTTGAATATTGATTTTGAGCAAATAGGTAGTTTATATGAAAATACTAAGCATGAAGTTGAATTTGGAAATTCAAAAATAGAACCAATTAATTATTTAGAAAAAGATAAAATAAGTAATGAAGATTTTAAAAAGTTTAATACTATAGGAACAGATATAATAAAAAATGATAAATTTGCAGTTGTTACAATGGCTGGAGGTCAAGGAACAAGACTTGGACATAAAGGTCCAAAGGGAACATATGATTTAGGTTTGGATTCACATAAATCTATATTTGAGATTTTATGTGATACTCTAAAAAAGGCTAAAGAAGATTATGGAACATATGTACAATGGTATATTATGACAAGTGAAGAAAATAATAGACAAACTGTAGAGTTTTTTGAAGAAAATAATTACTTTGGATATGATAAAAATAAAGTGATGTTTTTTAAGCAGGGACAATTACCAATGTGTGATACTAAAGGAAAACTAATGATTGATGAAAATGGATTAATTAAGGAAGCCGCAGATGGACATGGAGGAGTCTTTGAATCTATGAGAAAAGATGCAGTTATAGATGATATGAAACAAAAAGGAATTGAATGGGCATTTATTGGAGGAGTAGATAATGTACTAGCAAATATGGTAGATTCTGTATTAATAGGAATGTCTATTGCAAATAATGTTCCAGCAGCAGGCAAAAGTGTTGTTAAAGCAGGACCAAAAGAGAGAGTAGGGGTTTTTTGTAAAAGAAATGGAAAGCCAAGTGTAATTGAATATACAGAGATAACTAATGAAATGGCAGAGGCAAAAAATGAGAATGGTGAATTAATATATGGTGAATCACATATATTATGTAATCTATTTAGTGTGAAGGCGATAGATGAGATTAGTAAAAATAAATTACCTTATCATAGTGCTTTTAAGAAAGCTAAATATATTAATGAAAAAGGAGAACTAGTAGTTCCAGAAAAGCCAAATGCATATAAATTTGAAGCATTTTTATTTGACGCTTTTGAGTCTTTAAACGATATGGCAATTATGAGAGTAAAAAGAGAAGAAGAATTTGCACCTGTAAAGAATGCAGAGGGAGTAGATAGTCCTGAAACTGCAAGAGAGTTATATAAAAACTTTCATAAAAATTAATAACTTTTAGAGTATAAAATGCTTTTATTTATATAAATAGGAGCATTTTGTTTTATAGTAAAAAAGTATTTAAGAAAAATAAAATATTTAATTGTTTTATACAGAATAATGTCAAAAATATGTAACTTTATTGTGTAATACAAAAGCAATAATTGAAATATTTTTAAATGTATTAGAAAGGTGGATATGAGATGGAGTATTTAAAAAAATATGAAGAGTGGTGTAATGGAGAAATTTTTGATGATGAAACAAAAAAGGAATTATTAGCAATTAAGGAATGTGAAAATGAGATAAAAGATAGGTTTTATAAAGATTTAGAATTTGGAACAGCTGGATTAAGAGGAATTATTGGTGCTGGTACAAATCGTATGAATAAATATACTGTAACAAAAGCAACACAAGGATTAGCAAATTATATTTTAAAGCAAAATGCAGAAGATAAAGGTGTAGTTATTGCATTTGACTCTAGGAGAATGTCACCAGAATTTAGCAAAGAAGTAGCATTATGTTTGAATGGTAATGGAATAAAAACATATATATTTGACTCATTAAGACCAACTCCAGAACTATCATTTTCAGTTAGAAGATTAGGATGTATTGCAGGTATAGTAATAACTGCGAGCCATAACCCACCAGAATATAATGGATATAAAGTTTATTGGGAAGATGGAGCTCAAATAGTTAGCCCAAGAGATAAAGAGATTATAACAGAAGTTAATAATGTTACAGATTATAAGGAAATAAAAACAATATCAGAGTCAGAAGCTATAGAAAAAGGATTATATAATATAATTGGAAAAGAAATAGATAATGAATATATTAATGAGTTAAAAAAATTAGTATTAAATAAAGAGATAATTTCTAAAGTACAAAAAGATTTAAAGATAGTATATACACCTTTACATGGAACAGGTAATTTGCCTGTACAAAGAATATTAAGAGAATTAGGATTTGAAAATGTGTATGTAGTTCCAGAGCAAGAATTACCTGATGCAGATTTTTCAACAGTAAATTATCCAAATCCAGAAGATGAAAAAGCATTTGAACTTGCATTAAAGTTAGGTAAAAAGGTAGACGCAGATATTATTCTTGCTACAGATCCAGATGCTGATAGATTAGGAGTTTATGCAAAAGACTCTAAAACTGGAGAATATAAATCTTTTACTGGAAATATGTCTGGATTATTAATTGCAGAATATGAACTATCACAAAAAAGGGAGAAGGGAATATTGCCAAGTAATGGGGCTCTTATAAAAACAATTGTATCTTCTAATATGGCAGATGCAATTACTAAAGAATATAATATTAAACTAATAGAGGTATTAACTGGATTTAAATACATAGGAGAGCAAATAAAGTTATTTGAACAAAATAATACTTATGAATATTTGTTTGGATTTGAAGAAAGTTATGGATGTTTGATTGGAACACATGCAAGAGATAAAGATGCAATAGCTGCAGTAATGGCACTTTGTGAAGCTATGGCATATTACAAATCAAAAGGAATGACTTTATGGGATCAAATGATTAATATATATGAGAAATATGGATATTATAAAGAAGGGTTAGTTTCAGTAACAATGAAAGGTATCGAAGGGGCTGAAAAAATTAAATCTATATTAGAAAGCCTTAGAGATAATCCTTTAAAAGAAATATCAGAATATAAAGTTGAAGCTATGAGAGATTATAATATAGGGAAGATATTTAATTATTTAGATGGTGAAGAATATAATACAAATTTACCAAAGTCAAATGTTTTATATTATGATTTAGAAGATTCAGCATGGTGTTGTGTTAGACCATCTGGAACAGAGCCAAAAATAAAATTCTATGTAGGTGTTAAAGGAAATTCTATGGAAGATGCAGAATTAAAATTACAAAATTTAAAACAAGAAATTAATAACTTAGCTAACAAATAAGTATCAAAATGTGCAAATACCCATATAATACTAATAGGTGATTATATGGGTATTTTTAGAGAAGGGGACACAGGTCCTAATGTTGAGTTGATTCAAAGTACATTAAAAAAGCTAGGTTTTTATGATGGAGAGATTGATGGTATTTTTGGAAGTAAAACTAAAGAGGCTGTTATTACTTTTCAGAGGAATTTTGGATTAGTGCAGGATGGCATAGTTGGAGAAAATACATGGAATAGGTTATTTCCATATATAAATGGATATACTTATTATGTAATAAATGAAGGTGATACTTTATATAATATAGCACAAAGATTTAACACAAATATAAATTTTTTATTTATAGCAAATCCATATATTAATTTTAATAATTTACAAATAGGAGAAGTAATAATAGTACCATTTGGGAGTATTGTTCCAACAGATATAAGTTATACATACCAAATATTAGAGATGAATATGCAGGCATTAAAAACAGTATATCCCTTTTTGGAACAAGGAAGTATTGGAGAAAGTGTGTTAGGTAAATCAATAAACTTTATAAGAATAGGAAGAGGACAAAAACAGGTTCTATATAATGCATCTATCCATGCAAATGAATGGATAACTTCTGTGTTGATGATGAAATTTATAGAAAATTTTAGTAAAGCATATGTAATGGATACATATATATTTGGATACAGAGCTAGAGAAATATTTGAAGATTGTTCTTTATATATAGTTCCAATGATGAATCCTGATGGAGTTGATATTGTAACAGGGAATGTTGGACCTGGTAATGAAGTTTATGAAGATGCTAAAGGAATTGCAAATAGATATCCATCTATACCTTTTCCTAATGGATGGAAGGCTAATATAAAAGGTGTGGATTTAAATTTACAATTTCCTGCAAGATGGGAAGAAGCAAGACAAATAAAATATTCAGAAGGATTTACAACTCCAGCACCACGTGATTATGTAGGATTAGCACCACTTACACAACCAGAATCTATATCTTTATATAATTTTACAAAGATTAACAATTTTAGACTTACAATTTCATATCATACACAAGGAATGGAGATATATTGGAGGTTTCTAGATTATTTACCAGAAGATTCATTGGAGATAGCTAGAGAATTTTCTAGAGTTTCTGGATATACACTAAGTGAAACTCCATATCGTTCATCATTTGCAGGTTATAGAGATTGGTTTATTCAAGACTTTAATAGACCAGGATTTACTATTGAAGCAGGAAAAGGAGTAAGTCCACTTCCAATTTCTCAGTTTAATAAAATATATGCAGATAATGAAGGAATATTGGTTTTGGGAATGATACTTTAAAGTTTTAAATTAAGTTACAATTTATATAAGAAAATGCTATTAATTTGATAGCATTTTTTATATAGTAGTAAATTTCTGGTGTAAAGTAAAAAAAACTAATACAGAACTTTACTATTATATAAAATAATTGCACACAATTTTTTCAAAAATTGGAACACGAACAATTGATAGAGGGATGTAAGGATATTAATTAAAAAATGAATAAAAATCTAATCCATTATTGTTCTAATATATTATGTTTTGGAATGGTATTCATAAAAATAATATGGGAATAATAAAAGTGTGGAATATTTTTATTATAAGTGATATAATGAGCGTAACAAAATTAGAAAGGAGATTTTTATGGTAGAGATAAAATCAGAAGGAAAAAGATTACAAGACAAATTATTTAATAAAAAGGAGAATGGATGGAGAGGTTTAGCTGAATCTCAAAACAAAGATATATTTACTTATTGTGATGAATATATCAAATTTCTAAATAATGGTAAAACTGAAATGGAAATTATAATAGAAGCAAAAAAAATTGCAGATGAACATGGATTTAAAGATATAAATGAATATGAAACATTAAAACAAGGAGATAAAGTTTATTATATTAATCGTGGAAAAAGCATGTATCTTGCAATAATAGGTGAAGATAATATAGAAAGTGGAATGAATATTATAGGTGCACATGCAGATTCTCCAAGATTAGATTTAAAACCAAATCCTATATATGAAGATAGTGGATTTGCATATTTTAAAACTCATTATTATGGAGGAATAAAGAAATATCAATGGACCACTATACCACTTGCAATTCATGGAGTTATTGTAAAGACAAATGGCGAAAAAATTGATATATGTATAGGAGAAGACGAACAAGACCCTATTTTTACAATCACAGATTTATTACCACATTTAGCACAAGAACAAATGGAAAAGAAATTAAAAGAGGGAATTAATGGAGAAGATTTAAATTTATTAATAGGAAGTATTCCTTATGATTCAGATGATGTTACTGAAAAAGTAAAATTAAATATATTAAATATATTAAATGAAAAATATGGAATAACAGAAGTTGACTTTTTAAGTTCAGAAATAGAGCTGGTTCCAGCGTTTAAGGCAAGAAGTATGGGATTTGATAAAGGACTAGTTGCAGGTTATGGACAAGATGACAAGATATGTGTTTATACATCTTTAACAGCATTAATGGAATTAGAGAAAGTTAAAAAGACAGCAGTTTGTATAATATCTGACAAAGAAGAAGTCGGAAGTATGGGAAATACAGGAATGGAATCACATGTATTTGATACATTTATTTCAGAAATATTAAATAAATTAAATTGTAATAAACCAAATTTATTAGAAAAAGTATTTTGTAATTCTATGATGCTATCTGCAGATGTTGATGCTGGATTAGACCCAATATATGTATCTGTATCTGAAAAAAACAATGCATCTTACTTAGGAAATGGAATAGGAATTAGTAAATATACAGGCTCAAGAGGAAAATCTGGTGGCTCTGATGCTAATGCAGAGTTTGTAGCATATGTTAGAAATGTATTTGAGAAAAATAATATTAGGTATCAAATTGCAGAATTAGGTAGAGTAGATGTTGGTGGTGGTGGAACCATTGCATATATTCTAGCTAATAAGGGAATAGATGTAATTGATTGTGGTGTTCCAGTTTTATCTATGCATGCTCCATATGAAGTAACAAGTAAATTTGATATATATGAAGCTTTTAGAGGCTATAAAGCTTTTTGGAATGAATAAAAAATATAAAGATATTACTTTAGAAAGTATAAAGTTTACTTTCTAAAGTAATATTTTATATAATAGAAAAGTTCTAATGGAGAGTAAAATGTAACTAATAAAGAGCTTTCCTATTGTATAAAATAATTGTACAGATTTTTTTAAAATTGGCACACAAACAATTAAACAGGGTTAATATGAGTATTAATTAAGAAACGAATATAAGTCCATCCCACTATTATTCTTTATCGTATAAAAACTTTAAAAGTATATTTTCATAAAAGTTTCAAAAAATTATATGAATAAACTTTTTCTATAAAAGAATAAATCTATTTTGAAGGATTAAAAATGTGTCAAATTATATATAATTCTTAGAAAACATTTATTTTCTCTAAATATCTTCTAAATTAATATGTATATTAATTCTAACAATTTTAAAATTTTAAATTATGTTTTTATCAGTTATACC
Source organism: uncultured Clostridia bacterium (assembly GCA_948805675.1). Taxonomy (GTDB): domain Bacteria; phylum Bacillota; class Clostridia; order TANB77; family CAG-508; genus CAG-492. The sequence goes on along the minus strand of CAQIBN010000015.1, from coordinate 3,117 downwards.
TTTTAAAATGTAATCTGTTGAATATCCTGTTTTTTCAGAGATATCAATAATTTTTTCAATTGATAAGCCTTTTTCACCTCTAATTACTCTACCTAAATGTTGTCCACTTATATTTATCAATTTTGAAAATTGTTCTTTTGTCATATTATTTTTATTTCTTATAAAATCAATTCTTTTGCCTATCTGTTCTTTTATATTTTGGCTACTTTTCATTATAATCACCTCACAAATTTATTTACTATAAAAAATATCATTAATTTATTGTAGATTTTTGTGGATTCATGGTATAATTTTTTTGAGGGATAAATAATATGAATGGAAAAATAAAAATTATACTTATTGAAGATAATGAAATTGAAAGTAAAGAATTTGAAGATTATATTAATCATGTAAATAATGTCTCACTAATATCACATACTAAATCTAGCATAGAAGCTATTGAATTAGTAAAAAAACACTCTCCAGATACAATAATATTAGACTTAGAATTACATAATGGCCTTGGTTCTGGTTTTGATTTTTTATCTGGACTAAATAATTTGGCTTTACATTATAAACCTTTTGTAATAGTAACTACAAATATAGTTTCTAATGTTATATATGATAGACTCCATAAAGATTTTGTTGATTTAATCTTTTGTAAAAGACAAGCTGACTATTCTCCTAAACTGGTAATAGATTCATTATTATTTCTTATACAGAACCCATTTTATAAGAAAGAGGTTTCTATTGACTCACCAGAGGAAAGGAAAATAGAACTTACTAATAAGATTAATAAAGAACTTGATTTAATTGGAATAAGTTACAGATTAAAGGGGAGAGATTATTTATTTGAAGCAATTTATTATTTATTAACGAATGACGAACAAAATGCTAATGTTTTTCAACATTTATCAAAACATTATAAATTATTAATTAGTAGTATTAGTAGGGCAATTCAAACTGCGATAAATCATACATGGAGGACTTCTTCAATTGAAGACTTAAGGGCTAATTATACAGCTCCAATTAATTTTAATACAGGTGTTCCTACACCTACTGAGTTTATATATTATATAGTAAAAAAATTAAAATCATAAATTGTTTCCACAATATTTTCATATAAATTGATTCAAAATACCACCTAAATAAATTGCTATAGATGGTATTTTAAATTTATATATATATACATATATATAAATTTAAAATAAGGATGTGATATTATGGGAGATTGGTGGAATAAAATATTAGATTGTTTAACATATTGGTGTAAATAATTTAGTAAATTCAAGTAAGGCAGTCAATCATTTGATTTAAGCTATTTAAATCAATGATTGACTACTTTTTAATTTTCCTATAAAATGTTTTAGGTAACTTATAAATTTATGGAGATGTATATATGAATTATATTGATTATTTAAATATTCTAATAAAATATGCCTTTATAAACTTAAGCATCAGCTATTTATTTTTTAAAATATATAATTATAAACAATTAAATAACAACAAGAAGACAATTGTATTTTCTTCTTGTATAATAATCTCTATTGTACTTACTGTTTTAAGTAAGTATGTTAATCCTTCATCAATATTTATTATTTCATATTTAATGTTAATCTGTGTTTTTAAGTATATAACAAGATATAAATTTCTATATTTAGCAATTGTAGCATTAGTGGCTTTAGCAATCTCTGTTATATTATATGTAATATCTATAATGATTTCTTTATTTTTATTTGTAGTTATTTTTAATTTTGATAATAATAATCCAATTATATTATTATTTGCTAATTTTATGGAAGCATTATCTATTTTACTTATTTTCAGTATAAAAAGATTAAGAAATGGGCTTTCATTTTTCAATAGTATGGAGGAACCATATGATTTTGTGATATTTCTATCAGGGATTGTAATAATAGTTTTTTCTGATTTAGGAGAGTATATAGAGAATTCTCTTAAAGAGTTATATATATTGGGGTTAATATTAATAATTGTTAGTATTTTTATCTGGATAAAAAGAAAGATTTTGCTTCATTACAAGAGCATGCTAAAAGAAGATACAATAAACAATTTACAAAATCAATTAAAGGAAGAAAAAAGTATAAATAAAAGTATAAAATATGAATTAGATACTCTTGCTACTATCAATCATAGATATAGTACGAGGATTTCTGCATTAGAATTTCTTGTAAAAAAGACTCAAAATAGTTTAATTAAAGATAGTAAAATAAATGAGATAAATGGTTTGATAAAAGGGTTATCAGAAGAATATTCAATTGAGCTGATGAATAATATTTCGGTTGAAAATAAAACTGGCATTCTAAGTATTGATAATTTATTAGAGTATTTTAAATTAGTATGTAATAAAAATAATATTGCTTATAGTGTTATTGTTAAAACGAGTGTAAAAGACATAATTCCAGGTGTAATTCATATAAATCTTTTAGAGGTATTAATTTCAGATATGCTTAATAATTCAATTATAGCAATAAATCATAGTACTACTGAAACTAGAAGTATATTAATTAAATTTGATTTTTTAGATTATCTTGAAATATGTATTTATGATACAGGTATCCCATTTGAAATAGATACTCTTGTTAAAATTGGGAAAGAAAGAGTGACTACTCATATAAATGATGGTGGTAATGGAATAGGTTTTTTTACAACTTTTGAAACTTTAAGAAAGACAAATGGTTCTATTATTATTGAAGAATATGAAAAAGATAAATCACAATATTCTAAAGGTATTATTTTTAAATTTGATAATAAGAGGGAATATATTATTTATTCATATAGATATAAGGATATTATTAGTCAAACAAATGGCGGAATAATAGTCAAATCTAGCCTATAGTATAAATTTATGATTGAAAATCTTTTGAAAGTATATTTATAAAAATGCTAATAGTGAAATATTTAACGAAATTAAAAATTTACGATTAGAAAATGGATTACACGAAACAGGTAGTTTAACATTTAATGGAACATATTGCATGCCAATAGAAGCAGAATATGGATATACAATAACTAATGAATTTGGATATAGAATACATCCTATAACTGGAAAACAAAATGGAAAGGTACAGGAGTTAAAGTTAAACCTGGTAATAAGAAATTAGCAAAAGAAAAAGCAGA
>CAQIBN010000014.1 GCA_948805675.1 uncultured Clostridia bacterium | reverse complement strand
TCCCAAGTTGCCTAGCACCTAATCAAAAAATGTCCAATTTTTTGGGTTCAGTACAAAGGTAGGTGTTATTTTTTATGAGTAAACATTATTCAGAAGAATTAAAAAATGAAATTATCAAAAACTTGAAGAAAAAAATTATAAAATTACTATTGTTATCAAGTTATATATCACTCACTCATTTCAAAATGTAGCGATTCTCTTTTTTGAATTTCTTTTATTGTTTGAATTACTTCTTCTCGAGATAGTTGTATAATACTTCCATCTTTTCCCAATAAAGTAGATGTTATTTCAGCACCTAACCAATCAGGTTTTCTAAAACGACAATAATCTTCATAGTCCTTACATTCTACATCTACAATACATAATCCTTCATATTGTCCTTTATATATTTTTAATTTAACGTTATCAGATAATAAATAATTTTCTCTTTTTATAAGTTTGTCACAATCTTTTGTTAATTCCTGAAATGCGTCTTTTGTTATCAATATCTTTTTTTTATAAGTACCAAAAACGCTTTCAATTTCAAATTTTTCACCTCTTCTTTGTACTCTAACTTGACCTTGTTTTCCAATATACGTAAAATATCGTTCATAAATAATAGGTTGTAAGCTTTTTATATCTGGAATCTTATTTACTAAAAACTTTTTTTCGTATTTTTTCATTTTTTCACATCTTTCCTTTTTATTTTTATATAATATATAATATATAAAAATAAAAAAAGATATCAAATAGACATTTTTTTGTAAAATTAAGAAACCGTTAAGAGTTAATTAAAAAGTAATAAATAAAGAGTTCTATTTAACATTATTTAGGAAAAAAACTTGATTTTTATATGAGTAATAATTATAGATATATATTCTTGCAAATGATAAAGGTTAGTATTATAATTATAAAAATAATAAGATAGTTATATAAAAGATAGGAGAAAGTAAGATGGGAGGAATTAGTGTATTATTAATGATGCTAATAATGTTGGTTTTGGTGATAGCATTTATAATGGTAGGTATTATGGCTGTAGTTATGTTTATAGCAGCTACTATATTAACGATAGTGTTTGTAGTAAAAAAAGAAGAAAGAAAAGCAAGTGGCAAACAATTAGGGGCAAAAGTAGCAATACCAGTAACTTTATATTTAGTTAGTATACCAATATTAATTTTTATGGTAAGTATTATATTTTCATGTTGTCCATAAACAATAATATTTTCGTGAATTTCATGTGAATTGTAATAATACCATCTTGAAAAAATATTTATAAGGTGATATTATCTATTTTGATTTTATAAAATTATATAATAAAAAGGAGTAAAATTAAATGTTAAAACTTAAAAATATAACAAAAGAGTATCAATCAGGAGATACTAAAGTTATGGCATTAAAAGGAATAGATATTGAATTTAGAGATAGTGAATTTGTATCTATTTTAGGTCAAAGTGGATGTGGTAAAACCACTCTTTTAAACATTATAGGAGGACTAGATAGATACACAAGTGGAGATTTAATTATAAATCGGAAAATCTACAAAACAATTTAAAGATAAGGATTGGGATGCATATCGTAATTATTCTGTTGGGTTTGTATTTCAAAACTATAATCTAATACCACATCAAACAGTACTTTCTAATGTAGAACTTGCACTTACACTTTCTGGAGTTTCAAAAGAAGAAAGAAGAAAAAGAGCTATAAAAGCATTAGAAGATGTAGGACTAAAAGAGCAAATACATAAAAAACCAAATCAAATGTCTGGTGGACAAATGCAAAGAGTTGCAATAGCAAGAGCTTTGGTAAATAATCCAGATATTATTTTAGCAGATGAACCTACACGGTGCTTTAGATACAGCTACAAGTGTTCAAATAATGGAAATATTAAAAAATATTTCGAAAGATAAATTAATAATAATGGTAACACATAATCCAGAACTTGCAGAAAAATATTCATCAAGGGTAATCAAGGTATTAGATGGAAAAGTAACATCAGATTCAAATCCATATAAAAGAGATGAAGAAAAAGAGCCAAAGAAAAAAGTAAGAACAGGTAAAACTTCAATGAATTTCTTTACAGCATTATCTCTTAGTTTAAATAATTTAATGACTAAAAAAGGAAGAACTATTTTAACATCATTTGCAGGAAGTATAGGAATAATAGGTATAGCCCTTATTTTATCATTATCAAATGGAGTTCAAAACTATATTAATAAAGTACAAGAAGATACACTTTCATCATATCCAATTACAATAGAAGAATCTACAATAGATATGGCAAGTATGTTAGAAGTAATGATGGATGAAGGTACAGATAATAAAAATCATGAAGATGGGAAAATATATTCTAAAGATGTTATGAATGAAATGATAAGTACTTTATCTAATAAAATACAAACAAATAATTTAGAAGAATTTAAAAAATATATAGAAGAAGAAGGAAATGAAATCAAAAAGAATTCAAGTGCAATTCAGTATACATATAATTTAGATATAAATTTATATAAAGAAGATACTAAAAATGGAATAGTTAAAGTAAATCCAAGTACTGTAATGTATAGTATGGGAATGGGAAATATGATAGAAGAGCAAAATTCATCACCAATGGCAAGTTCTTCTATGATGGTATCTAAAACTGATGTATGGGAAGAAATGCTAGATAATGAAGAATTATTAAAGTCACAATATGATATAGTTGCAGGAAATTGGCCAAAATCATATAATGAAGTTGCTTTAGTAGTAGATAAAGATAATCAAATAAGTGATTATACATTATATTCTTTAGGATTAAAAGACCAAAAAGAACTTGAGAAAAAATGGAATGCAGTAAAAAGAGGTGATAAAGTAGAAGCAGATGAACAAACTGTTTATACATATGAAGATTTATTAAATCTTTCATTTAAACTAATATTAAACACAGATTATTATGAAAAAACAAATAATATGTGGGTAGATAAAAGTGATGATGAAGAATATATGAAAAAGAAGATTGAAAATGCAGAAAACATAAAAATATCTTGTATATTAAAACCAAATGAAGAAAGTGTTGCTACATCTGTAAGTGGTTCTATAGGATATACAAAAGATCTAAAAGAGTATGTAATTAATAAAATTAATAATGAAGAAATAGTAAAAGAACAAAAACAAAAACCAGAAGTAAATATATTTACAGGAATTAATTTCCCAAAAGAAGATGAAATTGCAAAATTTGACTATTCAAATTTAACAAATGAACAAAAAGCATATATGAGTAGTTTATCTAGTGAAGAAATGGCAAATTTAATGACATCTTTTACTAAAAACCAAAAGGCAACATATGAAGATAATTTAGAAACTTTAGGTGTAGTTAATTTAGAAAAACCATCAGGAATTAATATTTATGGAACAAATTTTGATTCAAAAGAAGTAATTGCAGATGAAATAGAGAAATATAACCAAAAACAAAGAGATGAAGGAAAAGAATCTAATGTAATTAATTATACAGATATGGTTGGTATGATGATGAAATCTGTTAGTGTAATTGTTAATATGATTAGTTATGTATTAATTGCATTTGTTGCAATATCACTAATTGTATCTTCAATTATGATTGGAATTATTACATATATCTCTGTTTTAGAAAGAACTAAAGAAATTGGTATACTAAGAGCAATAGGAGCATCTAAAAAAGATATATCTAGAGTATTTAATGCAGAAACATTTATAATAGGGTTAATAGCTGGTGTTTTAGGAATTGGAATAACTGTTCTTTTAACAATTCCAGTAAATTCAATTATAAAAGCAGTAGCAAATGTATCTGGAATAGCTACACTTCCAGTTGGAGGAGCAATAGTATTAGTAATAATTAGTATGGTTCTTACAATTATTGCAGGTTTAATACCATCAAAAATGGCAAGCAAAAAAGATCCTGTAGAAGCATTAAGAACAGAATAGTATATATTATTTTAAATAAATAAAAAAGCAGTTTAGTATGAATAAAGTACAAAAAGATGTACAAAATGCTATACTGTTTTTATTTTATAAAAGCAAGAGGATTTATTGTTTCCTCTTGCTTGTGTGTTATTCTTCAGTAATCTGTTTGTTAGAATCTGAAGTGTTTTTACTTCAGGGGATAAGTTTTTTCCCTTTCAGAGTCATATGGAGCGGATTTTTTACGTGCATCCTGTATAACAATTGTTTCAATAATGTGTTTTTCGTTTATTTTTTTTGTATTTCTTTGTATAAAAAGCGATAAACAAGAATTAACAAAACAATAATCACTATAAGGAATACATGAAATAGGTCATATTTTTCATCTACCATTATAAGATTGTTAATTGCAGAAATAATATTGGTGTCAGTAACAGTATGACCATTGACGTAAAAGTGACCATTTTCACGCCAAATTTTTCCAGCGGAAATAGTTCCATTATAACCAGCTGAAATTAGTATTCTAGTCTTTCCTTTTTCAAATGCTTCTTTTTGTGAATGCATGCTTTTAAAAAGCATAAATGTGCAAACCATAAGTAAAGTAGCAAAAATGAAAGTTATCCGTTGGGAAATTTTCATAAGCACCTCCTGAATAAAGTAATTTTTATCCCACACAGATACAGTGTACCTATTAATAAAATAACATAGTTTTGATATAAAATCAATATCATATAAAAAGCATTCTTATAAATATTTTTATATAATGTAGTTTTTATAAAATAGCTATGAATAATAATTTAATATATTAATATAGATAGTAATGTAAATAGGTATAAATAAAATATCTAAATAAGTGGAAAGTAAAATTTAGTATCATATTATATTTGGTAAACATAAGATATATAAAGCTTTAAATATTAAATATAGAGGTGATATGATGGTCAAAATTTTTAAAAAATTATATGAAGATGCAAAAAATATTAAAGAAAAAGACCCAGCAGCAAGAAATATATTAGAAATAATTATTTTATATCCTGGGTTTCATGTTCTCGTATTTTATAGAATTGCACACTTTTTTTATAAACATAAACTTTTTTTTATAGCAAGACTTATCTCTCAATTTGCAAGATTTTTTACTGGAATAGAAATACATCCTGGAGCAATAATAGGAAGAAGGTTGTTTATAGACCATGGAATGGGAATTGTAATTGGAGAAACTGCAACTATAGGTAATGATTGTACAATCTATCATCAAGTAACTCTAGGGGGAACAGGAAAAGATAAATATAAAAGACACCCAGATATTGGGAATAATGTAATGATTGGTGCAGGAGCTAAAATACTTCGGACCCATAAAAATAGGAGACAATGTAAAAGTAGGGGCTGGTTCAGTAGTTTTAAAATCTACAGAAAATAATGTAACAATTGTAGGTGTTCCAAACAGTAGAATAATAAAAAAATAAATACCGAAGTATTTATTCAAAAATATCATGAGAATTATTAAAATTTTTTTTAGGATAAATGCTCAAATTATTATTACTATCACAAGTAGCTAAAAAGATATCATCTACACTGTTAAAGCCCTGTGAAACTAATTCTTTTTGAAGCCATAGCTCATCATTACCTGTAAATCCTAAATTCTCTTTTAAAATTTGACCATCTAAAACAATATTAGTAACAAGTTTTTCTTGCTCTGGGTTTATATTTAAATCAGAAGGTACTACAGGTCTTGTTATAGATTTTGGAAGGAAACTTATTTTTCCGATTAGATTCCAAAATTGCAGTTTGTATATCACTTAAATTAAAATATCCGATTAATTCTACATTGCATTAAAAATTCATTTAAATCAAGTTTTGCTTTTTTCAAATTATCACGATAAATCTCTCCATTATCTAATAAAATTAAAGAATCTCCAGAAGATATTCTGCGAAATTTAAGAGATTTATACGAAATTATAGATATAATTATAGAAATAACTGCATATACAGCCATAGCTACAAGTGGTTGCATAAAATCACTTTCTAAGGCTGTTGCCATTTCTGCAGCTATAGAACCAATTGTAATTCCAATAATATAGTCAAACATGCTAAGTTGTGACATTTCTTTATTTCCCATTAATTTAGTTAATATAAAAAGAAAAATTACAGAGCCAAGAGATAGAGCTACTATTTTTAGTAAATCCATAATATACCTCCAATATTAATAGTGTGTACATATAATACAATTTTAAACAAGATTATAAAAAAAGATTTGGTTGAATAATTAAGAAAAGAAAAACAAGAGTTATATAATTAAAAGTATAGAGTAGAAAAATTAACTAAAGAAGGAATAGTGAAAGTTTTAAAATAAACATAAACAACACTTAATTTCCTAGTTGAGAAAATTAGGTGTTGTCTAAATTAGCGCTTTATAAGAATTACTTGAACCAATGCTGGAATTTAAGCTTCAAGCTATTAGGAAGAGAATCATATTTTCCCTTAAGTCTTCGTGTATAGTCTGCTACAAAGAAAGCAATGTCTATAATCGAAACATTTTTTAGTTTGGCAAAGTTTTCTATAGCATAAAGATAAGCTGTATAAAAATCCTCTGCACGACTTAACTCAGCCTCAATACTACGTATGTTTGTGAGACTTGTAGAATTATTACAAGTGTAGTTATATCCTACATAATCGATAGTAATTACATTATTAGAAGATGCAATTAAAATGGGGATGAGTGCTACATCTTCATAACATCTCAGAGTTGTAACAAACAATACTTTAGAAAAGATGCTGGATTTAAAAGCAAAGAGCCAATAAACAGCATATTTTTTTCCAGGACTTGACCACATTTTTAATGCTTCTAATCCAGTACAAGGAGTTTCTACATTGGTAGTAAAGTTATATCTCTCATGATCTTTATAAGCTACATCGTTAATAAGATTTGACTGATATCTAATTAAATCAGGTTTCTTATAAGAAATGATAGCTTTATGCAGATTAAACAAGAGATTAGGGGCAATAGTATCATCTGAGTCCACAAAAATAATATATTCACCAGTAGCAAGTGTAATTCCTCTTTTGCGAGATAGAGAAACACCAGAGTTACTAAAGTGATAAACGTGAACAGAAGGATACTTTGAATTATACTCATCCAGAATTTCCGATGTTCCGTCAGTGGAACCATCATCGATAGCAATTACTTCAAAATCAGAGAAACTCTGGGACAAGATACTGTCAAGACATTTCCGAAGAAAGCCTTTGCTGTTGAAACAAGGAATGATAATCGAAAACAACATAATGATGTACCTCCTAAAAACGTTCAAGACATCAAAAAAATGTCTTAAGATATATATAAGTGTTTAAACTTAAAAAATTATATTACGATATTACTAGAAAGTCAATAATATTATTGAATACAAAGAAAGTATATGATATAAAATATATAAATATAAAAAATGGAGAGAAATAACTATGAAAAATAAGGAAATAATAGAACAAATGTCATTAGAAGAAAAAGCTTCACTTTGTGTTGGGGAAGATTATTGGAATAGTATGAAGATAGAAAAATATAATATTCCATCAATTACAATGTCTGATGGACCTCATGGATTAAGAGTGCAAAAAACAAAAGCAGATAATTTAGGAATAAACCAAAGTGAAATTTCTACATGTTTTCCAGCTTTATCTACATTAGGAAATAGTTGGAATAAAGAAATGGCTTATAAATTAGGAAAAGCCATAGGAGAGGAAGCTAAAAAAGAAAATGTAAATATTGTCTTAGGTCCAGCTATAAATATTAAAAGAAGTCCATTATGTGGAAGAAACTTCGAATATATATCAGAAGACCCATATTTATCAGGAATATTAGGAAGTGAATATGTAAAAGGAATGCAAAGTCAAAATGTTGGTTCATGTGTAAAACATTTTGCAGTTAACAATCAGGAAAATAGAAGAAGGACAATAGATGCAGTAATAGACGAAAGAGCATTAAGAGAAATATATTTAAAAGCTTTTCAAATTGTTATAGACCAATCTAAGCCGTGGTCTATAATGAGTGCATATAATAAAATAAATGGAGTATATTGTAGTGAGAACAAACATTTATTAAAAGATATTCTTAGAGATGAGTGGAAATATAATGGAATAGTAATATCTGACTGGGGAGCTGAAAACGACAGAGTAGAAGGGATAAAGGCTACTCATGATTTAGAAATGCCAGGAGGAAGAGGAAATGGAATACAAGAAATAATAAATGCAGTAAAATTAAATAAAATTACTGAAAGAGAACTAGATGAAATAGTAGACAGAATAATTGAAATTGCAAAATCTAGTAAAAATAAACAAAAAGGGTATACATATAATCCAGAAGAACATCATGAAATAGCATTAAAAATTGCAGAAGATTCGATAGTTTTACTAAAAAATGAAGATGAAATATTACCATTACAAAAAGAAAAAATAGCATTAATTGGAGATATGGTAAAAAATCCGAGATATCAGGGAGCTGGCAGTTCTACAATTAATCCATACAAAGTGGAGAATTCATTTGAAAATTTTAAAGAATATAATGTAGAGTTTGAATACACAAAAGGATATGAAAGGATAGAATCTGAAAATGATAAAGATTTAAGAAAGGAAGCAGTAGAGATTGCTAAAAAGAATAAAATAGTGGTAATATTTGCAGGGCTTACAGAAAATTATGAGTCAGAGGGGGTAGATAGAAAAAATTTGGATATTCCAGAAAACCAAAATAAACTAATAGAAGAAATAAGCAAAGTAAATAAAAACATTATAGTAGTATTAGCTAATGGTGCTCCAATAGTTATGCCTTGGAAAGATAAGGTAAAAGCCATTATAACAGGAGCTTTGGGAGGAGAAGCTGGAAGTAAAGCAATAGTAAATTGTTTAATTGGAAAAGTAAATCCAAGTGGGAAATTAGCAGAAACATATCCAAACAAATTAGAAGATACTCCATGTTACAATAATTATCCTGGTACAGAATTAACAGTAGAATATAAAGAGTCAATATATGTAGGTTATAGATATTATGAAAAAGTAAATAAAGATGTTTTATTTCCATTTGGCTTTGGATTAAGCTATACAAATTTTGAATATTCAAATTTAAAATTAAATCAGGAAAAAGATAAAATAAGAGTAACTTTTAAAATAAAAAATACAGGTAAAGTAATAGGAAAAGAAATTGCACAAATATATATAAGTCAAGAAAATCCTAAAATATATAAACCAATAAAAGAATTAAAGGACTTTAAGAAGGTTGAATTGAAGCCAGGAGAAGAAAAAGAAATAGAAATAGAATTACCAAAATCATGTTTTGAATATTACAATCCAGAAACAAAAAAATGGTCAATAGAAGAAGGCAGATATGAAATTCAAATAGGAAAATCAAGTAAAGAAATAGTTTTAAAAAATAAAATTACAATTCTATCTAAAGATGAAAAAATATTTAAAATATATCCTGAGAAATATTATAGAGGAGATATTCAAGAAATTTCGGATGAAGATTTTGAGATTATATTAGGTTCAAAATTACCAGAAAAACATTTGAAACTAGCAAATATTACAGATGAAAATACATTAGAACAAATAAAAGAAACTAAAATTGGAAAATTGATTTATGAAAATCAGATAGAAAAAATGAATAAACTTCTAAAAGAGCAAAATGTGAACAAAGCAACTAAAGTAATGATGGATATGCAAAAACCATTAAAGAAATTTTATGAAAAGAAAAGTAGTAAGATAACTAAAGAAATGGTAGATGAATTATTAGAAATTGCAAAAAGTAATAAGGAATTTAAAAATTGTAGATTTTTAAAAGAATATATAAATTAAGGAAAGAGGAAAAATGATAAAAGCAGTATTTATAGATATTGATGAAACATTGACAAATAGTAATCGAGAAGTTACAGAAGAAACAAAGGAAGCAATAAGCAATTGCATAAAAAAGAATATAAAAATCATATTAACATCAGGAAGATCTAGAAATGAAGCTATTAGTTATGGGAGAAAAATAGGAACAAGTCCATATATAATTTCATCCAATGGCGCATCTTGTTATGATATAGAAAAAAATAAAGAGATATATAATGAAAGTATAGATAAAAAAACTATATTAAAATTATTAAAATATGCTGATGAAAATGTCTATACAATAAAATTAAATTATAAACATAAGTTGGTTTTAAATATTGCTGCCTATCCAGATGAGAAAGTTAATGAATTGCTAATTTCTGAATTAGTAGAGATAATAGAAAATGAGGAAATAGTACAATGTGTTATGTCAAATAAAGACTTAAGAAAAATGCAAGATTTTAAGAAGTATTTAGAGAAAAATTTTAAAGATGTGAAAATAATAAATGAATCAAAAAGATTAAAAAATTCTAATTTGGAACCAAGCAAAAACTATTATTGTGATATAACCTCAAAAAATGTATCTAAAGGAAGTGCTGTAAAGAAAATGTGTAACTATTTGGGAATAAAAGCAGAGGAGATAATTGCAATAGGAGATGGAGAAAATGATATATCAATGTTTGAAATAACTCCAAATTCTGTTGCAATGGGAAATGCTGTAGTAATTGCTAAAAAGATAGCAAATTATGAAACAGATACAAATGACGAAAATGGTGTTGCAAAAGTTTTAAATAAATTATAAAAATAAAAATCTGTTAAAAATTAACAGATTTTTATTTCCCAACAAGATTCTTTGATAAATTTCATTGCACCAAAGCAACCTGAAAGACTATCAAAACTCGAAGATGCCATAACGAGATTATTCAAAAAATGCGAATAAGTATTTTGGCCAATAAATTCTTTAGTTAAGTCTAGATAATTTGGAAAGTTAAAGCCTCCGCCAGAAAAATAGAGTATATTAGGATTAAAGACATGTATTAAAGAAACTAATACACTTCCCATATAATGTGAAGCTGTTGTAATTACATCAGTATCAGTTGATGTAGAATTCTTTATTTTCAAAATTTTCGAACCAGAGCATAGTTTTCCGACCTTGGTAGGATTAGTGCTAAAGTTAAAGATAGGATTGCCATATATTTCACCAGCAAGTCCATTTCCGCCAGTAAAAAGTTTACCATTAATAGTAATTCCTAAACCTATACCAGTACCATTAGTAATTCCAAGTAAAACTTTTGCATTAGGATATTCCAATAGTCCAGCAAGAGCAGTTGCATTAGAATCATTTATAAACAGTACATTTTTAGTTAAATGATAAAAATCTTTAGTAGCTAAATTATCAAGACATGGAAGTGTTGTGTGGTAAATGTTATAACCGTTAGTAGTACATCCAGAGAAAGCAATTCCAAGTCCATCAAAACCATGATTGAAAGAACGATAAAAAGAGGTAATTGCTTGTATGAGAGAATCTTGTGAAAGATTGTCGCCAGATGGAATTATCCGTTTATAAACGATACCATCAATTATTGCAGCCATTTTAATATTAGTACAACCAATATCAATGCCACAGAGATTGTTCAATTGCATAATCATATAAATAAACCTCCATATAATTTGGTATGTTTAAAATTATAACATGATTTTATAAAAACTACAATGATAAAAATAAATAAAATCATTACCCCATAACCAATTATTAATAGAAATTATAAAAATGTATTGACATAATAACGAAAAAGTATTATTATATAAAACAATATATGTTATCTAGAGTGGACGAGAGAATCGGCTTTATGACTCCACAGCAACCTATTAAAAAATAAGGTGCTAATACCGACAAAGCATAATTTAGCTTTGGCTGATGATAAGAACATGAAGTTATTTTTATTATTAACCTTTGCTATAAAAAATTGCAAAGGTTTTGTTGTTTTTTATCAAAATAAAATGAAAAGTTTGCCAAAATACTAAAAGTTCTACTTGGCAATTAGCTAGTAAATAAAATAGATAACAGATAAAGAAAAGGAGGAATATATATGAAAAGATTATTTACATCAGAAAGTGTAACAGAAGGACATCCAGATAAATTATGTGATACAATATCAGATAAAATATTAGATGCATATTTAAAAGAGGATTCTTTAGCAAGAGTAGCATGTGAAACTGTTGCAGGAAAAGGACAAGTAGTAGTAACTGGAGAAATCACATCAAAAAAAGAAGTTAATATTGAAGAAATAGTAAGACAAACAATAAAAGAAATTGGATATGATAACGCTTTTGCAGATATAGATTACAGAACTTGCAAAGTATTATTAAATATTTCTAAACAATCACCAGATATTGCAATTGGAGTAGATAAATCATTAGAAGAAAAAGAAAATAAGGGAGTAGAATCAGAAGGTGCAGGAGACCAAGGAATGATGTTTGGCTTCGCAACTGATGAAACTAGGGCTTTTTTGCCAATGCCAATATATTTATCACATAAACTTGCTAAAAGACTAACAGAAGTAAGAAAGCTAGGAGTAATAAAAGGATTAAGACCAGATGGAAAAGTTCAAGTAACAGTTGAATATGAAGATGAAGTTCCTAAGAGAATAGATACAATTGTTATTTCTGCTCAACATGAAGAAAATGTTCTTTTAGAAGATTTAAAAAAAGAGATTAAAGAAAAAATTATTAATGTGATTGTACCAAAAGAACTTTTAGATGACGAAACAAAGTATTTTATTAATCCAACAGGTCGATTTGTAATTGGAGGACCTTTAGGTGATACTGGTTTAACAGGTAGAAAGATTATAGTAGATACATATGGTGGATTTGCAAGACATGGAGGAGGAGCTTTTTCTGGAAAAGACCCTACTAAGGTAGATAGAAGTGGTGCATATATGGCAAGATATATTGCTAAAAATATTGTAGCAAATGGATATGCAAAAAAATGTGAAATTCAAATTGCATATAGTATTGGTGTTGCAAAACCTGTTTCTATTTATGTAGATACTTTTGGTACAAATACTATTCCAGAAAATGAAATAATAAAAAAGATTGAAGAAAATTTTGACTTAACACCAACAGGAATTATAAAAACATTAAATTTAAGAAATCCAATTTATAGTAAAACAACAAACTATGGACATTTTGGAAAAGAAGATATGCCATGGGAGAAAATCATAAAAATTTAATAAAGATTTTAATTACTCTATATTAAAATATGGAGTAATTTGTTATTAGTGATAGCTTTTGATTTTAAAGAGATAATGTTACCGCATAGCAATTGGTTATATATGTATAATTTAAACCAATTGCTATGCTAGTATATACTTTTAAATAAGCTGTGAATACTAATAATAATTATTTGATTTATAAAACTAAAATAAATTTTATTGTATATACTATCTTTATATGATAAAATCATTTCAAAATGAAATGGAGGTAAATGATATGAAAAAGTCAAGTATTATTTTAATTAGCATAATTGCAGTAGTAGTAATTATAGCTATATTTTTAGTAGGAAGTTATAATGGATTAGTTTCAAAATCAGAAGCGGTAGACAGGGGGCTTTCTAACCTAGATGTAATGCTGGAAAGAAGAGCAGACTTAATTCCAAATTTAGTAAGTACTGTAAAAGGATATACATCACATGAAACAGAAATAATAAATAGCATAACAGATGCAAGAACTAAATTAATGAATGCAAATAGTGTAGAAGAAAAATCAAATGCAAACAATGAACTTTCATCATCTTTAAATGCATTAATGGTAATAGTAGAAAATTATCCAGATTTAAAATCTTCTCAAAATTTTATACAATTATCTGATGAATTATCAGGAACAGAAAATAGAATAGCAGTAGCAAGAAAAGACTATAATGATGCTGTAAAAGATTATAATCTAAAAGTAAAAAAATTCCCAGGAAATATTTTAGCTGGAATGTTTGGATTTGAACAAAAGCAATACTTTGAAGCAAAAGAATCAAGCAGGGAGGTTCCAAGTGTTAACTTTGAATAAAAAAGTATTGAAAAAGATAATTTTTTTAATGATAAGTTTTATTATTCTTTGTGGAGGATGTGTAAAAGCAGTAGTTAAGCCTACAAATGATTTCTATGTTAATGATTATGCAGGAATATTAAATGAAGAAACAAAAAGTTATATCATGAATGCAAATCAAAGTTTAAAAAGTAAAACTCGGTGCTCAAATTGTAGTAGTTACTGTTCCTTCTTTAGAAGGACAGTCTTTAGAGGAATATGCTACTCGAGTTTTTAGAGAGTTTGGAATTGGAGACAAAAACAAAAATAATGGATTACTTTTACTATTAGCTTTAGAAGAAAGAAAGTTTAGAGTAGAAGTAGGATATGGCTTAGAAGGAATTTTACCAGATGCTAAAACTGGTAGAATTCAAGATGAATATATAATACCATATTTAAAAAATAACAATTGGAATGAAGGTATAAAAAATGGATTTAGTGCTTTTTTAAACATAATTGCAAACGAATATAATGTAGATATAAAGCAAGAACAAGCTATAAAATTAGAAAATAATACAAGTAGTGAAAATATTAATTTTTCTGTATTGTATGTTAGTGTTATGTTTGGATATGTTATTTCTGCTATAAATAAACATAAAGCTAAAAAAATTAAAACAACAATATTAATTATAATATATGCATTAGTGCTAGGTATAATAACATATATAATTACTAAATCAGTTTCCTTAATAATTATTAATATAATAATGGGATTAATTGGAAACGTAGGAGGATACATTTTATCATCAAACCGGATGGATATTCTTTCGGAGGCGGAGGAGGTTTCCATGGTGGCTCTGGAGGAGGCTTTTCAGGACGGCTCAGGCGGAGGCTTTTCTGGTGGAGGAGGTTCATCAGGAGGTGGCGGAAGCTCAAGAGGATTTTAAAGAAGTATTAAAAAGAAAATTATAGAGTAAATAAATATTAAAAAAATCAATCTTATTCCAAAATGGAAATAGTTCAAAAATATAAAAATAGTAATGCCGTTTTAATTTGTAAATTATATAAAATTTACGAATTAAAACGGCAAAATTTAATGTTAAAAATAAAAAACTATAATAAAATTATACAAAAAATCAATAGTTTTTGATAAAAAATAAAACTTATGTTCATCATATATTTATAAATTTAATAGATTGCAAATTATTAGATTTTGTGGTAGTATCTTAACATATTAGAATAATGATATTTCAAATAAAATAGAAAATACCAATTAAAAAACTAAATAAGAAAGATGTAATAAGGAGCATATATGGATTTACCAATAGAATTAAGAAATGAACTAGAAGTTAGAATAAATAGTAGTCAAATAAAAGAATTAATTAAAAATACCAAAAATCTTTCAGAGAAATATAGAAATGAAAGTGGAAATAGTAAGAGGCTTTTAACAACAAGTAAAGAGGCTATAGCATATAGTTTATTTAGAATGCCAGCAACATATGGTGCTGTATATAAAGCTCTAAAACATACTTTTAATTTAATAGAAGATGAAATACATACCATGCTAGATGCCGGCGCAGGTACAGGAGCAGCATCTTGGGCAGCAAGTGAATTGTTAGATGTTAGCAATATAGTTTGTTTAGAAAGAGAAAATGCTATGCTTGAACTTGGGGAAGATTTAGTAAAGTTCTCTAATTTAGAAAGTTTAAAAAAATCAAAATGGTTACAAAGAGATTTAGTAAAAGATAATATAGAAGAAAAAGCAGAGCTTGTAATTGCATCATATGTATTGAATGAAATGAAAAAAGACGAAAGAATGAAAGTATTAGAAAAACTATGGAGTTCCACAGAAAAAGTATTAGTTATAATAGAACCAGGAACACCAATACGGATATAAAAGTCTAATGGAAATAAGAAGAGAATTAATAAAAATAGGAGCTAAAGTAATTGCACCATGTACACATGAAAAAGAGTGCATGCTTCCAAAAGAAGATTGGTGTCACGCAACCTGCAGAATAGCAAGAAACAAAATACACAAACAATTAAAACAAGGAATAGTTGCATACGAAGACGAAAAATTCTCATATATAGCCTTTTCTAAAATACCATACAAAAAAGCAGAAATTAGAATATTAAGACATCCTAAAATAGAATCAGGAAAAATAACTTTAGACATCTGCACAAAAGATAACATTAAGAAAATAATTGTTACGAAAAAAGATAAACAATCATTCAAATTAGCAAGAAAAATCAAATGTCGGAGACAAATGCTTATATAATGAAATAGATACAAATAAAAATAAATGGTAGAAACCATAACACAAACAAATACATATACAAGATATAAGAAAATATATTCATACATAAAGGTTTATAGGCAAATCCTCCAAAAACCTAAATATATTTATAAAAAGTGTTCATCTGTAACTATCCAAAACGAACACTTAGCAAAGGAGAAATTTATGGATAACAAATATAATTGGGACTTAACACAAATTTTTAAAAACGAAGAAGATTTTAATAACAGCAAAAACGAATTATACAAAATCCTAGACAAAATAAAAGAATTTCAAGGAAAGCTATGTGACTCAGCAGAAAATCTATATAACTTATATTCTTTATACGAAAAAGCACAACAATTACTTGAAAAAATATATCCATATGGAATGCTAAAATATCATTTAGATATGGCAAATCAAGACTCAATAAAACTATTTAAATTAGTAGAAAAAATAGAATCAGATTTTAGCATAGCAGTCTCATACATTACTCCAGAAATAATAAACCAAAATGAAGCAAAAATTCAGGGCTTTTTTAACGAAAAGAAGGAATTAAACAAATATAAAAGAGATATTGAAGAAATTCTGGAAAAGAAAAAATATATATTAAGCAAAGAAGAAGAAAATTTATTATCAAGCTATTCTGAGATTTTTGCAAACTCTGAAAATACATACGATATATTTACAAATGCAGAATTAAAATATGGAAAAATTAAAAATGAAAATGGAGATGAAATAGAGCTTACAGATGCTACGTATACAAATTTTCTAAAAAGCAAAAACAGAAATGTAAGAAAAGATGCTTTTAATTTAATGTACAATACCTATCAAAAATATATAAATACAATTACAGAATTATATATATCAAGAGTAAAATATTCTACTATAACAAGTAAAATAAGAAATTATAAATCATCATTAGAAAAGGCGGTAATACATGATGATGCAAGTATTAAAGTATATGACACTCTAATTAATACTGTAAGTAAGATGATGAATGTAAATCATGAATTTATAAGTTTAAAAAAGGAATTATTAAAATTAGATTCAATTAATATGTATGATATATATTGTAATCCATTAGAATTAAAGCCAGAAACAATAACTTTTGAACAAGCAAAAGAAGAAGTATTAAATGCTTTATCGATACTTGGAGAAGATTATATTAAATTACTAAATGAAGCTTTTGATAATAGATGGATAGATGTATACGAAAAAGAAAACAAAAGAGCTCGGAGCATATAGTATGGGAATATATGGTCTGCATCCATTTGTTTTAACTAATTTTATAGGAGATAAAAGAGATACAAGTACTATTGCTCATGAACTTGGTCATGCAATGCATTCATACTACTCAGATAATAATCAAAATATATTAGATGCAAGTTATACAATAATGGTAGCAGAAGTAGCATCAACTGTTAATGAAATATTATTAAGTAGTTATCAAATAAAAAATGAAACTGATAAGGTAAAAAAAGCAAGTTTAATATATGAAATGTTAGAAATGATAAGAGCAACATTATTTAGACAAGCAATGTTTGCAGAATTCGAAAAAATAGTACATGAAAAAATAGAAGAAGGACAAATGCTATCAGCAGAAGATTTAAATAATATTCATTATGATTTAAACAAAAAATATTTTGGAAGTTTTATAGAAGTAGATGAAAATATTAAATATGAATGGGCAAGAATACCACATTTTTACAGTTGTTTTTATGTATATAAATATGCAACTGGAATATCAGCTGCAATTGCTATAGCAAGTAAGATTTTAAGTAAAGAGTCAGGATATGTAGAAAAATATAAAGAAATGTTAAAACAAGGAAAAACAAAAAAATCAATAGATTTACTAAAAATAGTAGATGTAGATTTAGAGAGTAGCAAGCCATATGAAGATGCGATAAATTTCTACAAGAAAAATATAGAAGAATTAAAAAGTCTAATTAAATAACAATTATTTTTATAAAGTATTATTTAAAAAAAGTATTTAAAGTGGACAATTTCAAATGATAAATAGTGTTTATATGTTTGAAGTTGTCTTTTTTAAATACAAAAAATAAAAAATGCCAACAAATTTATTATTCTAATGTGTCTAAATATTAGAAAGGAATGGTGGTACAAATGAAACAAAATAAAGCAAAAATAATAGGAGTTTTATCAATATTAATGGTAATTATTTTGGTATTATTAATAGTAATAGGTGTTACAAAATATATTATAACTAACAATGAAACAAATAATAATATTACTAATAATAAAGTTAGCAATATAGAGGAGGATACTAATAGTTTAAATAAGCAACAAAAAAAATTAAATAATTTACCAAAAGACTATAATATGCAAGATGCAATTTCTGATGGATGTTTTATAATTGCAAATAATAATACAATATACAATAAAAAAGCATTAGATAATTTTATAGAAAGTTTAAATGTAAAGGCAGAAAAAAGACAAGATTCAAAATTAAGAATTGTACAATTTACAACAGAAGGAGATATTATTATAACAGATATTGAATATAAAGTATCTGAATATATAGAATCTGGTAAAACAAAAAAGAGAGGTAATTATATAGTAACTAGAGACAATACAAGAGATAAATGGTCTGCAGAAAATGATAGAAAAATTGAAATAAATGATGATATACCAGAAGAATATTATAAATTTATGTTAGAAGAAAAAGATGATGTGATAGATATAAAACTTAATTTATTAGCAGAGATAAATTATGTAGAAGATGCCAAAATCTATGAAGATATTTATTTAGGCTCATATTCTAAGAATGCAAATATAATAGAAGAAGTAAAGTCATTTTTCGGAAAGATAATACAATCCCAAAAAGGCTATATAATTGTAGAACCAAATGAAAATGAGGAAATAAGAAAATCGTCAGACCAAATAGTAATTTCTCTTATAGAAAATAATGATATAATTTACAAACCAGGAACTAATGTAAAAATCACATATTCAGGATTTGTAATGGAAACATATCCTGCCAAAATAGATGCAATAAATATAGAAATAAAATCAGTAGAAAATTTTGAAATATTTTTTACTAAATCGGAAAAAGCTTCAGAAAAAGACATAATATTAACGAAACAAGAAATGGACAATTATAATTATAATATATACTCATGTGGTGGAAGTGTAGAAATTAGTATAAATGATGAGACAATGTCATTAAGAGAAGCTTTGTTAAACAATAAAATTACAATGGATGAAATTATACAAAAAGCTAATAATGATTTGAAAAATGAAATAATTAAAGGTGACATGTATAAAGATGGTGGTGGTATAATATATAAATATGATTCATATACAATTATGAAGTATCATAATTTAGAAGGAAATAGAGATGTATATATAGGAAGTCCAGAAATGACGATGGGAGTAAAATAAATTATGTATGAGGAGAGTTTTTATATAAGGACAAAATTGTTCTTATTGATAGCTGCTCTCATTTTTTGTTTAAAAAGTAGCCAAAATATGATTAATATTTGGAAAAATTATAAGTTTATATGAATTTGCAGTAAATCATAATTAATTGTTAGTATAATATATAAAGATTAACTAATTAGAAAATGTGTTTAAAACAAACGTTTGACAATTTAAACTAAATATTATATAATACGAAAAAATAAATAAGTAATTAAAATTATATGGGGAGGAGAAATGGAAAATATTGAATTTCAAGATTTAGTTGATGAAAATGATAATGTAATAGGCAAAGAAGACAGAAATATAATATACAAAAATAATTGGAGAAATTTTAGGGTAATAAATATAATGATATTTACTACTGATAATAAAATAGTAGTTCCAAAAAGAAGCGGAAACAGAAGAGTTTTTCCAAATTGCTATGATTGTTCAGTTGGAGGACATGTCTCAGCAGGAGAAACTTATGAAGATGCAGCATATAGAGAACTAGAAGAAGAATTAGGAATTACTAATGTTAAATTGGAAGAAATCGCATATTTTAAACCTTATGACATAAATACTAGTGCATTTTCAAAAATGTATAAATTAGTATATGATGGAGAATTAAATTATGACAAAGATGGAATTCAAGAAATTTTCTATATGGATAAAGAAGAAATAAAAGAACTAATAAAAGAAAATCCATTACAATTTAAAGAAGATTATCCTAAATTTTTTAAATGGTTAGATGAAAATAATATCTTATAGTCAAATAATAACGATTTTGCACAGATAAAAAATAAATTAATATTAATAAAAAATATAATCAAAAATAAAGGTTTTAAATAAAAGGAGAAATTAAATAAATGAAAGAAGTAGTATTTCCATTATTAAATTTAAAATTAAATATAAATCCCATCATGTTTAATATATTTGGGATTAATATTTATTGGTATGCTTTTCTAATAGTATTTTCTATTATATTGGGAATAATAATTTGTAAAAAAAATGAAGGAAAGTTTGGAATAAAATTTGATAATATATTAGATTTATTAATATATGTTTTACCAATATCTATAATATGTGCAAGATTATATTATGTAATATTTAGTATAAATTTATATTGGCAAAATCCACTTGAAATATTTAATATTAGAGACGGAGGGCTTGCAATATATGGAGGAATAATAGGAGCAGTAATTACAATATTAATATATTGCAAGAAGAAAAAGATATCCAATTTAGATATGTTAGATTATGTGGCACCTTGTCTTGCTTTAGGACAGTGTATAGGAAGATGGGGCAACTTTTTTAATGTAGAAGCACATGGAGAAGTTACTAAATCGTTATTTAGAATGGGAATAATAGAAAATGGAAATTATATAGAAGTACATCCTACATTTCTTTATGAATCAATAGGAACATTAATAATATTTATAGTTTTAATGATATTACAAAGAAAAAGGAAATTTAAAGGGCAAATTACATATATATATTTAGTAATGTACTCATTTATTAGAGCTTTAATAGAAAATCTTAGAACAGATAGTTTAATAGTTATGAATTTTAGAGTATCTCGGAGTACTTTCTATATGTATATTTATAATATTTAGTGGTTTATTAATATATAATTATAAAAAAGAAAGTGAGAATAATAAAATATGATATTTGCAAAACCAGGAACATATAAAGAATGTGGATTATTTAGTTTTGGACATTTTTCACTAATAATATCAACTATAATTGGAATTTGTGTAGCTATTAAATGTACAAAGATAAAAGAGAAAAATGATGTAAAAGTAATAATAATGAAAACAACTATATTAGTTTGGATATTAGAAATAATAAAAATAATCTTTAATTTGAAAATAGGAAATGGAAATAATATTAATACTTATGTACCGTTATATTATTGTAGTATTTTGTTATATGCTGGTATATTTAGCTCTGTAAAAAATAAATTTATAAAAAGAGTTGGAGATGTATTTTTAGCAACTGGTGGAATAGTTGCTGGAATTGTTTTTATTATATTTCCAACAACATCATTATTAACATATCCAATATTTCATTATATAAGTATTCAAAGTTTTGTATACCATGGAGCTATGATATATTTAGGTATTATTATAAATAAATATAAATATATAGAAATAGAGAAAAAAGACATTTTATATTATGCAGGATTAATTTTGTTAATTTGTATAATTGCATATATTATAAATAGTATATTTGATAGTAATCTAATGTTTATATCAAAAGATTTTCCAGCAAGTCCTATTACTATTTTATATAGAATTACAGGAAAAGCCTTTCCAATAGTTATGATTACCTGTCAGATGACTTTGCCATTTTATATAGTATATGGCATAAATAAAACTTTAGCCTATAAGGGATTTAAGAATTTACGTAATCTCAGAGTTTGAGAAACTCAGTGATTTGATTTATCCAAAGTTTGTAGTAATAATCCTTGAAGAGTACTTTACATATTCCAAGTCATAATACAGAATTTTGAAAAGTGCTTTGGAAAATGTGATGAGAGTTCAGAAAAGTCGTTTGTTTTTTGTGAAAATAAATGATATGATAGTTGGTTTATTTATTGGTCATCAGATACTGGAGTAGCAGAAGTTGATTTTATAGCATGAATTGGAAAAAATAATATTCCTATAAAAGCAAGTGAAAATTTACAAGCTAAAAGCTTAAAGTCATTTATACAAAAATATGATACAAAAATTAATGTAAGAAAATCTATGTCTAATTATAAAGAAGATGATTGGATTATTAATATATCATTATATAGTATAGAGAATATAGAGGTTGTTAAACAAAATAGTAAGTTTGTTAATAATTCTTACTTTTATGACTTTATACTGAGATAAAAATGTAAGATTTACACCTCTTAGATACTTTTATCAAGTATTTTAGCATTACTTTTTTATTGTTTTTGTTACCAGTCAACCTTAGAACCAAAATTATACTGTAAAAGAAAAAGCATAACTATGTTACAACAAAGTTATGCTTTTCAGGTTTTGATAATAAGCTTATTCAATCAAGACGATAATCAATTGTATTACACCATATATTAATGTCCTCAGCTACATGTGAATATAAAAAACGTATGTATGGTTCGTGATATAAAGGCCCTGGAATATAGTGTACATCGAAAACTTTTCCATCACAAATTTGAAGACAGCAACCATTTACCTTGAGAACCTTTTTTTTGGAGCTATAATTACAATGCCATGGAACTTCTTCTTTTACTGTATCAATGTATAAAACTCCATACTCAGGAATGCCAATCTGGGAGTTTTGCTTGCTCCCCACGGTTTGAATGATTTGGTTAGAAACTGAAACCATAATGTCATAATCAGTATGGTTCTCGATATTAATGGTCGTATATGGCTGCTCTAACGGAATTACTTCCAACTGTTGATTATTGCCAAAATTTGGTGTAGGATCTTTGCATTCAATTATTCTTACCATTCCGTTATCGAAAATTGGTGCAATATATATCTTGTTTTCCTCCACGACTTCAACAAGATTCCTTTCAATCATGAGACCTTCCTCAATTTCGAAATTGCAACATAGGCTAGAGTCCATGCTTGATTTCACCATTATTCTGCCATAATTCCAATCCTTACAGGTAATGCTAATACTCTTGTTTGGATTTAGCTTTGAAATACATTCCAATCTTGGAAATGTTCTCTGAACTATCAAAACGTGGCTTGTTTTGTTTTTTAGTTCAAAAGAAAATGGGTGTTCCTTCCATGGAACAGCCTTATGGTTTTTGTCTGGAATATAGCTATTACACTCATCTATACTGCCATAATATGTCCGCATAGATTTTCCTCCTTTTTATTAATTATATTAACATATTATAACAACATATTAACTATTTGTCAAATATATATATATGTATTTTTGCTATAATGTTTGATTATATCAAAAAATGCTTATGAAAGATATCAAAAAACATTTTTTATATCAAATTTATACAGCTAATAAATTACAATAATGTGAAAGAAAAAATGGTGTCTTGAACAGTATAAAAAGAGCTATTGAAATAGATTTTTTTAGATATATTAATATAGTACAAAATTTGCATATATATATTAAAAGTCGTAGTAAAAACTTACATACTTTTTAGAAGACTCTAGCAGATAAAATTGTAAACAAATGGTAATATTGTAATAATAATGTAAAAATCTTTTATATTCAATTTATATTGAAAAATAAAAATTTATGTTATAATAAAAGCAAATTTACGAAAGAATAATAACAAGGAGGAAAAACAAAATGGATAAAAAATATGTATACCTTTTTCAAGAAGGAAATGCAAATATGAGAGAACTCTTAGGAGGAAAAGGAGCAAACTTAGCAGAAATGACTAATCTTGGAATGCCAATTCCACGGAGGTTTTACAATAACAACTGAAAGTTGCAACGAATATTATGCAAATAATGAGAAGATTTCAGAAAAGATAATAAATCAAATATATGAAGCACTTAGCAAATTAGAAAAAGAAACTGGAAAAATTTTAGGAAGCATAGAAAATCCTTTACTTGTATCAGTAAGGTCAGGAGCTAGAGCTTCTATGCCAGGAATGATGGATACTATATTAAACTTAGGAATTAATGATGAAGTAGTTAAAGCTATAGCTGAAAAAAACAGAAGATTTGCGTATGGTAGTTATAGAAGATTTATTCAAATGTATAGTGATGTTGTAAAAGAAATACCAAAAAGTTTATTTGAGAAAGCAATAGATACTAAAAAAATGCAAAGAGGACTTACTTTAGATACAGATATGGATGCAAATGATTTAGAAGATTTAGTAAAAGTATTTAAAGGAATATATAAAGAACAAACAGGAGAAGATTTTCCACAAGATTCTAAAGCACAATTAATAGATTCTGTAAAAGCAGTATTTCGTTCATGGAATAATCCAAGAGCTATAACATATAGAAAATTAAATGATATACCAGAATCTTGGGGTACTGCTGTTAATATTCAAGAAATGGTTTTTGGAAATATGGGAGATGATTGTGGAACAGGTGTAGCATTTTCTCGTAACCCCGCTAATCGGAGAAAACAAGATATTTGGAGAGTTTTTAATGAATGCACAAGGAGAGGATGTTGTTGCAGGAATTAGAACACCTAAATCAATAGACACTTTAAAAGAAGTAAACGAAAAAGCATATAATGATTTTGTAAGATATGCACACAGGTTAGAAAATCATTATAAAGATATGCAAGATATGGAGTTTACTATAGAACATGGGAAGTTATATATTCTTCAAACAAGAAATGGTAAACGTACAGCAAATGCAGCATTAAAAATTGCTGTAGATTTAGTTAAAGAAGGAATGATTTCCGAAAAAGAAGCAGTTTTAAGAATAGAACCAAAACAATTAGAGCAATTACTACATCCAAATTTTAATGTTGAAAGCTTAAAATCTGCTAAAATTATTGCTAAAGGTTTAGCAGCATCACCAGGTGCTGCAACAGGAAAGATAGTATTTTCAGCAGAAAAAGCAGGGGAGCTTTCTAAAAATGGAGAAAAAGACCTAATCTTAGTAAGACTTGAAACATCACCAGAAGATATAGAAGGGATGGTTGTATGTAAAGGAGTTTTAACAGTAAGAGGAGGAATGACATCACATGCAGCAGTTGTTGCACGTGGTATGGGAACTTGTTGTGTAGCAGGTTGCTCAGATATTACAATAAATGAAGAAGAAAAGACATTTTTTACCCCAGATGGAAAATGCTATCACGAAGGTGAATATATATCACTTGATGGTTCTACAGGAAAGGTATATGGCGAAAAAGTAGAAACAGAAGAAGCTTCATTATCTGGAGATTTTCAGGCATTAATGAATTGGGCAGATTCATATAGAAAATTAGGAGTGCGCACAAATGCAGATACTGAAAAAGATGCAAAACAGGCCTATAAATTCGGAGCAGAGGGAATAGGACTTTGTAGAACAGAGCATATGTTTTTTGATTCAGACAGAATTGCAGCAATTAGAGAAATGATAGTATCTAAAACTGCAACACAAAGAGAACAAGCTTTATTAAAATTACTTCCTATGCAAAGAGGAGATTTTGAAGGATTATATAGAGCAATGGAGGGGCATCCTGTAACAATAAGGTTATTAGACCCACCATTACATGAGTTTTTACCACATGAAGACTGGGAAATAGAAGACCTTGCCAAAGATATGGGAATGACTTTTGAGGAATTAAAAACTATAGTTGTAGACTTACATGAATTTAATCCAATGATGGGTCATAGAGGATGTAGATTAGATGTAACATACCCAGAAATAGCTAGTATGCAAACAAGAGCTATTATTGAAGCTGCAATAAATGTTAATAAAGAAGGAATGAATATTGTTCCAGAAATTATGATACCATTAATTGGTGATTCAAAAGAGCTTAAATATGTTAAAAATATAATTACACAAACAGCTGATGAAATAATTATTAGTTCTGGTATGAGTTTAAAATATCATGTTGGAACAATGATAGAAATACCAAGAGCATGTTTAATTGCAGATGAAATTGCAGAAGATGCCGAATTTTTCTCATTTGGTACAAATGATTTAACACAATTATGTTTTGGATTTAGTCGTGATGATGCTGGAAAATTCTTGAATTCATATTATGATAAAGGAATATATGAATTTGATCCATTTGCTAAAATAGACACTGATGGAGTTGGAAAATTAGTAAAAATGGCAGTAGAACTTGGAAAGAAAACTAGACCAGATATTAAACTTGGTATTTGTCGGAGAACATGGAGGAAATCCACCAACAATCGAATTTTGTCATAAAGTGGGACTAAGT
Source organism: uncultured Clostridia bacterium (assembly GCA_948805675.1). Classification (GTDB taxonomy): domain Bacteria; phylum Bacillota; class Clostridia; order TANB77; family CAG-508; genus CAG-492. The sequence continues at coordinate 10,216 of CAQIBN010000014.1, read as the reverse complement.
TATGTATCTTGTTCACCATACAGAGTTCCAATAGCAAGGCTTGCAGCAGCACAAGCGGCAATTAAAAATTAAAAATAGTTTTAGTATTGTTATATACTAGGGAGCTTTTTTACTTCCTAGTATATAAAGATATTATTATTTGTTTATAATTAAAATAATACATATTAATATTGTATATATTTGTGTGAAATAGTATATTTATAAAAATTTTACTACATTTTTAGGTACAATATATAAATTGTAGAAAATCATAAATCATATTTATTTAATGATAATATAAAATTAAATCTAAATTCATAATAATTGTATAAAAACATATAAATAAAGTTATTTATATGTTGTATTTTGTATATACAATAGTTATAATATAAAATAAGAATTTGAACTTTAAAGTAATATAAAAATGTAGAATTATAGAAAATAATATATAAATATGTTTTGTATAGAAACAATTTCAGATTAAAATAAGAAAGTGAAGGGAAAAAATGGGATTAAAAGACTTTTTTTATAATATAATAAATAAAATAACTGGTAAAGAGATTAAAAGATTACCACCACCAGTAATGGTACAAGAAGAAAATTTTGTGCCACAAGTAGAAAAAAATGCATATGTAGAAGCATATACAAAAAGAATAAATAATGAAAAAACAGAATTTAAGATAAATGAAGATGGAACAAGAATTAAATTTATAGATGAAAAAACAAAAAAAATAATAGAAATTCAAAGAATTACTAAAATAAAAACTGAATTTGAATATAATGAAAAAAGTATAGATTTATATAAAGCAATTTATTCTTTTGGAAATAAAGAAGATAGAAAAATAAAAAAGATATATTTTGCACTGCCAACAGAAAAAGGAATATTAGATTTATATAAAGGATGGGCTAAAAAAGCTTCATTAAAAAAGAAATTAAGAATAATGTTTTCTCCAAAAATATTACAAACTAAAAAGATTTTTTTAGGAATAATAATACAAGATGAAATATATAATGATTATAGTATAGTACAATCTAGTAAATTAGAAGAATATGTTATAGAATTAGAAAAGAAAAGACAAATGATAAAAATGAACAAGCAAAAAAGTAAAAACCAAGTAAAACAAACAATTAGCAAAAAAGATAAAATAAAAATGTTAAAAAATGGAAAAGAAAGATTAAATATAAAACAATCTAAAGAAACAAAAGTTAAGACACAAAATGAAAGCAAAACAAGAAAAACAAAAGATATAATAAAAAGTCTAAATGTAGCAAAAACTTTAAATGAGCAAAATTAATAATAAGAAATATTAATATAATAAATAAAGAAAAATTAAGTACAGATTTAGTAAGGAGAGATAAAACCATGAAAGAATGTGAAATAAAAAAATTATACAATTTAGATGAAACAATAGCAAAAGATATATTTGAAGGATGTTTATTTCCATGGGAGGTCCTACCTAAGATTAAAGATTTTATCATAAATCTTGGAGAAAATTTAAACAAGGAAGAATATGATAAAGTAGGTGAAAATGTATGGATTGCAAAATCTGCAAAAGTCGCAGAATCTGCATATATTAATGGACCAACAATAATTGGAAAAAACGCTGAAGTTAGACACTGTGCCTTTATTAGAGGGAATGCAATTGTAGGAGAAAATGCAGTTGTAGGAAATTCTACAGAGCTTAAAAATGTTATATTATTTAACAATGTTCAAGTTCCGCATTATAACTATGTTGGAGATTCTATACTAGGATATAAATCACATATGGGAGCAGGTTCTATAACTTCTAATGTAAAATCTGATAAAAAGTTAGTTATAGTAAAAAGTGAAGATGAAAAGATAGAAACAGGTTTAAAGAAATTTGGTGCAATGCTTGGAGATAATGTTGAAGTTGGTTGTGGAAGTGTATTAAATCCTGGAACTGTAATAGGAAAAAATACAAATATTTATCCACTTTCTTCTGTAAGAGGTGTTGTTAAAGAAAATAGTATTTATAAAAAACAAGGAGAAGTTATAGAGAAATATTAATTTTATTATTTGAAAAAGATATAAGAAAAAATTATATTTTTTTATAGATATCACCACAATTATTAATGAGAATAATAGTAATAGATTTTTTAAATTCATCAATAGAAAATATAATTCTATAACTGCCGAACTCGCAGACGAAATAGATTTCCGAGATTTTAGTGAAACTAATTTTTTGATATCACCATTCGGCAGTTTGTCTATTGCTTGTTTAATTCTAAGTTGTTGTTTTTTAGATTGTTTCTTTAGAAATTTTAGTGATTCAGTTTTAAAGTTAATCGAATAATTCATTATATTTCATCACCATCCAAACCTAGCTCATTTATAGCGTTTTTGTAGGAGATATTTAAAGAATCAGTATTTAATATTCTAATAGATTTTAAAACATCTATTTTATCATAAATATCCATTTCTTTTAAATTAGCATTTGAATCAATTCGTAATATTTCTGCATCTAATAACTTTTCTAATAGAGGCTTAACAGATAGAAGAGTATCATTATTAAAAACAATGACCATATTAAGAATTTCTTTTTGTAATTCTGACATAAAGTTTCAGCTCCTTTCATAAAATATAAAATTAGTATAGCATAAATTTAATAGATATACTATAGATTTTAAGAAATAAACTTAACAAAATACAACAAAATTATAAAAAAATTATAAAAACTGATTGTAAAATCAAAATAAAGATGATAAAATATCTAAAGTTAAATATAAAAAATGTTGATTAGGACATGATTAAATAATCCCTTATTTAAAGTGAGATAAGAATAGTGAGAACTTATCAATAACATTATTTAATTCCTACCTATGAATGAAATAGCAAACTATTTCCGGTTAAATATCGTTAAAATGAAAGAAGTTAAAATTAGAGGATGGTACCGTGCAAAAAAGCACGCCTTATGGTACTATCCTTTTTTGTATATGAATACAAAAATTTGTAATTGGACAAGAGAACCGTCCCTTTGTCCAAAGGAAAAGGAGAATGATAATATGAGAGTTTCAAAAATGGGAATGAAAAATGTAAAATTAAGTAATTTAGATGAAATGTATCCAGCACAAGATATATTAATCCAAACAAATCAAGTAAAACAATATGGAAGTCGGAGTATATGCATATGATAATATTCCATTAAAGGTGCAAGATAATATTGAAGAAATTATAAAGAAACATTTTAATAAAGCTGATTGCATAGAAGTACAAATGCCATTATTACAACAAGAAGAAATTTGGAAGAGATCTGGTAGATATGATGGATATGTTGAAGATGGTGTTATGATGACATCCAAAACAGATAAAGGAAATTATTGTTTAGCGCCAACTGCAGAAGAAGCAATTATCACTTTTGCCCAAAATAGAGTTACATCACATAAACAATTACCAGTAGTATTTTATCAAATAGGACCTAAATTTAGAAATGAAATTAGAAATAGAGGTTATTTATTAAGAGGAAAAGAATTCTTAATGTTTGATTTATATAGTTTTGATAAAGATGAAGAATCTATGATGAAAACTTATAAAAAGATAAAAGAAACGTACTTTAAAGCATTTGAGGAATTACAATTAGATATAGTAGCAGTTGCAGCAGATAATGGTTCTATGGGAGGAAAAAATTCAGAAGAGATAATGGCACTATCTAGAATTGGTGAAGATACAATACTTTTCGATGAAGAAACAAAACAAGGTTTAAATATTGAAGTATTAGAAAAAGAAAATGCTGAAGATTATTTAAAAGAAGTATATAATATAAATAATATTAAAAAACTAAAAGAACAAAAAGCAGTTGAATTAGGTCATATTTTTGCACTTGGAACAAAATATTCAGAATCTATGGGAATAAATTATATAGATAATGAAAACAATAACAAACCATTTTATATGGGATGCTATGGAATTGGTGTTAGTAGAGTACTTGGATTAATGTATGAAAACAATGTAATAAAAGAGAATGATAAAGTAGTGGGATTTTCTTTGCCAATTTCTGTCACACCATACTATGTATATCTAATTAGTAACGATAAGAAAAAAGAACAATTAGAAGATTTATATGAAAAATTTAATGACAAAGATATAAATGTTATTATAGATGATGTAAAAGGAACAATTGGGGAAAAAATAAGAAATGCCAAAATACTTGGAATTCCATATGTTGCAATCATGGGAAATAATACAGAAGAAGGATTTATAGAGTTAGAAAGAACAAAAGATGGAGAAAAGAAAACGTTTGCAATAGAAGATTTAGTAAAAGAAATAGAAAATATGAAATGGAGCAAAAAAGATATTACATTTTAATAAAAAAGCAAAAATTCTTTATAAAGTATGGTATTTTAAAAATATAAAATAAAGTGCTAAAGATAGGAGAGATGTAATAATATGTTTTGTAATTCAATTGTAAAAGATTATAAAGACAGTAAGAAAGATATTGTCATATTTTTATTTGAAGAGTCAATTTGTCCAAGAGAAATAGAAGATACATTAAACTATTCGATTAATGATTTAATTGATAAAAAAGAAGGAGAAGTTACTGTAATTCATACACTTGGTAAATATGCATTTAAAAAATTTATTTTTGTAGGTTTAGGAAATATAAATAATTTTTCAATACAGAAATTTAAGACACTAATAAAGAAGAATATTTGCTATTTTAAACAAAATTGTTTAGTAGATATTACTACTATAAGAAACAAGAATATAAAAGAAAATGATTTAGTTAATATATTTATAGAAACATATTTGTTAACTAATTATCATTTTCATGGTATAGAAGAAAAAGAAAATCTTATTCCAGAAATTGATTTAATTGTAAATGAAACTGATGAATCATTTATTTTAGATAAGGTTCAAGAAGCCTGTTTTATTAATATGGCTAGAAATCTTATTAATATGCCATCAAATTATTTGAAACAAGAAGATTTTACAGAGTATGTAAAACAAATTGCAAAAAAAATAAATATACAATGTGAAATACTAGGAAATAAACAATTAGAATCAATTGGAGCAGGAGGAATTTTAGCTGTTAATAAAGGAAGTAACCAAGAAGCAAAGCTAATAATTCTTCGTTACAAAGGTATAGAAAATGAGCCTTTCAAAGCTATAATTGGAAAAGGTGTTATTTATGATAGTGGAGGATATTGTTTAAAACCATCAACTAGTCAAATAACAGAAAAAGCAGATATGTCAGGAGCAGCAAGTGTTCTAGCTACAATAGCTATATTAGCCAAGAAAAAAGCTAAATGTAATATTATGGCTATTATGCCAATAGTTGAAAATCTTATAGGTAAAGATGCATATAAATGTGATGATGTAATTACAATGTTATCAGGAAAAACAGTTGAAATTACAAATACAGATGCAGAAGGTAGATTAATTTTAGCAGATAGTATCACATATGCTTGTAATCAAAAAGAAGTTGAATCAATTATTGATATTGCAACACTAACAGGAGCATGTGCAAAAGCTCTTGGAAATGTTTATACAGGAATTTTTTCTAATTCTGATGAATTTTATGAGAAATTTAAAAAAGCATCTGAAGAAAGTTATGAAAATATATGGAGACTTCCAATAAATAAAGAATACACAAAAGAATTAAAAGATACAATAGTAGCAGATATTAAAAATTCTGGAGGCAATTCTTCAGTATCAAGTGCTGGAGCAAGTGTGGCAGCAGGATTTTTATCTGAATTTTTATCAAAAGATATGCCATGGATACATTTAGATATTGCAGGAACAGCATTGGAAAATAAAAGTGCTACAGGAGTTATGATTAAAACAATGGCAAAATTTTTAGAAAAAAAATAAATATTCTAAGATATAATAAAGAGAAGATAATTATAGATTAAGTGAACATATTTGGTTCTATTAAATATAAAAAGTCTTCTCTTTTTATATTAGGAAAGGTTTTTACTTATAGAATAGAGTATGTTTTAAAATCTATTAAATAAAGATTTAAAAGGATTTGTGTAAACAATATATACAAAATGTTTTAAGCTATTTGTGTAACTTTTATAAACACTACATAAATAATATTTTTATTTACTAAAATAGCAAAACAAGAACAAGAAATGGACACAAATTATAGATAAAATAACTAAAGTCTAGATAGGAGGGAGGAGACTAAAAAAGATAAAATATAATAACTAAGAATGTGTAATAATAAATATTAATATATAGGAAGGTAAGTTTATGGAGTTAGAAAATAGTCTGTTAAAACAAGATACATTACATTTAGAAGGCAAGGATGTAGAAATAAAAAGCGAAACTTTTGAAAAATTAATGTTTTTGTATTCAGCAGCTTTAAGAGAGGTGGAAACTAAAATAAATATTTTAAAAGATGAATTAAAATATTTATATAATTACACTTTAATTGATCATATAACAACCAGAATAAAGAAACCAGAAAGTATTTTAAATAAAATGAAAAAGAAACAATGTAATATAAACTATCAAAGCTTAATTGAAGAAATTAGTGATATTGCAGGGATAAGAATTATATGTCCATTAAAAGATGATATATTTTCTGTAATAAATTTAATAAAAAGTTATCCAGAATTTAAGGTTTTAAAAGAAAAAGATTATATAACAAAACCAAAGAAAAGTGGATATTCTAGTTATCATTTAATAATAGATGTTCCTGTTAATGTGGCAGGAAAGATGATATATGTAAAAGTAGAGATTCAAGTAAGAACTATGGCAATGGACTTTTGGGCTAGTTTAGAGCATGATATAAAATATAAGACAAATAAAAAAGTTAGTAAAAAAATATCTAAAGAATTAATAGAGTGTGCTAAATTGATTAATAAATTGGATGTTCAAATGTCTAATATGGTTTAGAGTAAATATGTGTAAATGAATAAAGTTAATCTATTAAAAAAATAAAAAATTTTAATAAAAATGTAGATTTTTATATAAATTATTAGTATAATAGAAATTGTTAAACAAAAGCTGTTATAATATATAATTCCGTATTATAATTTGCTATACTAAGTGAATTTAGAAAGGAATCTACTATATGATAATAAAATTTATATTAATATATCTTATAGTATCATTTTGTGCAACTTTATTTATAGCGAAGTTTCTTTCAGTATGCAAAGGAAGTAGTAAGGATGAAGACGATGATAGTTAGACACAATAAAACCACTGTAAAATTTACAGTGGTTTTATTTTATATGGCAATATATATTTAGAAAAATAATGTACATAACAAAATAGAAAGTTATGTTACTATTCATAGCCAATTTTAAATAAAAAGTCCAGTAATTACAGTGGTTTAATAAATTGATAAAATTAATTATAAATGAAAAAATTTCTCGAAACATACTATTTTTATATAATTTATATTTTTGCATAATTCATGTAATGTTTACAAATAAAGAAGATTTATAAACTGTTACTAATAACTTTGGTATTAGTAATGTATAAATTTTTTGAATGCAATTATTGACAAATTTCAGCAAATATTATAAAATAAAAATCTGTTAAAAAATGATATGGTTTTTGGTAATATTGGAAACGCACATTATTATATTTAAAATAATAATGAATAACGAACAACACTAAAAAAGTAGTGTTGTTTTTAGTTGTACAACAGGCATATTGTTTAGCTAATCAGTGGAAGTACAGAAAAAGTTATATGACTTATCATGTGAGGTCTTGTGGACACTAGAAATACTGGTCAAAAAAGGTTTATTACATGTAGTCAGCAGAGTTCATAGTAGAAAAGTTTTTTTCGAAGGACTAAACAATTTGTAGTGTTTTTACTACCATAAATTTAGTATAAACCAAATAAAAACTTTGTGAGTAATAAATATTACTAAAAAACAATAAAGGGGAGGAGTAAAATGGAAAAATTAAATTTAGGAAAAGAAAAAATAAGTAAACTATTATTGTCATTTTCAATACCATGTATTATTTCGCTGGTTGTAAATGCTTTGTATAACATTGTAGACCAGATATTTATTGGTTGGGGTGTAGGATATTTAGGTAATGGAGCAACAAATATAGTTTTTCCAATAACTATTATCTGTTTAGCTTTTGCATTAATGTTTGGTGATGGGGCATCATCATATTTAAGTTTAAAATTAGGGGAGAATAAAAAAGAAGAAGCAGAAAAAGGTGTTTGTAATGGTATTTTATCTTCAATTATAATTTCTTGTGTTTTATGTGCAATAATTTTAATGTTCTTACCAAAATTATTGAATATATTTGGATGTACAGATGCTTTAAGAGAGTATGCTTTAAGTTATGGTTTTGTAATAGTTGTAGGAATTCCTTTTATGATGATAGGAACAACATTAAACTCTATTATTAGAGCAGATGGTTCACCAAAATTTGCTATGGCATCAATGGTTATAGGTGCAATTATTAATATTATATTAGACCCAATTGCAATTTTTGTATTAGACTTAGGTGTTACAGGTGCAGCTATAGCAACAGTTATCAGTCAATTTGTTACATTTTTTATAAATATGCTTTATATTAAAAGATTCAAATCTATAAAAGTAAATAAAAAGAGTTTTAAATTTGAATTTTCTAAAGTAAAAACAGTAGCAATGCTTGGAATTTCATCTGTAATTACACAGCTTGCAGTTGTTGTTGTAATTGCAGTTTTAAATACATTATTAAAGAATTTTGGTCAAGATAGTAAATTTGGTTCAGAAATACCAATTACAGTACTTGGAATTGTAATGAAGATTAATCAAATTCTATCTAGCATTATTATTGGTATTTCAGCAGGTAGTCAACCAATTGTAGGATTTAACTATGGTGCTAAAAAATATAATCGTGTAAAGGAAACATTAAAAATAGTGCTTATTTCAAGTGTTTGTGTTTCAATTATAGCATTTATTTTATTCCAAACAATACCAGAACAATTAATTAGTATTTTTGGTTCAGGGGATGAGCTATATAATGAATTTGCTTGTTTAGCATTTAGAATATTTTTAATGTTAACTATATTTAATGGAATTCAAATTTCATCAGGTATTTTCTTTCAGGCAATTGGAAAACCTGCTAAATCAGCATTTTTAACATTATCAAGACAAATATTATTTTTTACACCTTCAGCAATTATATTATCAAAAATGTTTGGCTTAATGGGTGTTTTATATGCAGGACCAGTAGCTGATGGATTAGCATTTTTAGTATCTGCTACATTACTTTTATTAGAAAGAAAAAGCTTAAATAAAAAGAGTAAAGAAGTTTCAAATGATATAAAAGAAGAATATATAAATGATGACATTAAAAATGAGGGGATTAATATAGATTCAGATGCAAATGAAAATATTATTATAACAATAGCAAGAGAATATGGTTCTGGTGGTAGATATGTTGGAAAGCTACTTGCAGAGCAATTAGGATTTAAGTTATATGATAAAAATCTAATTACAATGGTTTCTAATGAAAGTGGTTTATCTGCATCATATATAGAAGAAAATGAACAAACAATTGGTGGTAAGCTTTTAGCTAATTTTAATTCACAATATTATAATAATATGACAAATGACGACAATTTATTTATTGCAGAAAGTAATGCAATAAAAGAAATTGCTACAAAAGGTTCTTGTGTTATTATTGGTAGATGTGCTAATTACATATTAAAAAATAAAGAAAACGTATTTAGCATTTTCTTATATAATAATAATGAACAAAAAGTAAAAAGAGCAGTAAAATATTATGGATTAGAAGAAAAAACAGCATTAAAGGAAATTAATAAAATTAATAAAGCAAGAGAAAATCATTATAAATATTATACAAATGAAAACTGGAAAGATTTTAGTAATTATGATTTAGCTATTAATGTAGATAAATTTGGTGTAGAAGAAACTGTTAAGATGATTAAAGAAATAGTAGAATCAAGAAAAGTTGAAAAAGTAATATAATTATGTAAGTGAAAAACAAACATCTCAAATATCAAATTTTTATATAATATTTGATATTTGAGATGTTTTTATATAAATTAATATTTTAAATAAATTTTAATTATAAAAACAATTGTTTAATAATTGCAATGTTTTATGTAAGATGATATAATTTCAAAAATAAATACTATTTTGTAAATATATGTTAATATTGAAGTTATTCATAAAAAATAAATAAAATTTATTAATAACCATACAAATAAAAGTAAATTAGAAACTTGATTTATTATATTAATAAATGGTAAAATACAAATAATTATAACAATTTAATTATACAAATAAATTA
>CAQIBN010000013.1 GCA_948805675.1 uncultured Clostridia bacterium | reverse complement strand
AAAATGAACCCTCCTTATTAAACTAATTTTTGTCTAATAATTTGGGTTCACTTCACTTTCGATAAGTGTTATTTTATCATGTCTCTTTTATTTTTGTGAACTAAATGGGGTTCACTTCAAATGGCATCTCTTTTGTTTTTTTATATTAACATTCTATATATATTCTAAAAATATAATATCTTGTTTACAATTCATTAACTTATACAATTCTATCGCCTTTTCTACAAATTTATTCTTTTCTTCTTGGTTATCTTCATATTTACTTATTATTGCTTGTAATTTATAATAAAAAGCTTCATTTCTAATATCCTTACTATTAGATTCTAAAATTTCTTTTGCCTCTTCTAGCCATATTTTAGCATCATTCAAGCAATTTATATCCTTTGTTTCTTCAAATTTTTCAACCTTTTTACTCGCTATTAATAATTCATAATCAACAATACATCTAGTAAAATTTTTCTCTTTGGCATTATTTAGGCTTTCTATTAATCTATCACATACCTTATCTATATTCTTTTCAATTTTTAAGTAACATCTATCTTCCCATAGTCTATTAACTAACTTCCTATATTCATTTACATAGTCAAAATATTTTTCTCTATTGTTTACCCATATATCATAGGCCTTTTTATAATCCCCTAAACAATTATTTAGATATAATGCTTGTACATGAAAATACAAGCAAATAACTCTTTTATCTATATTATCATAATTTTCATCTACAATTTTTTTAGCTACTTCTAGATATTTTTCTGCTTCTTGCTTATTTTTAGATTTTGAACATATGTTTATATAATCACATAATCCTTCTAGTTCCTCTGTTTTATTATTTATTTCTTTTGCTAATAAGCTTCTTTTTAAATGTAAAGATTCATCACCTAATTTCCACATACCACGTACATAAATATAATATTTTAACTCTCTTACTATACTTATATATTCTTTATACTTTTTAGAACTTTCTAAGTAATCTAATACTTGTAATACTATATTCCATTCATCTATGTCATCTAATATCTTTAATTTATCTAAATCATTATAACATTCTCCAATGTTCTTAGATAATTCTATATAATACTCTGATATTTTACTTACAAAATTCTTTTCGTCATATTCTTCTTTACTATATGTTAATACTAAAACTTTAATCATATTATTAACATTAAATCTTGGATTATTTAATATTATCGAAGTAATTAAATCTTTATCATATAATTCTTTTAAAGCTTCTCTCCATTTTGGATTTGTTACTTCTATATTACAAATGTATGCAACTAATTTACTAGATACAGAATACTTAAATTTTGAACAAGTAATAATAATTTGTTTTGCTAAATTACTTAACCTACCAAAGCTCTTTTCTATTATCTTAGAAGCCAACTTCCCATACTCATTTGTTTCATAATTTGAATGTTTTTCAATTGCTTCATTTAAAGGAACTCCCATTTGATTTTCTTCAATAATCTGTTTTAATATATATGTTGCTACAAAAGGAAATCCTCCACTTAAAATATATAATTTTTCAATTAATTCTGGTTTATTATCTAAAACTATATTTCCAAGATTATTTAGTCTTAGCATCTTTTCAAATTCCTGTTTCTCTATAAAGTTGTTTGTAGAAAAAGACCTTGTATAAAACTCAAGTTCTTTTTCATATTTATTAAAAGGATTTGATGATATTATTATTATCTTAGTATATTTAGCAATTTCTTTTAATAAACTTAATACATCTTTTTTTATTTCATATTGGTCAAAATCTAATACAATAATAGATTTTGAATTTTTAAGAAAGTTTATACAAACCTCTTCCTTAATTTCTCTATCTACATTCTCTTTATTGCTAGTTGTAAAATTAAGAATAAGATTATATATATATTCTTTTTGATTTTCTTCTTTTAGTTCTTGCCACATAATATTTTCATAAACATTTCTATTTATTACATCACTTATATATGCCATTACAGATTTTGTTTTTCCAGTTAAACTATATCCATATATATATGAAATATTTACATCATCTTTTAAAAAGTTGTCTAAAAATTCTGTTAACTTTTTTGGTCTTATGATGGAAGTTAAATCTTGTGGAATTAAATTATTTCTTGTTTTTATTTTACTATCTTGACTTATAATAATTGCATTTGCAGCGCTGACATATGCTTTTGCAAACTCTTGCAGATATTCCTCTTCTATTCCTACATATTTAGAATATGCAATTATACCTTCTATAAAACTAGATATATCTTTTGGTAATATACCAGTTAAAAATTTTCTTATACTTACTTCTGAATAAAAAGTATAATCTGCAAGTCTAGAATAAATAAATATCTTACTAGATTTTTCACCTTTAATTTTATTTTTATTAATTGCTTCCTTTATTTTATTTACTAATTCGGATAATATATTTGATCTTTTTTGTTTTAATAATTCATCACTATTCATAATACCTCCAGACAATAGTTTTTATTACATTATGCAAAGATTCTGTTTTCTTCTAAATATAATATATTGACTTTCTTATATTAAATTATACTATCCTTTATATTTTAAATCAATTTATTATTTTTCTAAATTGATAAAAAAATTATCAATTTGATATTTTTTAGGTTTTGATATTAGTCTTCATACTTTTTATAATTTAATTATGTAAATTCATTTTTTACAATCTATAGTGAAATATTTTGTATAGTTCACTATAAAAATCTTATTTTATTAAAAGGAGATATCTACTAATGATTACAAACCTTTCTTTGAATGACAAAACTCAAGTCATGATACTTGAAGCTTTGAAAGGAACTGAAGAACTACTTCGGATTGCATCAGGCTCTGATAATGTAGAAATTACAGTTATGACAGATGCTTGTCCTGCTCACAATGTTACAAGAATGCTTGATGGTCATTTTACTGGTACAGTAACTAAAGTAACTGACACAAAAGAACCATTTGTACCTGTTGGCACAACTGTAAATGTGTGTGGAGTTGTAATTTTTAAACTCCGATGCGAAATTTCAGTACAAGATTTTAAGACAAGAGTTTTCTCTGCAATGGAGAAAAGTCCTAAGCCTTATACATGGAATAACTTTAATAGAGGCAATCATTTTGTCTCATTAATGTACTCTAATGGTGAAAACATTTATCTAGTAAAGCCCCTTGAGACTACAAAGTATTTTCCTCATGGCTTTGGTGTCGAAATTTATGATGGAGACATTCACTACACATCTGACAGAGGAATATGTATTGGCCAAAAGGTTCTTTATTCTAATGTCAGTCTTTCAATTGGAACAGATGCTTTTAATAGAGCTGAAAAGACACCTCTTGAAACATGTGTGCAAAAAACACTCGCACAGAATCCCGCTAAGATAGTGGCAGAGCTCAAGCAACTTGCTTCTATTTCAGCAAGAGGATTTGAAGTATTCTAAGAAGCTATAACAAGCTATATGAAAGGATGAAATTTTATGGCAACACTTACATTTTTACGTCATGCAGAAACTGAGTTTAACAGAAATGGGCTTTTTTGTGGACTTTCTGATTGTAACATTTCAGAAAAAGGCTTAGAACTTGCTAAAAATTTAAGGAATGAATTTCCTGAATTTGACGCCTATTACTGTTCACCACTAAAAAGAACTCATCAGACACTACATGCAATCTTTCCAAATGTAGACTTTAAAGTCGATTACAGAATTATTGAAATATGCCTTGGTGTTTGGGAAGGTGTTCCTAAAACTTCTGTAGATCAGGACTTAAGGGCGAAATTCAAAAAAGGTATCTATGCTCCAGAAAAAGCAGAAAGTAACGAAAGTGTCAAAAAACGAGCTTTGAGTTTTTTAACCTCTATGGCTGAAAAATATACAGGTGAAGAAAAAATTCTCGTTGTAACACATAATGGTTTTATGCGCACACTTGTTAGAATGCTTGACATTAAACCAGTTAGCAATAATCTTGCACACTTTACTATTAACCTTAATGAATATACTACACTTTTTAGATAAGTGTGTCTGAAGGAAGAATCCATTGGAGTAGTGTATTGCCACTCCTGATTCTTTGACATTATTTGATGTAAATAAAACTTAAGGAGTTGTATTATAATGTTATTTATCACAAGACATGGACAAACTGATTGCAACGTTTTACACAAAGTACAAGGAAAAGCTGATATTTCTTTAAATGCTAAAGGAATTAATCAGGCTTTACAAACAAAGCAAAAATTAGAATCACAAAAGATAGACCTAATAATCTGTTCACCATTAAAAAGAGCTAAAGAAACTGCCGAAATTATAAATTCTAATAGGAACATACCAATTATATATGATGAAAAAATTTCTGAAAGAGACTTTGGTGAATTTGAAGGTACAGAACAAGAAAACTTTGATTTTGAAGGTTTTTGGAGTTATTACAAAAATTTTAAATATCAAAAAGCAGAAAATATAAAAGACTTTTTTAGTCGAATATATTCAAGATTAGATGAAATAAAATCTGAATACAGGAATATAAATGTGTTATTAGTAACTCATGGAGGAGTTAGTATTCCAGTGAATTGTTATTTTAACGGAATTCCTACTGAAGATAATTTATTAAGTCTAGTTTTAAATAATTGTGAAGTAGCAAGTTATGTATTTTAAAAATAGAATCAGGCGTTACCAATTAATCGGTAACGCCTTCTACTTAGGTAAAACTTTTTTACATTACAACTATGTATTCTACAAAAGTTGCAATGAATTCGAAATTTGTTGGTTTTCCCTTCTTGGATGATACTGAATAACCAAAAATGGTTTCCCAAGCTTCTAAGTCACCTCTGTCATATCCAACCTTGATAGCATGTCTGATTGCACGTTCTACTTGTTGTGGAGTTTTTTTGTGCAATTTTGCAACCTCAGGATAGAGTTCCTTAGTAACGCAAAAATCGCTTGTAATCTTACCTTCAGTCAAGAGCCTTATAGCTATTTTCAGGTATCTATACCCATCAAAACTGGCTGGTATACCCAACTTATGAAGATTGTTAATTACCGCCGTTTCCATTTCACAAGACATAGTTTTAGCATCAGTCCTACTTACATCGTCGCTTGTTGGAATTGTGTCCATTGGCTTCGTTAAAACCTTTTCTTCCAGTGTCCGAATGCGTCTTTCCAACTCCTCAATCTTTAGGATCATTTGTTCCTTTGTCATCTTTTTTACCTCGCTTTATTATTTCAGAATCCTCTGATTTCTTTATTATATATCATGCCAAACATTATGTCAACGCTTTTTCTACGTTTCTTATATTACAATATGATTAATTATTTTTAACTTATAATGTTAGTTCCCTGTACTTCTATACTTCTTCAAAGCAAAATTCCATAATTTAACTGCAACTATCCATAAAATAATCGCTATAATTGGAGATAAATATGTCATATATGTATTTATTCCTAAATAATCCATAGTAGGATAATATGACACAAATGCAAATGGCAAAATTACTGTAATTAATATTTTGATAAATTTGTTATATATGTCTATTGGATATTGAGCAAATGTATACATCTTGAAAAATGACCATATAAATTCATTTGATCTATATGTCCAAAAGGATGTAATACTGCAAATTGTATTAATTGCTCCTATTATTAAAGCTCCTATTATGCTAAAGAATAATATTTTTAATATTAAAAATATTGTTATAGGTATATTAAGTTCTATAAACATAGTAACGGTAATTATAAATCCTAATCCTAAATATCCTATTGCTGTAAAAGCTCTAGAACTCCCTATTATTGATAATAATGGATGTACTGGTCTTAACATAATTTTATCAAATTCACCTTGTTTTATATATTTAGGTCCTAAATAATATAATGCATCAAAACAAAAATCTGCGATTCCTATTGCAATTAATGTAATTCCATATAATAAAAAAACTTGTTTAAAATTCCATCCAGCTAGATTCTCTGTATTTTGAAACGCTATCCATATAAATATAATTTCAACTAATTGGCTAATAATTTGTGATACTACTCCAACTATACAATCTACTCTATAAATAAGTATTTCTTTTAATGATGCTAATAGAAATGAAAAATATAATTTTATATTATATAATACTCTTGTCATTTTATCCTCCGTTTATTGTTACCTTTTTAACAGCATGATTAAAAAATATCTTTGCTATACTATATAAAATAATTGCCCATATTACTTGCTTTATTATTATAAAATATATATCATTTATTGGCACTTGTCCTAACCATATATTTATTGGTGTATATATTAATTCTTTAAATGGTAATATATTAGCTAATTTCTGAAACCAATTAGGAAATAATGTAATTGGAGCTATCATACCTGCAAATATAGAAATAACTGCTTTTCTTAGTATTTTCATTCCCCAAATTGAATTAGTATAAAAACCTGTTATTCCAACTATCATTTGTAAGAAAAATGTTATTGGTATTCCAAGTAATATTACTACTATAAACATCATAAATCTTCCTAAACTTGATGGAAATACTACACTCCAGAATATACTACATATTATAAAAGTTGCAAATCCAACTACTAATGCAAATCCCATCTCTCCTAAATTTATACCAAAATAATATTTAAAATAACTAATTGGATTTAACAATTCTTTATTAATTTGTCCATTTCTTATAGAATATGCTATATCTTCGTTTATTCCCCAATGTACAAGTGGACTAATAGTTACTGATAAAATATAATAAGTAATCATTTGATTTATGGAAAATCCACCTGCTAACTCTCCTGTTTGATTATATATTGCTTGCCATACAAATATATATACTATTACTTCAACAATTCTATTTAGAGTAAATAAATAAAAATTTGATTTATATATATTGTACTGACTAAATTGCATTTTCGCTAGTGCTATCATACTTTTTATCATTTGTATGTACTCCTTTATATATGTCTTTTAATATATCTTCTAATTCTGGTTCTTTCATATGTATATCTTCAATTGTACAATATTTAGATATTTCATCCATTACTTTCATTATTGTTGTTTCATCATGTTTAAATTTTATCTTTAAGTTTTTTTCTGTTTCTTCTAATATGTGTATTATATCTAAATTCATACTTTCTTTAATACTTTGTTTCTTTTCTTTTATAATAAATTCAGCTATTACATAATTTCCATAAATATCTTTAAATTCTTGTTTTCCACCATCATAAATAATTTGACCTTTATCTAAAAGAATAATTCTATTACACACATCTTCTATATCTTTTAAATCATGTGTTGTAAGAATAACTGTAGTATTTTTTTCTTTATTTACATCTTTTATAAATTTTCTAATATTTTCTTTTACTAAAACATCTAAACCTATTGTTGGCTCATCTAAGTAAACTATTTTAGGATTGTGCATAAATGTTGCTGCTATCTCGCATCTCATTTTTTGTCCTAAACTTAAGTTTTTAACTTGTTTTTCTAATAAATCTTCTAGTTCCAATATTTCTGTAAATCTCTTTAAGTTTTTTCTGTATTCATTTTCTGGAATTTTATACATTTTTTTAATTAGCCTAAAAGATTCTATAACTGGTAGGTCCCACCAAAGTTGAGTTTTTTGTCCGAAAACTGCCCCTATGTTTTTATTATTTTCTATTCTTTTTTCACTTGGAACCAAACCATTTACTATTACCTCACCTGATGTTGGAGTTAATAACCCTGTTAACATTTTAATTGTTGTACTTTTTCCTGCTCCATTTTCACCTATATAACCTACAAGTTCTCCTTCTTCAATATTGATATTTATATTATTTACCGCTGTAAATTTCTTGTATTTTGGATGAATTAAGTTTTTAAAATAGCCTAACAATCCCTTTTCTTTTTGTATTACTTTATATTCTTTAACTAATTTTTTTACTTCTATAATTCCCATTCTTTTCTCCTAAGTATAAAATCTATATTATTTGTAAGT
The DNA here is from genome assembly GCA_948805675.1 of uncultured Clostridia bacterium. Taxonomy (GTDB): domain Bacteria; phylum Bacillota; class Clostridia; order TANB77; family CAG-508; genus CAG-492. The sequence goes on along the minus strand of CAQIBN010000013.1, from coordinate 33,838 downwards.
GTTCATTTTTTCTCGTCTCCACTGAACACTAATTCAAAATACTTACCTTGTTTTTCTATTAATTCATTATGATTTCCTTGCTCTATGATTTCTCCATTATCCATTAAAAATATTTTGTCACAATTTTTGATAGTTGATAATCTATGTGCTATTATGAAACTAATCTTTCCTTTTGTAATTTCTTCTATTGCTTGTCTCACTAACATTTCTGATTTATAGCTTAAGCTAGCTGTAGCTTCATCTAATATAATAATTTCTGGATTTTCTACCATTACTCTTGCAAAATTTATTAATTGCTTTTCTCCTGCAGAGAATAAATCTGTATCTTCATCAATTTTGGTTTCATATTCATCTTTTAAAGACATAATTTTATCATGCAAGTTTAATTTTTTACATATATCAATCATCTCTTCTTTTGATATATCTTTATTTGCATAATTAATATTATCAAATATGGTTCCATTAAATATAACTACTTTTTGCATGATGTATCCGATTTTATTTCTTAAGCTTTTTATATTATATTCATTATAATCTTTATCATTTATCTCTATTTGTCCACTTTGTATGTCATAAAATTTACAAATTACATTTACAAGACTTGTTTTTCCGCTTCCTGTTCTTCCAACCAAAGCAATTTTTTCGTCTTTATTTGCAATAAAACTTATATCGTTTAAGGTGTTTTCATTTTCATTATAACCAAATTTAACATTTATAAATTCTATTTTATCTACTTTATCTATTTTTGTCAACTCTACTCCATAATTAATCTCTTCTTCTGTTTTTTGCAAAATATTTGTTATTTTGCCATATGCAATTTTTCCAATGTTCCTAATTTGAAATCCATCTATAAACCATCTAGCATATGTTTCTGGAGACGAAATATATCTTGAAAGTATAACTAATGCCCCATATGATATAATTCCGTTTTCTACACTAATACTTCCTAATAAAATATTAGTTACTCCTACAAATGATATAATAAAATCATATATACATGTATAAAACCTAATATTTTTTTCTAATTTATTTACTGACTCTTCATACATTGTTAATAAAGATTTTATTTCTTTCATTCTCTCTTTTTCTATTTCTAGAGATTTTATTGTTTGATAACCTTGCACTTGTTCATTTGACCAGTTTAATATTTTTGCATTTATCATTCTTTTTGCTTTTGTATATTTGATTGATTTTTTATTAAATATATATGTTATGAAAAATCCAAACAGATAAATAATAAATGTAATTGTAGCAATTGGAATATTTAAATATGCTAAAACCATTAATGTTCCAAGTAGTCTAATAATTCCTCCATAATATGACCTGCATATTCCAGTACCATAAACCATAGAAAACTCTTTTGTGTCATTAAGCATATTTTCTAAGATTTCACCAACTCTTATTTTGTCAATTTCACTCTGATTCATTTTTTGTAATTTTATAAATATTTTTTCTCTATAATCGGCCTGCACTTTTACATCAAAAGCTTCATGATTTAAATCTTCAAAAAAAGTAGCAATTGCTCTTAATATATTTAATCCAAAATATATAACTCCTAATTTTATGATTAAGTTTATATCTTTACTTGGAATTGCATATTCTATCATTACAATAGTAAAAGCTATAAATAATACAACCATTATACTAGTTATTATCCAGCCTATTGCTATTTTTATAGTTTCTTTTTTATATTGATTTTTTATTTCTTCTAACATTTGACTAATCCTCATCTTCAAATATTTTGTTTTGATTTATTTCTATAATTTGTCTGTATTGTTCATCGTTTTCTAATAAATCTTCATGTGTACTAACTTTTACACTTTTATTATTTATAAATAAAACTTTGTCACATTTTTGTACAACTTCTATATCATGTGAAATAATTATAGTTCCCTTTTGCATTTTGATAATATTATTTAATATTTTTACTTTTGTTTTACTGTCTAACTTAGAAAGTGAATCATCAAATATAATAAATTTATTATCTAAAAGAATCGTTCTTGCAATTGCAATTCTTTGTTTTTGTCCTCCGGATACATTGTTTCCACCTTTTCCTATTAAGTAATTAATATTATTATCAAATCTTTTTATATCATCGTATAATTCTGCCATTTTACATACATTTATAATTTGCTTATCACTTATTTTATTTTGATTTATATTTATATTATTTTTAACTGTATCTGTAAATAAATATGTATCTTGTAAAACAACTCCTATATAATTTCTTAAACTCTTTTTGCTTACTTTTTTAATATCCCATTCTCCAATATAAATATCACCTGTATATTCATAAAATCCAATTAATGTTTTTGCTATAATTGTTTTTCCTGAACCATTATCTCCAATAATAGCAATATTTTCTCCTTGCTTAATTATAAAATTAAGATTTTCTAACACTTTATTTTCTTGTATTTTTATACTCACATTTTTAAATATAATATCTCCTGATAATTTAATGTCTGGATTTTTTTCTACATCTTCTTTATATTTCATTAGTTTAGAAAGTTTTTTATATGCAACAATAAATTCATTAATATTTTCCAATTTTGCAACTGTATCATATACATAGTACATAATTTTGGTAGCATATGCAAGTAATATAGAAAGGCTTGCAATTGTAAGCTCTCCTCTTACAACTAAAATTCCTCCCCATAATAAAATAAATGGCTCTTTAAAATTTCTTAATGAATGTGTTGTTATTCTATACCAAACTTTTAGTTTAGCTAATTTTACATCTTTTTTTCTATACTCATCATTTATCTTTTTAAAATCTTGTATTTCTTTTTCTTCTCTGTTATATATTTTTACCATTTTAGAGTTTTCTACATTAATTGTTGTTTTTTCTATTACTTCTTTATTCCTTTCAACAATATCTTCAACTAATGGTTTAGAATTTTTGAAAAACCATATTGATAAAATTACAATAAAAAGACATATAATACCAATAAATATTCCTACTGTAACATTTAACTCTAAAGTTTGTGCTACAGCAAAAATAATAATAAATATAGTATCAAAAAATAGATTTATTTGTGAATTGAAAAATTCAGAATATGTTGTAGCATCATTATTAACTCTTTGAATGACATCTGATTTGTTTATATTGGAAAATTCCATATATTCTAATTTTGGAATATGTTCTAACACAATCTGTTTTACATTTCTATTTATTTTTAAATTAAACTTTGTGTTTATTTTATTTTTTATGTAACTAACAATAAAAATTATTATATTTACTAATATTAGAACTATTGAAAGAATTATTATTTTTCCTATTTTATTATTTGATAAATAAAATAAATTTGTAATAAATGATGGTATTACTTCTTCATTTCCCATTATAATTCCATCTAATGCATATCCGAATAAACATTGGTACTAAAACAAATAGTCTAGAATATATTGCACTTAATAACAATGTAATTATTATATATATTTTTGTTCCTTTTAAAGTTTTAATTAAAAAATTATTTTTCATTTTATTATTCCTATCTTTTCTTTTTTATCATTTATATATAAATATCTCTGTATATCTACTTTTAAATTTTCATTTTTTAATGTTTATAATCTTCAAATTATATATTTTAACATTTTTTATTTCTTAAATAAATCATATAATATGCCAGTCCTAATTGAAACATTATAAATATCGCTGATAATCCAAACATATATTTTAATCCTATTTCATACATTAAGCCACATAAAAACACGCCTATTGATTCACCTAAAAATCTAATTATGTATCTTATATTAGTAAATTCTAGCTGATACTCATTTTCTACTGAATTTACATATGGCCCATCACAAATATTTTCGTAAGCTGTAGACATTAAAATTGACCAAGTCATTGCAATAAAAATAATTAATATATTATTAGATAAAAATGCTATAATATAACCCAAAAATCGAATGCCAAATTTTATTGTTAAAGTTAAATAATCATTTTTCGGTGTTAAGTATTTTAATGCTATAATACCTAATCCATCTGCCAATAATCCTACTATTAACAAATAAATTCATCTTCATATAAATTATTTTTTTCATAATGAACTCCAGAATCAATTGCAAAATGTTTATGTCCTCCTCCTGCTAGTATTAATATATCTGCTTTTTCTTTTGGAAGATTTAATTTTTCCTTTACAAAGCTCTTTACTTCTTCTAAATCTGTTGTTGCTAAATCTTCTGCTAAATCTGGAAATTTTGCCATTGCATCCATAACGCCAATTGGTGTATTTACCATTTCTTTTATTCCATTATCATATATAGCAATTTCGCTAGAACCTCCTCCTCCAACAAATACTGCTACTTTTCCATTTACTTTTTTGGTAGCACCTGCTACTGTTAATTTATTTTCTTCTTCTGATGATATTATTTCAAATTCTGCTCCTGTATTTTGTTTAAATTTATTTAAAAATTCTTCTCTTTGGTTGTCGCTTAAGTTTCTAAATATGCTTGTACCACATACATATATATTATTAGTAATTGTTTTTTGTTTGTTTATAATATTTATCAAACTCAAACTTTAAATCTTTTTCCATTATATTTTTTATGCCATAAATATCCATGTTTAACAGCCTCCTAGAACTTAATCTATCACTTTTTTATTTAAAAATTCATTTATTATTTTAACTACTTCATCATGTACTAATCCATTACTAATAATTGCACCATTTATATCTTGATCATATCTTTGCTCGTTTCCAAATATATCTGTTACTTTTCCCCCTGCTTCTTCTACAATTACTTTTACTGCTGCAATATCACAATTTTTTCTTTTAGTTCCTGGAAAAATTGCCATATTAAATTCACCATCAGCAACACACATACCACCTCTAATAACACTACCTATACTTACAAAATACGTTTTTTCTCCTAACTTCTTTATAACATCGTAAATATTATAATCTGCTCTTGGCCACATATCAAAATTTGATACACTTCTCATGTCGTCCAATTGATAATCATTTACAATAATTTTCTTTCCATTTTTATATGTCCCTTTTCCTTTTATTGCAGAATATAAATTATCTGTAAATGGATCATAAACAACTCCTACTGTTGAAATACCATCTATAACTAGTGCTAATGAAAAAACTGCTACTGCAATATGTCTTGCATACATTGCTGTACCATCAACTGGGTCACAAACCCATACATGATTACTTTTTCCAAATTGTTCTTCTTCTCCATCTACAGAATGTGTAGGAAACTTTTGTTTTACTTGGTTGATTAGATATGTATTTATTTCTTTGTCTGCTAATGTAACAATTGTTTTATCTCCTTTATAACTTGCTCTATTATCTTCTTTAAAATACTTTAGCATTATTTCTCCTGCTTTATATGCAACATCTTTTGCAAACTGTAAATATTCTTCTTCCATATTGATATTACCTCCTAATTTTATATTTTTTTCTTATTTATATCATATGTTTTATTAAATTTCTACCACTTTAAAATATTAATAAGTGATTTGTTACATAATTCATAAAAAAAAACAAGTCAAATTCAAAATTAGTAATTTTGAATTTGACTTGTCTCTTTTATTTTATCTAATCATTAAAACTTTAATACCTACAAAATTATTTATAAGTCCTCCAAATCCTTTTAATTAATTTAATTTTTATAATAAATTGATTTTTAATTGATACAGAACAAGTGAATTTTCTCACCTGCTCTGTTTGATGGTTATTAATGTTTTCTTAATTCCGTTTCTTCAAATAAGGTTAAGATTTTATCCAAAGCCTCTTCAATTTCAGCTTCAGACTTACCTTTTAAATTGTAATACAAATCTTTATTTTTACATCCAGAAAGATGCAAAATTTCGCCTACCGATATAAACGGACTAAATACTCCCTCATTGCACGATTTATAGTATGGACATTTTTGGACACATACTTTGCAATACTGTGCACCATTTGATGAGTCTTTTACCTGAACCCACTGGCTTCCAATGAAGTAACCACTTCTAGGAATTCCATATGAATTCCACATGTGATAGTTTTCTTTTCTACTCTCTGAAATTTCTTCCAAATATGCAATTATGTTATCTAACTGTGTGTAAGAGTTTTCCCCAAACTTTACAGCCTCTTTACCTTCGAGTTTTTTATTGTTACCAAAATACTCATTTCGAATAATCAGATCCAATATTTTTATATTCACTCCTAAAGCAAGCGATTTGTGGATTAATGCTTTAACCTCACTTACATTGTGTTTTGTTACTACAATGTTGAATCTGGTAGTAATCTTTCTTGCTATTAACTCTTTTGCTAAGTCTTGTACCTTTTCAGATAAATATTTTGGATAATAAATTCCTTGTATATACTCATATAAGGAGTCTACACTAATTACAATATCCATTCGGTCTTTAAAAGCTTCTATACTATCTAAGATAGCATCAAGTTTATAGCCATTTGTATTCAGGCGAATCTTTGTATCATCTCCAAGGCTCATTGCATAGCTGATTAAATTAGGCAAATAATCAACCATTGTTGGCTCTCCTCCAGTAATGCGAAAAGTGTTAATTCCTAATTTGTATGCCACCTTAATTATTTTCTTCAAATCTTGAAAATCTAAGGTTCCTTGCGTATTAGAAAGTATACTCTCACCTGTAGGCTTACAGTAAAAACATTGGAAATTACACCTTGTTGTTAGTGCAATTGCCAAATAGTTTATCCGTTTTTTCATGCTTAAACCATCCTTTCTTGTTTTGCAGAAGTCCTTTATAAGAAATTCTTCTGCTTTTTGTAATTTAGTTTGCATAATAGCTTAATATAAGTATAACAATTTAATATAAATTTCTAAAATACATATTTGTATTCTAGCTATAACTAGAAGTTATATTAGACTTATCTTGTTTGTTATGAGTAACAAATATATAATTTTATTTAAGATTTGGAATATTAGTAAAAAATTTATCTTTTATTATTTTTATTAAATAATTTACTTCTTTTCTTCTATCTGTATTAAAATATATTCCAAACTCAATTGGTTTTAATTCAAATTTAGTTTTTAATTCTACTAAATTATATTTTTCTAACTTATCACTTTCTATATATTCTTTTGTTATTAATCCAATAGAATCTGTTTTACTTGAAAGTTCTAAAATTGTATTATAACTTGAATTCTTAAGATTCAAATTTTTATTATTTGTCAGATTTATGAGTCTTGTAACAGTTTGAGCATATGTTCTTGGTACATAAATAGTCTCATTTTCTAATTCTTTCTTAGTTAAAATTTTATTTGCTAACCTTGAATCTTTACTTGCAATAAAAATATCATTTAAGAATCCAAGAGGTAAATATTTTACATTTTCATCTTTAAATTTATTTACCTTTTTAGAAAATACTATATCCAATTCTTTATTTTTTAACATTTCTAACATCTCATCTGTTTCTAAACATTTTAAATTCAAGTCTACTTCTGGATGCTGTATACAAAATTTATTTATACACTCTCCAAAAACAATATTTAATAAATGATTATGAGAACCAATGCTAATATTTTTATCTTTACTTAATTCATTATCAATTTTTATTATTTCATTAATTGGGCTTTTTAGTTTTTCATATAGTTTTTCTCCGCATTTCTGTTAATGTTAATCCTTTATTATTTCTTTTAAATAATGTTACTTGTAAAATGTTTTCTAAATTTTTTATATGTTTTGTTACTGCTGGCTGAGATATATTAAGCTTTTGACTTGCTTTTGTTATATTTAATTCGCCTGCTACTACCACAAATATTTTATATAATTCTAGATTTATCATAATATCACCTCATCATAACTAAAAGTTATAATCATATTTTAACATTTTTTATATAAATTGTAAACTTTTTTGTTGTACAAAAGGAAAAAGATTAGCATCTCTTCTAATCTTTTTTGAAATTTTCTCATTTTAAATATTCTATACTATCATAATACAAATTTTCAGGACAAACATCTTCTCCATTAGGCCATTCTACTGTTTCTCCTGCTAACTTTACTAATTTGAAATATTCATAATCTTGTAATTTTTTATATGCTGAATTTTCTTGAATTAATTTACTCATATTGTATACTTTTTCTTTTCCATCTGCGAATTTTATATATAGACAAAAGTTATCTAATGGCTTTACTAATATTGGATTTGGTTCTATATAGTTTTCCATAACGCACCATTCCTTTCATTTTACCTATATTTTTACATTTTTTTATTTTAAAGGTTCTATAGTAAAAAATTCATTATCTTCTTGCATTAATTTCCACAATGCATTTATTTCTTCTATATGTATTGCAATCCATGCTTCTACTAGTTTAGATTGTTTATTTGGTATATTTCCTTTCATGCATTTTCCATTTAAATCATATATAGCTTTATAATCATTATATTGAATATGTAGATGTGGCATATTATGATGTTTCATATCATCATAATACATTCTTACAATGACACCATAAAACTGTGAAACTATAGGCATTAATTCACCTCCAATTATATCAAGTAATATTATATTTTTCAATTGTTTTTTGAAATTTTTGTGTATGAGTTTACACATAAATAAGAATTAAACTATTTAGAAAAAATTATATTAAAATACTAACATAAATTAAGTAGTATTTCAATTAAAACTGTATGACATTTTTCATCATTATTTTTATATAGTTTATCATTTTAATATTTAAATTAATCTAAATATAAACTTATCAATTCTTCTTATTTTACATCAAATAAATTCATTACTATTATATTTTTTCTATTTTTGTACATAATATATTTAGTTAATTTTATTAATTAATAAAAAAGTTTGGAGGTCTTTTATGGAAAATCAAAATTTAAATATCTTGGATGAAGTAAACAAAGGTGCTACAATGGGAATGGATGCTATTTCTTATGTATCTGAAAAAGTTAAAGATTATGATTTTAAACAAGTTTTAGATATAGAATATAACAAATATGAAAATATATCAGATAGAGTAAATGATATATATTCTAATTACAGTAACAAAGAACCTCATGAAACAAATACTATGAACAAAATGATGACATGGTATGGAGTACAAATGAAAACAATGATGGATGATACTACTTCTAAATTATCAGAATTATTAATGCAAGGTACTAACATGGGAATTATAGAAGGTAGACGTTTAATTAATCAAAATAACAATATTGCTCCTGATGTTAAAAATATTTTACATGATTTTGTTACAATGCAAGAAGATAGTGTTGAAACATTAAAAAAATATTTATAATTTTGGACAAAGGGACGGTTCTCTTGTCCATTTTTATTAACAGAATTAAATAAATATATTTTATATAAAAAAATGGACAAGAGAACCGTCCCTTTGTCCACCTTTGTCCAGATTTAATAGTTAAAAAGATGTTCTAAAACCTTTTTGTATCTTTTAAAAATAGGATGATTCCCATCTACTCTATTAACGCAACTTTCATACACACTAGTATAATACCACTTTTGGATATCCTTTTCTCTTTTTAAAGAACTCCATGATTTTTCTTCTCCATACAATTCTATACAGTCAGATAAATCTTCTAAATTACTAATTTTATCACAAGCAACAATTAATTTTGAGCCTAGAGACGCATTTTTTATTTGTTCTATTGTGTGTTTTTTTCTATCTTCCCATTCTAAAGATTTATCTGGTTCTGATGCATCATATACATAATCTCTAACCTGTTTTCCAAATTCTCTTTCAATATCTTCAAATTCATGAGGTGTATCTTCTACTACATCATGCAGAATTCCAGCAGCAACAATATCTTCATCACACCCATTTCTTTGTAATATCATACCTACTATATATGGATGAAAAATCATATCAACATCTTCTATTTTTCTTCTTTGATTTTTATGGGCTTTAGTTGCATAATATATTGCATATTCAATCTTATCTTTTCCTCTATTCATACTTTTCCTTCTCGCTTTTATTTTTTCAAATTATATAACAAATTATTTGTTTTTTTAACAAATGGACAAAGGGACAGTTCTCTTGTCCATTTACCCTAAAGCTACATCTAATATCATCATAATAACAAATCCTATACTTACACCTATTGTTCCTATATTTGAATGTTGGCCTACTTGAGACTCTGGGATTAATTCCTCTACAACTACATAAATCATTGCACCTGCTGCAAATGATAGTAGATATGGTAATATTGGCACTACTGTATTTGTAAGTAAAATAGTAATTACTGCTCCTATTGGTTCTACTATTCCAGACAAAGTTCCATATAAAAATGCCTTTGGTTTTGAAACTCCCTCTGCCTTTAAAGGCATTGAAATAATTGCTCCCTCTGGAAAATTCTGAATTGCAATTCCGTATAGCTAATACAAATGCTCCTGCAATTGTTATTCCAGAATTTCCTAGAATAGCACCTGCAAAAGTAACACCAACAGCCATTCCTTCTGGAATATTATGCAGTGTAACTGCTAAAATTAACATTGTTGTTTTCTTTAACTTCGATTTTATTCCTTCTTGTTTGTTGCTTTCTAAATGGATATGTGGAATTATACTATCTAAAACAAGTAAAAATATTACTCCTAATAGAAAACCTATTGTCGCTGGAATCCATCCTACTTTACCTTGTTCTGTAGCCATATTAATAGATGGTATTAATAATGACCACACAGAAGCAGATATCATTACTCCTCCAGCAAACCCAAGTAATAATTTTTCTATTTTATTATTTATTTTGTTTTTCATTAGAAATACCATTGCTGAACCGAATACTAGTTCCTATAAATGGTATAAATAATCCTATAAATAACTCCATTAATTAATCATCTCCTTTTTTAGAAATTATAATAAAAATTGGATACAAATATTCTAAGTAACATATTAAATATTTGACTTTATAATTTAAGTTTTATTGATTAATCTTTTAATTCTAATAAACTAGTTTTCTTCACAAAATCAGCTATTTGTTCAAATATTTTTTCTGTAAAAATTGGTCTATCATTTTCTATAAATAAATCTGCAATTGTTTTTTCTCCATTCCTTAATAATTTTTTCATTCTAATATCTTCTAATAAATATTTATTTTTCTTATTTTTTATATCTATAACATTTTCTTCACAATATATTTTACTTTGTATATCAGCCTGTAATTTGTCACACATTTTAGCATAAATTGATTCTTTTGTTTGCATATTTTCAAACTCTTCTATTAAATCAATATATTCTAATTTTTTATCTAATACCTTAAAAATCTCTTCTACAGCCTGTTTTCCTATCTCTCTTTTTTCTTGTTGTGTTATTTTGTCAAATGGTGTCAAATCACCTATTTTTACTTCTTCAATCTCATGTAAAACAATCATCATTACTACTTTAGGTAAATTAATATCAAAATCAAACTCTGAGTCAATAGCAATTGCTAAAATACATGTACTATATATATGTTCAGCAACACTTTCTACTCTTTCTCTATCTATATTCCAAACTTCCCATCCACTTCTTATCTTATCTTTTAATTCTGTTGCTAACAAATAAAATTGAAGTAACTTTTTTATTTTATCTGTATTCATATTTTTTTCCTCCTACTCTAATACAATATAATTTACATCTAAAATATTTTTAATATGGCTCTTTTGATTCATATTTAAACTTTAAGATATTAAAATCTCCTATTCCTATACATACTTTTCTTATTGTCTTTTTTCATTCAACTTCATTAATTGTTAATATATATATTGTTCTTCATTTAGTTTTTCCTGCATAAAATTAAACTTCATTTTTATAAATAATTTCTTTCATTCTATAATGACCTGTTATTGGTTCATATATATTATTTAATTCTAAAGCATCTTCTTCTCTTAACGGTTGTCCTGCATTATGTATTAAATATGGTATTCCATTTTTATTTCTTTTATCTGATATAATTCCAATATGGCTAGTTCCGAATATTACAATATCTCCTGGTTGCCATTCTTCTATTTTGCTTAAATCTGTTGTTAAACTTAACTGATTTCTTTCAAAATATACTTTTAAATTTGGCACTCTTCTAAAATCAATATTAGGATCAGGAGTACCATTTACTCTTGGATATTTTGATGTATTGTTTTTTATGTCTTCATCTACCATATCTTTTAATGAATATCCTGCGTTTTTTAATGCTCTCCATATAACATCTGTACATACGCCTTCTTCATCTGGTGGATATCCTCCTGCATAATATTCGCTTTTATATATTGGTTTATTATTTGCTTCAATTTTTGCACCTTGTAATATATCTGTATAATCATCTACTCCATCATTATCATAATCTGTTTTACTAATAATTGTTTTTATTCCAAAGTCTTTTGCAGTGTATACAGTTTTATTTTTTTGATATACGAAAAATCCAAATATTGATATTGCTATTATTATAAAAATTATAATAAATATTATAATTATTCTTTTAAATATTTTCATTTTTTATTTTCCTTTACTATTTTATATTATATTTTTTTCAGTTATTTTGATTATAATATCTTTTAATTCTAAAATATCAGCATATACATCTGCTCTTACACCTTTATCTGTTAATATTCCTAGACTAATTATATTATCTTCATATTCATAATCTTCAAATATGCATTTACCTTCAACTTCATCATTTTATCTTTAGATATTTTTTTTAATCCATATTTTCAATTACACTACCAATATATATAAGATTATCATCTGGAATTATAACTAAAACTTTGCTACCACTTAGTTCACATTTTACATATGAAACTGTAAATTATCTTCTTCTATTGAATACCATGTTTTAGTTTTTACTGTATAGCTTTCCCCATTTATAATCACCTTACTATTTCTATATGCTCTTTTTATTTCATAAATTTTCTGAAAACTATTCTCTAGAGCAGAGACTTTATTCTATATTTATATCAATCCTAATTTCTTAAAAAATCTCATTGATGACTCATTATGTTTATAATTTAATATTTCCTCTTTAGATAACCATATTATCTCTTTGGCATCTGAATCTGGATAACCTGTAAATTCTTGTATTTCTGATGTGAACCTTAAAAAGATAAGCTGTGTCATTTCTCCCTTATACATTAAAATATCACTATCAAAATCAAATGGTATAACTTCATTTAACTCTATATGTACTTCTTCCATTACTTCTCTTTTTATTGCTTCTTCTAATGTTTCATTTTCTTCTAGTCCTCCACCTACTATATGTAAACAGTCCTGATAAGCTCCGCCTTCTTTATTTTGTTTTATAAATAAGTATTTATCTTTGCATTTTATTAATGTACTTACAATAATTCTTCTATTCATCTTTATTCTCCTTTCAGATACTCCTTTTTTGGTTTTATACTTATTTTTTACTTATAGTATCATAAAGATAAGAAAATGGAAAGTGCTTTTATATACACTTTCCATTAAAATTATTAAAATTTGATTAGTTATCTTTAATAAGTTTTATATTGAATTATTTTCTATTCTTTTCCCATATATTTCTTACTAACTTTAAAGATAATGTTGATAATGTAAAACCTATTACTATTTTATTTATCATTTGTTACATCACCATTACCATTAACAGGAATTGTATCTCCTAAATATGTTGGCTTAGGTTTAAAGATACATTTTACGAAATCCTTATCTCTTGCTAATATTTCCCTTAATTCCCTGTAAGCTTGTCCACTATGAGTTCTTGAATCAGCTCCTACTCCATATGCTTCTAATCCTAACTTATTTGCAACATATAAAGATCGGTACAAATGATATTCTTGAGTTACTATAACTACTTTTTTAGCTTCAAATATTTCTTTTGCTCTATATATACTTTCATAAGAAGAAAAACCTGCGTGATCCATAAAAATATTCTCTGATGGTACACCTTTTTCGATTGCAAAATTTTTCATTGTATTAACTTCATCATATTCTTCTTTTCCATGGTCTCCACTCATAATTATTTTTGAAGATGTATTATTTTCATATAAAGAAATTGCCTCTAATAGTCTATCTTCTAGCATTGGACTAGGTTTATCTCCCCATACACCTGCTCCTAGTACAATAATGCAATCTACATCTTTTAATCTAGAATCATCTTTATTCCCAATAATTTGTTTTTTAGTAGATAACTTAACATAGAAATTTATTCCCAAAACAATTACTATCATAACTATTAAAACTATTGTTACATACTTTATTATCTTTTTCATATTTAATCCAACTTTCTTTTTATTCTAACTTATCATTATATTTCTTTGCATATCTCTTGAGTAGTTATCATTAACATTAAAGAAAACTTTATGTACATATTTTAACATAAAGTTTTCTTTGTTTTCAACTATTTATTATAGTTTTTAAATAATTACATTTTTAGTAATTATTTAAGTTATTAACTAAATTTCTTAATTTCCTTATGGGTTACATTTGTGTTAGGTATGAATAATAGCATGCCAAATTATATTTCACTTGATTAATGCTTTTACAGCTTATACAACAACAGTACGGTTCTCTTGTTCAGTTTTGTTAAATAACTAAAATTAAATATATTTTTATATCAGGAAAAGTAGACAAATTTGGACAAGAGAACCGTCCCCTTGTCCAACTCACCCAAATGCTCCTTCCCTGATGGGTCCTTTAAATTCTAGAACTCATTAAGTTTGATGATGAGTATCTTTTTAATCCTTTGTAAAATATTATAAATGCTACAATAGATAATACTATTGTAAATAACATTACAAATAGAAAGTTTCCTAAATTGAAGTTTATAATTGTATCTACTGGTATGTAATTTGCAATTCCAACTGGTATTACAGTATACAAGATTAACTTTATTCCTTCTTTAAATATTGTACCTGGATATGTTGCAAAACTAACCATTATATTATTAAGCGAATCTGCAAGTACATCTGCTTTTACAAGCCAAAATGATAGGCTTCCGGGCTATACTTGCAAAAGCTGTTAGTATAATTGCTCCTGTAATTGAAAAAAATGTAAATAGTAAAAAGTTCTTTATTGTAATTCCATATAAACACAAGCAAATATATCCATAAATAAGGTCACCTATTGCTGATACTCTTGTATCTGATGTTATAACACTTAAAAATACATTTTTAGGCTGCACTAAAAATGAGTCTAACTTTCCATTTATTATTAACTCTGGCATTTCAAATGCTTTAAGAAATACTATATGAGCAATTCCATATGTACTTGCAGCTAACCCCCATAATAGTAAAACTTCTTTTATTGTATATCCTCCTATTTCATCTTTCAAACTAAATAATATTATCCATTGAACTATAAAACTTGCATTATTTAGTATCATAAATAATATATTTGTCATAAATGTTACTTTATTAGTCATTTGCCTCATTATATTATATTTAACAGATAGTATTATAACTTTTATTTGATTTTTAGCCTCCATTAACATTTAATTTCTTTACCCCCTTTTCATATAGAATAACTATTAATGATATTGTAATTACTAAATAAATTATCTGTGCTACTAAAATATGTATAAAATTTTTCATAGTAAAGTCTATAATTAATTTTGCTGGTCCATATGTTACAACATATATTGGTGTAAATTTCATTATTGGTTGTAAAACTTTTGGAAACATTTCAATTGGAAAAAGTGTTCCAAGTACTAATATTAATTTATCATACACCCAATGGAATGGTGTTGAATCTTCTATCCAAAACGAAAATATACTAATTATTATTCTTAAAATAGAATTTATTAATATACCTAATAATACAGTTATTAAAAGAAATACAATATTCATAAAATTAAAATTTTCAATAGGTCCTACAAAACATATTCCTATAATTATTCCTACTATCGTAAACATTATGAATTTGATTGTAATTTCTCCTAAATGTTTTGCTATAATATAAAATACATAGTTATATGGTTTATTTATGTTGTACGCTATATTTCCAGATTTTATATCTTGACTTATATCTGTAGTTAAAATTTTATTTCTTGTACCAAACCATAAAACTTCTGTTATTAACACATACCATATCATTTGCGAATTAGTATATCCATTTATAATTTGACTACTATCTGAATAAATATATTGCCATAAATTTAAAAATACAAACATCATTACAAAAAAATTTATAAATCCTAAAGCAATGTTTGGTATATAGCTTAAATTTTCTATTAATGTTGCCTTGTAAATGTATAAATATTTTTTCATTTTTTCCTCCTTCTATGTGCTTTTCTCCTGTTTTTTTTATAGATTGCTTTACAATATCAAAATATGCAATTTTGACACATCATTTATTTTACCAATATTCAATTTCTAAATTATATTTTTTCTCCTTTATAAATTTCTGTAATTATGTCTTCTAATGGTATATTAGATATATTTATATCTATAATTTTATCTGCATCTAACATTTTTATAATATCAGATACACTCTTTTTCTGAATGTCTAATTCAATTTTAAAACTATTGCCATTATCTTTTAATATTGTTATACCCTCTTCATTTTTTAAATTTACATTTTCTTTCATTTTTACTTCTATTATTTTTTTATTTAAATAATGATATTTTAAATTATTCATTGTATCATCCATTATTATTTTTCCATGATTAACTATAATAACTCTTTTACATAGTTTTTCTATATCACCTACATCATGACTTGTTAAAAATATTGTTGTATTATATTCTTTGTTCATCTTTTTTATTAGATTTCTTATATTTTCTTTTACAACTGGATCTAATCCTATAGTTGGTTCATCTAAAAACAATATATCTGGTTTATGTATTAATGATGCTACTATTTCACATCTAATTCTTTGTCCTAATGATAAATTTCTAACTGGTGTATTTATAAAATCTCCGTATTTCAAATGTATTTTTTAAATCTTCTATTCTTTCTTCTATTTCATTATTAGGTATATCATATATTGCTCCAAAAAATTTAAAGTTGTCATATGGAGTTAAATGTGTCCATAGTTGTTCTTTTTGTCCAAAAACAGTTCCTATTTTGTGTGATAACATTTTTCGTTTTTTTGATGGTTCTAATTCCATTACTTTTATCTCTCCACTACTTGGATACAAAATTCCTGTTAACATTTTTATTGTTGTACTTTTTCCTGCTCCATTTGGTCCAATAAATGCTAGAATCTCTCCTTTTTCTACTTCGAAGCTTATATCATTTACTGCTTTAACAATTCTATATTTTGGTTTAATTATTGATTTTATACTTCCTTTTATTCCCTTTTCTTTCTCTTTAATTTTAAATTCTTTGTTTAAATTTTTAACTTGTATTATACTCATATTTTCCATCCCCCTATTTATATATATTATACATGTTTTGACTAATAATAGAAATTTTACAATATAACTTTCTGTATAGCAATTGCTATAGAAAGCCATAGTTTTAAAATTTTTCTTAGATAAAAAAACAAAAAAGCCTTACAAAGAAATCTTTTTAAGACTCCTTTGCAAGACTTTATATAATCTTACTTTATAAGTGTAGGCAACATTTGTATTTATAATTGCCCTTTACCGCTCGAAGATGTTACTTCTAGGTAAACTCTTAAATTATGTTTACTATTTTAGCATATGAATATTGTGGTTGTCAATCCCTATTTTTACTTTAACAAATCAGTCATCTCTCCAATATAAAATATATCTAATTTACTCATTGCTCTTGTTATTGTTACATATAATAATTTTATATCTAAACTACTATTTGTATATTGCATCTTACTTGCATTACTAATTATAACACAATCAAATTCAAGCCCTTTTGCAAGATATGATGGAACAATAGAAATACCAGAATTATATTCTGAATCTTTTCCCCTTATTAATTTTACATCTTTTCTTATTTTACTTATCTTCTTTTCAATTTGCTTGCATTCTTGCATATCCTTTCCTATTATTGCAATTGATTTATATCCACTTTGTAAATAGGTATCTATTCTTTCATTTATATTACTTATTAGTTCATCTATATCTTTATTTTGTTTAATATTTACAGAGTTTTTTCTATCGATTACTGGGTCACCTAGAACTATATATTCTTTTTCAAAATCTGGTAATTTGTTTATTACAGAGTTTGCAATATCCATTATTTCTTTAGTAGTTCTGTATGTTTTATTTAATGTCGTATATGTTGTTTTAACATCTTTAAATTCGATATCTATAAATTTTTTCCAGTTCTCTATACCTCTATAATAATGAACTCCTTGTGCTATATCTCCGAAGAATTGTCATTGAATTACTGTTTAGTATTGTTTTTAAAACATCAAATTGAAACTCTCCATAATCTTGTGCTTCATCTATTACAACATGTTTTACTTTTGCATTTTCTTTTATTCCAAATATTTTAAATTGTATATACATTATAGGAGCTAAATCCTCGAAAGAAATTTCATTATTTTCTAGATTTTTGCTTGTATTTTTCTTTAAATATGTCATTACTTCATTTGAATCTTCTAAATAGTCATCTATAAATTCTTTATAATATTTTATACAGTCTTTTTTTGAAATTTGACTTAAGTATTTTTTTACTATTTTTTTATAATCTTTTTCTAATAGTTTTATTATTTTCTCATATTCATCAAATACCTTTATTCTGTTTTCTCCAGTTAAATCTTTAATTTTTTCGCTTCGCTTTCTCTTTATATTATCTATTATTATTGGAGCTTTCTTTTTTAATTCAGAAACTAAATTCTTTTCAATTTCATTTATTCTAGTATTATAATTATACATTTTATAATTTTCTTTAAATAAATAGTTTATATCTTCTATCTTCATTATTGTATATCCATTAAAACAGAAATCATTTTTAGGAAGATAATTATTTTCTACCTCTAATAAATATTCATCCATTACTTTTTTAAAGTTTATTGATGATTTGTATTTTGCTTCTTTTATCATTATATCTATTTTACCTTTGTTTATTTCATCAAATTCTTTGTTTACTATTATAACTAATTTTTCATTATTGTCTGATATTTTTAATCTTTTTCCTATTACATCATATGCAAAATCTTCGAAAGTACATTGTTTAACATCATTTACTCCTAAATCTGGAAGAATGTTTGAAATATAATTTAAGAAGAATTTTGTTGGAGCTATTATCATAAACTCTTCTGGTTTAAATTGTTTTTCGTAATTATAAATTAGATATGCTATTCTATGAAGTGCTATTGTTGTTTTTCCGCTTCCTGCAACTCCTTGAACAATAAGTGGTGAGCTTATGTCTGCTCTTATTATTTTGTTTTGCTCATCTTGAATTGTTGCAACAATATTTTTTAATCTGTCATCTGCTTTTTCTTCTAAAGCATTTTCTAATAATTCGTCATTACCTGTAACATTAATATTTACGTATTTTTTTAATTCTCCATTTTCTATTATATATTGCCTTTTTAATAATATCTCTCCTTCTATTTTTTCACCTAAGGCTTCATATTCTCCTTTTCCTATTTTTCCTTCATAATATAAATTGGCAATTGGTGCTCTCCAATCTACTATAATTGGATATGATGTTTTGTTATCTAATATTGAAATTTTACCTATATAGAACTTTTCTAATCTTTTTTCATTTTCTTTAAAATCCATTCTTGCAAAATATGGTTTATCTTTTATATTTTTTATGTCCGACAATTTTTTTATCTGTGACTCTAATACTTTTGCATTTGCAATATTTTCTAAATCATAATTTTTGCTTGCACCACTTAAGGCATTTTCTATTTCTGATTCTTCTTCTGTAATCTTTTGAACAATCTCTTTTAATTTTTCTTTTTCTTCTAAAAAAACTTCTTCTTCCATAATAGTTTACTTTTCCTTTCCAAAATATATTTTTTTAAGTAACATAGCTTGCTTACATACGTTAAGTAACTTTTTTGCTCTTATATATTTATTTTTCTAAAACTTAATCCCTCCTCTTTTTATAATTTGCCAATCTCCATTAGCTTTATTGCTTTTTTCTAACCCTCAAAAAAATTTAATAATATGTTTTTTAAAACGCAAAAACACCAAGTATTTTTATTAATACTTGGTATCTATATGATTTCTTGTTTTATACATGTTATATTATAGGTCAGTTCTAATTTTGCAATACTTAAAAATGATAAATAAATCATATAAATACTGGAAAAGTAGAGTTTGACTACTGTGTTCGGAATGGTTACAGGTATCCCTCTAAATTCGTAACGTTAATTTTAACATATCAATCTTAGTTTGTCAATCAATTTTCTTTACTTTATTTGCTTTACAAATGCTTTATCTCTGTTCTCGTCATATCCTAGTTTTATGTATAACTTATGTGCACATTTTCTTTGAAATCCACTAAATAACCATATTCTAGTTACATCTTCATAGCTTTTTGCTATTTCTTCTGCTTTATTCATTAATTTAGTTGCTATCCCTAATCTTCTATATTCTTCTTTTACTGCCATATCCCATATCATTGCTTCTTTTCCTGAAGTTAATGTTAAAATATTTAAAGTTACTGTTCCTACTAAACTATCATTTATATAATACCCTAATATATAGGTATCCTTATTATTTATTAATATTTTATAAGATTCCTGCATTTTTTCATAGCTTATATTCTTTCCTAAAGCATCTTTTAATATCTTTTGTAATTCTATAAAATCTTTTTCCTGTATTTCATCTATTATATTATCTCTTTTCATTATCACATCACACTCTTATTTATTTTTATTCTTTACCAATTCTTCATGATAAAAATAATTAATATATTTCACTTTATTATCTTCACAATACTCTTTTATTTGCTTTGATAAATCTTTCCAATATTGTTTGTTTCCTTTAATATAAATATTATTATATTCATTTATAAATTTAGGATATTTATCTTGAATATAAAATAATATTCTAGTTTTATAATCTCCTCTTAAATTTAGATTTTCAAACCAATACTCATCAATATATTCCTTGCTTACTTCTATAATTTCTTTAAAGTTTGTAATATATGGAAATATAGGAGACATGAATAATACTGTATGTATTCCATTTTTATGAAGTTCTTTTAATGTGTTTAATCTTTCTTGTATAGAGCTTGCATTATCCATATCTTTTCTAAAATCTTCGTCTAAAGTATTAATAGACATTGATACTGTTATATTTTTCATTTGTTTTAACAAGTCTAAATCTCTTAAAATTAATTTAGATTTTGTTGATATACTAAGATAGCAGTTAGCATTTACTAATTGTTTTAAGATTTTTCTAGTTAATTCATATTTTTCCTCAAATTTATTATAACAATCAGTTACAGATGATAAAAAAACATTTTTGTTTTCTAATTTTTGTATATTTATTTCCTTATCACATTTCTTAATATCGATAAATGTTCCCCAATCTTCTTTATGTCCTGTAAATCTTTTCATAAAAATAGCATAACAGTATTTACAACCATGTGGACACCCAACATATGGATTTATTACATAATCACTAGCTGGTAAATTAGATTTTGTTAAATAATCGTTAACATGTATTTCTTTTTCTATAATTTTTGGTTCTTCTATATTAGATTTTATTAATATTTTTTCCATCTGTTACATTCCTCCATTTAATGGACAAAGGGACGGTTCTCTTGTCCACTTCTTTTGATATAAAAATATGTTTAATTTTAGTTATGTAACAAAATTGGACAAATAGAACCGTCCCTTTGTCCACCTTTGTCCAATTTTGTCCATTAAAAATCAAGTCCATTTTTTATAGCTGTATAAACTTGTCCCCAATTATGGACTTCTTTTAGATTTTCATTTTCTTGTAGTTTTTTGCCATATATACTTCTAAAATACAATGTTTTTATATTATTTTGCGATAATTTTTGGCAAGTATTTGGATTATCATCAATCATTATATCAATTTGCTCATCTTTACATATTTTTAATTTATCTTGTGCTTTCCAATAATACTTATCAAATTTCAAATTGTTATCTTTAATTTTCTTTTCTACTAAAGTTATCATTTCATCAAACTCTGTTCCTCTTGCTGAAATAATAATAAGTTCATTATTTTCTTGTTTTAATAACTCTAATACTTCTTTAACTCCTGGCAAAATATTTGATTCTTCTGTTAACCTAAGTAAATACTTTTCCTGAAATATATTCCAGTCTTCTTCGCTCCACTCATAATTATCTTGAACCCAATAAAAATCATTATCTTTTGGTTTAGGATTTTTTCTTTCTATGTAATGAAATAATTCTGCTTTACATCTAAATCTTTCTTCAAAATCTATTAAAACTCCATCTATGTCTATTCCTATTTTCATTTTATCCTCCTAATTTTGTTTTTATTGCTACTTCTATTGCCTCTTTATTTCCTGGTAAAAAATCGTATTTTTCTAATTAATTACTACTTACCCATTTATATGTATTAATTCTTTTATCTTGAATATCTATATGATTGTTATCTATCAGTTCACAAATATAGAAAAATATTACAGTATGTTGCATATAATCTGGATATTCCCATAAACTTACATTTGAATATGGAATTATGCTTTTTACTTTAACATTATAACCTGTTTCTTCTAATAATTCTCTTTTAGCCATTTATATTTCCAATTTATTTCATTATTTGTTGTACTAGTTCCTAAAACAAATATCTTATCAGAGTCTAACTTACTAATAATATCTTGCATTGTTTTTAATGGTCTTGCTTTGTAAAATAAATCTGAAAATAATAAATCATTTAAAGATTGACACCCAAGCTCTGAACATCTCCCTCCATATAATATATCTCTGAATCTATATTCTGATAGAGTTCCATCTACATCAAAAAATATATATTTTCCTTTTAGTTTTTCTAACATAAACCTCTCCTTTACTTTTATTTTTCTAAAATTTATCTTATTGTAACATACTATAATATAGAATTAAACATATAAATATTAAAATCTGAAAAATCATAATTAAAATGCTCATTGCTTGAATTTAGGCATATACTATAATAGAATATATATGGTCTTTTTTGTTCAAGTACAATTAGGCATAAAATTAGATGTAGGTCAGTTACAACTAATATCTATCCCATCACATAATTACATTGTAAGCAGTTATATTATTACCATAAATATGGAAGGAGTAAATACTTATGAAAAACAAGAAAAAAAAAAGTTTTTTTAATATTGCTTATTTTATTAATAGCAATGTTTAGTGGATACTTACTATTTAGTAAAAAGTCTTCGTTTAATAATTCTAAAGAAGTATCAGATAAAGACTTTATGCAAGAATCTATCAGCACTCAAAGTATAGAAAACCAAGGCATATCTCAAGAATATGCAATAGCCAAAAATACTGAGTCCCAAACCACTGAAGAACAATCTTTAGATATTTTTAGCATGTATTATGATAAAGCAGAAATTCTGCTAGAATCTATGACATTAGAGGAAAAGGTTGGACAGATGTTTCTTGCTAGATATCCTGGAAGTAGTGAAGCAATTAGGGAAATACAATCAGAGAATCCTGGTGGTTATATTTTGTTTGGAAAAGACTTTGCAAATAAAACAAAAGAAGATATCAAAGCAGAACTTGAGAGTAATCAATCACATAGCAAAATAGGTTTGATATTTGGTGTTGATGAAGAAGGTGGCTTGGTAACACGAGTTAGCTCTTATTTAAATTTTAGAGATAGCAAATTCAAATCTCCACAAGATTTATTTAATATTGGTGGCATGCAGGCTATATTAAATGACTCTAAAGAAAAATCTGCATTATTAAAAAGTTTAGGATTAAATATGAATCTAACACCTGTAGTTGATATTGCAACAAATTCTTCATCTTTCATATATGATAGAACTTATGGTAAAAGTCCTGAAGATACATCTATATATACATCTGAATTAATTAAAACAATGAATTCAGATAAAATAATCTCTTCAATAAAACATTTTCCAGGTTATGGAGATAATGTAGACACACATACAGGAATTGCTATAGATAACAGAGATTATTCGATATTTGAAACATCAGATTTTTTACCTTTTAAGAGCGGAATTGAAGCACGGCTCTCCAACAGTTTTGGTAAGTCATAATATAGTTAATTGTATGGATGTTACTAAACCTGCTTCATTATCTAAAAATGTTCTTAAAATATTAAGAGAAGATTTAAGATTCTCTGGACTTATAATAACTGATGATTTGGCTATGGATGCAGTTAAAACATATGTTGAAAATGGTGAATCTGCTGCTTTAGCAGTACTTGCCGGAAATGATCTTATTATATCTTCATCATTTGTAGAGCAGAAGCATGAAGTTTTGACTGCTGTTAAAAATGGTATAATATCAGAAGAGGTTATAAATATAGCTGTTCGAAGAATATTGGCATGTAAATATTATTATGGGATTATAGAATAAGTAAAACTGGACAAAGGTGGACAAAGGGACGGTTCTCTTGTCCAGTTTTGTTACATAACTAAAATTAAACATATTTTTATATCAAAAAAGTGGACAAGAGAACCATCCCTTTGTCCACTCATTTATTTAAAAATGTTTACCTTTCCTTCTTCTTTTTAAATCCTTATCAATATCACTAAAATCAACTTCATCTTCTACATTATATAATTTATTGGATGTTTTATTATGTCGTTCTTGCATAAAAATATATCCATCATTTATATAATCTTCTTTTGTAACTTTCTCATCCTCTTTATTCTCTAATATATTATTATCGCTATTCATTGTTTTAATATCATCCATAAAATTTAATTCTATTCCATCATCTTCTCTATTACTTCTAACTTTCTTTACTATTAAAGCAATAATTATTATAAGTAATATACCTCCTAATATGCTACCTACAATAATATATTGCATATTAGAACTGTTATTGTCTGAAGTATTTGAACCAACTATAGTTTTCCCTGCCTTTTTTACTATAATTTGATATGTAACATTTTGTTTACCATCTTCTGATTTTAACATAATAGTTACAGTATTTTCTCCATCTTGTAAATCTTCATTTCCTAGTATTTCTATATTCGCATTTTCAATATTACCTAATGCCTCAATATCTAGCTTTGTTATATTATTTTCAACATCGACTACATATTCATATATATCTGAACTAAAACTTGGATTTAAATTTATTCCTTTTATTACTAATGTATTTAACCTTAACTGTTCTTGCTGTTCTTTTGTTACTGTTATTACATAAGTCCTTGCTGTTCCATCTTCTGCTGTTACAACTAATTTTATAATATTTTCACCTAATTTTAAATCATCATTTCCAGAGATATCTAATTTTGATTTTTCATCTTCTACTACAGCATTAATATTTAATTTTGTAATATCTTCACCAACTGTAATTGAATATTTTGTTGTTTCTGGATTAAATTCTGGAGATAAAGTTCCTGGTTCAACTGTTAAAGATTTTAATACTTTCACTGTAGATTTTTCTTCTGGCTTTGTAGTTGTTAATAAACTAGTACTAATATACACAATTTTACCATTATAGTTTACTTTGCTCCATCCATTACTTCCTATACCTATTCTAGTAACTTCTTCACCCTTTTTTAATTTTCCTAGGCTACTACTTGATGTACTATAACTAGTTCTTATATTGATTCCATCTTGAATAGCATAAACAGTTTGATTTACTGTTGTAAATGTTGGTTCTTTTGGCTTATCATCATTGTTACCAGTTGTATTACCATTATTGGTAGTTGTTGTATTTCCATTATTTGTAGTTCCACTATTTCCTCCAGAACTTGTATCATTTTTTTCTGATACTTTGACAGTTACAGAATCTGTAATATTTGATGGTGTTCCATTTGCATCTGTTACATCTCCAGTTAAACTAATCGTATAAGTTCCTGGAGTTGAAGTATTTAATTTATAAGATTTACTTGTTGATTTATTGGCTAATTCATCTAAATTCCCTCCAACAATTGTATCAGAAACTCCAGAGCCACTTACTTTTAAATTCCATGCTATAGCATTGATAGATACATTTATATTTACACTATCACCTACTTTAACATCTTTATTGCTAGCAGAAATGTTTGCTGTTCCTGCATTACTTATTGATTTATTTAAAAATAATATGATGCCTACAAAAAGCATTATTATAACTATTTTATAATGTATTTTTTTCATTTTTATCCTCCGTTTTATAAATTAATGTTTTTTTAAGTATAATATAATCTCATATAAATCACTTGAATTTACTTTATTATCTTTATTAACGTCATAAGATTTATTGTATTTATTAGGATTTTCCTTTAAGAATTTAATTACATAATACAAATCAGTTGAATTAACAACTCCATTTCCATCTATATCGCAATTATTATTTGTATTAGTATTACCTCCACCATTATTATTTGATACAACTTCCAAATAACTTTCTTTACTATCTCCTCTAGCAACATATCCTGTTACACCAGTTCCTGTAACTATTTTATCCCATACAAAACCATTTGCATTAGAAGAATTTTTCTCAATTCTTGTTATTATATCTCCTTTATCAAGATATGTTAGTATTTTTTGATTAGTACCTGGTGTTTCTCTTACTTTTAATCCAGAACCACATATTACTTTTACAAGTTCATTTGTGTTACTTCCACCTGGATTTGAATTTCCTGCCATATCTATATAAGAACTTACCAAATAACCTTGTCTGCCATCTGATAATTTTACTCTATCCCAATTATATCCATCTAAACCATTATATTTTCCTGTTTCAATTCTAGTTAGAGCTTGACCATTAGTTAATGTTGTAATAATAGATGTATTACTAGTTCCTGGTCCATTCCTTAAATTAACATCTGTATTTGCTATTACTCTATCATTACAATTTGTTATATCATTTATTTTTTCAATATATGTATTTGCAACATATCCTTTTCTACCATCAGCTAAAACTACTTTATCCCAATAGTATCCATCCTCAGCTACATTAGCAATTTCTATTCTTAATAAAGTATCTCCTGTATTTAATGTTGATAAAATATTAGAATTTTTATTTTTACTCTCTCTTATATTTACATTTGAACCTTTAATTTTTACATTTTGTGTAACAATTCCTTGTGTCCCTGGCATTTGACATTTTTCTTTTGGCATATTTTCGTAAACTGGAATAAGAAAACTAACAGTATTATTAATTGTCCCCATTTTTTGATATACATTTCTTACTGTATAACTTTCAGTAAGTGCTGCTGAAACATTTTGCATATATTGATGATAATATAAACTGCCATCACTATTATCTACATCAAACTTTTGTAAATATAAAGTATCTTGTCCAATTCCTATATATTTAGATTTTAGAAAATCTATTCCACCTACTATAGATTTTGCCAATGTATTCCATCCATGTTCTTTAGCATATGATGTTGCATTTGCTATTATTTGTGATGATGAATTACCTGATGCACCAACATTAAATACATTATAATATCCTTCATTTCCTCTACTCATAGTAGAACCATTTTTACCTTGTTCTTGTAATATCCTAGAAACAACTTGATATGGATTTATATTAACATTCTTACAAGCTTCTATTATTGCTTCTGCATTTGTTCTTCCATCTAAAAATGACCCACTAGTCATACTCATAACACCATCTACACTATGTATTGATGAATTAAAAACTGCTTGCTCAAATTGGAAAATGCTATCATCATTTAAAAAATTCCTTGGGTCCATATAATATGATACTGTTGCTTCTGATGCACATCTCCAGCTACCATTATCATATTTCTTATCATTACATGTAGGACAAATCCAATCTCCTGTTTTACTTGATGTTATTAAATTTCTTCCATGCCATGCTGTTGTTTCATTTTTTATAACTTGATTCCAATCTAAACCTGTATAAAATATTGTAAACT
Organism: uncultured Clostridia bacterium; assembly: GCA_948805675.1. Taxonomy (GTDB): domain Bacteria; phylum Bacillota; class Clostridia; order TANB77; family CAG-508; genus CAG-492. The sequence continues at coordinate 6,048 of CAQIBN010000013.1, read as the reverse complement.
TCCAATTTGGATGTGCTGACCTTAATTTATTAATTAACTCTGCATATCCTGAATAATTATTTAATTTACTAGATACATTTTCTTTAGTTTGTACTGCATATATCTCATTATTAAATACTAGCCCATAAATAAAATATATAAATATATTTAAAATAATTATGATTGTTAAAAATTTCTTTATTCTTCGTATATTCTCCTTTATAAAAATATTATTACTTAACATTTTTATCCTCCTCTTTTGCTACATTTTTTTGCAAGTACAGTATATCATTCTTGTTTTTTCGAGTCAATTAAAACCTAAAAAAAAGTTATATTTGTTACTATTTTGTTTTATAAATGTAATACAAAAACTTTCCTATACTAGAACAATAGCGGGATGGATTTATGTCGTTTTTTAATTAAATATCTTAATATACATATTTAATCGTTCATGTTCCAATTTTTGAAAAAAATTATGTACAACTATCTCATATAATTGGAAAACTATGTATTAGTTACTTTTTACTATATACTAGAACTTTTCTATTATATAAAAAAGGCTATAACTTCATAGTTATAACCTATAATTTAAAAAATATCTTATTTAAGTAACTATTAGTTACAACATCCTCTTTGGCATCCACATCCAAAGTTTGTGAATAATAGTAAGAATATTATTATAAAGAATAATATTTCGCTATCACATCCACATCCTCCAAATAATCCATTTAAAAATCCACCATTGTTATTGCATCCGCATCCACATCCGCAGTTTCTTCCTTCTTCTGGCATATCTTTTCCCTCCTTTTTATTTTATATGATATAATATGCAAATTTTGATTTTTGTGTTACAATAAGTATAATTCAATTTTTTATTACAAAATTTGTATTAGAAAATTTAAGGAAGGAAATGTTTATGAAAAAAATAGAATTACTTTCACCTGCAGGTGATTTTGATTGTTTAAAATCTGCTGTTCAAAATGGTGCAGATAGTGTTTATTTTGGTAGCAATTTGTTTAATGCAAGAGCTTCTGCAAATAATTTTGATTTAGATACTTTGAAACAAGCAATACAATATTGTAAATTAAGAAATGTAAAAACAAATTTAACTTTAAATACTTTAATAAAAAATGATGAACTAAATGATGCTATAAATCTTGCAAAATCTGCTTATACATTTGGTATAGATGCTATTATTGTACAAGATATTGGACTTGCTAAATTTCTAATAAAAAATATTCCAAATTTACCTATTCATGCAAGTACTCAAATGAGTATTCATAATTTAGAAGGTGTACTTGCTATGCAAGATTTAGGTTTTAAAAGAGTAGTACTTTCAAGAGAACTATCAGCAGAGGAAATTGAATATATATGTAAAAATTCTCAAATAGAAATAGAAGCTTTTGTTCATGGTGCACTTTGTATTTCATATTCTGGTCAATGTTTGGCATCTAGTATGATTGGTGGACGTTCTCGGAAATCGTGGAAAATGTGCTCAACCTTGTAGACTTCCCTATACTCTCTTAGAAAAGAGCTCAAATGGATATAATAAGTTAGATAATGGATATTTGCTTAGTACAAGAGATTTATGTTCTTTAGAATTTTTACCCAAGTTAGTTACTAGTGGTGTTACCTGTTTTAAAATTGAAGGACGTTTAAAATCACCAGAATATGTTGCAACTGTAACTAGAATTTATAGAAAATATATAGATATGGTTATTAATAATGAAGAATATATATTAGATGATAATGACAAAAAAGAACTTATGCAAGTATTTAATAGAGGCCTATTCTCTTCTGGTCATCTTTCTTCTTCTCCAAATAAAGGTTTAGTTTATCCAATTAAACAAAATAATATGGGAATACCTTTAGGAACTATTAATAATTATAATGCAAATAAAGGCTATATCACTTTAAAATTACAAGATTGCATAAGTATAGGAGATTCTATTTCAATTGATGGTGAAAATGGAAGTTATAAAGTATCAGAATTATTAATAAATGATAAAAACTCCCCTACTGCTCCTTCACGGCACTATAGTAAAGCTTCGGTAGAATGAAAGGAAATATAAAATATGGATGTAATGTATTTAAAATAACAAGTAAAGAATTATCTACTAAAGCTCTTAATTCATATAATAATTGTGAAAACATAAAAATCCAATTAAAATGTACTATAGATATACATGAAAGCAAGCCTGTAAAAATAAATATTTGTACTATAAATAATATTGATAGTTTTTATAATGATATAGATTTCTCTATTACATCAGATATAATACCTGAAAAATCTATAAATAATCCAATTACTAAAGAAAGAATTATAAAACAAATTACAAAAACGACAAATACACCTTATGAATTTAAAGATATTTGTGTTAATATAGATAATAATTTATATATTCCCCATATTTCAGAACTAAATAGGTTAAGACGAAATTGTATAGAAAAATTGGAAAATATAATAATAAACAAATTCTGTAATAATGATTCATCAAATGTACCTAAACCTTTAGTTGAATTGCCTAGCACTCATTTTACTAGTACAAGTAAAAAAAATATATCGATATTATTAAATACACTTGACTTAAATTTAGATTATACATTAATTAAAAATGTTCAAAATATTTATATACCATTAAAATATTTTGTAAATAAAAAATACTTAAAAATTTTAAAAGATATCTCTTGTAATTTTAATTTATATATTTATATGCCTGTTATTATGCGTAAAAATTATACTAATATATTTAAGAATAATATTGATAATATTTTATCTTCTTTTAATATTAAAGGATTTGTTATATCTAATATTAGTAATTTAGTTTTATTAAAAGATTATGCTAAAAATTATAGATTTATTGGTAACTATACACTTAATTTATTTAATAATTTGACAAAAAAAGAATTAACAAACTTACATATTGAAACTTTAACATTTTCACCAGAACTTAATAAAAATGATTTAATAAAATTCAATAGTGATAATTGTGAACTAATAGTTTATGGTAATACCCCTATTATGAATATGAATTATTGTTTACTTGGAAAAACAAATCATTGCTTTTCTAATTGTATACACAAATGTAATTCAAATAATAAATTTTATATAAAAGATAGATTAGGATTTGAATTTAGAGTTTTACCAGATAATATAGAAACTGTTACTACTATTTATAATAGTAAAACTACTTTTATAGATACATTAAATATTAATTGTAAATTTTTTAGAATAGATATTTTAGATGAAGATATAAATACAATAAATAATATAATATTTGCTATTATAAATGGAAATAAAATAGAAGGTAAAAATTTTACTAATGGTAATTTTAATAGAATGGTTTAAAATATATTAACTTATTAAAATTTATATCTAATAAAGAAAAAAATTATTATTAAAGGTAGTAAGATGAATAATTTTACATGTGTTCAATCTTATTACCTTTAAATAATAAACATTTTTTATTTTAATATATCTATTTCTTTTTTGTCAAAATCTAATATGTTAAATTTTTTATTAAATTGTTTTATTAGTAACAACTTCCATTGATTTATTGATTATTTATATTTATAATTATATGTGTAACATAATGACTTAACCCTATTGAAAGGATGTGAAAATATAATGAAAAATATAGGTATAGATATTGGAGCAAGTCATATCTCTTGCGGATTATATAATACTAGTACACAAATACTAGAAAATAAAATTTATCTTTTAAATAAAATGGATAAAACAGTAGATATAGATATTTCTACAAGACATTTTATTAATATAATTATAAATTTAATTGATAGGCTAATTATAGAAAATAATATAAATATAAATGAAATATCTTCAATTGGTCTTGGTTGTCCTGGAGGTACCAATAAAGAAAATGGGATTTTTCTTGGCTCTTCCTCACTAAATGTAAGTGAAATTAATTTTAGAATAGAATTAAAAAAATACAATACAAAAGTATTTATAGAAAATGATTGTACATGTGCTGGAATATGTGAAAGCTATATTAATAACTTAAATAATTTTATAATGTTTACATTAGGTTCTGGATTAGGAATATCCTATATGCAAGATTTTAAATGCATAAATGAAATTGTATGGGATATCTATAAAATTAATAAAACAATGGGAATCAATCATGATAAATATATTAAAAGTTTTAATAGTTTATCTAAAAGATATAACGAAATTAAAAATGAAAATTATGCAAGATGTGAAATTTTTAAGTGTCTTGAAAAAGGTGACAAAGATGCAAAAAATGTTTTGAAAAATTATATAATTAATTTTATTGATGGTATAAGAATAATTCAAAGCCACTATCCAGTTAAGGATATTGTTATTGGTGGAGGGATATCAGAATATTCTAAACATTATATATATGATATCAGAAAGGAATTTCAAAATATAAATATACATATTGCAAAACATAAAAATGACTCTGGAATAATTGGTGGAGCTTTATTAGAAATTATTTAGACTAAAGTTATAGTAAAAAATGCATTTTTTACTATAACTTTTTGAAATATACACAGCATCCCCTAGTTCTTATTGAACAAAAAACAACTTACTAACTATTAATGTATTGTAAGTTGTTTTTATAGAGCATAAAAATACAGTTTTTTTATTTAGGTGATATTGTCAATGTCCATTCAATAGTTGCTCCAAAATCACAACCAGTTTTATATGTAATAAACATTACACTATTATAATGAACATCACTTTTGATATCATAATTACAAAACTTATTTCTCAATTGTTCTGTTATTGCTTTTATTTTTAGCATTTTACAAATTTCCTTCATCTTATTATAATCTCTAGGACATTTCTCTTTTAGAACAATATCTAGTTCTGACTCGCCATTTTTTACTGCTTTCTTGAGCTCCCGAAGAGTATAGTTAAACAATTCATTTGAATTTTTCCACATAATACAATATTCTCCCTTCAAAAAATATATAATATTATTTTAACATCTATTTATATCGATTGCAATCTTTTCATATAAAACATTAGCAAGAGTTGTCTTTCCTCTTCCACTTACACCTGTAATTATAATTAATTTGTTCATATCAAATTCCATCCTTTGTTTTATAGCTCATACTAATTACAATAATATAATTCTAATACTCTTCCATCTTTACATATACTTTTTCTATTTCTGCATATTTCTTTTCTATACTTAACTTTGTAATTTGTGTATCGTCTTTAAAAGCAACTTCATTCATAGCATCTAAAATAATCTTTACAATATTATCAATATCTGGTTTTTTTGTTGGATTTATTTTGTTTTCTAGCATCAAAACTCTATCTTGCTTTTTTGTACTTTTTGGAATTTCAAAGTTTGCTATAATTTCTACAGATACCCTACCTTCTAAAGGCTTAATTCTTGGATATTTTAACATGAAATATTGCATTACTAAAGTTTCATAGTCTTTTGTTCTTGTTGGTGTATAAACTGAGCCTGTATAACTATTTAATCTAGGTCTTCCTTTTCCTATTATTTTCCCTGGTATTTCAAATTCATATATCATTTGTTTAAAATCTCCTTTTATTAGTTAGAAAGTTAGCATTTTAATAACTAATTTTATTTACATTTATTTATTTTTGCCAATACAATAATAGTATACTTTGTTTTAGAAGTCAATTAATGACGGATAAAATTTTTTTCTAAAAAATATAAAAAAAGTATTGACATTTAGATATGCTTTGTTTATAATAAATATTGTTCTTAAAGAAGAGATGCAGGTGTAGTTCAATGGTAGAATTCCAGCCTTCCAAGCTGGCTATGCGGGTTCGATTCCCGCTACCTGCTCCAATATAATATTAAACATTGGTTATGCAAATCTATTCTTAAAGAAATGCAGGTGTAGTTCAATGGTAGAATTCCAGCCTTCCAAGCTGGCTATGCGGGTTCGATTCCCGCTACCTGCTCCAAAAAATTAACCACATTGTTTATTTATAAGCAATGTGGATTTTTTTACTATAATTATACATTTGTTATCTATTATAATTATGCGGGTATAATTTAGTGGTAGAATGTCATGCTTCCGACCTGATAGCGCGAGTTC
>CAQIBN010000012.1 GCA_948805675.1 uncultured Clostridia bacterium | reverse complement strand
TATCCTTATCAAGTATCTGGAGGGCAAAAACAAAGAATTGCATCAGCAAGAGCAATTATAACAAACCCTAAATTAGTATTAGCAGATGAGCCAACAGGAGCATTAGATTCAAAATCAGCAAGACAATTATTAGAGAACTTTGAGTTTTTAAATCAAAAAATGAGTGCGACTATTTTAATGGTTACACATGATGCTTTTACAGCTTCTTATGCAAATAGAATCTTATTTATTAAAGATGGAAAAATCTTTAATGAAATAATCAAAGGAAATGACACAAGAAAACAATTCTTTGAAAAGATAATCGAGGTGCAAACACTTCTTGGAGGTGATTTGAACGATGTTATTTAAGTTATCTTGGAATAATATGAAAAAAAGTATAAAAGACTATGCTATATATTTTTTAACATTAGTATTAGGTGTAGCAATTTTTTATATGTTCAATTCAATAGACAGTCAACAAGCTATGCTACAGGTATCACAATCACAAAGAGAAATTATAAAGTTAATGATAACAATGCTAGGTTTTGTATCAGCATTTGTTGCAGTTGTACTTGGATTACTTATTGTGTATGCTAATAATTTTTTGATAAACCGAAGAAAAAAAGAATTTGGAATTTATATGACACTTGGAATGGGGAAAAGGCAAATATCTAAAATAATACTAATGGAAACTATATTTGTTGGAGTAATTTCACTTGCAGTTGGACTTGTAGTAGGAGTATTTGCATCACAATTCATGTCAATATTAGTTGCAAAAATGTTTGAGGCAGATATGAGTGAATTTCAATTTGTATTTTCAAAAGATGCTTGTATTAAAACTTGTATTTACTTTGCAGTAATGTATGTTGCAGTAATGTTATTTAATACATATACAGTTTCAAAATATAAATTAATTAACTTATTAAATGCAAATAAGAAGAATGAAAAAGTAAAAATAAAGAATCCATTCATTTGCATAATTATATTTTTAGCAGCTGCAAGTTTATTAGGATATGCTTATTGGAAAGTAACAGCGGATGCCCATTCTTTAGATACAGCAGAAAAAATATTACCACCTATTTTAATGGGAATTGTTGGTACAGCCCTAATATTCTGGTCTTTATCAGGATTTATAATACAAGTAGTTCAAAAAATGAAAAATACATACTTAAAAGATACTAATATGTTCGTATTAAGACAAATTAATAATAAAATCAACACAATGGTAGCAAGCATGAGTGTTATATGTTTAATGTTATTTATGACAATATCTATACTTTCTTCAAGTTTAGCATTAAGAAATACAATGCAAAGAGAATTAATTGAAATGACACCAGTAGACTTAAACTTATATAAAACAGTAAACTTAAAAGAAACTTATATGAAATATGGAAAAGAAGTAAAAACAACAAAAGAGCAACGAGAAGATTCAAAAATTACAATACAAGAAACATTAAAAAATAACAAATTAGATATGAATGTTCTAAAAGACATTGTTGAAATACCAATATATGCTACAAATGACTTGACATGGAAAGACTTTTTAACGGATAAATATGAAGAAATAAAGGCAGAGTTTCCAAGACTTAGATATGATACAGCAGAAATGATTATAAAAGTTTCTGATTATAACAAAATAGCAAGATTATATGGGATAGAACAATATGAATTAAATGGCAACGAATATATTATGCTTTGTAATTTTGATAGTCAGGAAGAAATAATAAATAGAGTATTAATAGATGGAAACAATGCTATATCTATTGCAGGAAAAGAATATCAAACAAAATATAGTGAATGTAAAGATGGATTTATACAAATGTCAACGAGTCATACAAATACTGGAATTATTTTAGTTCCAGATAGCTCTCCACTAACAGAAGATATGAAAGAACAATATTTCTTAGCTGCAAACTATAATGCGAATACAGACGAAGAAAAAGAGAAAATAGAAGAGTTATTTTCAAGTAGTGATTCTGGATTTGTACAAAATTTAGCAAATAATGGGTTAGAAATAGATGGATTTACTAAAATAAGCCTTATGGAGGCAAGTGTGGGATTAGCAACTATTATAACATTTATAGCAATTTATTTAGGAGTTATATTCCTAATTGCAAGTTCAGCTATCTTAGCATTAAAACAATTAACAGATGCTTCAGATAATAAACAAAGATATACAATTTTAAGAAAAATAGGCTGTGATGAAAAAATGATAAACAAATCATTATTTAGACAAATAGGAATATTCTTTGGAGTGCCATTATTACTTGCAATTATACATTCAATATTTGGAATACAATTTGCAATAAAAATGATGGCAGGTATAGCAAGTGAGAAAGATTTATTACCATCAGCAGTAGCCACAGTAGTTATTATAGGAGTTATATATGGTGCATATTTCTTATCTACATACTTTGGAAGTAAAAACATCATTAAAGAGGAGGAATAGATATGTTTGGAATCTTTAAAATGATATTTTTAGGTATCATAACTCTAGTAATAATATTATGGATTACGATTTTTAATATAGGAATAGGAGAAAATCCAAAAGACAAAATTATAAACACTTATGATTCATTTATTCAAAGTTTTGATACAGCAGGTTTAACAAGTGATTGGAAATTAAAAGGCAAAAGAAAATATGGAGTAGATAAATATGTTGGAACATATATAGCAAATTATGATAATTATTCAGGCGAAGAAACAATATTTGGTGGAACTGCTATTTCAAGAAAAAATGGAGAGCATATAAAACTAAAAATAAAAATTGAAAAACAAAGTGGTAATATAAATATAATTACTAAACTTGGAAATAATGAAACAACTTTAATAAATGATACAGGAGATTATGAAGATAGTATATATACCAGCGGAGTTAGTTATTACTTAACTATAAAATTAGATAATTTTAAGGGAAGTATTGATATTATAGCAGAGTAGGAGGAAATTAAGATGGATAGTATAAAAGAAAAAATACCAATAATTATAGCAGTTATTGTAGCAATAGCAATATGTGGCATAGTATTCTATTTTCTTGAAAACTATGAATCAGTATATTATACTCAAATAGATAATACTAAAATTCAAAGTATTTCGGCATCAGATGAAATGAAGTATGAATATACTTTAGATTCTTATAATAAAAATGGAAAGAAAAAACAAATAAAATTTAAAACAAATAGAGAACTAAGAGATGAAGCTTATTTAATGCTAGAGGTAACAAGTATGGGAGTACATTCATGGAAAGAAGTGCAGTATAATGAACTACCTGAAAAAGTAAAAACAAATTATGAAAAATAGTAGTAATTGTAATGTAATTATTATTAAATATTTTGAACTAATTATTATAATATCAATATTTTTTATTAATTCAGTAAACAGTAATAATTTTTGATACTTGTGAATATATATAATAATAGTAATAGTTTGCTAATTAAAAAGGAGGACAAGCTATAAAATGTTAGATGTATTAAAATATTTCCCATTAAATATTTGTAATAAGATTAATCAAATTATAGATGAGGAAAAACAACAAGTACAAGAAATTAGAGTTAGAGTAAATAGTCCAATTATGATAAAAATAAATGAGAAAGAAGATTATATAGTAAATCATTTTACAAATAGAGATGAAATTTTGCAGATTATGCAAAGTATCTGTAACAACTCAATATATAGTTATCAAAATGAAATTATAAATGGATATATTACAATTAATGGTGGTCATAGAGTAGGAATAACAGGTGATGTTGTTTTAGAAGATAATAAAGTAATAAATATTAAATACATATCATCATTAAATTTCAGAATAGCAAGACAAATTTTAGATTGTAGTAATAACATATTAAAATATGTAATAGATTTAGAAAACAATACTGTTTTTCATACATTAATTGTTTCACCCCCAGGTGCAGGTAAAACAACTTTATTAAAAGATTTAGTAAGAAAGATAAGTGATGGAATTCCAGAGATAGGATTTAAAGGAATAGATGTTAGTTTAATAGATGAAAGAGGAGAAATTTCAGCAATGTACAAAGGAATACCACAAAACAACATAGGAATAAGAACAGATGTATTAGAAAATATTACAAAACCATTAGGAATAAAGATGGCAATAAGAGCTATGGCTCCTAAAGTAATAGTTGCAGATGAAATAGGAAGCTCAGCTGATATAGATGCAATTAATTATGCAGTTTGTTCTGGTGTAAAAGGAATTTTTACAGCACATAGTTACGATTTTGAAAGTATGAAACTAAATAAAGAGCTTAATAGTTTAATAAATATGAAGTTAATAGAGAAAATTATCTTTTTAGATAGTAAAGTAAAAGGAAAAATAAAGTCTGTATATGAATTATCTTCAAATTGTTCAATAGTAACAAATTCAAATGGGCAGTTATATAATAAAATTGCATAAAGTTTATAAAATATATTTGTTTAATAAATAATTATATATAAAAAAGAATAGAATTAATTTGTTTAAATTCTATTCTTTTTTTGTTCAACACATATTTTATCTTAATTTTTTAGTAATTATATTTACATTAAATTTTTTGAAATTTTTAAATTATAAAATAATAGAAACTATACCCAGAATAAATTATATAATAATAAATTTAATAAAAATAGTTCTAAAAAAATTTTAAGTGAATATATATATTATATATAAATTTACAATGGAGAAAATAAATCTATGGAATTTGTAAAATATTTAATACTTATTTTTATATTTGGGACAACTTCTTTTATAGGTATATTAATTGGTAAAAAATATAGTAATAGAGTAAAAGAATTACAAGAAATAAAAAATGCTTTAGCAATGTTTGAAGCAAAAATAAAATTTACATATGAACCTATACCAGAGATTTTTAAGGAAATGTCTGATAAATTTAGTGAAAATATTGGACAAATATTTAAGAATGCATCAAATAAAATGATAAATAAACCAGCTGAGGTTGCCTGGTGTGAAGCAATAGATGAATCGAATAATAATATTAATAAAGAAGATAAAGAAGTTTTAAAAGGCTTAGGCAAACTACTTGGTAAAACAGATATAAATGGTCAAATAAGTGAAATTAAGCTAGTTAGTAATTTTTTAAATACACAAATAGAAATAGCACAAAAAGAGAAAGAGAAAAATGAAAAAATGTATAAAACACTTCGGAATGGTAGTTGGACTTGCCATTGTCATTGTATTAGTTTAAGAATTAATAAAATTAAAAAAATTATAGTATTAATACAGAGAAGATAAATAATAAATGTAAGTAATTATACATTCAAAACAGTATGTATCCAATTGTGCAAAAGACAAATCTTTTAGAAGAAAGGAGGATATGTTTGTAATATTACAAACATAAGCTAAGTTTAAGTATGGATATTAATTTATTATTCAAAATAGCAGCAATAGGTATTTTAGTTGCAGTTTTACATCAAGTTTTAGTAAGAGCGGGAAGAGAAGACCAAGCTATGATGACAACACTTGCAGGGCTTGTTATTGTACTAACAATGGTTATTAAAGAAATAAGTACTTTGTTTAGTACAGTAAGAACAATATTCAATCTTTAAAATAAAAGGTGATAAATAATGGATATTATTAAAATTATAGGTATTGGTTTAATTTCACTTATTGTGATAATTATTATAAAACAATATAGACCAGAGTTTGCAGTGTATGTATCTTTGATTGCAGGGGCTTTAATACTTGTTTTGGTGCTAGATAAAATGTCTGGGGTTATAAATTTATTAACTAATTTAGCAAATAAAACTAGTATTAATAAAGATTTTATTTTTTTATTAATAAAGATTACAGGAATTGCATTTTTAACGGAATTTGCTGTTAGTATTTGCAAAGATGCGGGTGAAAGTGCTATTGCTACTAAAATAGATATGGGGGGAAAAGTTATGATAATTGCGATTTCTATTCCTATTATTTCTAGTCTTTTAGAGACTATTATCAAGGTTTTGCCATAAGATTTAATTTTAATGATTAATCCTAAATAGCCTACAATAGTGCCTAAAGTCCGGTTTGTAGATGTTGATATATTATAATAAAAAACAATTCTTCCAAGGCGCTTTAGTTTGTACTATATTCAAATTGTAGAAACACACTATAAACAGTTGTAATAATAACGACTCATGGTCAGAACTGTTTTTTATTATAATATATCAACATCTACAAACCTACTTTGAGATTTAATCGGAGGTACAAATGAAAAAAATAATTGTTTGTAGTCTCATCATATTTTTTATTAATTGTTTTTATACATGTAATGCTACGAATAATATGGAAATTATAGAATCACAAAAAGATACTTTAAATATTTCATCTTTTATAAAAGAAGCAAATGATTATACTAAAGATGTATTTAGTGATATGGATGTTGGTGAAATATTAAATTGTGCTATAACAGGTAAAGTAGAAAATGAAAAAATAATACGAAATATTTGGAAACTATTTGGAAAAGAAATTGTAAATTCAATTGCAAGTATAGGTTCTATTATAGTTATTATAATAGTTCATAGCATTATAAAAAGTATAAGTGATGGACTAGAAAATAAAAGTATTTCACAAATTACATATTATGTACAATATATACTAATAGTTACTTTAATAATGACAAGTTTTTCTGAAGTTTTACAAATGGTAAAAGAGTCTATTCAAAATTTAGTAGGATTTATGAATATATTAATACCTCTTTTAATTACTCTTATGGTAACAACAGGAAGTATAGCTTCTGCTAGTATGTTACAACCTATATTATTATTTATAATTACACTAATAGGTAATTTTATAAAAGATGTAATAATACCAATAGTTCTAGTATCAACTGCTTTAGGAATTGTATCTAAAATTTCTGATAGATTACAAATAGACAAATTATCCAAATTTTTTAAATCAAGTGTAGTATGGGTGCTTGGAGTTGTTCTAACTTTATTTGTAGGAATAGTTTCACTAGAAGGGACTTTAAGTAGTAGTGTAGATGGTATAACTGCTAAAACTACAAAAGCAGCAGTTTCTAGTTTTATACCAGTAGTAGGAAAAATATTAGGTGATGCAGTAGATACAGTAATAGGATGTAGTTCTATTTTAAAAAATGCACTTGGAATTGTGGGTGTAGTTGTAATTATTGCTATTTGTGTAAAACCAATAATAAAGCTTGTTATATTAATGACAATGTATTATTTAGGTGCAAGTCTATGCCAGCCTATTGCAGATGGGAAAATTATTAAACTATTAGAGCAGATGGGAGATACATTTAAATTACTACTTGGAATATTATGTAGTGTTTCTGTTATGCTTATTATTGGGGTAACACTTGTAGTAAAAATATCTAATAGTGGTCTTATGTATAGGTAAGGAGGAAATAATGATTTCTTGGATTAGCAGTTGGGCACAAGGTATTATAATTTCAGTTATTATTGCAAGTATAATAGAAATGATACTTCCAGAAGGCAGTAGTAAAAAATACATAAAAGTAGTTATTGGTGTGTTTATACTATTTACTATAGTAGTACCAGTAATTAATAAATTTAAAGGTAATTCTGTAAATATAGCATCTATGATAGATTTTGATAAATATAATGATTCTAAAGAGGTAGTATCTAATAATTTAGAAAAAAGTAATAATTTCAATATAAAACAGATGTACGAAACAAATTTGAAAGTTGATATAAAAAGTAAAATTAAATCAAAAGGGTTTGAGGTACAAGATGTAGATTTAAAGATTTCAGATGATGGAGAATATAAACTTAAGTGTATAGATATTACGATTTCAGGAGAAATAATAAATGAAGAAGATGAAAAAAAACAAAGTAATAGTAATGTAATTGGTATAGTTGATAGTATAGAAAAAATTAGTGTAGAGATATCTAATAAAACTACAAAACAAGAAAAAGAATATCAAATTTCAAATAAAAATGCAAATAACTTAAAGGAATATTTAAGTAATATATATGATATTAAAGAAAAAAATATACTCATTCATTAGAAATGGAGGAATGTACTTATGATAAAAGAAAAAATAGAGAAAGTTAAGGCTTTAGCTATAAAAAAAGGAGAAAAAGATAATAAAAAAACAATTGAAAACTTAGTGGCATTTGTAATTATTCTTATTATAACAATTATAGCTATTAATACAATTTGGAAAAAAGATAACAAATCAGAATCTAATAAAAATACAAATAGTATGTCAAAACAGCTAGCACTTTCTAATCAAACAATAAATGAAAATGTGAAAACATCAGATAATGAAATAGAAGAAAAATTAAAAAATATACTATCTAAAATACAAGGTGTAGGAAATGTAGAGGTTTTAATTACATATTCAAGAACAAGTCAAATAGTGCCTTTATATAATGAAGACTTAACTGAAAGTACAACAGAAGAAACTGATAAGGAAGGAGGAACTAGGAAAATAAATGAAAATAGCACTAAAAAAGATATTATTTATCAAGAAGATAATGGAGAAAAAGCACCTATTACACAAAGTATAGTAAGTCCAAAGATAGAAGGAGCAATAGTTACAGCTGAAGGGGCATCAAACATAGAAGTTAAATCTAATATAATTTCAGCAGTAGAAGCGGTAACTGGAATTGGAAGTCATAAAATACAAGTATTTGAAATGAAAAAATAAAATGTCAAAAGGGACGGGGCATTTTGACACTTTTCTTAAGTAGTATTTAATAAAGAAGAATGATTAAAAATACATAGTTTTCTTAAAGTTATAATTAGAAATCTAAAAACTAAAAACAAAAATTGTCAAAATGACTCGTCCCTTTTGACAATTTTCAAGGAGGAGTGATTAATTTGAAAATTATAAAAAGAAATCAGATTATTATATTTGTTATAGCACTTATGCTAATAACAGCAGGATATTTAAATTATACAACTGGTGATGGAGGAGATTTAGTGGCAACAAGTAGCCTAGTAGATTCAGAAAAGGTTGCTGGCATAGGTGATGCGAAATTGGTTAGTAGTAATGCTATAGAAGGTCAAGATAGTGCTTCTGAAAGTTTAGATAATACCAATATGGTAAGCGGCAATGATACTACAAATACTGTAATAGATGAAAAAAATAATGTAAATTCAAGCAAGTCTCAAAATGAAAACAAGACAGTTACTACATCAGGAACAGTATCAAAAGAAACTGATGAATATTTTACAAATTCTAGATTAACAAGAGATACTATGTATTCACAGATGATAGAAAGTTATCAAAAGATATTAGATAATAATTCTATATCGGCAGACCAAAAAGCAATATCACAAACCGAAATAAAGAAAATAAATGATTTAAAAAATTCTATTATGATTTGTGAAAATTTAATAAAAACAAAAGGATTTAAAGATGTAGTTATTTTTGTAAATGATATAAGCATTAGTGTAATTATAAAAGCAGACGCAGAACAAATAACAGGTGAAGGTGCTGCACAGATTCAAAATATTGTTGCAAGAGAAATGAAAGCTGAGATAGAAAATATACATATTAGTAATAAGTAAGAAAATATTAAGTTGACAAATTTTAAATTCATAGTATAATAAAATTATATTGTAATAAGGAGATAGAGATATTATGATAGCAAAAATATGGAAAAAATTATTATTGTTTGTGTTAATTGTAGCTTGTTTATTTAATATAATAAACAAACTTGTTACAAAAGCATCATTAAAACAAGAACTTGAATCTTCAGCAAGATATATATATGAACAAAATAATAAATAAAGATAAAAAAGAGCTGTTACAATGTAATGGCTCTTATGATATAATTTAATATATTTAATGGAAGAGATAATAATAAAATAGTTTTTAACATCTTGTTTTGCTTGCTTTTGCCAAACTATGTCCATTGTTTAATCTCCATTTTTAAATCTTCTTGGCTTGTTAAATCATCTTTACTTTCTAATCTTTTTCCGAGTTCATAAATTAAATTTAGAGTTTCTATAATATCAGCCATTGAAATATCTTCAGGCATTTTTTCTAAAATTTTTATCATTGCTTGTCTTTCACTCATGATAAGAACCTCATAAGTAACAAATATTTACTTATATTATAAAGAAAAATCACAAAAAAATCAAGTAATATAGAAAATAAAAATGTAAATAAATGTAAAGTGAGAAGCTAAACGTAACTTAATATTATGAAAGTAAAATTTAAACAGATAAAAACAACGACACAAAAATAATAAAAATAATTTTAATATAACTATTGAAATGTATAAAAATTTGTGTTAATATATTAAACGGTAGTTTTATTTTATTAAGGGAGAGGTGAAACAAATGAAAGAAGGAATACATCCAAACTATGTAGAAGCAACAATTACATGTGCATGTGGAAATGTTTTTACAACAAATACAACTAAAGGTGATATGAAAGTTGATGTTTGTTCAAAATGTCATCCATTCTGGACAGGTAACTTAAAAAGAGAAACAACAGGTGGTAGAGCAGATAAATTTAAAAAGAAATATGGAATTGCATAAATATAATATAAATAAAAGAGTAGCAAAGGCTATTCTTTTTTTAGTTATATATTTGAAAAATAAACTTCTAACTCTATTAAATGAACTAAATAAAACCATTTAATAGAGATTTCTATATTTAAAATAATAATAAAATAAATAAAAAAGCTATTGACAATTGAATGTATATTCAACTATAATAAATTTAAAGTTGAATACACATTCAATTAAAAGCTGAATATAATAAATTATTGAGCAAAAGAAAGGGGATAAAAAATGTCAAAAAATGAATTTATATGTGATTGTAATATTATACATCAAAATGTAGTAAATGATACTTTAAGTAAAATGCCAGATAACGACCTATTTAATAAATTAGCAAAATTTTTTAAAATATTAGGAGATACAACAAGGGCTAAAATACTATTTGCACTTGACCAAAATGAAATGTGTGTATGTGATATTGCAAATGTTTTAGGAATGAGCAAATCTTCTATATCTCATCAATTAGGAACTTTAAGAAAAATGAATATAGTTAAATGCAGAAAAGAAGGAAAAGAAGTTTATTATATGTTAGATGATGGTCATGTAAAAGGACTGTTTGAACTTGGAATGGAACATATAGAACATAGATAGTAAATGTTATAAATTTTTATGTATATGGAGGTAGGTTATTATGAAGAAAATATATAAATTAAAAGGATTAGATTGTGCAAATTGTGCAACAAAGATAGAAAATCAAATTAATAAAATAAAAGGTATAGAAAGTGCGTCTATAAGTTTTATTACAGGTAGAATGGTTATCGAATATAGTGAAGAAAATATAGAAGAAATTTTTAAACAAATAAAAAAAGCTATAAAAAGACAAGAACCAGATATGAAATTAGAAGAAATTTAAAAATGGAAATAACTAGTAAAAAGATGTGTTATTTTTTTGTACTGGTTTAAAACAAAAGATTTAAAAATAATGGAGGTTTTTATGAAAAAAAGAACAATAAAAATTATAATTGCTCTTATATTATTTATTATTTCATTACTAGTTTCTTTTCAAAATGAATATATTAATAAGGGTATTTATATAATAAGTTATATTATAGTTCGGACTAGATATTGTTGTAAAAGCAATAAAAAATATTTTTAGAGGAAAAGTATTTGATGAAAATTTTCTTATGGCAATTGCTACAATAGGTGCTTTTACTATTGGAGAATTTCCTGAAGCAGTAGCTGTTATGCTTTTTTATCAGATTGGAGAATTATTTCAAAGTTATGCAGTAGATAAATCAAGAAAGTCTATTAGTAGTTTAATGGATTTAAGACCAGATTATGCAAATGTAAAAAGAAATGATAAAATAGAAAAAGTCGATCCAAATGATGTAAAATTAGGAGAAATAATTGTTGTAAAACCTGGTGAAAAAGTTCCTTTAGATGGAATTGTTTTAGAAGGAACATCTAATTTAGATACAAAAGCACTAACAGGTGAATCTGTTCCTAAAAGAGTAGAATCTTCTTGCGAAGTATTAAGTGGTTGTATTAATCAAGATGGATTATTAACTATAAAAGTAACAAAAGAATTTGGAGAATCTACTGTTTCAAAAATATTAGATTTAGTAGAAAATGCAAGTAGTAAAAAATCTAAACAAGAAAATTTTATATCTAAGTTTGCAAAATATTATACACCAGTAGTAGTTATAATTGCGGTAATATTAGCAATTATTCCACCAGTTATTTTTAAAAATGCAAGTTTTATAGATTGGCTTTATAGAGCTTTAACATTTTTAGTAGTATCATGTCCTTGTGCACTTGTAATATCAATACCATTAGGTTTTTTTGGAGGAATTGGGGGAAGTGCTAAAAAAGGTATACTTGTAAAAGGTAGTAACTACTTAGAAGTTCTATCCAAAGCAGAAGTATTTGTATTTGATAAAACAGGAACTTTAACAGAAGGTGTTTTTGAGGTACAAAAGATAAATCAAGTAGGAATGTCTAAAGAAGAATTTCTAAAAATCGTGGCACATGCAGAATATTATTCAAATCATCCAATATCAACATCTTTAAAAAATGCATATAATAAGAAAATAGATGAAAATTTGATAAAAGAAGCAAAAGAGTTATCAGGACTTCGGTATAATGGCAAAAGTAGATAATAAAGATGTGTTAGTCCGGAAATAGTAAATTGATGGAAATAAAAAATATAGATTATACTGTATGTAATGATATTGGAACAATTATATATGTTTCAATTAATAATAAATTTGCAGGATATGTAGTAATATCAGACAAAATAAAAGCTGATGCTAAAGAAACAATTAAGAGTTTAAAGAATAATAATATTAAAAAGACTGTTATGCTAACAGGAGATAAGGAATCTACTAGCAAAGCTATAGCAAATAAATTAGAAATTGATGAGGTTTATGCAGAATTATTACCAGATGGAAAAGTAGAAAAATTTGAGAATTTAATGAAAGAAAAACATGCAAAAGGAAATGTTGTTTTTGTTGGAGATGGTATAAATGATAGTCCAGTTTTAGCACTTTCTGATATTGGAATTGCAATGGGAGTAGCTCGGAGCAGATAGCGCAATTGAAGCAGCCGATATAGTTATAATGACAGATGAACCATCTAAAATAATTGAGGGGATTAAAATATCAAAAAAAACAATGCGAATTGTTAAAGAAAATATAGTTTTTGCAATTACAGTAAAGTTAGTAGTTTTAATATTAACTGCCATAGGTTTAGGGTCAATGTGGGAAGCTGTATTTGCAGATGTTGGAGTTTCTATTTTGGCAATACTAAATTCATTAAGAGTATTAAAAACGGATTAGAAAGAGAATAAAATGACAAAAGCAAAGGTAACAAGACAAAGAGACAGAGCACTTTGCTAAATAATTTTTTATAAATAAAAATTATAATAAATCTATTCTGATATGAATATTTGCGATAAATATATTTTGAACAAATCAAATATAGATAGACAAAAATTTATAGATATTAAATTAGAATTGGAAAAGATGTCCTATAATAGTAAAATTTAGTCATGTATTAATGAATCGTTAAAAATAAGAAAGATAGAAAATAATCAAATAAATTTTATAATAGAGGATATATTAAATAAATATATATATGAAGCAATAAATGAATGCGAATTAATATTAAAAAAACTAGAACACAAATAATCTTTAAGGTAAAAGCTCTGTCCCTTTATCTTTCTTTGCTTTGTGCTCTTTTGCATTTTTTGACTGTCTAGTCAGCAAATTGACAAAGAAATATTATTGTGTTAATCTGAGTTAGAAGAACAAATTGTAATAAAAAATAAAATGTTTAATAATTTGAGCTTATTTCTAATCTATAGTTAAGGAGATAAATAATATGAAAGAGAAAAATAAATTTAGAGATGTTCCAAGATTTGATAATATAAAGGAGATTATATATAATTCAGCAGAAAATTATACAAATAACATTGCTTTTGTAACAAAGGTAAAAAAAGAAGACAAAAGTACAGAATATATAAATCATACTTATACAGATTTAGTAAGTGATATAAATGCTTTTGGAACAGCTTTATTTGGCTTAAATTTAAAAGATAAAAGAATTGCTATAGTAGGTAGAAATAGATATGAATGGGTTGTTGCACATCTAAGTAATTTATTTGGAGGAATTGTCTCTGTTCCAATAGATAAAGAATTACAAATAAATGAATTAGAAGATTCGTTAATAAGAAGTGAAGTATCAGCAATAGTATTTGATGAGAAATATGAAGAGAACATAAAAATTATTAAACAAAATGGAAAAACTAATATAAAAGAATATATATGTATGAATAAGTTACCAGGATATAAAAGTTTTGGAGAATTATTAGATTCTGGATATGAAAAAATAAATAATGGCCAAAAAGAATTTATAGATTATAAAATAGATTCTCATAAAATGAGTATATTGCTTTTTACATCTGGAACAACATCAAAATCAAAAGCAGTAATGCTTAGCCAATATGGGATTGCAAATAATGTATGTGATATGTTAATGGTTGAGAATTTATTACCTACAGATACAAATATTGCATTTTTACCATTTCATCATATTTTCGGTTCAACTTGTATTATAGTAATGTTGGCATCTGGTGTAAAAACAGTATTTCCAGATGGGTTAAGGTATATAAAACAGAATTTAGTAGAATACAAAGTATCTGTTTTTGTAGGAGTACCGCTTTTAGTTGATAAAATATACTCTGCTATAGAAAAAGAAATAGAGAAACAAGGAAAAACTAAATTAATAGAAATAGCTACAAAAATTAGTAATTTTTTACTTAAACTTCATATAGATTTAAGAAGAGTTATATTTAAGCAAGTTTTAGAACAATTAGGTGGAAAAATGAGATTTATTGTTTGTGGTGGAGCTCCTCTTGATAAAAGAGTTTCTGTTAAATTTAATGAAATGGGAGTTCATTTAATTCAAGGATATGGACTTACAGAAACATCACCAGTTATAGCTGCAGAAAATGATTATTATGTGAAATCTGGTTCTGTTGGATTTCCAATGAAGAGTGATGAAATTGAAATTGTTAATAAAGATGAAAATGGAATAGGAGAAATAAGAGTAAAAGGTCCAAATGTAATGCTTGGATATTATAAAGATGAAGAATCTACAAATAAAGTATTAAAAGATGGATGGTTTTATACTGGAGATTTAGGATATTTTGATGATGAAGGATATTTATTTTTAACTGGTAGAGATAAGGATGTTATAGTTTTAAAAAATGGTAAAAAAGTATTTCCAGATGAATTAGAAACACTTGTGAATCGTTTAGAAGAAGTAGAAGAATCTTTTGTTTATGGAATATCTGAAAAAGAAGATAAAAATGATTTAAAAGTAGCAGTTAAAGTAGTTTATAATGAAAAGATTGTAAAAGAAAAATATAAAGATATATCTGAAGAAGACTTGTATAAAATAATATGGGAAAAGATTAAAGAAATTAATAAAACTTTCCCACCATATAAATATATAAAAAGTATGATTTTAACTAAAGAACCACTTATTAAAACAACAACACATAAAACAAAAAGAAAAGAAGAATTAGCAAGAATTTTAGAAAATAAATAAATATAATTATGGTGCTTATTTTTGATAAGCACTATTTTTATTATGGTATACTAGGGCAGGGTTCTTTTTACATTGTTATGGTCTTTTTATAGTTGCAATAAACAAACGAAATTATTAAAAATAACCAATTGAATCAAATAAAATATTATGATAAAATATATATATTTATAAAATAAATAAAGAAGAGGAGAATTTGAATGGAAGAAAAATTTCACATTATTTCAAAATATGATGATAGAAAGATTCATGGAACTTTTAAACGAAATAGAAAAAGATAAGGTATATAATGATATATTAAAATATATATCAGATTAATATTTTTAGAAATTAAAAAAATTTAGGAGATAAGAGATTTATGTTTATATCAGTAATTTTAATACTTATAGGTTTTGTTTTATTAATTAAAGGTGCAGATTTTTTAGTAGATGGTTCAAGTAGTATAGCTAAAAAGTTTCATATACCAGAAATTATAATAGGATTAACTATAATATCTATAGGAACATCAATGCCAGAATTGTTTGTTAGTATAACATCAGCTTTAGATGGACATTCAGATATGGCTATTGGAAATGTTATTGGAAGTAATATTTGCAATTTACTTCTTATATTAGGAGTATCTACAATAATTCAATCAATAGCTTTTAAAAGAGAAACAAGATTAATAGAAATACCAATATGTTTGGTTATAACAATTGTTTTTGCATTAATATGTAATATGGGACAAGATGTAACAAGAGTTGATGCATTAATATTAATAATACTATTTATATTGTTTATATTATATACAATTATTATGGCTTTTAAAGGTGAAAAATTTGATAAAGAAAAAGATGAAAAAGAAGATTTAGCCAAAGAAGAAAATAAAAATTCTACATTAAAAGATATTATATATATTATTGTAGGAATTATAGCACTAAAATTTGGTGGAGATTTAACTGTAAATAATGCTACCAATATAGCAGAATATTTTAATTTAAGTGAAAAAATAATAAGTATTACAATTTTAGCAATAGGAACAAGTCTTCCAGAGCTAGTTACAAGTGTTTCTGCTGCAATAAAAGGCAAAAGTGATATTGCAATTGGAAATATATTAGGCTCAAATATCTTTAATATGTTATTAATAATAGGGAGTACAGCAATTATTAAACCAATTTCCTATAATGTAAGTTATAATACAGATTTAATTATTTTGGCACTTGCAACAATAGTACTTGCTTTATTCCCAATAATACCACCTAAAAATAAAATGACAAGAGTAAATGGCATAATATATTTTATATTATATATAGGATATATGATAAATTCTTTTGTTAAATAAATTAAAAGGGGAAGTAAAATGTTAAATAAAGTACCAAATTTTTTATATAAATTATTATTAGCTCAATATGGAGAAAATATAACTAATAATATAATAAAGGGATATTTAGAAAAAAGACCAGTAACTTTAAGAGTAAATACATTAAAAACAAATATAGATAATATAAAAAAGGTTTTAGATATGTATAATATAAAATACAAAGAAGTTAAATGGTATAAAGATGCTTTAATTATAGAAGATGCAGATGAAAATAAAATTAGAGAATTAAGTATTTATAATAATGGAGAGATATATTTACAAAGCTTGTCATCTATGTTACCACCAATTATTTTATCTCCAAAAGAAAATGAAAATATATTAGATATGGCAGCAGCTCCTGGAGGAAAAACAACTCAAGTTTCAGCTCTATCTAAAGGAAAAGCATTAATAACTGCTTGTGAAAAAAATAAAATACGTTCTGAAAGATTAAGATATAATATAGATAAACAAGGTGCAAATGGAATTAATGTATTAGTAGAAGATGCAAGAAAATTAAATAGCTTTTTATTATTTGATAAAATATTATTAGATGCACCTTGTAGTGGAAGTGGAACAATTTATTTAAATAATGAGAAATTAGAAAAATATTTTAAAGAAGAATTAATAGAAAGGTCTTCAAGCTTACAATTTCAACTATTAAAAAAGGCAGTACAAATATTAAAGCCAGGACATGAAATGATATATTCTACTTGTTCAATTTTAAAACAAGAAAATGAAGATAATTTATCAAAAATTTTAAGAAATGGGGAAGTAGAAATAGTTCCAATTAGTAAAGAGATATTTCAAGACATTCCAATGCTAAAAGTGGAAATAGAAGGAACAATATGTGTATGTCCAAGTAAATTATATGAAGGATTTTTTATTGCAAAGTTAAGGAAAAAATAAAGAGCATAATATACAAGAGGTCGCAAATATATGCAACCTCTAAAACATTTTACAATTCAATCTTAGGCTGATATTTCTCAAGCCACATATTTACCTGGCAAAGATAAGCCATAAGCTGAGGTCCAGTCATTAATTGACCAAACCAAGGTCTAGTAAATGCCTTTCCATCTGTTTGTATAATATCTAAAATATATTGTCTATTTAGTAAATTATTAATAGGAGCATTTTTATCTTGCATTATTTTTGTAAGCATACCTTTTACTTTTGCAAGATAAGTAGGATTCCATGTTTTAGGATATGGACTTTTCTTTCTATCAACAATCTCTTCTGGAAGACTATCTTTCATTATATAACGAAGTAATCCTTTTTCACGTCCATTTAAAGCTTTAATTTCCCAAGGTATATTCCATACATATTGTGCTAAACGATAATCACAAAATGGAACTCTTATTTCAAAACCATTATACATACCCATACGATCAGACCTATCTAATAATGTTTGCATAAACCAGTTTAAAGTAAGATGAGATATTTTTCTTTTTTCTTTTGTTTCTTCAGAATCTTCGTCTAAAATAGTTACTTCATCTAAGCTTTCTTTATAACGATAATTAATATAATCTTTTAAATGAACTTTTTCTGCTACTAAAGGATTTAGTAAAGTTTGACGCTCATCTATTGCAATAGACCAAGGAAAAGTACCACTATTTAAAGCATCACTACGGAAAAACCAAGGATAACCACCAAATATTTCATCAGAACATTCACCTGTTAAAGTTACTGTAGCATGTTGTTTTACGTTTTTACAAAATAAAAGTAAAGAAGAATCTACATCTGCCATTCCAGGATAATCTCTTGCAAGCATAGCATCTTCTAAGGCTTCTGCAAGTTCAGGAGTGTCTAAAATAATATTATGATGATTTGTGTTTAACATCTCTTTCATTAAATTAATATAGTAGTTATCTGAATTTGGTTGAAAGTCAGTTTTAACGAAGTTTTTATCATTATCCACATAATCTACAGAATAAGTGTTTAAAGGTGGTAATCCTTTTTCTTTACAATAATTAGAAGCATATAAAGTGATAATACTAGAATCTAATCCACCAGATAGGAAAGTACATAAAGGTACATCAGATACAAGCTGTTTTCTTATAGAATCTTCTAATAAAAATTTTACTTTATCACAAGTAGAGTTAAAATTATCAGTATGTGGCATAGAAACTAAAGACCAATATTTATTTATATGCAATCCAGAAGAATTAAATATTGCATAATTTGCAGGTTTTAATTCATGAATATCTTTAAATATTCCGATTACCAGGTGTATGGCTAGGTCCAAGTCCAAAAAGCTCACATATACCTTCATTATCAATTTTAGGAGTAATACCAGGATATTCAAATAATGCTTTAACTTCAGATGCAAATACTAAAGTATTATCTAAAATAGAATAATAAAATGGTTTTACACCAAAATGATCTCTTGCTATAAATAATTCTTTTTTATTTGAATCCCATATAGCAAAAGAAAAAATTCCATTCAATTTATTAACAACATTATGGCCCCATTTTATATAGCTTTTTAATAAAACTTCAGTATCTGAATGACCTTCAAATGTAAAACCCTCAGAAGTTAATTCTTCTCTTAATTCAGGCGTATTGTATATTTGACCATTATATACAATTGTATAAGTGTTAGAATCCTTTTTATACACCATAGGTTGCTTTCCGCCATCAGGGTCTATTACTATTAATCTTTTATGTGCTAAGCAAACATTTTCTTCTATATAAATTCCATCCTCATCAGGACCTCTTTTTGAAATTGCATTATTCATATTAGATAATACATTTCGATAACTAGATATATCTTTTGTAGTATTAACAAAACCAACTAATCCACACATATTTTACCTCCATTCTTTTATTATTTAGTATATGCAATTTGATGAAAATATTTACAGTTTGTTTTTTCTAACTATTGACAAAAATGAAAAAAACTAGTATACTTTTAAAGTGATGTGAAAAATAAGTTAAAAATTAGAATATATACATAATTCTATACATATGCAAAGGGAGGGAATAGAGAATGGCACAACCAAAAAGAAGATGGTCAAAAGCAAGAACACATTTAAAAAGATCAACATGGAAATTAGAAAATCAAAATTTAGTTGATTGTCCACATTGTCACGAAAAAATGATGCAACATAGAGTTTGTCCAAGTTGCGGATATTATAATGGAAAACAAGTGGTAGCAAAAAAAGAAGCTTAATAAAATAATGATAAAAGAAAGGCAGCACAGAAAAATGCTGTTTTTTTTTATTAAAGTATAAAACATAATAAGTTTACGCGCATGAAGTTATTTCGACTTTATGTTAAATTAGTGCCATTATTAACTATATTAATTAGAAAATAAAATATATTGCTAAAATAAAAAAATAAAAGTATAATTGTTATAAATTTTAAATAAAAGAAAAGAGGAAAACTAAAAAATGGATAAGCTTTTAATATCACAAACAACCAAAGAAGAAAGAAAAGAAATAATAAAAAAGGCTTTAGGATTATCTTTATTAGGAAATAAAATGCCAAGCGATGATGTATTAGGTATGGCAAAAGAATATATAGAAGGAAAAACAGAATTAGATGAAATACAAAAAAGAGTATTACAAAAATATAAAATAAAGAAGGATGAAAATAAAAATGTATTTTAAAAAAACAGATTTGAAAAATTTATATAAAAAAGACCCATATGTATATAAAAATGGAACACTAATAAATAAATTAGGAATAACAGATTATGAAAAATTAAGACAAGCAGAAGCTGATATATCTTTTATAAAATTATTTACTGTAGATAGAGATGTAGCTCCTGGGGATTTTGGTCTTGAATATATACAAAGACTTCATAAATACATTTTAGGAGATATATTTGATTGGGCTGGTAATTTTAGAACTGTACCAATGCAAAAAGAAGAGAAAATATTAGGTGGAGATTCTGTTAGGTATTCACATCCTAATAATATAAATTCAGACTTGAGTACAATTATAGAAAAATTACAAAAAGAACATTGGAGTAATAAAAGTACTGATGAAAAAGTTAAGGTTTTTAATAAACTAATAGCAGGATTTTGGCAAACTCATCCTTTTAGAGATGGAAATACAAGGACTATAGTTGCATATGCAATAAGATATGCAAAAGAAAAAGGATTTGAGTTAAATAGTGATATATTACTTCAAAATTTTGGATATGTTAGAGGAGCACTAGTTTGGGCTTCACAAGGGGAATATTCAGATTTTAGTTACTTAAATGGAATTGTTAAAGATGCAATTTTAACACGGAGCAAAAATTAAACAAGAAAAAAATAATATAGAACATGAATAATTTTATACTTACTGTTTAAATTGAAATTATAAGTTGTGCATAATAAGTATAGTATCAGGAAGTGTTATTAATTTAGTATAGTGTTTTGAAATCTTAATGGTAACGATAAAATAATATAAAATGTTAAAAAGGCTTTTAAAATGGAAAAAATGTGATATAATGCATATAACCAAAAGGCAAAAGCAATGTTTTTAGTAAAGTATAAATATAGAAGAGGTGAAATATGGGAAAACCAACAGTAGCAATTGTAGGAAGACCAAATGTTGGAAAATCAACATTTTTTAATTATATAGTAGGAAAAAGAATATCAATAGTAGAAGATACACCAGGAGTTACAAGAGACAGAATATATGCAGAAAGTAATTGGAGAGGAAGAAATTTTACTATAATAGATACAGGACGGAATAGAGCCAGAATCAGAAGATGTAATTATTTCTCAAATGAGGGAACAAGCAGATATAGCAATAGATATAGCAGATGTTATAGTTTTTGTAACAGATATAAAACAAGGAATAACAGAGGCAGATAAAGAAATTGCATTAATGCTTAAAAAGTCTAAAAAGCCTATCGTGCTTGTTTGTAATAAGGCAGATAATTTTGGAAAAGTAACTGATGATATCTATGAATTCTATAATCTAGGAATAGGTGAGCCACATGCTGTATCATCTGTAAATGCTATTGGTATTGGAGATGTTTTAGATGCTATATATGAACATTTTCCAGAAAATAATTTAGAAGAAGATGATGATACTATTATAAAAGTAGCTCTTATTGGTAAACCAAATGTTGGAAAGTCTTCTTTAGTAAACAAAATTTTGGGAGAAAATAGAGTAATAGTTAGTAGTATAGCTGGAACTACAAGAGATGCAATAGATTCTTCATTTGAAAATGAATTTGGAAAATATGTATTTATAGATACAGCAGGAATTAGAAGAAAAAATAAAGTAACAGAAAACTTAGAAAAATATAGTGTGATGAGAACACTTTTAGCAGTAGAAAGAGCAGATGTATGTATTTTAATGATAGATGCAAATGAAGGTGTAACAGAACAAGATGCTAAAATAGCAGGAGAGGCTCATGAAGCTGGAAAAGGTATTATAATTGCAGTAAATAAATGGGATGAATATGAAAAAGAAAATGGAACATTAGAAAAATATAAAAAAGAAATATATCAAAAGTTATCTTATTTATCATATGCTCCAATAATATTCATATCTGCTAAAACAGGACAAAGAGTAAATAAGTTATATGAATTAATAAATACAGTTGCAAATCAAAATGCTATGAGAATTTCAACAGCAGTACTAAATCAAGTGTTAAATGAAGCAATAGCAATTGTACAACCACCAACAGATAAAGGTAAAAGATTAAAAATATATTATATGACTCAAGGTGGAACAAAACCACCAACATTTGTAGTATTTGTTAATGATAAGAAGTTATTTCACTTCTCTTATGAAAGATATTTGATAAATCAATTAAGAAAGGAATTTGTATTAACTGGTACACCAATAAGAATGATAGTAAGGGAAAAGAAAGAAAAAGATGTATAAATATTAAATATGTATAATTCAAATCTGTATATTATATAATAATTTAGATTTGAAAATAATATCTTATAAAAAATTAAAACAAAAAGATAAAATATATAAAAAACAATTAGATAAAGAAAGGAAGTATGTATTATGGTGACTTATATAATTATAGCAATTATTGCATATGCAATAGGAAGTATAAATTTTTCAGTAATTTTTAGTAGAAAGTTTGCAGGATTTGATGTAAGAGAAAAAGGAAGTGGGAATGCTGGAACTACTAATATGTTAAGAAGTGTAGGAAAAAAAGCAGCAATTATAACATTAATTTGTGATATTTTAAAAGGAATAGTTTCAATTTTAATAGCATTAGTAGTATCATATTTTGTGAAAGAAGCAGATAAGTCTATTTTAGTACAACTTGCAGGATTTTTTGCAGTATTTGGACATACTTTTCCGATATTTTTTGAATTTAGAGGAGGAAAAGGTGTAGCAACGGCTTTAGGTGTAATATTATTAACAAATTGGCAAATTGGTTTAATTTGTTTAGTTTTTGCTCTTTGTTTAATAATATTAACAAAAATGGTTTCATTAGGTTCAATTATGACTGCCATACTATTTCCAATATTAACTATATTTATTCATGAAAATTTTATAGCATCAGGAAATTATATTATATTTGGTATAGCTTTAGGATTACTTGTTGTATTAAATCATAGAGCAAATTTAAAGAGAATATTAGAAGGAAATGAGAATAAATTAAGTTTTAAAAAATAAACATAAGATATGTGGAGGAATATTTAACATGAAAAATATATCAATTATAGGTAGTGGTAGTTGGGGAATAGCTTTAGCAATCCATTTAGCTAAAATGGGAAATAAGATAAAAGTATGGTCTTTTCTTAAAGAAGAAGCTGATATAATTAATAATGAAAAAAAATGCAAATTTTTACCAGAAGTTGAATTGCCAGATGGAATAATTAGTTTTACTAATATAGAAGAATCAGTAAAAGATACAGATATTATTTTACATGTAACACCATCTAAATTTGTAAGAAATATTATTAAACAATATAAACCTTATATAAAAAATCAACCAGTAATAATGTGTTCTAAAGGATTTGAAGCAAAAAGTTTGAAAACTTTAAGTCAAATAATGGATGAAGAAATTCCAAATGTAAAAACAGGAATATTTTCAGGTCCAAGTCATGCAGAAGAGGTAGCAAGGGGAATTCCAACAGCTATAGTTATTGCTTCAAAAGATAAATCATTACAAAAAGAAGTACAAAATTTATTTATGAATAATAGTATGAGGGTTTATACATCTAATGACGTTATAGGAGTAGAGGTAGGTGCAGGAGCTAAAAACATACTTGCTTTTTGTGCAGGAATAGCATCAGAAATAGGTCTTGGTGATAATACTTTTGCAGCATTAATAACAAGAGGATTAGCCGAAATAAAAAGATTAGGATTATCAATGGGCGGAAACGAAAACACTTTTTATGGTTTATCAGGTTTAGGTGATTTAATTGTTACATGTTTAAGTGAACATAGTAGAAATAGAAGTGCAGGAAAGTTAATAGGAAGAGGTTTATCTATAGAAGAAACTAAAAAAGAAATAGGTATGACAATAGAAAGCATAGATAATATAGAAGTTGCATATGAACTTTCTAAAAAATACAATATAGAAATGCCTATAGTTGAAACTGTATATAATGTATTATTTGGTAATTTAAAACCAGAAAAAGCAGTACAAATGTTAATGTTACGTGATAAAAAATGTGAATAAAAAAAAGAAAAATATTAATAATAATACATAAATGTGTGTTATTACGTACAATATATTCTGGCACATTTTATAAAATGTGCCAGAATATATTGTCTCTAATAATACCTAACCACATAAAGTGAAAAGGAGATGAAGTCTATTATGAATTTTTTAGACAAATTAACTAAAACTGCAACTAACACATATAAATATACTCAAGAAAAAACAAGTAAAATTACTAAGATTGCAAAATTAAAATCATTAATGAATGAAGATAAACAAAAAATAGATGATTTATATAATGAAATAGGAAAAAATGTATATGAAAATCATGTAAGAGAAGAAAAGATAGATATTATTGCAAAAATAGAGGAAATATGTAAAGAAATTGATGTATATGCAGATGAAATTGAACTTACAAGAATGGACATTTTAAAACTTAAAGATTTAAAACAATGTAAAAAATGTAGTTATGAAATGGAATTAGATTTTAATTTTTGCCCTAGTTGTGGAGAATTACAAGATAATGAAAATAGGAAGATACAAAAAGAACAATTAGAAGAAAATACAAATAATGAACTAGAAGTAGATGAAGATAAATAATAACTAGAATTATATTAAGGAGAAGTATTAAAAAATGAAATTAGTGATACAAAGAGTAAAAAAAGCAAAAGTAACAGTAGAAGAAAATGTTATTGGAACTATAAATGAGGGTTTTTTAGTGCTAATTGGAATCTCAAATAATGATACAAAAGAAAATGCAGATTATTTAGTAAAAAAACTAATTAACCTTAGAATTTTTTCAGATAGTGAAGGAAAAATGAATTTATCAATAAAAGATATAAAAGGAGAGTTACTTTTAGTATCACAATTTACATTATATGCAGATTGTAAAAATGGCAATAGACCATCTTTTTTAAATTCAGCAAAACCAGAGGTAGCCCAACCTTTATATGAATATTTTGTTCGGACAATGTAAAAAACAAAATATTGATGTTCAAACAGGCCAATTTGGAGCAGATATGAAAATAGAACTAATAAATGATGGACCAGTAACAATTGTATTAGAAAATTGTCATTAGTTGTGATTTGGGATGAGGTGTTTTGATAGTTTTTAAGAAATTTTCAAAATACTTCATCCTTAATCACAACTAATATGGAAATCTCTCATATAAATAACGAATAAGTTCATCTACATTATCATCAGTTACATTAATAAAACAGTCTTTATCAATACTAATCCACATATTAATTTTATAAATATCATTATTTTCTATAAATGCACCTATAATATCAACAATTTCAATGGGATTTTCAAATTCTTTTTGCCATTCTAAATCATTTTCTATTTCAAAATTTTTATCATAAAATTCATTTAAAAATCTGGTTATTTCGCCTTTATTTTCACTATATAACTTAACTATAGAATTCATCTTATAATATCTCCTTTAATAATATTATTATATTTTATTTTTATATCTATACAGAGAATAAAAGGTAATTTTTTTGGAATAATATTCTTGAGGTGATAATAAAACTAATGCCAAAAGAGAAATTTTTTAAAAGTATAATACTTATTATATTAATGATTTTAATGTTTTTTACTTTAACAGGATGTGGTAAAAAACAAAGTGAAGAAGAACTTTCAAAAGAAAAGTTAGACCAAGAAATAGAATATTTAGATACGAAATTTGTATCTTTAATGAATATGCTAAATAATATATCTTTTACTAATTATAAAGTAACTTCAGAAAAAATAAAAACAGAAAAAGATGAAAGTAAAGAAAATTCATTAGATTCAGGAAAAGGTAGTCAATCATCTTCAGAGGAAGGCTCAAGTTCACAATCAGAAGGAGAAAATGGTTCTAATTCTGATTCAAATTCAGGTTCAAGTTCAGGTTCTGAATCAGGTGGAGAATCATCAACTAGTGACAGTCAAAAAGAAAATAAAATGTTTAAACTTACTGAAGACAATATATTATCATTAGATTCAGATACAGATATTCAATGGGATTTAATAAAAAAAGAGATTGAGAATTTATATTCTATATGGACAACTATAACAATAGATATGCATATAGCAGGTGTTAATAGTAGTGATATTTTGGAATTTAACACTATTTTAGATAGTTTGGCGACTCAAGCTAAAGAAGAAAATAAACAAGGTTCATTAGATAATTTATCAAAGTTATATAACCTATTACCTAAATATTTAGATTCATATTCAAACAACCAAATTAAAAAAAGTATTTTAAATACAAAAACACATTTATTAACAGCATTTTGTATGGTAGATACTAATAAGTGGGAAGAAATGAATGCAGAACTTTTAAAAGCGAATGAAGAATTTACTACAATTATAAATAATGTTAATATTGATAAAAATAAAAAGTTAAATGTTAATCGTGCATATTTATTGCTTAAAGAAACTCAAAATAGTATAGAAGCAAAAGATAAACAGGTATTTTTAATAAAATATAAAAATACAATACAAGAATTAAATATGATATAAAGGTATATTTTAATATATACTACATCTATAATAATATATGCAGGACTATAAATTAATAATACAATAGTAACATAAAAAGTTGACGCGCATAGGGATTATTTTGCATTATGTAAAATATGTGCCAATGTCCAAAATATTTATTTAGATGGATAGACAAATTTTACTACTTGACAAATACACATAATTTGATTTAAAATAAAATTTAGAGTAAATTGAATAGTCGCGTATAGCACAGTCGAAAGATAGCGTACGAGGAAAGTCCGGGCTCCATAAGAGCAAATGATGCTGGATAACGTCCAGTGAGGGAAACCTTAAGGAAAGTGCAACAGAAAATAACCGCCTAAAGTTTATTCTTTAGGTAAGGATGAAAAGGCGAGGTAAGAGCTCACCGCTGGTATGGTGACATACTGGGCTGTGTAAACCCCATCTGGAGCAACACCTAAACTAGAAGGCTAAGACTGCTCGTCATCTTCTTAATTTGGTGGCTTGAGACATATAGTAATATATGTACTAGATAAATGACTATTCACGACAGAACCCGGCTTATAGATTTACTTATTTATAAAAAAAGACAGGATTTGAAGTTGTACTTAACCCAAAAAAATGTCAAATTTTTGAGTTAAGTACAGTTTCAAATGAACCTGTCTTTTTTTGCAGTTATAATAAAAAGGTACATATTATATAAATAGCATTTAAATGTTGTACAAAAACATATATTATAAAATTGTATAATATATGTTTTTGTACAACAAAATATAATAAGATTTTAGATAATATAATTAATTTGTAATAACTATATATTTAAAATAGTTTGCAAAAAAAATTTATATCATGAGGTAATTCTGCTATAAATGTTACACTTTGTTTGGTAATTGGGTGAATAAAACTTACTTTAAAAGCATGTAGAGCTTGTCTATTAATTATATTAGATTCTGTGCCATAAAGTGTATCTCCAATAATAGGATGACCTATATAGGATAGATGAACACGAATTTGATGAGTTCTTCCTGTTTCAAGCAAACAATGTACTAAAGAGTAATCAACATTATTTTTTAGTACATTATAGTGTGTAATTGCAGTATCTCCATTTATATTTACACATCTTTCTATAATACTATTTTCTTTTCTAGCAATTGGAGCATTTATAGTTCCGCTTCTTCTTATCATCATCAAAAACTCCATCACATATAGCTAGATATTCTTTCTTAAAAATATGTGATTTCATTTGTCTTATTAAGCATTCTTGAATATATTCATTTTTAGCAAAAACAACAATTCCGAGAAGTATCTCTATCTAAACGATTAACAGGTCTTATTTTCTTTTTTAAACCTATAGTATCAAAATAATAACGTAATCCATTAGATAAACTATTTTCGTAATGTAACATAGAAGGGTGGACAGGAATATTACTAGGTTTATTTATTACAATAAAAGAATCATCCTCATAAATAATTTGTAAATCCATTTTAGTAGGAACAATATTGCTATTATCTTCTTCAAAATCTATTATAAAAGAAATTTTATCTCCGCTTCTTAACTCTTTCATTAACACTGCAAATTGAACTATTTAAAAATACTTTATTATTCTTTTTTAACTTTAAAAGTAAACGGTCTGAAACTTCAAATTTAACTTTCAAAACTTCTTTAACATTAAAAAATAAATCTTCATCTTGTATAATATAACTTAAATTCACTAAAAATCCTCCAATTAATTGTTTTTTGTATAGATTATATATTGAAAATCAAATAATATCAAATAATATATAAATTATAATAATTTTACAATTATATAATACTAAATTAAAATCTGTTAAAATAATAATAGTTAAAAATAAATAATATTGCATGAAAATATTTTTGTGATAAAATTATAATAAATGCAAGATAAAATAGGAGAGGGAAAATTATAATGGATATATTAAAACCAATAATTATTAAAGATGGATTAATAAAGAAAGATAATATACAAAATGAAATAAATATAAGTAATTATAAAGAAGAAGATATAAATAACATACAATTCGATAATTGTATAGAAAATAATATACAATCATATAAAACAGAATTTAGTAAATGTATAATTAAAAATTGTAGAATTTTAAATTCTGAATTTGTAAAAAATAGTTTTACAGATATTATATTTGAAAACTGTGATTTGTCTAATACAGACTTTAGTGAATCTTATTTATCAAGAGTAAACTTTATAAATTGTAAACTAATAGGTTCAAACTTTTCAAATAGTAATTTATATAATATAATAATAAAAGACACTAACTTAAGTTATAGTAATTTATCTATGTCTACAATAAAAAGAACTATGTTTGAAAATACAAACTTACTAAGTAGTAGTATACAAGAAACAACATTAAAAGAAATTAAGTTTAAGGAATGTAATTTATCAATTGCAAATTTGTTTAAAACAAATCTTAATGGAATAGACTTTACTACATCGAATATTGATGGAATAGTTATAGGAATTCAAGATTTAAAAGGTGCTATTGTTAATACATATCAGGCTCTAGAATTATCTAAATTGTTAGGAATTATTATTAGGTAATATATTAATATAGATATAGAAAATAGTACTATTTAAAATCCTCAAATATATAACTAAAAATAATGGGTAATATATTTGAGGATTAATATGTTTTGTACATTTTAATACCTTTATAAACATATAACAAAAAGTATTAAACAACTATTATTAATAAGTCATTTTTCCATTTAATAAATCATCAGTTTCTATCCAATCATTAACTAATATCTCTATATATTTAGTTTTATCAATTCGTACATATACTTTTTCTATACCAGAATTAATAATTAATTTTCTACACATTTGACATGGGCTTGCACCTTCTTCATATTTACCTGTATCTTTTCTAATTCCAACTAAATACATACAACTACCAATCATATCTTTACGTGCAGTACTAAGCATAGCATTTTGTTCTGCATGAACACTTCTACAAGCATCATATCCACCATGTCTTACATCAGGATAAAACTTCTTTTTTACACAGTATTCTAAATCTATACAATTTTTTCTATTTCTTGGTGCACCAGTATAACCAGTAGAGATAATTTCATCATTTTTTACTATAATACAACCATAATTTTTTCTAAGACATGTTCCTCTTTCTAAAATCGTCTCAGCAATGTCTAAATAATAGTTTATTTTATCTATTCTATTCATATATACCCCCTCTTTTTACTGGTAATTAATTTGTAATATATTAACACAAAAACTTAGATTGGTCAAATATAGGTTATAATTGTATTAAATGTTTGTATAGTAATGAAATAATAATAAACAATAACAAATTAAATATATATAATTTAGTAACCATATTATTAAATTTTCTATATATTAATATATAATACATATTATAAGAGGTGATTTAATGTCTTTTTCAGAAAGAGAGTTACTTGCTAGATTAATACAGTGTGAAGCTGGTGGAGAAGGTGATATTGGAATGAGAGCAGTAGCATCTGTTATTATGAATCGTGTAAATGTATCAGTTGGAGAATATTCAAGAATATCACAAGGCGGAAGTATACGAAATATAATTTTTCAAAATGGTCAATTTGATTGTGTAAGAGAAAATATTAAAAATGAGTATAATCCTCAAAATATATACAATATGAGGCCAACAGAAGTTCATTATAATATAGCAGATTGGGCAATAGCAGGAAATAGAATAAATGAAGTAGGAACATGTTTATGGTATATGAATCCATTTGTACCAACTTGTCCTAATACCTTTCCATATAATGGTTCTGGAGAATTGCATACAAGAATTATTGAACACTGTTTTTATAGACCAACACCTCTTTATGAAACAACATAAAATTATTAAAAAAGATAGTCATTTTTTAAGCAATTTTAACTTTTTAAGAAGGGATTGATTATAATTATGGAAAATAATAAAGATTATATTGAAACTACTAAAGAAAACAGACAAAATCCAATGCCAGAAGTATTAACAAATAATATTTATACACCAGCTTTTTTAAGAGAGCAAATTGGTAAATTAGTAAG
Source organism: uncultured Clostridia bacterium (assembly GCA_948805675.1). GTDB lineage: Bacteria > Bacillota > Clostridia > TANB77 > CAG-508 > CAG-492. Next base: position 19,543 of record CAQIBN010000012.1, on the reverse strand, counting down.
AATACAATTTTTAATTGGAACAAATAGTATGGAAGATAGAACAGGTATTTTAGAAGATGTTGGTGCAAGTTATGTGTTGTTAAGGTCAATAGAAAGTGGTAATTTATTATATGGAGATATTTATTCTATTAAATTTGTAGTAATAGCAGAAAGACCATATAGACCAGACCATGACTTTCAAGTATAAGTAATTTTTATTACATAAATATAAAACTATTACTAATATTATAAATAAAGATTGGCAATATAGATGTAAATAGGAGTGAGCAAATTACTTACTCCTATTTGAAGTATATAGAATTTTCTAACTAATCTAGTGTTAAATAAAAAAATATCTTGTACTTTTATTAATTTCCTTATATAATAGTAAAGACATAAAAGAGGAGAATTGAGTAATACTTTATCTAAATTACTATAAGTATAATTACTTATAGTGGCAATAGGTTTATAGGTAAATCCTTTATTAAAAACCTAAATACATTATACAAGGAGAAATAAATATGTCTTTTATAGAAACAATAAAACAAAGAGCAAAACAAAGCATGAAAACAATTGTTCTTCCAGAAGGAAATGATATAAGAACAATAGAAGCGGCTAAAATAGCTTTAGAAGAAGAATATGCTAATATTATTCTAATTGGTAAACAAGAAGAAATAACAAAAACAGCAAACGAACATAATTTTGATATTTCAAAAGCACAAATTATAAATCCAGTAGATAGTAAAAATTATGAAGAATTTGTACAAGCTTTTTATGAACTTAGAAAAAACAAAGGTATGACTATAGAAAAAGCAAGAGAATTAATTAAAGATGAAACATATTTTGGAATGATGATGGTAAAACAAGGGTTAGCAGATGGGTTAGTATCAGGTGCAGTTCATTCTACAGCAGATACTTTAAGACCAGCACTTCAAATACTAAAAACAGCTCCAGGAACAAAACTAGTTTCGGCCTTCTTCTTAATGATAGTTCCAAATTGTGAATATGGAGAAAATGGAGCATTTGTCTTTTCTGATGCAGGACTAAATGAATATCCAGATGCTGATAGTTTATCTGAAATTGCTATTGCATCTAGTAAGAGTTTCGAACAATTGGTTGGAAAACAATCTAAAGTAGCAATGCTTTCATATTCTACATATGGAAGTGCTAATTCTCCACTTACAGAGAAAGTAGTAGAAGCTACTAAAATATTAAAACAAAAAGAACCAAAATTAATTTGTGATGGAGAATTACAATTAGATAGTGCAATAATTCCAGAAATAGCTGAAAGAAAAGCTCCAGGAAGCCCTGTAGCTGGAAAAGCAAATACACTAATATTTCCAGATTTAGATGCAGGTAATATTGGATATAAATTAGTACAACGTTTAGCAAAAGCTGAAGCTTATGGTCCTTTATGCCAAGGTATTGCAAAACCTGTAAATGATTTATCAAGAGGGTGCTCAAGTGAAGATATTGCAGGTGTAATTGCTATAACAGCTGTACAAGCACAAACAAAATAGAGTATTATTATATACTATTTTTGTCTAAATGATACTGTAAATTGTAATATATAGGATTTATATAATTTTTAATATAAGCATAAATTGAAAGTATGGAATAAATAGTGTAAAAATAATATATCAATCACACTATGTACCTAAAAACAAAGAAATGGGGTAGTTATATGAAAATATTAGTATTAAATAGTGGAAGTTCATCTTTAAAATATCAGCTAATAGATATGGAAAAAGAAGAAGTTCTTGCCAAAGGTAATTATGAAAGAATAGGGCAATATAATTCTTTTTTAACACATAAAGTAAGAGGTGAAAAACATAATTTTGAAAAACCCGCTTCTAACCATGAAAAAGCAATAAAATTTGTTTTAGACAGACTTTTAAGTAAACAATATGGTGTTATTAAATCTGTAGATGAAATAGATGGAGTGGGACATAGAATAGTTCATGGAGGAGAAAAATTTACACAGCCAGTAATAATAACTGATGAAGTAATAGAAGGAATAAAAGATTGTATAGAACTTGCACCATTACATAATCCAGCAGCTATTTTAGGAATAGAAGCTTGTTTAAATGTAATGCCAGGTAAAACAAATGTGGCAGTATTTGATACATCATTTCATCAAACAATACCTGAAGAAACATATATATACCCAATACCATATAAATATTATGAAAAATATAAAATACGTAAATATGGTTTCCATGGAGTATCACATGAATATGTAGCAAATAGAGTAGCAGAAATTGTAGGAAAACCCATAGAAGAATTAAAAATCATAAATTGCCATTTAGGACAAGGTGCTAGTGTGTGTGCAATAAAGAATGGTAAGTCTATAGATACAAGTATGGGATTTACACCACTTCGGACGGAATTCCTATGGGAACAAGAAGCGGTGATATGGATCCATCTGTAGTTACATATATAGCTAAATTAAGAAACCATACTCCAGAAGAAATGGATGAAATATTAAATAAAAAATCTGGTGTTTATGGTATATCTGAGGTTTCTGTAGATTTTAGAGATATTGAATCAGAATATGCTGAAGGAAACCATAAAGCTATTATGGCTTTAGAAAATTTTGCATATCAAGTAGCTCGGGTGTGTAGCAAAATATGCTGTGTCTATGGGTGGATTTGATATATTAACATTTACAGCAGGTGTTGGTGAAAAAGGTCCAGAATCAAGAGAGAAAATTTGTTCTTATTTAAAATTCTTAGGTGTAGATATAGATTTAGAGAAAAATAAAATAAGAAATCAGGAAATAAAGATATCAAGAGAAGATTCTAAAATAGAGGTTCATGTTGTTCCTACAAATGAAGAGCTTTTGATTGCAAGAAGAACCCTAGAAAAGATAAAATAATTTAATCTACTAATTAATAAATAGTGCTTCTAGTTCCAGTCAACTGATATATATATCAGTTGACCTAGTTTAGATAAAAAATATATAATTTAGTAGCCAATGTAATATTTGTTTTTAAATTGATTAATTCTAATATATATGATATAACTAGTTGCAGATAGAAATAAATATTAAGTATAAAGTTTTGTTTAAGTTATAGTATATTATATATAATGTTTTATGTTATATATGTATGTATCAGTATAGTATCAAGAAAGGAAGTATAAGTATGAAGATTTTAGTATTAAATTGTGGAAGTTCATCTTTAAAATATCAATTAATGGATATGAATGATGAATCTGTAATGGCAAAAGGATATTATGAAAGAATAGGTCAAGATAATTCTTTTTTAACCCATAAAGTAAATGGAGAAAAATATGTTATAAACAAACCAGTACCAACACATAATGAAGCAATAAGTATTGTTCTTGAACAATTAACAAATAGTGAATATGGTGTTATTAGTAATTTAGATGAAATAGATGGAATAGGACATAGAATAGTACATGGTGGAGAAAAATTTAAAGAATCTGTTTTAGTTACTGATGAAGTAATAGAAGGAATTAGAGAATGTGCAGATTTAGCACCAGTACATAACCCAGGAGCTTTAATGGGAATAGAAGCATGTAAAAAATTAATGCCTGGTAAAAAAATGGTTACTGTATTTGATACAGCATTCCATCAAACAATTAAAGAAGAAAGATATTTATATCCTATACCTTATAGATATTATGATAAATTTAAAGTTCGTAAATATGGATTTCATGGAACAAGTCATTCTTATGTATCAAAAAGAGTAGCAGAAGTTATGGGGAAAAATGTAGAAGATTTAAAAATCATTGTTTGTCATATAGGTCAAGGTGCAAGTCTATGTGCAGTTCAAGGTGGAAAGAGTGTAGATACTAGTATGGGATTAACACCATTAGGCCGGAATTATAATGTGTGCTAGAAGCGGAGATTTAGACCCATCTATAGTAACATTTTTAATGAAAAAAGAAGGTCTATCATCAGATGAAATGGATAAAATATTAAACAAAGAATCTGGAGCTTTTGGAATATCAGGAATTTCTCCAGATATAAGAGATATAGAAGCTGAAGCAGAAAAAGGAAACAAAAAAGCCATACTTGCTTTAAAAGCATATGATTTGAATATTGCACAATATATAGCAAAATATGCTGTTTCTATGGGTGGTGTAGATATTATAGTATTTACAGCAGGTGTAGGTGAGAATCAAAAAAATAGAAGAATGGGTATATGTAACCATTTAAGATTTATGGGATTAGAATTAGATGCTAAGAAAAATGAAGTAAGAAGTGAAGAAGCAGAAATATCTACAGAGAATTCTACTATAAAAGCATATGTAATTCCTACAAATGAGGAATTAATGATAGCGAGAGATACTTTAAATTTAGTAAAATAATAATTGTAAATTGTAATAAGATTGTAACTAAAATGTTACAGTCTTTTTTTATTATATGTGTTAAGATTATTTATAGAAAGAAGATATATCTAAAATCTTATTAAAAGTTACATATCTATCAAAAAGCAAATAATATTATTTTAAATTATTTTGTATTTTAAAACTTTTTTTAGACTTAATTTGTCTAATAATTATAAAGGCAAATAAAGGGGGAACACATGGAACAAAATGAAGAGATAAAAATACTAATAGAACAATTTAAAAATGGTAATAAAGATTCATTTGTAGAATTAATCAATTTAAGTCGAGAGCCAGTATACAAAATTATTTATGCAATTATTAACAATCAAGAAAATAGCATAGAAGTTTTAGATGAAGTTATATATAAAGCATATACAAATTTAGATAAACTAAGACATCCTGAATTTTTTAAAACTTGGATTATACGAATTGCAATAAATGAATCTAAAAATTATTTAAAGAAGAATTCAAAAATAGTTTATATGGAGGATTGTGATAAAGAAAAAACTTTACAAAATAATGTAGAAGAAAAAATTGATTTTGAAACAGCATTAAATACATTAGGATTAGAAACAAAATCAGTTATAATTATGAAATGTTATATGAATTTTACATTTGATGAAATTGCAATTAGTTTAGATAAGCCAGTAGGTACAATAAAGACATGGTATTACAAGGGATTAGACAAACTTAAAACACAACTTGATGGCATACAAGGGGAGGTGACTAACCATGAGTAATAACTATGAAGATATTATAAAAAATGAAGTAAATAAATATATGGAACAAATAGAAGTTCCTAAAAATATAGGGGGGATAATTATGGAGGATTTTGAAAAAGTAAAAAGGGAGGAAGAGGAAGTTGAAAATTATAATTATGATGAAGCGGTAAATAAAAAGAAAGGTTTAAGAAACAAAAAAGCTTTAAAAATATCTATAGTAGCAGTATCAGCAGTAGTATTAATAGGAGCAGGTGTATTTGTAGGTAGTAGATTTTTAGGAAGCAGTACTACTACAATAAATAATAATGGTGCTCAAAATAGTAATATGGCAACAAATAATCAAGTATTTGATAAAAAAATTACAATAAGAAACAATCAAATTGAAAATTTCGGAAAATTAAATCAGTTCCTTAGAAATGTACATAATGGGACAGAAGATGAAATAGAAATTGAAACTTATTTAGAGCCAGAATGGGAATTAGTACAATCTACTAAGGAACCATCTAAATTGTATGTAAAATATGATGGAACAAAATATAATGTTAAGTATGACATAGTAGAAGGAGCACGCTATTCAAAACAAACAGTAGAAGGAGAGTTTTCAGATATATTAATTAGAAAGATAACTTCACAAAGTGCAGAATATATAGAAATGGAATTAACATTTTATAGAATAAATAATAACAAATTAGAAATTTTACCAGTATTTTTCTTCAAATTATCAGATGTTGGAATAGATCCATTCCAAAGTTCTATTACAGATTTATTGGCTCAAGATTATAAAACATATAAAAAGGTGAATGATGAGATTTCTAATGAAATATATGATGGTTTATATAATTTGGAAAAAGATTTGAGTGATAAGTTTGGTGAGACAGTTTATAAGCAAAAAATACAGCAATTAGGTATAAAAGATGAGTCTAGTGTTATTAATTTAATTAAAGATAAGGAAGCAGATGTACAACAGGAATTAGTTACTGATGCATTTACTTATACAAAGACAATAAAAGATGTATATGATATATTATTCTCATATAAAATTCCTAAAATAAACATTAATTCAGATGATGTTAATGAAATAAATAAAGAGATTAATGATAAGATTATATCCCAAGCTAAAAAATCCATTACAGGAATAGAAAAATATAATGGTAGTAGAGGGTTATATAAAATTAATTATTTATATTATATTAATAATGATATTTTATCGGTTGTTATTGAATTGGATTTTGATGCTGATATTGTAGACTATTATACATATAATATTAATACAACCACAGGTGCAAAAGTTACAAATGAAGAAATATTAAAAATAAAAAAATTGACTGACACTCAATTTTCAGAGAAGTTAAGCTCTGCCGCAAAAATAAAATTTATAAATAAATATTGAAGTAAAGATACATATAAAGAATCAGAATTAAAGGAACAGGAATCATTTTATGTAACACAATACAATCAGACTATTTCAGGAAGTAATTGCAAAATTGATAATAATAAAATATATTTAAGTGATAACCAGAATTTAAATGTTGTAACTAAAATTTATTCTTTAGCAGGAGCAGATGCATATGAACATATATTAAACTTAGATGATGAGAAAACATTTATAGCTATAAATAAAAATACTCAATCTAGAGAAAATTTAACTAAAGAAGAAATCTCAGATTTGACAGATTTTTTTAATAAAACAGAAAATAACTCATTTATATTAATGGATTATTCAAGTGCTATGGATTTATTACAAAATCAAAAATATCAAAAGCATAAAGAAATTTTAAAATACTCAATAGCAGGTAGCAAATATGTTAAAAATGCTACTGTAGAGCAATGTCTAAAATTATATAATTTTGATAGTGTAGACGAGATAACTGGAACGACATATTTGATTAATGAAAATAATCTTATATTATTTTTTAAGGACAAACTTGGGGTGACATTTGAAAAAGACTTTATTAAACAAGTCTTTAAAGAATATTATAATCAAGATTTACAAATGTATTATTTTGGAATGAGTGATTCGGCATTTACAAAAACTTCAATTCAAAGTTCTTATAAAATAGGAGATGTATATTATTTAAAATTAAATCATGGCCAAACTGTAGCAATGCAAAAAAATGGTGCTTCAAATTACTTATTTTGCTCTTGTATAGGATATGATGGAACAATAGGAAACTAATAAAAAAAGAATGTAACAAAATTGTAATATAATTGTTACATTCTTTTTTACTTATTATGTTATAATACTATAAAGGTATTATTTATGTTAAGGAGGCTAACATGAAAAAAAAGAAAACAAAAGAAGAAATAGTAAATAATGAAGAAATAATAACTCAAAATCTAAAAGAAAAAAGTCAAATAAATGAGGATTTAGAAACAGAAAATATTACAGAGACTGCATTAGATGAAGAAAAAAAGGATGTTCAGGAAGAAACAGAATTGAATAGTAAACAATCTGAAACTGTATTTTCTAAAAGAATAGAAATTCCATTAGTTGGACTAATTATCACAATACTAATTTTTATTATAATAATCATTTCACTAATTATTTTTAAAGATAAGATTTTTGGTTTTAACTTTAATAAAATAAAAAATAATAATGTATATAGCAATCAGATTTTAGTGGATAATTCATTAAATAATGAAGAAAAAGTTGGATTTGATATAGTTTCTAAATGGTTAGAAAATTATAAGAATGCTAATTTAGAAATTACAAGTAGAATATTATCTTATAATATAAATAGTATTAGTTTAAATACTAAAAAAGATGATAAATTTATTATACTGGCTACTTATGATGTAGTTCCTGTATCTATAAATAATACTGTTTGGACTAATGATAATGGAGAAATACAAGGAGATATAATAAAAAATAAAGTTCAATATTTTACTATAGAAAAAATAAATGATAAATATGAAATGACTTACACAAGTATTACTAAACCCAATATTAATGAAAACAATTTAACAGAAGAAAGAGCGATTCTTTTAATAAAGAACGATTTTTCTGATTCATATAGATTAAATTTGAATAGTGATTCTAGTATGATTGAAGGTTTAACTATAGATAAAAAAAATCAGATTAATAACACTTTAAATGGTTCTATAGATGACTATTTTAAGATAACAGGAACTTATAGAAACACATATATATTAGGAACTTTTCTGGTAAATAAGACTACTGAAGATAAATGGTTTGTAGATATTGAAGGAGAAACCTTTAAATTAGAAAAAACAACTGAAATATTAAATATTGCAGAATTTGAAGTTCAAGGTGACCTTACAATGACTGTAGATCAGGCTATTTTAGTAACTCTTAATAGCTTTCCAAAAAATAAAAGACAAAATTTACAAATAGTAGAAAATTGGATAGATAAAATACAAAATAAAAAACAAGTAGAAAATAAATTAGGAAAATTAGATGATTATTATGCTTTTAAAACTAACACATCTAAAGGATTTATTTTAATAAAGAAAAATGGTCTTGCAAAAGAATTTGTTAATTTAAATGGTACTATAACAGATATATTAGGTATAGAAGATATATCAACTATTATAGAGTAAAAGGGTTTTTAATAAAAATGATATTTATAATATGTATTTAGATACTAGTTTGAAAAATTGAAACTACAAACTATAAATTATAAATATTATTTTTATTTTGTAAAATATTATTATGATATTTATTCTTTTAGGTTATAAAATTAAATATTAATTTAAGATAAACTAGTTAAAAAGATATATCTTATTTTGTAGAAATCTGGCTGAAATAATGTTACTAATCCATCTTAAAATTACTTTTATGGTAGATTGAAAATGTAAATATTACAATTATAATGATAGTAATTTAAAATAATTCTAATTAGTAAAAAATAGCAAAAAAATTAGAAAATTTTAACAAAAATAGTCGATATAATTATTTACAAAATACATTATTCAGTATATATTATAATATATATGTAATAAGAGGAGGAGTAAAAAAGTGAGTAATTTACAAAAAACTATTATTATTATTTTTGTCACAATTTTAATTATAGGATTAAGTATAGGAGGATACTTTATTCATCAATATAATAAATCTAGTAAAAATAATCCAAAAGAATTAATCGTAGAATATTTTTCATATTTATCTAATAAAGATTTTGAAAAAATGTATGATTATTTAACAGAAGATAGTAAATCTACTATTTCAAAAGAAGATTTTGTAAATAGAAATAAAAATATATATAATGGAATAGAAGCTAGTGATATAAAAGTAGATATAAACCAAGTTAATGAAATAAATAATGATAAAACACAAATTACATATACAACATATATGAATACACTTGCTGGTAAGATAAATTTTAGTAATACTGTAGATTTTATAAAAAATAAAGAAAAAAAGTATTATTTAAATTGGTCTTCTAAAGTTATATATCCAGAACTAGAGTCAACAGATAAAGTTAGAGTTGCTACAGTAGAACCAAAAAGAGGACAAATTTTAGATAGAAATAATAATGTTTTAGCAGGAAAGGGAGTAGCATCATCTATAGGGGTAGTTCCTGGAAAAATGAATGAAAATAGGGAAGAGGATATTAATAAAATATCTCAAATATTAAATATACCAGTAGAACAAATTAATACAGAACTTTCAGCTTCTTATGTTAAAGATGATACTTTTGTACCATTAAAAACCATCTCTAAATTAGATAAACAAACAGAAGAGAATCTTCTAAAAATTAAAGGTATAATGATAAAAGAAACTCAAAAAAGAGAATACCCATTAGGAGAGAAGATATCACATTTAATAGGATATATTCAAAATATTAATGCAGAGGAATTAGAAAAAAATAAAGATAAAGGATATACATCAAATAGTATTATTGGAAAAACTGGGTTAGAAAAAACTTATGAAGATAGATTAAAAGGTTCTATTGGATATGAAATATATATTAGCAATAGTAATGGAAATAAAAAACATACAATTGTAAAAAAAGAAGGTAAAGATGGAGAAAATATAAAACTAACAATAGATGCTAATTTACAAGCACAAATATATAATGACTATTCTACAGAAAAAAGTGCAACATGTGTAATAAATCCTAAGACAGGAGAAATACTTGCATTAGTAAGTACGCCATCATATAATTCAAATGATTTTATTAATGGAATGTCTACAGAAAAGTGGAATGAATTAACAAATGATGCAAGAAAGCCTTTTTATAGTAGGTTTCAAGCTACATTTGCTCCTGGTTCTTCATTTAAGCCAGTTATTGGAGCAATAGGATTAACAACAAATAAATTTACAGCTGAAGAAAACTTTGGAAAAAGTGGAACTAGTTGGCAAAAAGATTCTAGTTGGGGAAAATTTAAAGTTACAACTTTAGCTACATATGGAGGACCTGCTAATTTAAGAAATGCACTTATATATTCAGACAATATTTATTTTGCAAAAGCTGCACTTAAAATTGGAACTAATACATTAATAGAACAATTTAAAAAAATAGGTTTTAATACTGAATTTTTAAATGAACTAAGTTTATCAAAATCACAATATGGAAATGGTGGTAAAATAACTTCAGAAGCTCGGTCTTGCAAATACTGGATATGGTCAAGGAGAAGTATTAGTAAATCCATTACATATGGCTTCAATATATTCTGCTTTTGTAAATAATGGTAATATGATAAAACCTTATTTAGAATATAAAGAAACAATATCACCTGAATATTTAGTTACAGGAGCCTTTTCACAAGAATCAGCAAATACTATTAAACAAGATTTAATTCAAGTTATAGAAAGTCCAAGTGGTACAGGACATAGCGGGAAGATACCTGGTATTACACTTGCAGGTAAAACAGGTACTGCTGAAATAAAAGCTTCTACTACAGATACTACAGGAACAGAACTTGGATGGTTTAATGCATTTATAGCAGATGAAAATAGTAAAAAACAGATGTTAGTTATTAGTATGATTGAAGATGTAAAAAACCGTGGAGGAAGCCATTATGTAATACCAAAAGTAAAGAAAATTTTCCAATATTAATAAATATTATAAAACATAATAGATAATAATTATTATAAAAAAATACTATTTATTATTGTATAAATAGTAAATATATATATTAGATACTCCATAAAAATACTAAGAAATATGTGCTTCTTAGTATTTTTATTCCATATCTTATTAATAGTTTAATAATTAAAATTTTAAATAAAAATTAATATTATTTATAAAAACTAAATATATTAATGCTATATGCAATAAACTTACTAATATTTAAAATAGTAAAAATAGATAAAGTATAAAATTATATTCATTCTATTTTTACTATTTATATTTTTGTTAAATATATATGGTGTTATGGCCATATGATGTATTAATTTTCTCAGAGTTAAATTTGCTATTACTAGATGTTCAATATTAAAATCAAATAATTACAAAAGAATTGGCTGAATTTGTTCATTATCTAAAGCAAGTTCTAATGTTCTAACAATTGAATTTGGGTCAAATACTAAAGAACGAGGCTTGGTAATTGGATTATCTTGTCTAAATGGAACAAAATAATAATTATTTCGATTAAGTAATTTTCCAATATTTTCTGCACTTCCGCTTAATCCATCATTTGTAGAGATTGCAATAACTAATGGGTTATTATTTCGTAAATGTGATTTAGCAGCCATTAAAGCAGGGGAGTCTGTAATACCATTTGCCAATTTAGCAATTGTATTTCCACTACATGGTGCTATTATCATAATATCTGTTAAATGTTTTGGACCAATTGGCTCTGCATCCTGAATAGTATGAATTATTTTTTTACCAGTTATATTTTCAATTTTATCAATAAAATCTTTAGCTTTTCCAAATTTAGTATCTAACTCATAACTATTATATGACATAATAGGAACAATATCCGCTTCTTGATTCTTTATATTCTTTATTTGTTCTATAGTTTTATTAAATGTACAAAAAGAACCTGTTAACACAAAACCTATTTTTTTTCCTTTTAATTTCAAGTTTAGTATACCTCCTTTAACATAAAATCTTATATATAATATGAAATTATGTTAATAAATGTACTCAAAACTATATTTATTTTAAGTTATATTAATAAATTTATTTTTAAATTAAAGATAATGATTATTTTGCAAATAATATATTTAAAAATATACTTATTTAAGATATTTATATTCAACAAATACACTAAGTCTATACCTATGTAATCTTTGGGATATGGTATAGACTTAGTGTATTTGTGAGAGGATTTGTATAAGAAATTTTTTAATATAGATAATTGTTTAATTAATTGATATTATATATAAAAACAAAAGTTTGTATATTTTTCTAAAAAAGTATTGACAAAAGAACTAATGTTTGTATATAATACATATACAGAAAAAATGTTTGTTGTGGAGGGTTTAATATGAAAATCATAAATAAGAAAAAATTCTTAACTACTAATATAGTAATGATAATGCTTATTCTTATTATATTAATATTTATATCAAAATGCACATTATCTCATGTAGATATAGGATATAGCAAAACATTTATAGAATCTGGAGATACTTTATGGAATATAGCACAATATCAACAAAAAAGTAATAATTATTATAAAAATAAAGAAATAAGAGAAATAATAAGTGATATAAAAAAAGTAAATAATTTAAAATCATGTAATTTATCAGTAGGACAAGAAATAAAAATTCCAACAAATTAAGTGCTAAGGAACATATAACTTCTTAGTATTTTTAATTAGTATTTTTAAATTGAATTAAAAATTTGGTTTATTTTGTAATAAAGGATATACTATCTATAAGAACTTAAGACAGGAGTCTACAAAAATGTTATTTCTTATTGAGGTATTACTTATAATAAATAGGTACAATAATATAAAAGATACATATGTGTTAAAATGGTTTAGAAAACAGTAGTTAATTAAGAATTAGATTTAGCACTAATAATATAAATATTTTATATATTTATACTATATAATAAAAGAACAAAAAGTCTATTTAATGGAGTATAGCTTTTTGTCCCTTAAAATATATAGGAGATAACATTAAAATATAATAGTTAAATTCGTTTACAGTAAAGACAGCTCCTAAATTCTTTCTTTAAATTATATATATTTCCAAAAATTATTATTTTCATAAATCGGCTAGAGGATTGCTTTCAACGGCATTTCTAATTTGTGTGTTATCAACATGTGTATAAATTTCAGTAGTAGATATACTCTCATGCCCAAGTAATTCTTGTAAAGCTCTAATATCAACATTGCCGATATTTATACATTAGTGTTGCAGCAGTATGTCGAAGTTTATGAACAGAGTATTTATTAGTATCAAGACCTGCTTTTCTTAATTCTTGTTTTACAATGTATTGAACAGTTCTATTACTAATACGCTCTCTACGTTCACTTAAAAATAAAGCATCACGAGAATCAGCTTTCACAGCATCTTTTGGACGAACATTTATATACGAATGTATAGCATTTATACAAGCTTTATTTAAGTAAATTGTACGTTCTTTATTACCTTTACCAATTACATTAAGTTTTTCATCACTAAAGTTAATATCACTAATATTAATACCAACCAATTCAGACAAACGCATACCACAATTTAGAAATAGAGTAATAATTGCATAATCTCTTTCTTTATTTCTATCATCATTACTCATTGCAATTTCCAAAAGTTTTTTACTATCATCCAAAGATAAATACTTAGGAATTCTTTTATCTTGTTTTGGAGTTTCTAAGTTTTGAGCAGGATTTTTTTCTAGTAAATTTGCTTTTTGTGTTAAATAATTAAAGAATACACGAATACTCGCAACCTTTCTAGCACGAGTTGCTGGTTTACTTTGAAATTTGTTTTTTAAATAAAATAAATATGCATGTATATCATCTAGTGTAATTTTTTTTAAAGTATCTATTGTCATATTGTGAATATTAATATTTTTTATATCTTTTTCATCTATTAATTTATAATGATACATTATAAACTTTAAAAAATTATTTAAATCATAATTATATTCTTTTATAGTGTTAGGTGATTTATTCAAAATAGTAGCCGTATAATCTAAAAAAGAGTTTAGAAAGCTAGGATTATTTTCTATATTTATCATCTTTTGTTTACCTTCCTTTGTTTTTTTCATTTTATCATTAATTAAACTAATGTCAATAGTGTAAATTTAAAAATGAGCGTATATTACAATATAAATTATAGTATTTGAATAAAATATTAAAATGTGATATAATTGTATTAATGCTATATGCATAAAAATATATTTAAAAAATTTGGAGGAAATAAACATGTGTAAAAGAAATCGGATTGTATTACTAGAAATTGCAGGTGTAGTAATAAGTATTATATTACTAATATCACTAATTTATATTGCTCAAAGGTTTTTTAGTGCAACAGCCCAACCAATTAATCATAAACTATCAGATGTCAATATTGAATCAACAACATATGAAGTTACTGAAACAACACAATCTAGTGTAAGTATAACTACAACATCTATAATTACATCTACTAATGCAACAGAACAAACTATAGCAACTGATGCAGAAACAACAATAATTGTAGAGGTTGATGAAGAGACATTTGAGGAAACTGTTGAAGATACTATAGAAGAAACCAACGATGAAAGTATAGAGATTGATTTATCAAATCTGTACATAAGTGCAGATTTAAATGTCAATGAAACAACTGGTATGTCAAAAGAACAATTTGTATATTTAATGAATAATTTTTCTTATGACTATAATGGTTTATTTAGTAGAAATTCTGGTTTGATTTGGGATTTATGCCAAGAATATAACATAAACGAAGTTTTCTTTGTTGGTTTAATTGGTGCCGAATCTCTATGGGGTAGTCATGAAGCTCATATTGCTACATGTAATTATACAAGTATAAAATCAGAAGGCTATTTAGTTGAATATTCTTCTGAATATGAAGGATTGACTGCTAGTGCACAATTAATTTGTAACAAGTATTTTAGTGATATTGGTACTACACTAGATAGTATTTCTAAGATATATTGTCCAGATAATCCAGAAACATTTGATATAGACGAAAGTCTAGAATGGAAAGAATTAGTATTTGAATGTATGAAATTGTTTGTTTCAGATAGGAAGAATACCTAACTCCAAAGAAAAAGAGATGTTCATTATGACATCTCTTTTTCAAGTTATAAAATATATTTAAACATTTTTCTTTTATTTATTATAAAAGTTAAGAACAAGACATGAAGATTATCAGGAGCTATTAGATTACCCAATAATACTTTTACTAAAAATGCAAGTACAATATGACAGATATTATGCCAGATTAGGTGTATCTTGATACTGATAGAAATGGAATATCAATGAATAAGTATTTTGTAGATAATCCTGATATGATATTGGGAGAAATGGAAATAACATCAACACAGTTTGGTAGAGAATATTCAATTTGTAAACCTTATGAGGGAATAGATTTGAAAGTATTATTAGATTAAGTAATAGAAAAAATAAATAGAGAAATAACAGATTATAAGATAGGAGATATTGAAGAAATCAAAGAAGTAAAAGAAAAAGATATGGATAAAGAACGATAATGTTAAATGATGTGTATGAAAGGAGATTTAAAGTTGAGTATTTCTATATTTTTTAAGAGATTAACTTGATTTATGTTTATCCAGTAATCATAATGATTATTATAATGAGAATAGATATTATATACAAACAATAGAAATAAAAAATGATAAACCTTTAGGAACTTTAATAGTAGTTAGCTAAATATGGCTATACCATAAGAATAGTAAAATATGCAAGGGGACACAAAAATTAGAAGTTCTATATTTTTATTCCTACTCTTATTTGCACAAAACTTTGATAATAGTCCACTTTTTATAAAAAATAAATTACATAAACAAATAAAATTTGCATAAAATATAGTATATTTATTATATTTTATTACTTGACAATTATTTCAAAAAAATAGTATAATAAATATAGAAAATCAAGGTGTTTCACAGCCTTTATGTGAGAAAGTTATAAATCGGGTGTTTCACAGCCTTTATATGAGAAAGTTATAAATCGGGTGTTTCACAGCCTTATAATTGAGAAAGTTAAAATCAAGAGAAGGTATCCTTTGTGATATACTTCTCTTATTTTATAGAATAGGAGATTAATTATGAAATTAAATTTATATAGTATAAGTGATAACTACATAAAATATTTAAGAAAATTTGATGATAAAATCTATGACAATAAAGAAGAAATTAGAACTCATGAAAGAAAATATTTAGGAATCGTATTAACTGTAAATGAATTTAATTATTATATTCCAATGTCATCACCTAAAAAATCAGATTATTTAGATTTTGATAAGAAAATAATTAGAAATGATACAAAAACTATAATAAGAATACATGATAATAATCGTTTATATGGAACTTTAAGGATAAGTAATATGATTCCAGTACCAATAACAGAATTAGAGCCATATATTATTTCAAATGAAGATGATTTAAAATATAGAGAAGTTATTCTAGGAAAATTAAGATACATAAATAATAATAGTGATAGAATCGTAAAATATGTAAAGACTGTATACAATCAAAAAATAAGGGATATAGATGTTGGATATATTAAAAATACGGTTGATTTTAAGTTATTAGAAGAAAAATTAAAAGAATGGAATAAAGAAAATAATTAATTGTGGGAGGATTTCCTATGATATTAGATAAAACAGTAACATGAATAATATTAGTTGCAGGAAATAGTACAAGATTTGGCATAAAGAAAATACAGAAAATATAATTAGTGAAAAGTTAGAGCAAGAAGAATTATTAAGATTTAAATTCCTTCAACAAGAATTCGAAAATATTAAATTGGATGAAACTGATTTAGTATTAGCCAATTTTAGTATTCCATTTTGTAATAAAGATTACTTTGATAAATTTTGGAAACATATAACTGATAGTATCTCAAAAGGACGGATATTTTGTTGGTAACTTTTTTGGAGAAAATGATTCATGGGCTACTATAAAAAAACAGATGGTGTTTCTATCAAAAGAACAAGTGTTAGATTTATTAACAGATTTTGAAATTATAAAATTTGAAGAAATTGAAAAAGATGGAAAAACTGGATTGGGTAAGATGAAACATTGGCATACATATGAAGTTATAGCGAAGAAAAAGTAAAATAGTTTTATTATATTTGATTGAAAAAAGTATATATCAGAGAAACTATAAAAAAACTAGTAAATCATTTTTCTGATTTACTAGTTTTTTATTATCAACCTTATACTTGTTTTAATATTTTTCATTATATTCAGAAATAATACCATAAATTATAGCATAGTTGATTGATTACATAACAAAGTTTTCTTGTGATCTTTTGAAAATGTTTGAAGAGTTATATAAATATTTTACTTTCTGTTAATAATGCATATTGCAGAAATAAAGAAAATAACAATATGTTGTAACATCATGAAAGTTTACTTGAAGCTTTATAATATAATTAAAAATAAAAGATAGTGTATATTCATATAAAAAGTAGTTACTGTTAACCACTTTTTATTATCTTTATAAAGGCTGACGCTCTCTTTTAAATAAAGAAACTATTTATTTTTCCTTTATAAACACAGCCATTTTTTTCAACATATCACATCCAACTTCTATTTGATTCTCAGAAAACTCTGACAATATATTCTTAGTATCTATTATAATATCTTTATCTTTTCCAAATAAAATATAATCAGCAGAAAGGTTAGTTAGATCACAGAGTATTTTTAACTTCTCTATAGAAAGATAATTCTTCCCATGTTCAATTAAACCTAAATATTGTCCTGATATTCCAAGTTGTTTAGCAAAACATTCTTTTGTCATATTCATATTTTCACGAATATCTTTTATTCTTTCTCCAATTTCTTTTTTCACTTTACTATCTCCTTGTATAATATTATATTTTTTTATTTTATATAAAAAATATATAATAATGATGATAGCCAATAATAAATATAAGTGGAAATAAGTTATAATTTATGATAATATTGTAGTGATATTAGATGAGGAGGATACAAAATGCAAAAAAAGTCAATAAAAATATTATTAGTAGAAGATGATGTAAATGAATGTAAAATATATCAAAATATAATAAAAGATAGAACTAATGTCGAATTAATATCAATAACAAATTCATCAATTAAAGCTATTGAAGAATTTAAAATATATAAACCAGATGCTATTATATTAGATTTAGAGCTTAATGATGGAGAAGGTAGTGGTTTTGATTTTATCGAAAAGATAAATGAACAATGTAACACGAAATTGCCAAAAATAGTTGTAACAACTAATATCCATACTGATACAGTTTATGATTTTTGTCATAGAAATAATATCGATTTTATTTTTTATAAAAAACAGAAAAATTATTCTCAAGAAAATATAATAAATACTCTTTTATTATTAAGTGACTATGATTGTAATACTAAAATAATTGATGTAAAAATAAATGAAGAAACGCTAAGAGATAGTATTTTAAATAAAATAAAGAGAGAATTAGATTTAATAGGAATAGGAACACATCTACATGGAAGAAAATATTTATGTGATGCTATTTATTTTATTCTCCAGAATGATGAAAATTGTAAAGTATCAATAGTGCAACATCTAGTAAATAAATATAA
The DNA here is from genome assembly GCA_948805675.1 of uncultured Clostridia bacterium. Taxonomy (GTDB): domain Bacteria; phylum Bacillota; class Clostridia; order TANB77; family CAG-508; genus CAG-492. The sequence continues at coordinate 825 of CAQIBN010000012.1, read as the reverse complement.
AAAGTCTAATAGTACTATAAGCAGAGCCATGCAAAATGCAATACTACATGCCTGGAGAATTACATCATTAGATGACTTAACTACATATTATACTGCAAGAATCAATTATGAAACAGGAGTACCAACACCAACAGAGTTAATATATTATTATGCTGATAAAATAAAAAAAGAAATATAATTAGTATGTTATCAAAAATAATAATAACTTAGTGAATTTAACTATAATCAAGCTTAAATAATGAAACCAAAGCAATATATTGATTATTGCTTTTTTTATGTGTATAATTATATCATATGAAAGGGTGAACTATGGGAACTAAAACAGATATAATTATATATTTTATAAAATCATTTGTAATAAATATTTATGTGTACTATTCGTTTAATAAAATATCTAATATAAAAAGCAATAACATGAAAATAAAAATTATAAATTTAGTATGTAATATAGTGTTAACATGCATTTGTGCTTATATTGAATTTTATATAAATTCATTTTTATCAATTATAATAATATGTCTTTTATATGGATGTACTTTAGGAAAAATAACAAAAAAACAAATAGGGTATTCTGTAGTTACAACTATTTTATCTTATGCTATTTGTGAAATTTGCTTAGTATCCAGTGCAATAATAACATTTCCCTTATATAAATTAATAGGAATAAATAATTATTATTTAAACTTATTTATAGTATTAGTGGTACTATTAATATTATTATATGCATTTTTTAAAATAAGAAGGTTCAAAAATGGTTTCGATTTTTTATGTAAGAAATTAAGTAATGACTTTGCAGATATTATTGTGATTAATATAAGTATTGCA
>CAQIBN010000011.1:19626-54068 GCA_948805675.1 uncultured Clostridia bacterium | reverse complement strand
CCTTGAAGTATCTTTTTGTTTCTTCTAAATCAATTTTATTAAAAAAAGCATTATCGGAAGTAATCATGATTTCACACATGATAATACTATTACACTTAATAATGCCTTTTAAATCATATTCTTTTTTCATTTTATAAAATTCTTTTATATAGTTTTAAGACACCCTTTTAATAAAATTGAACTAATTCTTATCATCATTTTTATTTTTTAATAATGTATTTATTAATCCACAACATTCCTTTCCTTCATAACAAACCATGTCAGTTATACAGGTTGGACCAAGACCTTTTCCAAGAAGTGGAGAAACCATAGAAACTTGTTTAGCTATTTCTTTAGCAATAGCTCGAATTTGCCATTGAGCTTTATTACAACAACGTAAATGTAAAATCCATTGTAGTGTACGACCATTCATAGTAGTAATAACATTTAACATTTGACAACCTAGATAAAAATAAATTAAATCTTCTTCTGCTACATTCATATTTTTGAATTCTTCAAATACTTTTATATTTTCTTTATGGCTATCTAAAAAAAGTTTTTCTAAATTATTTTTTGCCCTAATTGTTGCTGGAACAACAATATTTTCAAAATTCCAAATAGGTAAAAATTCTGGAACAAGAAGAGAATGCATTCTGTGACGTGTTAAATGAGTAAGTATTGATAGTGAAATAGGTATTTGAAATGTAAAGTTAACTTGTTCTAGTTCACGTCTTTCTTCTTTATGTAAGATTATATCCATACACTTTGCCTTATAATGAGGGTCTTTTTTTTCAGAATTTATTAATATTTCACTTGCTTCGTTTTCTGAGCATTGAAAATGATACATAATAGAACTTTTTATAATTACATCATCAGGATTTTGTGTATAACTAATTAAAGTAGGTTTATCAGCTATTTTTATTTCTGGTCTTTTTGAAATAGTTTCCATATATTCAAAAGGATTATTTGAAGAAATATTATAAGATTCAATGCTGTTTTCTAAATATGGGACTGAATCTTTTATAATAGATAATAATTGTTCACCAAATTCTTTTAATTCTGAAATTTTACTTAAAGGGCCATATAGGAAAGAAACTACCATTTTTTCAAGTTCTCTACCATTTAACCCCATAATAATATTACTATGGAATGAATAAGGTAAAATAAAACGAGCATCTTCGACATTTATTCCATTATCTACTAATTCTCCATATGTATTAAATAAATACTTCATATGAGAAATATATTTTTCTTTTAATTCTTCGTTTTTTGTATGCAAACTTAAATCTTTATTACGAAATTCTGGAACATAGAATCCAGCTGTTCTAAAGTCAACTTCTCTTCTGGATTTTATTGTGAAAGAAGTTAATCTATTTCCAATAATTGTTTGCTCAATGATTGGTGTAACATCACAAATTGCAAATACCAAATAATCATGTTCAATAATTGATTTATGTCCCATACCAATAATTCTTTTGATTAAATTTAAATTTTTTTCATAATTATTACAGCTTTCTAAAACTTCAAAAACATTCCCAGGAAATCTAGAGAGTTTTCCTGCTGTTGCAACTTTTTGTATACGTGTTTCTAATTCATTTTTTTCATATCCACCAATTAATTCTATTTTCATTTTTGTCATCCTTTCACAATTATATTAAAACTAAGTAACTAAAAATTATATATCATAAATTAAAGAATAATTCAATTGTATATAAACAAAATTTGTAAAAACACAAATGAAAAGTTACATAATATTTCCATTGAATAGCCTAATTTAATTTTGTATAATTAATTAAAGGAGTGAAATTTATGAGAAGATTTAAATGTTATGGCAATAAACTACTTTTAAAAGAGTTAAAGGGAAGCTATAATTTTTTTATAAAAGAAGCAAATGTAAAAAGTGGGAGTAAGGGATATGGTTTAATAAAAGATAAGACAAAACTTGCAAATAGTGTTTCTAGCATTGCTTCTGTGGGATATGGACTTGCATCACTAATTATAGGAGTAGAACATAATTGGATTAGTTATAAAAAAGCATATGATAGAGCAATTAGAACATTAGATACTTTTATCCAAAATGTAGAAGGAAAAAATGGATTTTTTTATCATTTTGTTGATATTAATACAGGAAAGCGAGTATGGAACTGTGAAATTTCTATTATAGATACAGCTATTTTTATTTGTGGGGCTATAACAGTAGGAGAATATTTTGGTGGAATCATAAAAGAAAAAGCAGAGTTTTTATATAAAAGAATAAATTGGAGATGGTATACAAATTCAGAAACTAATCAATTTTATATGGGGTATTCAGATGAAAAAGGTTTTTGGGGAGCTTGGGATATGTATGCAGAACAGTTAATGCAATATGTTTTAGGAGTTGCTTCTCCTACATTTTCTGTTAGTGTAGATATGTATAATAACTTTAGTAAAAAGAAAAAGGATTATAAACAAATAAAAGATATAATATATACATATTGGGGAACTTTATTTACATATCAATTTTCACATGGATGGATAGATTTTAGAAATAAAGAAGATTTAGATGGTATAGATTGGTTTGAAAATTCTATAAAAGCTACTAAAGCAAATAGAGAGTTTTGTATAGATAATAAAAATAAATTTAGAACATTTGGAGAGAATTCGTGGGGATTAACAGCATGTGTTGGGCCTAATGGTTATTCTGGAAGATATGGAGCTGAGCCTTGTGAAAATAAAAATAATGATGGAACAGTTACACCATGTGGAGCTGTTGGGTCTATTGTATTTACACCAGAAGAATCTATAAAAGCAATGGAGTATTATTATAATAATTTTCCTAAATTATGGTGTAAATATGGTTTTAAGGATGCATATAATTTAGAGGCAGAAGAAGAATGGTATTCTGTAGAATGTATAGGAATTGATAAGGGAATATCTATGATAATGATTGAAAATTATTTATCTGGTCTTATCTGGAAATATTTTATGAAAAATAAATATGTCAAAAAAGGTTTGAATTTGTTACAAATAAACAATAAAAAAGAATGTTTGTCAATTTAATTTAAGTTGATTTTATATATAGTTAACTTTTTAGTTTGAAAAGTGTGAGATTACTTAAAATTAATACTTATTAAATAGTAGTTAGATATATAATATTTAATTACTATTTAATAAATAGAAAACATTCTAGTTTTAAGATATAAATTTATATTAGATATATTTAATAATCAAATGTTTAAGTAAATGTATTAATAAATGTGAATTATATAAAATAATTGTACACATTTTTTCAAAAATTATCACACGAACAATTAAACGTGGGCTGTAATAGTATTAATTAAAAAACGGATATAAATCCAGCCCACTATTGTTATATAAGAATATTTTTTAGCTAAAAACATTAAGTCAATTAATTCTAAACTTTGCAGTTAATAAATCATATTCTGAATTTGGACCAATAAAAATTTTAAATTCTCCAGGTTCATAAATAAATTCTAAATTTGTATTCCAGAATTTTAACATATCTGTTGTAATCTTAAAGTTAATTTCTTTTTCTTCATTTGCTTCAAAATATATCTTTTTAAAACTTTTTAATTCTTTTACAGGACGTACAATACTACAAGCTAAGTCTTGTATATATACCTGAATAATTTCATATCCTGGAATATTACTTTCATTTTTTATTAGAATGCTTGCAGTTATTGGGTTTGAATCTGATATAATATTAGAACTTAATTTCAGATTGGAATATTTAAATTTAGAATAAGATAGCCCATAACCAAAGGGATAATAAGGTTTATTAGGAATGTCTATATATCTGGATGTAAATCTGGAATTTATAATATTAGGTCTGCCAGTATTATAATGATTATAGTATATAGGGCATTGACCGACTATTTTGAGGGAAACTAATATTTAATTTTCCACAAGGATTTACAGTTCCATATAACACATCTGATATTGCATTTCCACCTTCTGTTCCAGGAAATCCGAACCCATAATAAAGCATCTACATTATTTGCTATATAAGATACTTCTAAAGGTCTACCACTAAATAAAATACATACTATTGGTTTATTTAAAGGTAATAGTGAATTTAATAATTCAATTTGTATATTTGGTAATTTTATATTAGAACGTGATGCACCTTCGCCAGATTGTTTATAATGTTCACCAAGAGCAAGTATTATTACATCAGATTTTTTTGCTATATCTAAAGCTGAATGTATATTGTTTTTGTTTATGTTTTTATTATCTAAACTTTTATCTTGTTTTTTAGATGGGTCTAAATTATAAAGTTCTTCTTTTGATAAAATTTCACATACTTCTTCAAATGGAAAATGTTTATTTAATTTATTATATAATCCATCTTTTAAAGTTACAGTACCAAAGTTATTTTTATTATAAATAGACCATGAGCCTGAAAGTGATATATTGTTTGAATATGGACCAATTAAGCAAATCTTATGTTTTGTATTTAAAGGTAATATATTATTTTTATTTTCTAATAAAACAAAACTGTTACTAGAAATTTTTCTTGCAGTTTTTCTATTTTCCTTGCAAAGTATATAAGTTTTTTCTTTTTCAGGATTCAGATTACCATATGGATTTTCAAATAGTCCAAGTTTATTTTTTAAATTTAATATTCTTAATACAGAAGTGTTTATTTTTTCTTCTAAATTTTTATTTGATTTTATTAAATCGGGAAGAGTGTGAATATATGTGCTAGACATCATTTCTATATCAACTGTAGCTTCAAGTGATTTTAATGCAGCTTCACTTTCATTAGTTGCAAATCCATGAGAAATTAATTCATATATAGCTGAATAATCTGATATAATTATTCCATTAAAGTTTAGTTGTTTTCTTAATAAATCTTGTAATAACCAAGTATTTGCAGTACATGGAATACCATTTAATGTATTAAAACTAGGCATTATCATTTCTACACCAGAGTCTATACATGTTTTAAAAGCTGGTAAATAATATTGGTATAAATCGTAAATGTTTATATCTACTTTATTATATTCTTTACCACTTTCTACAGCACCATAGCCTATAAAATGCTTTGCTGAGCATGCAATATTGTTTCTATGAAATGAGTTTACTATAGTCTTTGAGTATAAACAACCAAGATAAGGGTCTTCTCCTGAAATTGATTCTAATACACGACCCCATCTAGCATCACGAACTATGTCTACCATAGGATAAAAATTAGCATTTATTCCAGAATATCCACATTCTTTTGCAGAAACTGAAGATGCTTCAGAAATTAAATCTAAATCCCATGAGCAACCTTGAAGTAGTGGTATAGGAAATATTGTTTTATAACCATTTATAATATCACCCATAAAGAGAAGTGGTATATGATTACGATTTTTTGCTAGATATTTGTCTTGTATAGATTTTACAGTTTCAGAGCCTGCAACATTTAATATACTTCCAACATTATAAATTATTTCATCTGTTAAATTTAAATCTTTTGTAGGACCTGTATCAGATGAGTTTGATAATTTAAAAGGGTCTGCTGTTATTTGAAGCATTTGTCCTATTTTTTCTTCAATAGTCATTTGATTTAATAATTCAATAAGTTTTTCTTTTTTCAATTTTATCACCTAGATGATAGTATGTGAAAATTACAATAAAAAATTCAAAATTAATAAGTTCTAAGATTAAAAATAATCATATTTTTATAAATATAGCTTAATTACAGATAAATAATTTAAATAGTATTAAATATTATAGATATAAAATTTATAATATTTCTAATGTAAAAAATATTATAATAATACATTTTTTACATTAGAAAAAAGTAGAGATAACTCTACTTTTAAAGTTAGTCTTTTAAAGGAACACCATTTGCGTCTGTTTGAACATTACCACAAAGAATCATGATACCTTCAACAAGTCCCCAAATTTGAATAGCTACTGTAGCTATTCCACAAGTAATTAATCCACCTACTAGTGAAACTAATAATTGTACAACAGCTTTAGTAGTGAAACCTAAATAAAAGTTATGTACACCAAAAGCACCTAAGAATATACCAAGTAAACCACCAACAAGTTTAGATTTTGCTTGTGGATTATTATTTGCTTGATTATTATTAATAACAGTTGCATTTTGTGTGTTTGAATTTGTATTATCTTGGTTTACATTTTGTGTACCTAAATTAGCTTCAGAAGTTGTTTCAGAATTAGTTGTATTTGTATTTTTTGTAGCACATTCAGCACACAATTCTTGTCCATCTGGAATTTCTTTACCACACATTTTACAAAACATTGATTTCTCCCCTTTCTAAATAGTATAAATATATTATACATTATTCTACATGATTTTCAAGTGTATTGTAATGAAAAATATTGTTTCTTAAATAAATATATGTAATATATTATTAAAAAATTCATGATAACATGGAACTTTTTATTGTAATATTAGGAAAAAGATGATAGAATTTAGAATACTAAAATAAATATATTAGAGAATAAGGAAGGTGATCTTTTTGAACATAAAAGAAATATATAATGATTTAATAAAAAAAATACCACCATCTAATATAAAATTAGAAGAAGAAATGAAAAAATATACTTCATTTAAAATTGGAGGAGTAGCAGATATATTAATAATTGCAAAAAGTGTAGAAGATATAAAAGTTGTTTTAGAAATTGTAAAGAAAAATAAAATACCACTAACTATTATAGGAAATGGTACAAATTTATTAGTAAAAGATAATGGTATAAGGGGAATTGTTTTAAAAATAGATTTACAAGAAATTAATATACAAAAAGATGAGCAAGATATAGAAATGCAATTAATATATGATAAAGTTGCAGAAGAAGAGGAAGAATATAACTATAATCAAGATGTAATAATAGAGCTTGGTGCAGGTGTCAAATTAGGAATGCTTGCTCGGTGTATTATTAAAAGAAGAAATAGAAGGATTTGAATTTGCATCAGGTATTCCTGGAACAATTGGTGGAGCAATAAGGATGAATGCAGGGGCACATGGTAAGGAAATTAAAGACATATTAGTTGAAACAACATATATAGATTATAATGGTAATTTACATACAATTAGTAATAATGAGCATATGTTTTCATATAGACATAGTAGATTTTTTGAAGATAAAAATATAATTATATCTGCAAAAATAAAATTAAAATATGGTAATAAACAAATTATAAAAGCAAAAATGCAAGAATATTTTAATTTTAGGAGAGAAAAACAACCAGTTAGTATGGCAAGTGCTGGTAGTACTTTTAAAAGAGGAGAAGATTTTATTACTGCAAAGATAATAGATGACTGTGGTTTAAAAGGTTTTTCTATTGGAGATGCAGAAGTTTCTAGTAAACATGCAGGATTTATAGTAAACAAAGGAAAAGCAACAGCAGAAGATGTTTTAAAACTAGTAGAATATGTAAAGAAAATAGTATATGAAAAAACTAGTAAGAATATCGAGTTAGAAATAGAAGTTGTAGGTGATTAAATAAAAAAGGAAAGGTTTGAGATATAAAATGAATGGCTTTTTTAAATGGTTTAAATCAAGCACAAAAATGAAAAGATGGATATTTTTAATATTAGTAGGAGTGTTTTTTTTATTGTTTGCTATTTCTAATATATTGGTAATAAAAGAATTAGATTTTAATAAAGTAGGAAAAATCGTCATTAGTTTTATTATAGGATTTATATCTATAGTAATAGGGATAATATATATTCAAAAAAGGACATTAGAATTATTAATAGAAAACACAGATGCTAGAAAAAGAGTAGATGTGAAATCATTAATATTCAATAAAAAAGTTTATAATCAAGGTCCTAAAATAGTTGTTTTAGGAGGAGGAACAGGATTAAATAATATTTTAAAAGGTTTAAAATATTATACAGATAATATTACTGCAATTGTTACTGTTTCAGATTATGGTGAAAATTCAAGTGATTCAAGAAGAATTTTGGCAACACTACCATTAGAAGATGTTAAGGAAAGTATAATTTCACTTGCAAGTGATGAAGAAGCAATGAGAGGAATTATAGAATTAAAATTTGAAAGTGGAAGATTACAAGCTTTATCTTTTGGAGATATATTCTTATTTGCAATGAATGAATATGCAAAAGATTTTACTAAATCTATAGAAAAGACAAAAGACATATTAAACATGACAGGAAAAGTTTTACCGGTAACTTTAGAGGAAATAAAAATTTGTGCAGAATTAGAAGATGGAACAGTAATAGAAAATAAAAGTGAAATACCAGATATTGTAAATAGTAAAACAAGCAAAATATCAAGAGTTTTTATAAATCCATATAATTGTAAGCCAGCACCAGGGGTAATTGAATCTATAATGGAGGCTGATGCTATTGTAATAGCACCAGGAAGTCTATATACTAATATAATTCCAAATTTACTAGTAAAGGGTGTAACAAAAGCAATTAAAGAAAGTAAAGCTTTTAAAATATATGTAAGTAATTTAATGACAGAACCAGGTCAAACATATAACTATAGTTTGTCTGATCATATTAATGCAATAAATAACCATACAGGAGGAAATGTAATTGATTATTGTATTTATGATACAGGTGAAATTGTACCAGAATATGTTAGAAAATATAATATGCAAGGATATGAGTTAATTGAACAAGATATTCAAAAAGTAAAAAATCAAGGAATTAAATTAATGCAAAGAAATATCTCTTGTATACAAGGAGATTATATAAGACATGATTCAAATGCAGTTGCACAAGCTATAATTGAACTTGTATGTGATGATTTGAAATTCAAAGATAGACAAAATGATTTAAAATATATGTTGTTAAATGATAGATTAAAATCAAGCAAAAAACATAATAAAAGAATTCAAAAAAATAAAATTAAACAATCTAAAAAAAGACCACAAGGTAAAAGTAAATTCTTTTCAAAATATCAAGATAGAATAGAATCTATTAAAGAAAGTGACATAAAATTAAAAGAAAAAGAAAAATTAAATAAAATACAAGAAAAGTTAAGGAAAAAGCCAGGTTTAGAAAAAGAGGCAAAAAGAACAAGTACAAATAAAAGTCTAAAACAAAAAGAAGTACAAGTGCCAAATAAAATAGATAAATTAGATGATAACGAAAGAAAAAAAATTATAGATACAATAAATAAACTAAGAAGATAAAGAGTGCTGAAAAGTTGTCAAAAGTTGCGAAAGGTTGCCAAAATGTCCAGACCCCTTTTGTAGCTCCTTCGACAACTTTTCAGTAGATGGAGGAAATAACAAATGAAATATGGAAAAAAATACATGAATTTAGAAAAAGGCTTAAAAAAGGAATGGATTATTACAAATGGTATAGGTGGATATGCTAGTTCTACAATAATTGGTAGTAATACAAGAAAGTATCATGGGTTATTAATAGCACCGTTAACTCCACCTGCAAAAAGATTTCTAATATTATCTAAAGTAGATGAGTCAATAGAAATTGAAAATGATAAATATAATCTGTATACAAATGTATGCCAAAATTATATTTCAGATGGTTATAAATATGAACAGAATTTTGAGAAAGATATTATACCAGTATTTAATTATAAAGTAAGAGATACTAAAGTAAAAAAAAGTATTTGTATGGAATATGGAAAAAATACAGTAACTATTTTGTATGAAATAAAAAATGGTAATTATAATACAAAATTAATTCTAGCACCTATAATGAATTACAGAGATTTTCATACAATGAGTACAAATCATAATTTTAATTTAATACAAAAATGTGAAGGAACAAAATTAAAATTATGTATAGATGAATATTCTGAATTTCCAATATATATTAATATGTCTGAAGGAAAGTATATACAACATTATAATGATAATTTTAAAAATATGTTTTATATAGAAGAAGAAAAAAGAGGATTTTATCCAGAAGAAAATCATTTAGTTCCAGGTAGATATGAGATTAGTTTATTACCAAAAGAAAATAAGAAGTTAACTTTTGTATGTTCTTTAGAGGAAAATATTGAAGAAATAGATGCAGAAGATATAATAAAAAAAGAGAAAAAGAGAATAGATGAATTGGTAAAAAAATCAGATTTGATAGATGAAAATACAATAAGGACAAAAAAGTTAATAAAAGATTATATTATAGCATCAGATAATTTTATTGTATATAGGCCAAGCTTTGGATTACATACAGTAATTGCAGGATATCCTTGGTTTTTAGATTGGGGAAGGGATATACTTATTTCTTTTGAAGGGTTACTTTTATTACCTAAGAGATTTGATATAGCTAAAGAAGTTTTATTAACAATTACTAGAGATATAAAATATGGATTAGTACCAAATGGATACTCTGAATATGATAATAGACCATTATATAATAGTGTTGATAGTTCATTACTTTTATTTGAACAGATAAAAAAATATATAGAATATACTAAAGATTATGAATTTATTAAGGAAAACTTTTATGATGTTTTAGTTAAAATTATTTATTCATATACACAAGGGATTAATGTTGATAATAATAATATATATTTGGATGAAGATTATTTAATTGTGTCTGGAACTGAAGAGACACAAAATACATGGATGGATGTAAAAATTGGTGATTTTGCTGTTACTCCTAGAAATGGTAAACCAGTAGAAATAAATAGTATGTGGTATAATGCTTTAAAAATAATGGAAGAATTAACAGATAAATTGTTTGATAAAAAATATGCAAAACAATATGGAGATATGGCAGAGAAATGTAAAAAGTCTTTTAATGAAAAGTTTTATAATAAAAAGCAAAAATGTTTATATGATGTAATAGGGGATTCAAAAATTAGACCAAATCAATTATTTGCACTTAGTTTATCTTATCAAGTAATTGATGCTGATTCAAAATTAGCATCAGATATTTTTAAGGTTACAACAGATAAACTCCTTAATGATTATGGATTAAAAACATTAGCACAAGGAGAAGAGAATTATACAGATGTATATGAAGGAAATAGTTTAAAAAGAGATATGAGTTATCATCAAGGAATAACATGGACATGGCTTTTAGGAGTATATAATGATGCATTTAAAAATATGATAAAAAATACAAAAACAAAAACTAAAAAGAATCAATTGGAAAAACAATATAAAGAATTTGTAAACAATGTAACAAATACTTTTATCAAAGAAATAGAAAGTGGACGTACAGTAGGAAGTATTTCTGAGATTTATGATTCAAAGAAACCACATGTTTCAAAAGGTGCTTTTGCTCAAGCTTGGAGTGTTGCAGAGGTATTTAGAATTATATTAAAAAATTCATAAATTTTAAATTATTTTGTTATAATGTAGTGAAAATAATACTAATAGATAAAAGATAAAATTTTAAATATAAGTACTTAAAAGGTAGAGATCTAATTTAAAAAATATATCTATTATCAATAAAAAAGCCAATAATGTTAATATAAATAATATTTTGCTATTAAAATATTTACATGAGTTTATAGGTAAATCTAATGTAAAAAACCTAAATATTTATATAAGGAAATAGAAAAATATGTCAGTAGAAACAATAGAAAAAGATTTAAAATCTGGAAAACTAAAAGGTGTATATTTATTATATGGAGAAGAAATTTTTATACTAGAAAATTGCTTAAAAAAAATTAAGAGTAATTTTGGAGAATTGGTAAATGGAATTAATTTTATAAAAATAGATGAATCTAATATAGAAAATATAGTGTCAGATATAAGTACACCTGCATTTGGATATGAAAAGAAGTTAATTATAGCAAGAGATACAGGCATATTTAAGAAAGAAGCTAAGAAAAAAGAAGCAAAAAATACAATAATTCAAAAAAAAATAAGTGAGTATATAGCAGAAAATATAGAAATAATAAATGAAACAACAGTAATAGTTTTTATAGAAAAACAAGCAGATAAAATAGAATTATATAAAACGATTGAGAAATATGGGGAAGTATGTAATTTTGAAAAATTAAAACCTGTGCAAATTGCAAAAAGATTAAAGGCAATATGTAATGCTTATAAAGTTAATGTGGATGAAAATACATTAATGTATTTAATTGAGATTTGTGGTACTTCTATGCAAGACTTAATAAATGAAATAAGAAAACTTATTGAATATGTTGGTGAAAATGGGAGTATAGATAAAAGTGCTATAGATAAGCTTGCAATAAAACAAATAGATAGTGTTATATTTGATTTAACAGGTGAACTGGGGAGAAAAGATATAACATCTGCAATATCAACTCTTAAAGGTCTTATATATAATAAAGAGCCAATACAAAAGATTTTAATTACATTATATAATCATTTTAAAAAGTTATATTTATTGAAACTTGCAGTAAAATATAATAGAAATCTTGCAGAAAGTATGAAATTAAAATCAAATCAAATGTTTTTAATAAATAAATATAAAAAACAAGCAGATTATTTTAAAGAAGTAGAATTAAAGAAAATAATAGAAGAGTTAATAGATTTAGATGCAAATTATAAAATTGGATTAATTGATATAAATATAGGTTTAGAATCGATATTGTGTAGATATTGTAGTAAATAAATTAAAAAAATCCTTTATTTAAATAGGATTGGAAAGAACAATAAAATAATACGAATAAAAATCTCTCTTTCTTCAAAAAATAAGACAAGAAAGTGAGGTTTTTTATGTATAATTTTAGAACAGATATGGCAGATGAAAGAAGAGATATTTATAAAAAGGCAAATAAAATAGAAAATGAAATTCCAGGTATTAAAGCAGAAGAAACACAAGATGGAGAGAACATAAAGGTATCAAAAGTTATAGTTTTAGATAAACAAGGAGAAGAGGCAATAGGAAAACCACAAGGAGAATATATTACTATAGATATTAAAAATTTAAAAATAGCAACAGAAGATGATATACAAAAAGCATCAGAGAGTGTAACAAGAGAATTAAAAAAGTTAATAGACAAGCATATAAAAAAAGAAGATGGAATATTAATTGTTGGACTTGGAAATGCAGAAGTTACACCAGATGCATTAGGGCCAAAAGTAGTTTCAGAAGTAGATGTAACAAGACATTTATTAACATATGCTCCACAATATCTTAAAGAAGGGACAAGAGCTGTTAGTGCTATTTCACCAGGCGTTCTTGGAACAACTGGTATCGAAACTTTAGAAATTATTAAAGGAATTGTAGATAATATAAAACCAAATCTACTTATTGTAATAGATAGTTTAGCATCAAAAAGCATACAAAGAATTAGTAGTACTATTCAAATTGCAGATACAGGAATTGTACCTGGTGCAGGAGTTGGTAATAAAAGAAAAGAATTAAGTAATGATACACTTGGAATACCAGTAATTGCAATAGGGGTTCCAATGGTAGTAGATTTAGCTACAATTACAGAAGATTGCTTAGATTTATTTATTACAAAATTACAACAAGAAGCAAAGTCAAATGATTATTTGAATAATTTAAAAGAACAAGATAATTATGAAGAAATAAAAAGTGCATTAATTCCAAATGATTTTAATATGATTGTAACACCAAAAGAAATTGATGATTTAATAGAAAATATGGGAAGTGTTGTAGCAAGAGGAATTAATTTTAGTATTAATTAAAAAAGAGAATAGAGAATAGCTTTGTTTTAGTTAATTGTTTAGTTGTTTATTGTTATTCCTAAATATAAATTTAATACAAAGTCTTTGTAAAAGAGTGTAATTATAAAATATTTACTTTATCTTAGATAGAATATATATAGTAGAAGCTTTTTATAAATGTATTATCTTACTAGTTATAGATAAATATGAATTACTATTAATGTAACAAAATAAAATAAACGTTGCTAAATAAGAGCAACGTTTATAAAATATAAAATAAGCATATGAAAAGGATAAAATATATAAAGAAAGTATTTTATTTTTTTTCCTTGTTTGCCATTATAAGCAATAATAAAGAATATAGAAAATGCTGTACCAAATAATAGTAATAAATATATATGATGAAAATTATATTTCAGTAAATAAGGTAAATATTTTATAAAGCAAGATAAGATATATAATAAACTAATAATAACTTTCTTATCTTTGAATATATAAAAAATCATTATAATAATTACACCCCATGCACCATAATCTACATTAATAATCTCTGCAATTATAGATATAATAATTCCAATAATAATTGATAAGAATTTATTAGGTATTTTATTATATATATAAATTGAAATTAATCCAAATAATAAAGTAAAAAATATATTTAAAATAAAAGGTGATGTAAATGTAGATAAAAAAAGCATAAAGGGTATCTGAGATAATATAGCGAAAATAATAAGCCTTTTAAAATACTTTTTCAAATTCTTTGTATGTATATAACCTTCTGTTATTTGAAAAGCAAAAATAGGGAAAGCGATTCTACCAATTACATTAAAAAAGGAAAATTGCTTTATTATAGCATCTCCAAAATGGTCACAAAGCATACAAATAACAGCAATTACTTTTAAAGAAAAACTACTAAACATTAAAATTTACCTCCTTTAAATTAAAAGGCAATTTATTTAAGCAAAATGTTTTATCATCTAAATATCTTAATTTTTTATATGATGAATTTATATGAAAAGTAATACTATAACTACATAACATTTGAGTAGTTATATGAAAACCTTTATTAATTTTATTTATTCCATATTTTCCATCACCTAAAATTGGATATCCAATGTGTGCAAGATGTGCTCTAATTTGATGTGTTCTACCAGTATGTAACTGAATATCTAAAAGAGCCAAATTATTTTTTTTATCACAAGAAATTAGATTATATGAGGTTTTTATTTCTTGATATCCTTTTTTTCTATCATTAGAAATATATACTAGAGATTTTTTTGTATCTTTAAATAAATAAGCTACTAAATACTCGTATTGTTTTCTGGGAATACCATAGGTTATTGTACGATAATGTTTTTCTATTTTATTTTCTTTAAACATGTTAAGTAGCTCGTTTAAAGATTCTTCGTTTTTGGCAAATAAAATAAGACCACTAGTATTTCTATCTAATCTGTGGCAAGGTTCGATATATTTAATTCCTTTTTCTTTGTAAATTTTTTGAATACAAGAAGTTAGGGAGTTTTCACCAGTTACTTCTATATTAATAGGCTTATTAACTAAAACAATATTGTCATCTTCATAAATAGTTTCAAAAGATATAGGGGTGAATTTAAATAAAAGTTCATCTACAATAAATATTTTTACTTCATCTCCTGTATGTAGTATGACATTTTCATTAACTTTTACATTATTAATTCTAATATCTTTTTTTCTTAAAGCTTTGTAAATAGTATTATTAGTTAATCCATTAAATTTACTAAGTAAAAAATTACTTAGCTTTTTTTCATTAAATTTTTCTTCTACAATTAATATTTTCATGATAATATTATACTTATAAATATATATTAAGTCAATCTGAATAATGACTGTTTATCATATATGAAGACTTTTTGCTGGCATTATTAATGACATTTCTTTTTATATATGATATAATAAACAAGAATTTAAGTAATAGTAAGTATTTTTTATAGAAAAAGTAGAAGATATAGAGGAACAACTAGATAAATATTTAAAGATTTTAGGTATAGAATATGCAGATAGTATATTATTACATACCCCAAAAGCTAGTAAAATTCCTTTGAAAGATAGTTATAATCAATTAAAAAGATTAGTAAGCAGTGGTAAAAGTAAAAATATAAGTGCAAGTAAATTAAATATTGAACAATTAAAAATGATAGTTGAGGAATTAAATATTGATTTATTTTCTTTTGAAGGGTTATATAATTTAGAATGTAAACAAAATGAAGATGTTGGAATTTTAGATTATTGTAAAAATCATAATATTTTATTTTTAAATTATCAACCGTTTAGAAGAAATAGAACGGCTAATCATAATTATTCATTATTAGTTGAATTAGCAAATAAATATAACAAAACCCAAAATCAGATTCTTTTAAACTATTATATATATGAGAAAAAATTGTTGCCTATTACTAAAGCAAATAAAATAGAACACATTGATTTGAATTTAGAAGCCCTAAATTTTAGAATGGAATAGGAAGATTATAATAAATTAAATGAATTTAGATGTAATGAATTTGATAGATTGTAAGTAGATTGGCAAGATAATGGAGGAATACCTATATATAAATTTGCTAATCAAGTTGAATAAAGGAAGTGATTTGAATGACAAATAAAGAAGAAAATAAGGTGGTTCCAAAAGTCAACATTAACTGGTATCCAGGCCATATGGCAAAAACCAAAAGACAGATTATAGAAGATTTAAAATTAATAGATATAGTAGTGGAAGTTTTAGATGCAAGAATACCTATATCTAGTCAAAATCCAGATGTAAGAGAATATACAAAAGAAAAGAAAAAAATAATGGTATTAAATAAAAGTGATTTAGCAAATGAGATAGAGACAAAAAAATGGGTAAAATATTTTAACAAACAAGGGATTTCTGCAATAATAACAGATGCAAATAGTGGAAAAGGAATAAATGAAGTAATCTTAGAAATAAAAAATATAGCTAAACAAAATCAAGAAAAATATATAAATAAAGGAAGAATAGGAAAATCTGTTAGAGTATTAATTCTTGGAATACCAAATGTAGGAAAATCTTCTTTTATTAATCGTATAACTAAAAAATCTTCAGCACAAGTGGGTAATAGACCAGGTGTTACAAGACAAAAACAATGGATTAGATTAGCAGATGGAATAGAATTAATGGATACACCAGGTGTACTTTGGCCAAAATTTGAATCAGAAGAAGTTGCACTTAATTTAGCATATACAGGAACAATAAAAGACGATATATTAGAAAAAGTTGAAGTAGCATATAGGCTTTTAAAATATTTAATAGAAAATTATTCGAATAATGTTATAGAAAGATATAAAATAGATAAACAAGAATTAGATAATATAATGAAACAAGATATAGAAGAAAATGATAAAATATATGAAATGATGAGTCTTATTGCAAAAAAAAGAGGAGCAATTCTTTCTGGACGGAAGAATTAATGATGAAAAAATATCTGGAATATTATTAGATGAGTTTAGAAGCGGAAAGTTGGGAAAAATAACTTTAGAAGTAGCTAAAATATAGGAGGTAAATTTGATAGAGTTAATAGAAAGAGAAAAAAATGAAGTAGATGTTAATTTATTATCACCACTTACTTGGGCGTATGTTGGAGATAGTGTGTATGAATTATTTATAAGGACAAGGTTAATAAATAAAACAAAATTAAAACCACATAAATTACATATAGAATCAATAAAATATGTAAAGGCAAAAGCACAAGCAGATATATTAAAGAAAATAGATGTAAATCTAACAGAAGAGGAAAAAGACATAGTAAGAAGAGGTAGAAATGCAGAAAATCATCACTTACCTAAAAATGCAAATGTAGAAGATTATATGTATTCAACAGCTTTTGAAGCACTGATTGGATATTTATATCTAACTAAAAAAGACAGTAGGTTAAAAGAAATTTTAAATATGTGTGTATAAAATATTGACGAAAATATAAAAAGTGTGTTATAAATAATAAGTACACTTTTTAATGGCCCGTTGGTCAAGCGGTTAAGACGTAGCCCTCTCAAGGCTAAATCATGGGTTCGATTCCCGTACGGGTCACCAAAGGATAACAACTTGCGAACTATAAAGTTTGTAGGTTGTTTTTTTGTATATAAGACTAAAATATTCTCTTTCTGGAAAGGAGAATATTTTTTATGCTTGAATTTGAAATATTACAAGAATTAGAGCCAAATGCCAAAATACTAGAAATTATAAAAGAATATGATTATGCAATTAAAAATGGCACAATTAAGCATTTAAAGGCTACTAATTTACAATTTATTGATCCAACAGAATATGCAATTACATATCCATTTACTCTTACTATTTATGAATATAAAGTAAATGAAATTGCTAATAAGCCATTCTATATTAAAGAACATAAACAAAAGTATAACCTAAAAGAAATTAAGCAAATTCTCATAAAATTAAAAATTTAACCTTTTATTTTGTAAATTTATAAAAAATTTTAAGTTTTTTTCTAAATTAGGGGGGGCGAAAATGCACTTTTCTGAGCAAACATATGAGAGGATAAAAAAATTTTAAAGTTTTTTTACAATTTTGGTATACAAAACCCTAAAAAATTCACAGGAATAGTAGGAGGTAATTTTATGAGATGTGGAATTTATGTAAGAGTATCAACAGATGATCAAAGAGATAATGGTTATTCTATTGATTCACAGTTACGAATGATAAAAGAATATTGTGAGAAAAACAGATATGATATTGTAGATGTATATAATGATGCAGGACATTCAGGAAAAGACTTAATGCGACCAGAAATGCAAAGGTTACTAAAAGATATTAAATCACATAAGATTGAAAAAATTGTAGTTATTAAAGTAGACAGATTAACAAGAAATAACTATGATGGATTTTGGCTTTTAAACTATTGTGAAGAACATGATGTTAAAATAGAATTAATATTAGAACCTTATGATGTTTCTACTGCTAATGGTGAAATGATATTTGGAATGAACTTAGTATTTGGACAAAGAGAAAGAAAAGAAATTGGAGCAAGAACTAAAAGGGCTATGGAAGAAATGGCTTTAGAAAAAGTACACCCAGCAAAAGCACCTTATGGCTATATTAGGAATAGTGAAACAGGTCATTTAGAAGTAGAACATATTGCAGCACAAGTAGTTAAAAGAATATTTGAATTATATAAAAATGGAAGTTCAATAAGAGGAATTTCTAATACTTTAAATGAAGAAAAGTCATATTTAAGACAAGGCAAATGGAATAGTTATAAAGTATATAAAATACTAACAAATTCAATTTATATAGGTACTTTTGCTTATGGAAAAACAAAAAGAAAAGCACAAGATATTTTATATGTAGATAATTATTGTGAGCCAATTATAGATAAGAATACTTGGAATATTACAAGAAAAAGATTAGAAAAGAACAAACATCCAAATTATGGAGAGCATATTCATTTATTTACTGGAATTGTAAAATGTCCTGATTGTGGAAAAATAATGTCATCTACAAACTCATTTAAGAACAGCGGAAAGCCTAATCAAAAAGTATATTATCATGTAACTTGTAAAAATCCTAATTGTAAATGTAAAGGATTTCATTATAACTGTGATAAAATCGAAGAAAAACTAGCACGAGTTTTAAATGAATTAACAAGATATATGTATGATATGGATAATGAAATTATTGTATGCAATTCTACTAAAACAAAAGATATTAAAGATATCGAAAAAGCTATTGAAAAGTTAAAAATGCAAGAGAAAAAATTAGTAGATTTATATTTAAGTTCTACCTTAAATGTTGAAACTATTAACAATAGAAATGATGCAATTAAAAAAGAAATAGAAAACTTGAACAAGAAAAAACAGCAGATAGATCCAAACAATGATTATAAAGAATGCACAATACAACTATTGAAAAAGCTAGACTGTGATATCCAAAATAATGAAGTTATCTTTAAAAACATGTTAGAATTTACATTTATTTTTGATAGTTTGAGTAGAAAATCCAAGAAAGAATTAATTAAAAGATTAATTAATACAATCGAAATTAAAAGAGATAAAAACTACAATATTGAAATAACAAATATTAAATTTACAGAAGAATTTATCTCAAAAAGTAGTGAAGATTATATTGAATATTTATATGAAATACTACAAAACAATAATGTAGGTTTTATTTATAAAGAAGCAATTACTAAACAAGAATTAGAAAAATTGCAGGAAGATTATTTTGTATTTTCTAATAATAAAATTGCAAACAATGAGTATGATAATGCTACTTTAACAATATATAATGAACTACTAAAGCAAAATTTTTATGCAAATGGAATTATAAATTGTCCTTATATTGAAAACGAAAATATAGTAGATTACCTAACATTATTACCCAAAATCCCAACAGAGATATTATAAAAATGTTTAAAAATTTTATAGAAAACAAAATCAAAAATGACACAAGAAAAATTACAATGTTCTTTAATTTGCAAATCCTTGTCCTAGCAAGCACTGCATTTGTCTATGCGTCAAATGCAAATTGCTGTCCCAGCAAGCAATGAATTTGTCTACACGCCAAATTTAAACATGGGATCTTATAGCCCCATACCCCAAAAATTTGAAATCGAAAGGCATAGAAGATTATGAATGATGAAAATTTAAAGTATGTAATAGATATGATAAAAGATATGGATTTAGAAAATAAATTAAGATTAGCAATATGTATGTGTGATAATTATAGCCATACAAATTTAGAATATGATAAACAAGAAATGTATAAATATTTTGATAATTTACTAAAAGAAATTAGTATAGAATACAGAACAACTACTGTTAATTTTGCAAACTATCCTTATATAATTTTTGTATCAAGCAAAATTATGGAGATGGATTGGGCACAGCAAAATAAAGTTGCTCTATATTTATTTAATAGTATAAATTTTAAAATAAAAAATTGCAAAAGTCTTGACAATAAAGAACAAATGTTTTAGGTTGTATACAACAAATAAAGGATGTGAATATATGGAAGAAAATAAGTTAATAACTCAAAATGAATTTGTTAATGAAGATATAAAAAACTTAATATATACAATAAGAAATAAACAAGTAATGTTAGACAGTGATGTGGCAATGTTATACCATTATGAAACTAAAAAAGTTAATCAAGCAGTAAAAAGAAATATAAATAGATTTCCAGAAAGATTTTGTTTTAAATTAACTCGAAATGAATTTGATATTTTGAGGTCACAATTTGTGACCTCAAAAATAGAAAGTTACGATAAAGTAGAAAAACGTGGTGGAAGAAGAGATTTACCTTATGTATTTACAGAACAAGGAATAGCTATGTTATCTGGATTATTAAAAAACGAAATTGCTGTACAAGTTAGTATTAAAATAATGGATGCTTTTGTCGAGATGAGAAAATTTATAAATACTAACAAAAATTTATTTGAAAAAGTTATTACTATTGAAAATAAAATGGATGAAAAGTTCATTGAACAAGATAAGAAGTTTGATATAATATTTGATCAATTACAACTTGAAGAGAATATCAAGCAAAGAATATTCTTCGATGGTCAAATATATGATGCCTACAGTATCATTATAGATATTATAAAAAAAGCAAATAAGAAAATCTTAATTATAGATAATTATATTGATGATAGTGTTTTAAAAATGTTATCTAAAAAGAAGAATGATGTGGAAGTAGTTATTCTAACATCTGATAAAAGTAATATTGAAAATTTAGATATTAAAAAATTTAATAAAGAATATCCTATCTTAAAAGTTGCTAAAACAAATAAATTTCATGATAGATTTATTATTATTGATAATAAGAAAATGTATCATTTAGGAGCTTCTATAAAAGATTTAGGTAAAAAGTGTTTTGGAATTAATAAAATAGAAGATATAGAGATTATAGAAAAGATTATCAATTTATTTTAGAATATATAAGCAAAATTGACTTTTTATGTAAAATAAAGTATAATATAAATAGATTAAGTGCTAAATGCCTTTATCTAGTAAACCTCACGTTTACTGTTACACCTGTAAACTTAGTAAAAATTTTTGGAGGTAAGAAAAATGGAAAATATGGGTATCCAGAAACTGACAGAAGAGTTGAAAAGACTCAATCCCAGCATCGATGTTTGCTTCAAGGCAGACATATACCCCGCAATCATCATCGTAGAGTGTTCAGATTGTGCTCAGCTTAATCTTCCAGCAGGATACTACTGCAATGGTAAGAATTGGCTGACAAACAAGCACAATACTACATCTGGTCAGTATGAAAGTTTTAAGCTGATGACCAGATACAAATATCTTACAATGCTGGCGTAACAGTTTGTCCCCATTGGTTTTTAATCAATGGGGACTTTTCCACTATAACTATTATGATATAAATATATAAAAAATTTATATTATTATTGCAATTCTATATTAATTTATATATAATTAATTCATAATTTTGAAAGAGAATAAAAAGTTCGTAACCTGTTAGAATACTGCACCAAATTTAAAAATGCTAGAGTATCAAGGAATATAAAGGATTACTTGATACTCTATTTTTATTATTCCCGACTTTTCCCAACTGAGTTTTGAAAATAGAACTATAATGATTTTAGTATTTTTTATTTAATACTTATTATATAGAATATATGTTTTGTTTTATAAATTACTGGCTAGTAAACTAGAAACTCTAAATATTCTATTGTATATGAATGAAATTAATCTGTTGTTTGATTTTTTATAAAGTCCCCTATAAAACATTATTTTTTTATTAATACAAGCACAAAAATAAATATGAAAAATAAAATATAAATAGGAGGAGAGAAAAAATGAATATAATAGAAAAAACTTATAATTTGAATGGAACATTAGCAATAAGAAATAAAACAGAAAGAATTATTTTGCATCATGCAGATTCAAGTTCATGTACAGCAGATGATATTGATAGGTGGCATAAAGCTAATGGATGGACTTGTATAGGATATCATTTTTTTATTAGAAAAGATGGTTCAGTATATAGAGGAAGACAGGAAAATTCAGTAGGAGCACATGCACAAGGAAGCAATAGTAATAGTATTGGAATTTGTTTTGAAGGAAGATATGGAATAGAGAAAATGCCAGATGAACAAGTAGAAGCGGGTAGAGAACTTGTATCATATTTAAAACAAAAATATAATATAACAAAAGTGGAAAAGCATAGTGACGAAAATAACACAAGTTGCCCAGGTGAAAATTTTAGATTTGATGAAATAGCAAATGGACAAGTGGAAAATGATTCAGAAGAAAATAATAATACAGATAATAAAATTGCTAATATTCAAGCTACATTAAATAGTAGATATGCACTAAATATTGCAGTAGACAATATTTATGGTAAAGAAACAAAATCAGCATTAGTGAAAGCTTTGCAAACAGAATTAAATAAACAATTTAGTAAAGGATTGGATGTAGATGGGATTTTTGGTGAGAAGACAAAAGAAGCTTGTGTAACAGTAAGAAAAGGTGCAAAAGGAAATATAACATGGACTTTACAAGCTATATTAGTATGTAATGGTTATAATATAGATATAGATGGAATATTTGGAATAGATACAGAAAATGCAGTTAAAGATTATCAATCTAAAAATAATTTACAAATAGATGGAATTGCAGGTAAAAATACTTTTTCTAAATTATTAGGTTAAAAAGCATGTTATTTAAAATAATTATTAAATATGATATTTAATAAAGTACTAATTACATAGTACTTTATTGAAATATGTAATTTCTAAACTAAAAATGAATTACAGAACTAAAATGTTTTATAAATTAAAGTGTTTTAGGTTCTGTGTTTTTTTAGTTTAGAAAAATATGAAGAATTAAATAAAAATATTTTTTATGAAAAATTATAATAAATATATTGACAAAATAAAAGGTACGTATTAAAATACAAACATAAGTTTTATAAAACGGAGGTTTGGCGAGATGATTTCAACATTACATATAAAAAATATAGGCATAATTAATGATTTAACAGTAGATTTAAATAATGGATTTAATGTATTAACAGGAGAAACAGGTGCAGGAAAAACTTTAATTATAGATTCTCTTCGGTATTATATCAGGAGGCAGATTTTCAAAGGAAATGATAAGAAGAGGAGAGAATCATTCTTTTATAGAATTAAGTCTATATTTGCCTCATAATGAAAACTCAATTGATGGTAATATTATTGTATCTAGAGAAATATATTCAAATGGAAAAAACTCATGTAAGATAAATGGAAGATTAGTAACTGTTAATGAATTAAAACAATTTATGAACGAGATTATTGATATTCATGGCCAAAATGATACACAAAAAATAATGAATAAACAATCACATATATTTTATTTAGACCAATTTATAGGAAATAACATATTAAATATAAAAAAAGAATATAAAAGTTTATATTTGTTATATAACAACATAAAAAAACAATTAAAAGAAAACTATGGTGATGAGAAAGAAAAGCAAAGAAAGATAGATTTATTACAATATCAATTAAGAGAAATTGAAGAAGCAAAATTAAAAGAAGGAGAAGAAGAAGAACTAGAAGCACAAAGGAAAATAATTCTTAATAGTGAAAAAATAAGTAAGAATTTAGTAGAAGTAGATACATATTTAAATGAAAATGCAGTAGATAGTATAAATATGTCAATAAAATCATTAGAAAAAATAGAAGAATTTAATATAGAATATAAAGAGAAATTATGCCAGTTAAAAAATATTTACTATGATATACAAGAAATAGCAAGAGATATAAGTTCTTTTAAAGAAGAAAATGTTTTTAATGAGGTAGAAAGAAATGAAATAGAAGAAAGATTAGATTTATTATATTCGTTAAAACGAAAATATGGAAATAGTGTTAAAGAAATAATAGAATATAAAAATCAAATTGAAAATGAAATATTTAGTATTGAAAATATGGAAGAAAGTAATAAAAAACTAAAACAACAATTAAATAAAATACAAGAAGAAATGAATTTGCTAAGTATAAAGATGAATAAAATAAGAATAGAAGAAGCTAATAAATTAAATATAAAAATTAATGAACAATTAAAAGACTTAGAAATGAAAAATGCAAATTTCATTGTGAAAATAAAACAAAATAATGATTTTAATGAAAATGGAAAAGATGATGTGGAATTTATGATTTGTACTAATATAGGTGAGGAAGAAAAGCCTTTAATAAAGATTGCATCAGGAGGGGAAGTATCAAGAATAATGCTTGCAATAAAAACAGTTTTAGCAGATAGTGATAAAGTACCAGTTATGATTTTTGATGAAATTGATACAGGGATTAGTGGAAAAGCAACAAAATCAGTAGCAGAAAAAATGAAGATTATATCTAAAAAACATCAAGTATTATGTATTACACATCAAGCTAATATTGCTGCAAAAGGTGATTATAATTATTATATTAGTAAAAATGTAAAAGGAAAACATACAATTACTAGCATTAAATTATTAACAGAAGAAGAAGTAATAAAAGAAATTGCAAGAATTTCTTGTGGTGATGTAACAGGTGTTGCAATTGAACATGCAAAAGAGATGAGAAGAGCAGTATAAAAAAACTTTACAAATACCATATTTTGTTATATAATCGTAACATTAAAATAAACGAGAAAGAGGTTTTTTTATGGAAAATAATCAAGAACAAGAATTAGATTTAAACCAACTAATGAAAGTAAGAAGAGATAAATTAGAAACTTTAAAACAAGAGGGAAAAGATCCATATGAAATAACAAAATTTAATAGAACAAATTCAGCAGGAGAAATAAAATCAAATTATGAGCAATTTGCAGAAAAAGATGTTACAATAGCAGGAAGAATTATTGCAAAAAGAATAATGGGAAAAGCATCATTTTGTACAATTCAAGATAGTGATGAGAAAATTCAAAGTTATGTAAGTATAAATGATTTAGGCGAAGAAAGTTATAAAGCTTTTAAAACATTTGATATTGGAGATATAATAGGAATAACAGGATTTGTATTTAAAACAAGAACTGAAGAAATATCAGTACATGCAAAAGAGGTAACATTGCTTTCAAAATCATTAAGACCATTACCTGAGAAGTTTCATGGATTAAAAGATACAGATTTAAGATATAGACAAAGA
The DNA here is from genome assembly GCA_948805675.1 of uncultured Clostridia bacterium. Lineage (GTDB taxonomy): Bacteria > Bacillota > Clostridia > TANB77 > CAG-508 > CAG-492. Next base: position 28,421 of record CAQIBN010000011.1, on the reverse strand, counting down.
TATATAGATTTAATTATGAACCCAAATGTAAAGAAAACATTTGAAACAAGGGGTAAAATAATAAGTGAAATTAGAAGAATATTAGATGAAAAAGGATATTTAGAAGTAGATACACCAATATTAAATACAATATCAGGAGGTGCAACTGCAAAACCATTTATTACACATCATAATGCATTAGATTTAAGCATGTATCTAAGAATTGCAACAGAATTAAACCTAAAAAGATTAATTGTTGGTGGTTATGATAAAGTGTATGAAATGGGAAGAATATTTAGAAATGAAGGTATGGATGTTAGACATAATCCAGAGTTTACAACAATAGAATTATATGCTGCATATCAAGATTATAATGATATGATGGATATAACTGAAGAAATATTTACAAAATGTGCTATGAAGGTTTGTGGAACCACAAAAATTAACTATCAAGGACAAGATATTGATTTAACACCTGGATGGAAGAGAATTACAATGATAGACAGTATTAAAGAGGCATGTGGAGTAGACTTTAACCAAATAAACTCAGATGAAGAAGCTGTAGCTTTAGCCAAAGAAAGAGGATTACAGATTCCAGATGTAACAAAAGAAACAAGAGGAGATGTAATTAGTTTGTTTTTTGATGAATATGTAGAAAAAACACTAATTAGTCCAACATTTATATATGATTATCCAGTAGAAATATCTCCACTTGCAAAAAGAAGTCCAAAAGACCCAAGATTAACAGAGAGATTTGAAGTATTTATTGGTGGAAGGGAATATGGAAATGCATTCTCAGAATTAAATGACCCAATAGACCAATATGAAAGATTTAAAAAACAAGTTGAAGCTAGAAATGCAGGAGATGAAGAAGCTGGAATGATGGATGAAGACTTTATTCAAGCATTAGAATATGGAATGCCTCCAACAGGTGGACTTGGAATAGGAATAGACAGATTAATAATGTTATTAACAGATTCAGCATCAATTAGAGATGTATTATTATTTCCAACAATGAAACCTCTTAATAACGCTTAATAAGTCTTAATAAAAAATATGAAAGACACATTAAATGGTTAGAAGAATGTGATATGTTTTTTGCAGATATAACAATATCATCTTTGGGAGTGGGATATGAAATTTCTTATGCAGAAAACTTAGGAAAAGAGATTTAGGCTATTTATGAAAAAGAAGCAAATGTGTCTGAATTTCTTAGAGATGATGAAAAAATTGAATTTCTAGTTTATGAGAGTTTATACGAAGTAATTGATTTAATTAATAAAATAATGAATAACTGAAGTAAAAGAGATAATTGGAAAAAACTTGCCACTTAAGTAGGGAGATATACATTACCAATAGGATATAATTATATATCCTATTGGATCTATAATAAAAATTTAAAAAAAGTAAAAATATGAAGGCGAGGGAAAAATTTAATGTTCAGTTTTGATAAAAGATATTTATATATTTTTGTTGCTATTATGGTTGTATATAATTTAGGAGGATATATACAAAGTCCATCTAAATTATTAAGTTTATTATTAGCTCTTCCAGCTGTTATAGTTGCAATGACATTTCACGAATTTGCACATGCTTTTGTAGCAGATAAATTAGGAGATGAAACACCAAGAAATCAAGGAAGAGTTACTCTAAATCCTTTAAAACATATTGAACCTATTGGGTTTATTATGCTTTTATTTGCAGGATTTGGTTGGGGAAGACCAGTACAAATAAATCCAGTTAGATTTAAAAGAGATATTAGTATGTCAAAAGGTGAAGCAATGGTTTCTTTTGCAGGTCCACTTATGAATTTTATATTAGCAATAATTTTTTCTTTTGTATTAGGTTTTGTATTTAAATTTAATTTATTAGAAAATGTATCTAGTACATATAGTAACATAATAATAATTCTTTTATACCAAATGATATTTATGAATATAGGCTTAGGTGTTTTTAATTTAATACCATTACCACCATTAGATGGTTCAAAGATACTAAGACATTTTATACCAACCAATGCAAAAATATGGCTTGATAGAAATCAACACATATTCTATATTGTTTTTATAGCAATATGGGTATTAGGCTTTGCAGGAATAATTATTTCACCAATTATACAAATTATAGCAAAAGGAATAATGTTATTAGTATCAGGAACATTACAAATAGACTTAGTATTAATTTTGAAGTTTTTAGGAATATATATATAAAGATTTCTATTTATATCAAGTAAGTGAAAAATATAAATAATATAAAATATAAGTAATTATAGAAATATAAATATATAACTTAATAAAATATATAGTATAGAAAACATTAAAATAGAATATGAAGACATCACATAAAATTTTTATACAAAATATCATGCGAAATTCTATGTAAAATATATAAGATATATAAAATGTAATTAAGAGGAAGATATATGAAAGATATAGTAATATTAGGAATTGAATCAAGTTGTGATGAAACTTCTTGTGCCATTGTAAAAAATGGCAGGGAAGTTCTTTCAAATGTAATAAATTCTCAAATAAAGATACATGAAAAATTTGGCGGTGTAGTACCAGAAATAGCATCTAGAAATCATGTAGAGGTAATTTCTAGTGTTGTAAAAAAAGCACTAGAAGAGGCAAATATAACTTTTAATGATATAGATGCAGTTGCATGTACATATGGTCCAGGATTAGTAGGAGCCCTGTTAGTAGGTGTATCTTATGCAAAAGCTCTAAGCTATGCGTTAAATAAGCCTTTAGTAGGAACAAATCATATAGAAGGACATATTGCAGCAAATTACATTACTCATTTAGACTTAGAACCACCATGTTTATGTTTGGTAATATCTGGGGGACATACTCATTTAGTACATATAAAAAATTATAAGGAATTTGAGATATTGGGAAAAACTAAGGATGATGCTATAGGAGAAGCATTTGACAAAGTAGCAAGAGTGATAGGTCTTGGATACCCTGGAGGTCCTAAAATTGATAAATTAGCTAAACAAGGAAGTAACAATATAAAAATTCCCAAAACGCATTTTGAAAACTTAGATTTTAGTTTTAGTGGCATAAAAACTGCAATAATTAATATGTATCATAAAAATCCAGATATCAATAAAGCAGATTTATGTGCAAGTTTTGAAGCAACAGTTACAGAAATTCTAATAGAAAATACTCTTAAAGCTACAAAGATGCTTAATATTAATAAAATAGCTTTAGCAGGAGGAGTGTCTGCCAATAGTTATATAAGAGAAAAGTTTATAAATTTAGAAAAGACAAATGGCATGAAAATATATTATCCAACTCCTATTTTGTGTACAGATAATGCAGCTATGATTGCTTCTGCTGGCTACTATAATTATATTAATGGAAAGATATCAGATTTAGAATTAAATGCAATTCCAAACTTGAAAATAGGTGAATAATCTGAATAATCTATATAGTGTATAAAGTATATAAATTATGAAACTAAGTAAAAGTAATATAAATTTAATAAACATATACATAAGAAAGATAGTATATAATATAAATAGTAAAAAATATTAAGGAAATAATAAAAATGACAAATATATAATAAGATTTTGGTGAAAATTATTAATATAAGTAGATGAAAGGAAAAAATATGTCTATATATGTAATAGCAGATTTACATTTATCTTTTAAGGAAGAAAAGCCAATGAATATATTTGGCGATAATTGGACTGAGCATCCAGAAAAGATAAAGAAAAATTGGCTAAAGAAGATTAAACAAGATGATTTAGTAGTATTACCAGGCGATTTTTCTTGGGCAATGCATTTAGAAGATGCATATGAGGATTTTAAATTTTTAAATAGTTTACCTGGTAAAAAAATATTAATAAGAGGAAACCATGATTATTGGTGGACTACCTTGAAGAAAATGAGAGAGTTTTTAGAGAAAAATGATTTTTCTAATATTGATTTCATTTATAATACATCATACATATATGATGATATCATTATAACAGGAACAAGAGGTTGGGCTATATTAGATTCAGATAATAGTAATAAAATGATAAATAGAGAAATTTCAAGATTACGATTAGCCATTGAAGATGGTATAAAAAAATATGGGAAAGATAAAGAAATTATTGTTTTTATGCATTATCCACCATTAATATGTAGAAATTTATTAGATAATCCAAATTTAGAATTTTATAAAATATTAAGAGAATATAATATTAAAAGATGTTATTATGGACATTTACATGGCAATTCTCATAAAGATGCTGTGGAAGGATTTGTTGAAGGTATAGAGTTCAATCTAATTAGTGCAGATTATTTGAGGTTTGATTTAAAGAAAATTAAATAATGTAAACATAAACTATTGCAAAATTTACAAATTGTGGTATAATAAAAAAGCTAGTTTTATTTAAATAGTAGGGAAAGGATGAAAAATAATATGAGTATTAAAGTAGAAAAAACAGAAAAAAATAATGAGCTTAAATTAACTTTTACAATTGAAGCAACTAAATTTGATGAAGGAATGAAAAAGGTATATGCAAAAACAGCAAAGTATTTTAATGTTCCAGGATTTAGAAAAGGTAAAGCACCAATGAATATTATAGAAAGACAATATGGTTCAGAAATATTCTTTGAAGATACATTTAATGAAATAGTTCCAGCAGTATATGATGAAGAATTAAAAGCAAATAATATAGAAGCAGTAAGTAGACCTGACATAGATGTTACACAAATAGGAAAAGGGCAAGATTTAATCTTTACAGCAATTGTGCAAATAAAGCCAGAAGTAAAACTTGGTAAATATAAAGGTATACAATTAAAGAAAATTGAGTATAATGTAACTGATGAAGATATAGAGCATGAAATTGGTCATATGGCAGAAAAAAACTCAAGATTAGTTACTATAGAAGATAGACCAGTAGAAGAAAAAGATATAGCAGTAATAGACTTTGAGGGATTTGTTGATGGTGTGGCTTTCGATGGAGGAAAGGCAGATAATCATGAATTAGAGATAGGAAGCAAAACATTTATTCCTGGATTTGAAGACCAAATAATTGGAATGAAAATTGATGAAGAAAGAGATATAAATGTTAAATTTCCAGAAGAGTACTTTTCTAAAGATTTAGCAGGAAAAGATGCTGTATTTAAAGTGAAATTACATGAAATTAAAAGAAAAGAATTACCTGAAATAGATGATGAGTTTGCAAAAGATGTTAGTGAATTTGATACTATAAAAGAATTAAAAGAAAGTATTAGAGAAAAATTAGAAGAAGAAAATAAATCAAGAGCAAAATATGAAACAGAAGATGAAGCTATAAAAACAGTTTGTGATAGTGTAGAAATTGAAATTCCATCTGGAATGATAGAAACAGAAATTGATAATATGGTAAAAGATATAGAAGCAAGATTATCATATCAAGGACTAAAATTAGACCAATATTTACATATGATAAATAAAACAGAGGAAGATTTTAGAAAAGAATATGAAGAACAAGCTCAAAAATCTGTAAAATCAAGATTAGTGTTAGAAGCTATAGTTAAAGATGCTAAAATTGAAATTACTGAAGAAGAATTAAATGAAAAAATAAAAGAAATGGCTACTAATTATGGAAAAAAAGAAGAAGAACTTATTAAAAATGAAAATTTAAAAGATTACTTAAGCAATAATATGAAAGTAGAAAAAGCAATTAAATTTATAGTAGATAATGCAAAAATTAAATAATTAATTAAAAGAGTTAGGGGTAATTTAAAATAGTACAGAAAAGTCCACTAGCTCTTTTTAATAAAACAACATAGTATTAATATTTTACAATCAAAACAAGATATACATTAAACATGTATTTGTAAATTTTAATATTGTGCTATTAAAATATTAGAATGAATTTGGACTATATAAATAAATTTAACTATTAAATTAGAAATATTGTATATTATTTTAAGAATTAATCTTATATAAAAAACAAAAGTTAATATATAAACAATATTGTATTATTTGGAAATTTTAGCTATATTCTATAACTTAATTTTACATTGCTTATTATAAGATTTAAACTATCATCAAGTAGAAAATTTAAAGCAAGATTTAAATAATGGTCAAGTAAAAAAATAAAAGAGATTCTATAAAATAAACGTAAGTTGTATGAAAAAAAGCAAATTTTAAGCAATATTACAGTTAAATAATTGTTATTATTAATAAAAAGCTATTGAAAAATTTGGCTATATAGTATACAATTCAAAAAAGAATGAATTATTAAGGAGGAAATTATGTTAGAAAAAAATAGTTTAGTTCCATATGTAATTGAGCAAACTGCTAAAGGAGAAAGATCATATGATATTTTTTCAAGATTATTGAAAGATAGAATTATATTTTTAGGAGAAGATGTAAATCAAGCATCAGCAGGTTTAGTAATAGCACAATTACTATTTTTAGAGTCAGAAGACCCAGATAAAGAGATACATTTATATATCAATAGCCCAGGTGGTTCTATAACAGATGGAATGGGAATTGTTGATACAATGAATTATATAAGTTGTCCTGTATCTACTATATGTATAGGAATGGCTGCTAGTATGGGAGCTGTATTACTTGCATCAGGAGAAAAGGGAAAAAGATATGCAACACCAAATTCAGAAATTTTAATTCATCAACCACTAATTGCTGGAGGAGGATTATCAGGACAAACTACAGAAATTAAAATTCATGCTGATCATATGGTGAAAACAAGAGAAAAATTAAATAAATTATTAAGTGCTAGAACAGGTCAACCATTAGAAGTAATTGAAAAAGATACAGAAAGAGATAATTATATGACTGCAGAAGAAGCATTAAAATATGGATTGATAGATGGCATAATGGAAAAAAGAGCATAGTATATAAATAAATATAATTAAAAGGAGTGCTATAATGGCAAAAAATGATCAACAAAAAAGTGTAAGATGTTCGTTTTGTGGAAAAACACAAAATTCTGTAGAAAGAATTATTGCAGGTCCAGGAGTATATATTTGTGATGAATGTATTAAGGTATGTAACAACATATTAGAAGACGATAACTATGAAAATAATGAAGTTGCATATACTTTAAATAATGAAGATAGACTTTTGAGCCCATTAGAAATAAAAGAAATTTTAGATTCATATGTGATTGGGCAAGAAGAAGCAAAAAAAACATTAGCAGTAGCTGTTTACAATCATTATAAACGTATTAATAATAAATCAGAAAAAAAAGATGATGTTGAAATACAAAAAAGTAATGTGTTACTTTTAGGACCTACAGGATGTGGTAAAACACTACTTGCACAAACTTTAGCAAGAATATTAAATGTTCCATTTGCAATAGCAGATGCTACAACTTTAACAGAAGCAGGATATGTTGGTGAAGATGTAGAAAATATTTTACTTAAACTAATTCAAGCATCAGATTATGATATAGAAAAAGCTGAAAGAGGGATAATCTATATAGATGAAATAGATAAAATATCTAGGAAATCTGAAAATCCATCTATTACAAGAGATGTAAGTGGAGAAGGTGTACAACAAGCTTTATTAAAAATAATAGAAGGAACTGTTGCATCAGTACCACCACAAGGTGGAAGAAAACATCCCCATCAAGAATTTCTACAAATAAACACAGAAAATATTCTATTTATTTGTGGAGGAGCTTTTGAAGGATTAGAGAAAATTGTAAAAGATAGAACAGGAAAAAAATCTATTGGATTTGGAGCTCAAATAGAAAGTAATAAAGATTTAAATAAATATGCAATTTTCGAAAAACTTCTACCACAAGATTTATTAAAGTTTGGCTTAATACCAGAATTTGTTGGAAGATTGCCAATTATTGCAACTCTTAAAGAATTAGATAAAGAAACTTTAATAGATATTGTTACAAAGCCTAAAAATGCATTAGTAAAACAATATAAAAAACTAATGGAATTAGATAATGTAGAGCTAGAATTTGAAAAGGAAGCTTTAGAACTAATAGTAGATAAAGCAATAGAAAGAAAAACAGGTGCAAGAGGATTACGTTCAATTATCGAAGATATTATGCGTGATATTATGTTTGAAATACCATCAAATCCTAAAATAGAAAAATGTATTGTAACAAAGGAAACAGTAGAAGTTGGGGCATCACCAAAAGTTATTATAAATGAAAATAGAGAAGATAAAAAGAATTTAAAGTCAAAAAGAATGTCAACTACAAAAAGAGAAGAAACTGCATAAAAACTAATTTTTTGGTCTTATTATGAAACAGTGGTTAGTTTTATGTTAGATTTATGCAAACAAGTTGCAATAGAATACAAAACTAATAAAAAAGTTAAATATTTACATTATAATTAAGTGTGTGTTTAAACATAAAATACAAACATATATAATTATAAATGTATGAAATTAAATATAGTAATTAGATATTTGAACATTTCAATACTTGAATATTAGATTATTATATATAAATTTGCTTTTTTAGAATATATATGCTAAAATAGACAAAGATTTTAAGATTAATCTAAATGAGGAGAGTGTAATAATGCAAATAGCAAAATATGTAGTATTAGGTTTATATGTTCTTGTTTGTATAGCATTAATTTTTTTAGCAACTATACAAACAAAAGAAAATCAAGGAGCATCAGGTACAATAACTGGTTCATCTACAAATAATTTTTATGAAAAAAATAAAGGAAGAACAAAAGAAGGAAAATTAAAAAGATGGACAATTATTTTAGGAGTTATGTTTGTTGTATTAGCAGTAGCCCTTGGAATATTATATGTGATGTAAAATTTAGACCGCATGTTAAGCATGCGGTTTATTAATATATATTTATAAAATATATATTAATAAACCATGT
>CAQIBN010000011.1:0-19526 GCA_948805675.1 uncultured Clostridia bacterium | reverse complement strand
AAAAATAAAAAATGTAAAAATAAAAAATGTAAAAATAAAAAATGTAAAAATAAAAAATGTAAAAATAAAATATGCATTAAAAATATGAATTAACAAATTTACTAATTAGTATAATAAATTTTCTATGATAAAATTAAGTTTAAAATTTTCTAACAATTTTAAGATGATATTATATAGAAAATAATACAATATTAAAATATTGTTGACTAGCAATAAATAAAAATCTTACCAAAATAATCTATAAGAATAATGGATATAATAATATAAAATATAATAAATTATTGTTAATTATATAAGTATACGAGGAGAATATATGAAAAAAGATAGTAATGAAGTTCTAGAATTTATGAATGAAAAGAAAAAGAAAATAATAGACTTTATGCAAGATAAACAATATATACCAATGAAGGCAAAAGAAATAGCCAATATACTAAATGTTCCTAAAAATGAGTATGAAGATTTTAGAAATATATTAAATGAGTTGGAAGAAGAATATAAAATTGAAAAGAATAAGAAATCAAAATATAAATTGATAGATAATTCTAAATTTTTTACAGGAATTTTTAGAGGGAATCAAAGAGGTTTTGGGTTTGTAAAATTAGAAGATTCTGATGAAGAAATATATATATCAGAACATAATACAAAAAATGCATTAAATGGAGATAAAGTTTTTATAGAAATAATTGATACATTAACTAATAATCTTCATAAGGAAGGGAAGATTGTAAAAATATTAAAACATGAAAAAGATACAGTAGTAGGTTTATTTCAAAAAAATAAAAGCTTTGCTTTTGTTGTTCCAGATGACAAAAAACTAGGAACAGATATATTTATTTCTAAAAGAAATTTTGGAAAAGCAAGAAATAATCAAAAAGTTTTAGTAAAAATTCTTAAATATCCTGAAAGAGGAAAAAATGCAGAGGGAAAAGTTTTGGAGGTAATAGGAAATATAAATGAAGCAGGTGTAGATATGCTTTCTTTAATAAAAGAGTATAACTTACCTTATAAGTTTCCAGAACCAGTCATAGAAGAAGCAAAAAAGATTAAACCAGAAATTACAAAAAAAGATATTCCTAATAGATTGGATTTAAGAAATGAAGAAATATTTACAATTGATGGAGAAGATGCAAAAGATTTAGATGATGCTATATATGTAAAAAGATTATCTAGTGGAACATATGAACTTGGAGTACACATTGCAGATGTAAGTTACTATGTTAAAGAAAATTCAAAATTAGATAAAGAGGCAATTATAAGAGGGACAAGTATATACATGATGGATAGAGTAATTCCAATGCTTCCAAGAGAATTATCTAATGGCATTTGTAGCTTAAACCAAGGTGAAGATAGATTTACGATTTCTGTTATAATGGAAATAAATAAAGACGGAAAAGTAATTTCATCAGATATTAAAAAAAGTATAATAAATGTTAAAAGAAGAATGAATTATAAGGATGTAACTAAATTATTAGAATATGCAGAGTGTAACGAAGAATCTGAAAAAGAGAATCTAATAAATTATCAAAAAGAAACAATATCTGAACCTACAAGTTTTGATAATATTAAATACCAAGAAGTGTTAAATAAAAAAGAGTTAAAAGATGAAAAAGTAATAAAATCTAAACAGAAAAATGATAAAATAAATGATTTAAATGAAACTGATAAAGAGATAATAAAAAAATATAAAGAATTTATTCCTCATTTTGTCAGAATGAAGGAACTTGCTACAATTTTAATAGAGAAAAGAAAAAAAGATGGAAGCTTAGATTTAGATATTCCTGAAAGTAAAATTATTTTAAATGAAGATGGTATTGCAATAGATGTAAAAAAATATGAACTCACTATATCAAATAATATAATAGAACAATTTATGTTGATTGCAAATGAAACAGTTGCAGAAAAGTTTTATTGGTTAGAATCGCCTTTTATTTATCGTGTTCATGAAGTGCCAGAAATGGAGAAAATTGATGAATTAAATAAATTTTTATATAATTTTGGATATAAAATAAAAGGTAATAAAGATAATATACATCCAAAGGCTTTTGCAGAAGTTTTAGAAAGTATAAAGGGAAAACCAGAAGAGAGAGTTGTTTCTAATTTAATTTTAAGAACATTAAAAGTAGCAAAGTATGAAAGTGAAAATAAAGGACATTTTGGTATTGCAAGTAAATATTATTGCCATTTTACTTCTCCAATAAGAAGATATCCAGATTTATTTATACACAGGGTGATATCGAAATATTTAGAAAAGGATTATAATGTTTCTAATGATATAAAAGAAAAGTACTATATACAATCTATAGAATATTCAGATAGTTCCTCAGAAAGAGAAAGGATTGCACAAAAGGTAGAACGTGATAGTCTAGATATTAAAAAAGCAGAATACATGCAAGATAAAATTGGAAATGAGTATGAAGGAATTGTTTCTAATATTACATCATTTGGCGTTTTTGTAGAATTAGAAAATACTGTTGAAGGATTAATAAGATTTGAAAATCTTGGGGATGAGTACTTTATTTATGATGAAGAGCATAAACATTTAATAGGGGAACATACAAATGAAGTAATAAAAATTGGAGATAAAATGAATATAAAAGTAATTGAAGCAAATAAAGAATTAAGAAGAATATCTTTTAAAAGATTAAGAAATAGTAAAGAAAATTTAGAAGAACTTATTTAAACTATGAAAAATGAAAGGAAGTTATTTATGGAATCGAAATCAAATGTGAAAGTGCAAACAGCATTAGCACCAGTACCAATAGCAATGGTATCATGTGGGAATGAATTAAATTCTAATATCACTACAATAGCATGGACAGGAATAATTAATTCAGAGCCACCTTTAGTTTATGTTTCAATTAGACCAACTAGACATTCATATTCTATTATAAAAGAACTAAAAGAATTTGTAATTAATATACCAGATGAGAAACTAATTTTTGAAGCAGATTTTTGTGGAACTAAATCTGGAAAAGAAATTGATAAATTTAAAGAGGCAAAATTAACTAAACAAAAAGCCAAGATTGTTAATGTACCATTAATAAAAGAATGTCCTATAAATATAGAGTGTAAAGTAAAAGAGATAAAGAAACTAGGGTCACATGATATGTTTATTGGAGAGATTGTAGCAGTTAATGCAAATAATGAATTTATTAAAGAAAATGGAAGTATAGACTATGGAAAAGCGAATTTATTAACATATATGGGGCAGGAATATTTTGTGGCAAATAAAAAAATAGCAGATAGAGGAATTTGCTTAAAATAGAATATATAAAATTGGCACACGAACAATTAAATGTGGGCTGTAAGAAAATTAATTAAGTATTGAAACATAATTCAGCCCACTATTGTTCTATAATAGAAAAGTCTTGTGTATAGAAAAATTTGCTAATACATATTTTTATTATCTAATATACACCATATAACTAGGTAGGAAAAGTATTATTATAGAAATGATAATAATAATACAACCTCCTAATTTATTATTATTAGTTTTTATTTCATATATGCCATATGATATTGTTTTAAAAAAAATGAATATAGAAAATAGAAATATAAAAACAATCATAATTTAATCCTTCCTGTTTTTTATTATATTTAGATTTCTGTAAATAGTAAACTGGATACTACTTCAGAATTTACATTAATATTGAAAATAGAATTTTTGTAATTTTCTAACCATTTATAATTTTCCCAATCTGAGTTTTTATGAAATTTAGTTATAGCATATCTGCCAAATCCACATATATCAGAATCATATGAGATAGAAGTTTTGTATAAAAATTCTAATATTTCCTTTTCTAAATATAGATTAACAGATTCCTCAACTTTTTTTATATTTTCTTTAGTTAATTCTTCAGCGTTTTCGTTAGTAGATAATATTCGTGCTTTTATAGAAACATCTATATCTATATAAGGAGAATTATTAATAAAGTTTATTTTCTTTTTAGTATTCTTTTGCTTATATACATATAAATCTATAGAAGTGCTAGTATCTAATGGATTTTTTATAGATATAGTACATGTGTCTAATTTATTAGTTAATATTAAGTAACATGCAGATTCAATAGCAGATAATTCACCAACTAATTTATCTCCTCTAAATATAGCAAGACCAATGGTTTCTGAACTTTTTTTAGAAGTTAGTGCAGAACTTCCTGCTTTTACATTAACATCTTTTTCAATATTTGAAGAAGCAAGGTTTCGTTCATCAAGTGAACTATCAGATGTTACACCACCGAAGTATTGCTACTGGTTCACAAGTTGTACAATGTAATTGATTAAAAAAGTCTGCAATTTTAGCATAAGCTGTATATCCAGTAATATGCGTAGTAGCAGGTACTATTTCATAATATTTAGATACTAAAGTTTCAAAAACTGGCTTAGAGTTTTCTATAAAATATTTAGTATCACATTTACTAATAATTATTCCAGTATCAGGACGAAGTTCTACATCATTAATTAAAGTGTATACTTCTTTTTCTATACCTTTTTGAGCAAGTTCTTCTGAAAATATTACTACTTTACAGTGTGATAAGTTTACTTGTTTACTAATATAATTATTAACTAAATTAACAGCAGATGGAATAGAGGATGCTTCTACAGTGTATATAAAAGTAGGAGCAGATTCAGAGCCTCCACCACTTTCTCCACCACCGACTTGGTTTTGTAAATTGGAAATTAACCTTTAAATTATTATCACTACCTAAATCAACACCAATTGCTACAGCATAAGCAAAATCATCTATATCTTGGTCATGATTAAATCCAATTATAAAGACTATAAGGATAACTATAATAGTAGTTATTTTTAAAATACTGAGAAGTCTATTATTCAAGTTAAAATCTCCTCCTTATTTTTATTTTTTATTTTGTTTTTTAAGTTAGCTAAAATTAAAATAATTAAACTAGTGATTATTACAAAATATAAAGTTATATTTTTGTAAAATGTTTCATTAAAAGTATTAATATCTGCTAAATTCCTTGGTATTAGTGTAAAACAAAAAAGTAATAAACATATCGGATATACCATGTTAGATGAACTTTCTATATTAGTTATTTTCTTAAAAATTCTTATAGTTAGCATAATAACTACATTAATATATAAGCTAACTTCTAAAATCCATATGAAAAAGAAAATTGCATCAACTCTTTGAAAAAAAGTTCCAAATTCAATATATCTACTAACTAAATATATTGGCATAATTTCGTTTTCTTTAGTTATAAAAGAAAACATGCAAATTAATGAAAATATACAAAGCAATAAATATAAAGCTGAAATTACTATAGATGTGACAGCTACTTTTTTAAAACTAGATGTATTTTTTAAATATGGAGGTATAAAGTAAATAAGAAATAAGCAACTAAATGCATATAAATTGCTTGTTCCTGTAATAAAAGTTGAAGTTACTCCATCTCCTAATAAAGGAAATATTCTTTGAGGTACAAAGTTTTTTAGGTTAGCTAAAAATATAAATATAATGCCTATTAATACAATTGGTAGTATTAATAAGTTACTTCTAATAATAGATTTTTCACTAAGTTTATTGGTAAATCCTGCAACTATTATAAATAAAGCAATTATAAAATATATGTGAGTTCTTTTAAAATATATTATTTTTAGACCTTCACTAAAATCTCTAAGAAGTACACTACTAGTAGATAGTAGATATATAATAAATAACAGTCCTATTAGAAATTTGAACCATTTACCAAATAAAAAATTGGATACATCTAATATGTCTGAGCCAGGAAATTTCTTGAATAATTTACATATGAGTAATGTAAGGAGAATTGCTAGAATACTTACATATAGTATATTTAATGGTGCAGAGGATTCTGAGCTTCTTAATATACTTTTTGGAATATTTAGAATTATATTATTTATCATAATTGTTATAATTAGAAAGATGGCTGAAACATTGCCTATTTTTGTATTATCCATAGTTATTTGTGATTCCTTTCTTTAGATATTTTAAGATTTGCAAAAGTTATATTGCATTTTATTAAAGGTTTTATTAAATTTGTTTAGTTTTTTAGTATTTTAAAATATATAAAAGAATTAACTTTTCCAATATTTCCATTTCATACTAATATGACTTTGAGAGGTTCTCTTTTTTGGATTTAAATAATCTGGTCTTTGTTCTTGTTTCCATGTTGGAGAAACTAAATATCTACTACTTGTTTTTGTTGTAAGTGGGGCATATGGTACCATATATGGTATACCAAATGACTTAATATTACATAGTGTTGAAATATATATTAATACACCTAATCCTAGTCCTAAAAATCCAGACATATATGCTAATGCTATAAATAAAAATCTTGATATTCTTAAATGAAAACCAAAAGAGAAGTCTGGAATTGCAAAAGATGCAATACCTGTAATTGCAATAATAATTATTAAAATAGGGCTAACTATACTAGCACTTACAGCTGCTTGACCAAGAACTAATGCTCCTACAATTCCTATAGTTGGGCCAATAGGAGATGGAACCCTAAGTCCTGCCTCACGAATTAGTTCAAAAGAAATTTCCATAAGCAAAATTTCAAATATCATAGGAAAGGGAACATTTTGTCTTGAACCTACAATAGAAAATAGAAGTTCTGTAGGAATAAGTTCTTGATGAAAGTTTGTTACACCAACCCATATACCAGGAAGAAGTAATGTTAAAAATAAAGATAATCCTCTTATAACTCTTAAAAAATTTGCAAATACAGGTTTCAAATTTGTATCTTCTGGAGAAGACATAAAATCTATAAATGTTCCTGGCATAATTAGAACATATGGATTCCCATTTACTATTATTACTACTCGACCTTCAAATAAATGTTTTGTAGCTTTATCTGGTCTTTCAGTGGCAATAATTACAGGTATTCCATAGTTTGTTTCTTCACCAATTAATTGTTCTAATTCTCCACTAGATAATAAAGAATCTATATCTAAATTATTTAGTCTGAATTTTACTTCTGCAACTAAATCATTATTAGCAATATTTTTTAAATAACAAACTGCACATTTAGTTTTACTAATATTACCAACTTCAATATTTTCTATTACAAGATTTTCATTATTTACAGTACGTCTAAGAAGGGATGTATTTGTTCTTATATTTTCTACAAATGCTTCATGTGGACCTCTTATAACTATTTCATTATTTGGACTATCTATACTTCTTTGTTTAAATCCTTTTACATCAATATTAAAAGCAATATTAATTGTATCTACAAAAAGTGCACAATTACCAGAATTAATTCCAGATATAATATTAGAAAACTCAGTTTCTTTTTTTACGCTATTTTGAGGTATTAAACAATTATCTATATAATCTGTAATATTAAATTTTTTTACTTTTCTAATTGTTACATTATTAGTATTAATTTCTGAAATTATTTTGTTTTGTTCACCATCAAAACTATTAGCAATATTTTTTAGCATTAATGGATTTAGAACAAAATCATTTACCAGTTTTTGGTCAACCATTCCATCTATATAAAATATAAAAGCTGAAAATTGTTTATTTCTTGCATTTAATGTAAATTCTCGAATAACTATGTCACTATTAATCATAGAGTTATATCTTATTTTCATAAATTCTAAGTTTTTATCTAGTTTATTAAAAATTGTTTGACTTAAGTCTTTTTCTGATGAAAGATTTAAGTTATTATTATTAGGTGTTTCTGATATGGTGAAATTATAATTATCTTTTGGATGATATGAAAATATATCTGAAAATACAGTTTTAAATTTATTTACAAAATTACTCATATAAATTCTCCATTTTATTTATTTTTAAGTTTAGTTTTTCCAGAAAAGTGAATTTTATGTATAAAAAAATTTTAAAGATGCGATAATATCAAAAATATTTATATTTAAGAGATTTAGAATACTATACTATTTTAAAGTATTAACAGTATTTAAGTGAAGATAAAAATGTAAGTTGACTTTTAGAGTTTCTGTATATATAATAATTACATAATTTAAGAGAAAAAGTTTTAGGAAAGAGGAAGTTATAATGGTTGATTTTAGGTGTAAGATAGCAGAAATGATATCAGATGTTACAAAGATTTCAAAAGAAGAATTAAGGAATTTTATTGAAAAGCCAAAAAATAGTGAAATGGGAGATTATGCATTTCCATGTTTTAAGCTTGCAAAAGAGTTGAAAAAGGCACCAGCTTTAATTGCACAGGATTTAAAAGATAATATAGTAATAGATGAGTATTTAATAGAGAAAATAGATATTGTAGGTGGGTATTTAAACTTTTATATTAATAAAGAAATTTTAGTAAAAGAGGTATTAAATGAATTTGATGAAAAAAAAGAGTTGTATGGTTCATCAAATATAGGTAATAATCAGAATGTAGTTATAGATTATTCATCTCCAAATATTGCAAAACCATTTCATATAGGGCATTTAAGGTCTACGGTAATTGGAAAGGCATTATATAACATATACAGTTTTTTAGGATATAATCCTATAGGAATTAATCATTTAGGAGATTGGGGAACTCAATTTGGAAAATTAATAGAAGGATATAAAAGATGGGGGGAAGAATATAATATTGATGAAAATCCAATAGATGAGTTAACAAAATTATATGTTAGAATTAATGATTTGTGTAAACAAGATGAAAGTGTATTAGATGAATGTAGAAATAATTTTAAGAAGTTAGAAGATGGTGATAAACTATGTGTAGATTTATGGAAGAAATTTAGTGAAGTAAGTTTAAAAGAATTCCAAAGAGTTTATGATATACTTGGAACAAAATTTGAATCTGTATGTCGGAGAGTCATTTTATACAGATAAAATGCCAGAAATAGTAGAAATGTTAGAAAAGTCAGGAAAATTAGTAGAGTCACAAGGGGCAAAAGTTATAGAATTAGAAGAAAAAGATATGCCACCATGTATAATAATAAAATCAAATAAATCTACAACATATGATACTCGCGATTTAGCAGCGATTTTATATAGAGCAAGAGAATATAATTTTTGCAAAGCAATTTATGTAACATCTTATGAACAAATACTACATTTTCAGCAAGTTTTTGAAGTTGCGAAATTATTAGATATGGAGGATAAATATAAAGAAAATCTTGTTCATGTTCCTTTTGGAATGGTTAGACTAAAAGAAGGAAAAATGTCTACAAGAGAAGGAAATATTATAAAATTAGAAGATTTATTAAATGAGGCAATTTCTAGAGTAGAAAAAATAATAGAAGAAAAGAATCCAAATTTAGAAAATAAAAAAGAAATTGCTAAAAAGGTTGGTATAGGTGCAGTAATATTTAATGATTTATCAAATAGTAGAATAAAAGATGAGATTTTTGATTGGGATGTTATGTTAAATTTTAATGGAGAAACAGCTCCATATGTACAATATATATATGTAAGAACAAAAAGTATATTAGATAAAGCAGAATTTATACCAGAATTTAAAGATATAAATATAAGAAATTTACTAGATGCATATTCTTTGGATGTATTAAAATTAGTTTATAGTTTTAATGAAATTTTAGAGCTTGCAATGAAGAAAAATGAACCTTCTATTATTGCTAGATTTTTAATAGATTTAGCTAAAGCATATAGTAGTTTCTATACAGAAAATCAAATTATGGTACAAGATAAAGACATTCAAAATGCAAGAATTTATTTAACTTATGTTGTAAATAATGTTTTGAAAGTTGTTGCAGGACTACTTGGAATAGAAATGCCAGATAAAATGTAAAATTATAAGAATAGGATGAAATAAATATGAGTAATAAAATTCTTAGTGAAATTAATTGACTTAATTTTAGAAAAACTATATAATAATGAAAAATTATATATAGAAATGTTTAAATTAAGCATTTCTGATGTAAAATAGTCATTTGAAACAATTTTTAAATTAAGGGGGATAATCTTTGTAGATTCATTATCAAAAGAAATAATCTTGACAGAAGGTAAGCTTCGGCCATACAAGGATGACATCTTATATATAGTAGAACAAAAAGAAGGTAAAATTTGGTTTAGGAAGTTTCTTGTTCTTGATGTAAAAATACATAAGTCCAATATTTATATAGATACACTGAATTTTATCAACATATATTTAGAAAAAGAAAATCTTTTTTGTCAGTTATCAAAAGAATATGATATAAGTGGAGTAGATGGGTATATTCTTTCAATGTTATAATAAAACTATTATTCTGAAAAATAAAAAACTGTCTTTAGTGTTTTGTTACTAAGGACAGTTTTTTATTTTTATCTATAACCCGTTTTATTTATTATACTATTACTAATATTTCTAACTGTGTCACTTGGTACATAATTTTTTTCATTAAATAATTGTTCATGCAATTTAGAAACATTTTCTTCTAGTGTAACTGGAACTCCGATACCATCTATCTAAAGTAATACCTTTTACTTCATAAGGCCATCCAAAACTTTCATTAACTTTTATATTTGTTAATTGTGGAAGCATACCAATTGCTTCATTAACATCAATATTAGTTGAAACATGAGGTAATATTGTATTAGATAAAGAATTTAATTTAGAAACATTCATTGTTTTTGCTTTTTCAAATACTGCAATTAAAACATCTCTCATACGTTCAGCTCTTTTATAATCTCCACCATTAGTGTAACGAATTCTTGAATATGCTAATGCTTGAACACCATTTAGGTTATGCCACCCTGTAGTTGTAATTCTTTCTGTTTTTGTACCAAATTGTCTATCATTAGCAGAAATATAATCATTTATATATTTTAATTCTTCTTGTTCAATTTTTATATTTACACCACCAACGGTATCAACAACAGTATGAACAGTATCAAAATTTACTGCAACAAAATCTGTAATGTTTAAATCTAAATTTTTATTTAAAGTGCTTAAAGCAAGTTTTGGTCCTCCATAAGAATAGGCATGTGTAACTTTATCTAAACCATAACCATCAATATTTAAATAACTATCTCTATAAACAGAAGATATTTTAACTTCTTTTGTATCTTGGTTTAAACTAATAATCATAATACAGTCACTACGATTTCCTTTACCAAAACTGTCTTCTCTGGAATCAAGACCTAATAAAACTATATTACGATATCCTTTTAAAGATTCTTCTACACCAGGATTTACTTCAATATCACTTTTTGTTAAATTAACATATTCCATTTGATTCCATTTACTTTTTATAAAGAAGTAGCCAGAACCAAATGCTACTAAAATAACAGTAATAATAGCTATAAGTATAAATAATAAAATTTTGGGTAATAGTCCCATTTTTCTCTTTTCTTTTAATTGTTCATGTTTAGACAAAATTATCAACCTCTTTCTAAAATAATATAAATACATTATACAACAAATAAAAAAAAAGTAAAGAAAATAGAAATAAAAGTTGTATCAAGGAAAAAATTGGTATATAATTTTTTACATATGTAAGACAAATGAAAAGGAGAAAAATACAAATGGAACTAAAAAAAAGAATAAAAAATTTTTTTAGAGATGTATTTAGTATTTCAGAAAATAAGGCTAGTAATGGGGATATAAAAACGAGTGTTGTTTCTGGTGCAAAACTAAAAGGGACCAATATGTGTATTTTAATTTGTGCAATAATTATAGCCTCAATAGGATTAAATATGAATTCTGTAGCTGTAATAATAGGTGCAATGTTAATATCACCAATGATGGGGGCAATTATAGGTATAGGATATGCAATTGCTACAAATGATTTTAAATTTGCAAAAAGAGCAGTAGTTTCATTAATTATACAAATTGCGATTAGTGTCATTACTTCTAGTATATATTTTATGGTTTCACCAATATCAGATACTTCATCGGAATTATTATCAAGAACTGTGCCAACTATATGGGATGTAGTTATTGCAATAGTTGGAGGCCTAGCAGGAGCAATTGGGATGACAAGAAAAGAAAAATCTAATGTTATTCCAGGTGTTGCAATAGCAACAGGATTAATGCCACCTCTTTGTACAGTAGGATATGGTATAGCAATAAAAAATTTAAGTTATACAGGAGGAGCTTTTTATCTTTTCTTTATTAATGCATTTTTTATATGTCTATCTTCTATTATTGTTTTTAAGATAATGAAAATGCCAAAAAGAAAAGGTGCAAATACAAAAGAGGAATGGAAAATAAAAAGAAATTTAGCTGTAATTTCTATTATTACAATTATTCCAAGTATATTTTTAGCACATCAAATAGTAAAAGAAAGTATTATAAATGCTAGTGTTCAAAAGTATTTAAATATAGAATTTAGATATGAAGGTACACAAGTTGTTAAGTCAAGTGTAGATATAAAAAATAAAAAAATAAATTTAGCTTTGATTGGGAAAGTTTTAGAACATGAAGAGATTATTAATTTAAGTAATTCTCTAAAAAAATATAATCTTCAAGATATGAATCTAAAAATAACACAAACAGAAGTTAAAGAAGGAATTACAAAAGATGAAGTAGAAAAATTAATACAAAGTAAAGTGGGAAAATTAGATACATCTATGTATGTGAATGATAATAAAGATGTAAATAATGAAGTGGCACAAATACAAGATAAAATTTCTGAAATAAAAGATAAATCTATTGCAAATACTGAGGATGCAAAAAACAAGATAAAAGAAAAATTTGAAGTAGTTAAAGATTGCATAATAACAAATAATACAACAACAACTAATACAGATAAAAATATAACAACTTTGGTGAATTTAGTTTTAAACAGAGATATAAAAGATAAAGAAAAAATTGAAATAGAGAACTTTTTGAAAGAAATTTTAGGCGAAAATATTGTTATTTCTAAGCAGGTAGAAGAAGAATGAAAATGAACAAGGAGATTATAAAACTATGTTACAAACTGATATAAAAAGAGAAAACATAATAATTAGAATTATTACATTTATGTTAACAATTGCAGTATGTATAACAATATTCAAATTTTCTTCTGAGGATTCTGGAAAGTCTACAGGTACAAGTAGCTTGGTTATAGATTTTATAATAAATACTAATCCATATACTAAAAATTTGAATATTATACAAAAAAAAGAAATTAAAGAAAATATAAAAATGCCAGTAAGAAAACTCGCACATTTTTCTATATATACAACATTAGGTATTACTATTATGTGTTATGTATCTACATATACAATAACTAGGTATAAGAAAATAGGTATTAGTTTATGTATAGGGGTGTTATATGCGATTTCAGATGAAATACATCAACTTTTTGTTCCTGGGAGAAGCGGACAAGTAACAGATGTTTTTATAGATGCAATAGGTGTTTTGTTTGGAATAGGCATTGTATTATTAGTTGCAAAAATTATACAAAAATAAAAGATAAAAGTTATTTTATTGATATTACTATAGATTTAAACATAATAAACATAAAAAGTTAACAAAAAATGACGAAAATTTTACAAATATGTTACAGAATCTTGAAATTTGTGTTAAATGATTGTATAATATTAATATTGGATGTTATAATGAACTTAATTTAAAGAGTGTTATTAAAATGTAACATGATATTAATATTTTATATGGGGGATGGTTAAAAGTGAATCTTGCTAAAGATGATATTACCATACTAAAAGAAGATGACTTAATTTTATCACAATCAAGAAAAAGAAAAAGTGCATTAGAAAAGAAAGCTTTAAATTTATTTAATAGAACAGGAAAAAGACTATTAGATTTGTTGTCAGGTATAGTTGGAATAATAATGCTTATACCAATAACATTACTTGTAGCAATTATAAATTTCTTTGAAAAAGATAAAGGACCAATATTTTTTACACAAGAAAGAATTGGTAAAAATGGAAAATTATTTAAGATGTATAAATTTAGAACAATGATAGTAGGAGCAGATGAGGAATTAGCAAGAATTTTAAGAGTAGATAAAGAAGCAGCAAAAGAGTATAAAAAGAATAAAAAATTAAAAAATGACCCAAGAGTTACAAAAATAGGTAGGTTTTTAAGAAAAACAAGTTTAGATGAATTTCCACAGTTTATTAATGTATTAAAAGGTGATATGAGTTTAGTAGGTCCACGTCCATATTTACCAAGAGAACAGGAAGATATGGGGGAGTACTATTATTACATAATAAAATGCAAACCAGGAATAACAGGTTTATGGCAGGTTTCTGGAAGAAGTGAAGTTTCTTTTGATGAAAGATTGGAACTTGATTTAGAATATTATGAGAATACAAATGTAATTCAAGATGTTAATTTAGTAGCAAAAACTGTTATAAAAACTATTAAACGTGAAGGAGCTGCATAAGAAAATATAAAGTTATTACATTTAGTAGAAATATTTAGAGGCGATGTGTTTACTTTTTAGTAAAGTTTTGCAATATTATATGTGATATATATAATATTGCAATTACATATTTAAAAAGGAATCAAACACAAGATAAGTCAAAGGTTATTTTATATTAGTGGAAGAGTTGTTTTGTGATTTATATATTTATATTTAAGTTTAATAAGGAGTGGCAAAGCCACTTTCTTATATTTAAGACTTAAAAGTAAACTATAATATATTAAAAAACTTAGATTTGAAAGGAACTATTATGTATGAAACAAAAGGTAGAGCCAATTAGAATAGCTCATGTGATTGGAAAATGGGTAGGTGGCGGTGTAGAAGCAGTAGTAATGAATTATTATCGCCATATAGATAAAAATAAAATACAGTTTGATTTTATTATTGATGAAGATTCAAATGGAATTCCAAAAGAAGAAATAGAGTCTATGGGGGGAAAAGTTATATTAATTCCTCCATACCAAAAAGTTATAAAATATCATAAAGAATTAAAAAAGGTTCTTAAAGATGGAAAATATAGAATAGTACATTCACATATTAATACATTATCAGTATTTAGTCTATTTGCAGCTAAATGTGCTGGAATACCAGTTAGAATTGCACATTCTCATAGTACTACAAATAAACAAGAAAAAAAGAAGAATTTAATGAAACAAGTGTTAAGACATTTTTCAAGGATGTTTGCAACTGAATATATAGGTTGTTCAGAACTAGCTGGAAGATGGTTATTTGGCAATAAAGAATATAATAAAGGAAAAGTATATTTAGTAAATAATGCAATTGATATAGAAAAGTTTGAATATAAAGAAGAAATAAGGAAGATTAAAAGAAAAGAATTAGGAATAAAAGACTCTACTTTAGTAATAGGACATGTAGGTAGATTTGTAGAGCAAAAGAATCATACATTTTTAGTTGATATTTTTGAACAAGTACATAAAGAAAATAAAGATACTGTTTTACTTCTAATAGGACAAGGACCTATGGAAGATGAAATAAAAAATAAGGTAAGATTATTGGGATTAGAAAATTGTGTTAAATTTTTAGGTCAAAGAAAAGATGTTTATAATCTATATCAAGCTTTTGATGTTTTTGTGTTACCAAGCTTATATGAAGGATTAGGAATGGTATTGATAGAAGCACAATGTTCAGGCTGTCATTGTATTGCTTCAAATGGAGTTCCTGAAACTGCTAAAATTACTCCTAATATGAGCTTTGTTAGATTGGAAGAATCTAGTGAAATTTGGGCTATAAATATTCTTAAAACATCAAAACAAATAGATAGAAGAGAATTTTCAAGATATATTAGAGAATATGGTTATGATATATTTATTGAAAACGAAAAGTTAGAAAATTATTATTTAAACAAAGGATGTTATAATAATGCTAGATAAAATAAAAAAAGTAAAAGTTAAAGATTTATTTGGAATTTTCATACTTATATTTGCTATTCCTTTTGCAATAGGTGAAAAAATAAAAAATAGGAATAGTCCAATATGGTTAATAAGTGAGTTAAAAAATACATGTAGGGATAATGGATATCATTTTTTTAAATATGTTAGAAATAATCATCCTAATATTAAGTGCTATTATGCAATTAATAAAAAAAGTAAAGATTATGAAAAAATAGCAGAATATGGAAATATTATACAATTTGGTAGCTTTAAGCATTGGGTTTATTATTTAGCATCTGAATACAATATTAGTACTCATAAAGAGGGTAATCCTAATCATGCAATTTTTACTATTATACATTTATATTTGCATTTATTAAATAATAGAGTATTCTTACAACATGGTATTACAAAAGATAATGTACCTATGTTTTATTATAAAAATACATATTTTAAGTATTTTATTTGTGGTGCTAAAAGAGAGTATGAATATATAAAGGACAAATTTGGATACCCAGAAGAAAATGTTGTATATACAGGATTTGCAAGATTTGATAATTTACATGAGAAAAAAATTAATAGAAAAAAAATATTATTAATTCCTACTTGGAGAAGATGGTTTGAACTTACAACAAATAAAAGTGAATTTATTGAATCTGAATATTTTAAAAGATGGAATAGTTTTATCAATGATAAAACTCTAATAGAATTTATAGAAAAAGAAGGTTTTGAGTTGATTTTTTATCCTCATTACCAAATGAGAAAATTTATAGATTGTTTTAAAATGAAATCAAAAAGCATTAATATTGTTGTAAATGATAATATTGATATTCAACAATTATTAAAAGAATGTAATTTGATGATAACTGATTATTCAAGTGTTTATATGGATTTTGCTTATATGAAGAAACCAGTTATATACTACCAATTTGATTATAATAAATATCGTTCATCCCATTTGCTACAAGGATATTTTGATTATGAAAAAGATGGATTTGGAAAGATTTATGATGAACAAAAAAAATTAGTACAACAAGTAATTAAATACTGTAAAAATGAATTTAAAATAGAAGATGAATATGTTGCAAGAATGAATAATTTTTTTGAATATTTTGATACAGATAATTGCAAAAGAATATATGATGTATTGAAGAAAGGGAAATAATATGTATAAAAAAGGTCTAATATCAATAATAGTTCCTGTATATAGGATTAATATTGATTATTTGAAAAAATGTATTTTTTCAATAAAAATGCAAACATATAAAAAAATTGAAATAATAATTATTTGTGATGGAGCAAGTGAAGAAATAGTTAATGTTTGTAGAGAGATTACTTCTGATGATGATAGGTGTTTTGTGATAAATCGCGAAAATAGAGGAGTTTCATATACAAGAAATGAAGGGATATCTAAATCTAAAGGTGAATGGATTACATTTATTGATGCAGATGACTGGATCGATAAAAATGCATGTGAGATTTTCGCTAATAAAATAATAAAGAATAATTCCGATTTTGATTTTGTTATGATGAAAAATTATATTAATACTAAATTACTTCAAATCGAGGTAGAAAATGGATTTAATTCAGATTGTATTATTGATAAAGATATAATATTTAATTTGTTTCAATCAACATATGGTTCGAAATTTGGAACACATAAATACTGTGAATCAGTATGGAAAAACTTTTATAATAAGGAATTTATAGATAAAAATAAAATATTATTTGATCAAAACATAAAAGTTGGAGAAGATATGCTATTTAATTACAAAGTTTGGAATAAGTGTAATAAAGGCTATTATATAAATAATGCGATTTATCATTATAGGAAAAATGAAGAGTCTGTAATGAATTCAGATTATAATAAATTAACAATTAAATATAATGAATTATATCCAAAATTTGAAGAAGTTATTAAAAATATAGATAATAGATATAAAGAGAACAGTGAGCTTTTTTCAATAAGACAATTAGAAAGATTTGCAATTAATTTTTTGTTTAATAAAAAGAGCAGGTGTAGACAATTTAAAATTTTGGTGAATGAAGAATATTATAGAAAAAATATTAAAAAGGCAAATATTATGAATTTACAATTAAAACATGCAATTTTCTTGGTTTTGGTTAAATTAAAGATGTATCACTCTTTGGCAATAATGTGTAGACTTTTTATTAGAAATGGGAGGAAAAAATTATGATTATATATTTGCTAGTTTTTGTTATTGTTGAGATTTTAGCTATTATATGTAACAAAGTAGAAAAAAATAAAAATACAAAAATATTTGCCTTTATGATTATTATGATTTTGTCTATTTTTGCAGGAGTACGAGATTTAACAATTGGAACAGATGTTAATGTATATGGAGCAAATTGGTTTCAAATTGCCTGTGATTGTCAAAGTTTTGAAGATTATATTAGTTTAATTAATACTACAGATATTGGCTATTTATTTATTAATTACATTGTCTCTAGATTTACTACAAATGTTAATGTGTTTTTATTTATTATTCAATTAATATGTAATAGTCTAGTTATAATTACTTTATATAAATATAGGGAAAGATGTCCATTTTGGTTGTCTTTATTAACATATTTAAGTATTTTTTATTGTAGAACATTTAATATTCTTAGGCAATCAATTGCTTTATCGATATTGTTTTATTCAATAAAATACTTATATAAAAATAAAAATTTAAAATATCTAATAGCTATAATAATTTCATCATTATTTCATTATACAGCTGTTTTTGGTGTAGTTATATTAGTTTTAAAAAGGATATGTGAATCAAAATCTAAATATAAAAATTTATATTTACTTTTAATATTTTTGATAACTATTGTATCTGTTTATTTTATAAAAGATGTAATTGCCATTTTATATTCAATAGGATTAGTAAATGTAAAAATATATAATTATTTATTTATATTTGTTAATGAGAATGATGTTAATATATTTGGAATAGATTTTTTTGTTAAAATAGTGTTTTTGGTAACTATTTATTTTAGTTATAAAAAGATTAATGAAAAGGAGCCATTAACTCAGTTTTTATTTTTTGTAACAATAATGGAATTTATTATTTTCCAAATTAAAAATATGATATTATATTCTGATAGAATAGCACTTTATTTTAATTATTTTATACTATTATTATTGCCACAAGCCAGCTTTAATATTTCTACAAAAGCTAAAGAAAGGTTAATTGTAAATGCAGTTCTTTCTATGATATTAATTTTTTATTGGGGCTATAAATATGTCTATGCTGGTTCTTGTGATGTATATCCATACACATCAAATATTTTAGGAATCTAAAATGATATTGTGATTGAGTATATTTATTTTATATAACAGAAAATAATAAAAAGTGAATTTAATTAAGATATTATAATATCTATATTTATTATGAATAACATGAGGTAGTTTATTATGAAGATTTATTTAAAAGCATATGCAGAAAAAAATTTAGGTGATGATATATTTATAAAAATAATACTTGAAAGATATAGAAATCATGAATTCTTTTTAGTTTCTGGAAAGAATTATTTGAAGTTTAATAATTTAAATATAAAAAGACATAGAATTATTAATAAAATAATGAAGATACTCTCTAATGATAGAGTATCGTATGAGAAAATATATATAAAAAAATTTGATATTACAATTCTTTTAGGTGGAAGTATGTTTATTCAAAATGATAAATATATAAAAAAGTCTATATTAAAGAATTCAAAAAAATATTATATTATAGGTAGTAATTTTGGTCCTTATAATACAAATGAATATCATAAATATTATCAAAATATATTTAAGGGTGCAATGGATATATGTTTTAGGGAGAAATATT
>CAQIBN010000010.1 GCA_948805675.1 uncultured Clostridia bacterium | reverse complement strand
TAAGAAATTAAGTAATGACTTTGCAGATATTATTGTGATTAATATAAGTATTGCAGTAATACTGATAGCTTGCCTTCTAGGAACTATTTTTGAAGGAATAGAAGAAATAAGAAGAAACTTGTTAGTAACTTTTATAATCTTAGGAATTATAATGATTACTATAATTCAAAAAGTACTAACAATGTATTACAAACAAAAACTGCTTGAAAAAACACTGCAAGAGACTCAAAAAGAATTAAGTGAAAAGGAAAAAGAATTAAGAAACTTAAATAGAGAGAAATTTAGTGTCAGTAAAATAACTCATGAATTTTATAATAGACAAAAAGCAATGGAATTATTAGTTAAACAAAATATAAATACTAATAACAATATAATAGAAGAGCTAACTAATAAAAATATTTTAAAAATAATTAAGTTATTAACAGAAGAATATACAGAAGAGTTTAATGCAATTAAAAGTTTGTCCAAACTCGATACAACAGGAATTTGTGAAATTGACAATATGTTTAGATATATGCAAAGTGAATGCGAAAAAAATAATATCGAATTTAAATTAAAAATAATAGGGAATATTTACCCATTAATTAATAATGTAATACCCAAAAATAAATTGGAAACATTAATTGGAGATCACTTAAGAGATGCTATAAATGCTGTTAATTCAGCTAATACAGAAAGAAAGGGGATTTTTGCGATACTTGGAATAAAAAATAATATATACGAACTAAGTATTTATGATACAGGTGTTGATTTCAGAATAGAAACATTGTTAAAGTTAGGATTAGAACCAGTTACAACATATAAAGGTGGTAGTGGTATTGGCTTTATAACTACATTTGAAACTTTAAAACAAACTAAATCGAGTTTAATAATAACTGAACAATTAAAAAATAAAGAAAACTATTATACAAAATCAGTGACAATAAGGTTTGATGGTAAAAATGAATATAAAATTTGTTCATATAGAGCAGACCAAATAGAGAAATACAGTAAGAATAGGCAAATTCTAATAGAGAAAGTGTAAATAAAAAGTGGTTTCACATATATGAAGTACAGTATTTGATCTTAGAGCTTCTAACACCAACATAACAAAAAGCACGAACTAAACAAAATAGTTCGTGCTAATGCTGTCTTTCCTTCTAACATCAAATTAATATAAGTCTGTTCGAAGATTTAACATACCTGTAAGACATTCTAACCATTCACGGATGTTTTTAGAGTTCTTTTTGCCTGTTGAAGCTACTGTGAGGCAACGAAATGTGTTGCCCTGACCATAATTAGAAAGCTTGATAAATTCATGCTTTTCTAACAAATAGTCAACTGCCGAAACGAATTTTCCGTCACATGTCCAGTCGTAGTTTCTATCCTCACAGATTTCTCTAGCAAGGATTTCATGGAGACCTTCCTCCACAAAATAAACCATTCCTGTGCAAGTGTCTACAAGTCCGATTTTAATCTTCTTCAAGTCAGAAGACGGTGCGGTTAACGAAGTAGTGTAATACATTTGAAAATTCCTCCAATTTAAGTAGTATATTTTATTATAGCACATTTTGTAATATTTTTCAAATTTTTTTAACCGCAATTTTATTAGAGTTAAGATTAAAAGTAAATTCCAGATTTTTATTAAAGCTGGAATTTACTTTTGGAATTAACCGAATTTTATTTGAATTATACTGATAATAATTATAACTAAAAACGATAAGAGAGATATTTTATTCTAAGAAGATGCCGAAAATCTATTTATTGTTTAATTGATTTCACTTTTTATGGTAATTAAAAAATTTTATATAAAAGTGAGATACTATTTTTAGAATTTATTACTTTCCAGTAGCTTATGTTATATAATATACTTGTTTGAGCATTTTTTCATTCTTCTTAGAAATCATACCATTAATTACAGCACAATTTATTAAACAATATAGATTAAAATAAGTTTTCTTTTCCTCGTTTTCAATAATTTCATCAATTATATAATTTGGTAATATAAAGTCAAATTTAGATTGAATTTCCTTAGCTTTTTGATTCCATTTTAAAAAATCTTCTTCTAATCTTTTGAATTCAGACTTTCTAAACTCAGAATCACGTAATTTAATTGATAATGAATTTGTTTTGATTTTTAATAATTTTCTTGACATAACAGTACTCCTTTTACAAAATATGACATTTTACATACCATATTTTACCAAGAATTACATTTGATGTCAACGTATTACTTTCAAATCAAAGAAATATTTTCAAAAAATGTTTTTATTTTATAAATAAAGCCAGCTTTTTTAACATATCACACCCAACTTCTATTTGATTCTCAGAAAATTCTGACAATATATTTTTTGTATCTGTTATAATATCTTTATCCCTTCCAAATAAAATATAATCAGCAGAAAGGTTAGTAAAATCACAAAGTATTTTTAATTTTTCTATGGAAAGATAATTTTTTCCATGTTCAACTAAACCTAAATATTGACCTGATATTCCAATATGTTTAGCAAATTCTTCTTTTGTCATCTTCATATTTTCACGAATATTTTTTATTCTTTTTCCAATCTCTTTTTTCATGTTAGCCTCTCCTTTTATTAATATAAATATATTTTTTATTGTATATAAGAAAGAAATTTGAAAAATGATAGATGATAATGATTATAAGTGGAAATAAGTTATAATTTATGATAATATTGTAAGCGATATTGGGGAAGGGGGATATAAAATGGAGAAAATTCCAATGAGAATACTATTAGTAGAAGATGATATAAATGAATGCAGAATATACAAAAATATAATAGAAAATAGAACAGATGTCGAATTAATATCAACAACTAACTCTTCAATAAAAGCTATCGAGGAATTACAAACATATAAACCAGATGCAGTTATATTAGATTTAGAGCTTAATGATGGAGAAGGTAGTGGTTTTGATTTTATTGAAAGGATACAAAAACAATATGATACAAAATTACCTAAAATAGTTGTAACAACAAATATTCATACTAATGCAGTATATGATTTTTGTCATATAAATAATATCGATTTTATTTTTTATAAAAAACAGAAAAATTATTCTCAAGAAAAGATAATAAATACACTATTATTATTAAAAGACTATAATAGCAAGATAGAAGTTTCTGATATAAAATTAAATGAAGAAACACTAAAAGATAATATTTTAAACAAAATAAATAAACAATTAGATTTAATAGGTATAGGCACACATTTACATGGTAGAAAATATTTGTGTGATGCAATTTACTTTATTATTCAGAATGATAAAAATTGTAAAGTATCAATAGTACAATATTTAGTAAATAGATATAAAAAGTCTAACAGTACTATAAGTAGAGCTATGCAAAATGCAATATTACATGCCTGGAGAATTACACCATTAGATGATTTAACTATATATTATACTGCAAGAATTAATTATGAGACTGGAGTACCAACACCAACAGAATTAATATATTATTATGCTGATAAAATAAAAAAAGAAATATAATCACAACAAATAATATATTGTAATTTTTTATCATAAAATGTCGTTTCCAAATATCACTTATACAAAAAGTATGAGTGATATTTTTTTGTTATTCAAAAAAGATGGAGGTGATTTTATGAGTTTTTGGGAATGGTTAGCATACTGGCTTAAATAGAATTACTTAAGTACAGAGAATACAATAATCAAATCTATATAGAGAAAACAAAGTAATATATTGATTATTGTGTTCTTTTTATATATAATTATATTGTATGAAAGGAAGATATCATGAAGCTTCAAACAGATATAATTATATATTTTATAAAATCATTTGTAATAAATATTTATGTGTATTATTCGTTCAATAGGATATCTAATATAAAGGACAACAATATGAAAATAAGAATTGCAAATTTATTATTTACTATAATTTTAACAATTCTTTGTACATATATAGAATTTTATATAAATTCATTTTTATCAATTATAATAATGTGTCTTTTATATGGAAGTATTTTAGGAATTATAACAATAAAGCCAATAGGTTATTCTGTAGTTACAACTATTGTATCTTATGCCATTTGTGAAATTTGTTTAGTATCTAGTGTAATAATAACATTTCCCTTATATAAGTTAATAGGAATAAATAACAATTACTTAAACCTATTTATAATATTAGTGGTACTACTACAATTATTATATGCATTTTTTAAAATAAAAAGATTCAAAAATGGTTTTGACTTTTTATCTAAGAAATTAAGTAATGACTTTGCAGATATTATTGTGATTAATATAAGTATTGCAGTAATACTGATAGCTTGCCTTCTAGGAACTATTTTTGAAGGAATAGAAGAAATAAGAAGAAACTTGTTAGTAACTTTTATAATCTTAGGAATTATAATGATTACTATAATTCAAAAAGTACTAACAATGTATTACAAACAAAAACTGCTTGAAAAAACATTGCAAGAAACTCAAAAAGAATTAATTCAAAAAGAAAAAGAACTAAAAAATTTAAATAGAGAAAGATTTAATGTTAGTAAAATAACTCATGAATTTTATAATAGACAAAAAGCTATGGAATTATTAGTTAAACAAAATATAAATACTAATAACAATATAACAGAAGAGCTAACTAATAAAAATATTCTAAAAATAATTAAATCATTAACAGAAGAATATACAGAAGAGTTTAATACAATTAAAAGCTTATCAGAACTTGAAATAATAGGAATTTGTGAAATTGACAATATGTTTAAATACATGCAAAATGAGTGTGGAAAAAATAATATTGAATTTAAATTAAAAATAATAGGAAATATTCACCCATTAATTAATAATATTATACCAAAGAATAAATTGGAAATATTAATTGGAGATCACTTAAGAGATGCTATAAATTCTATTAATTTAACTGGTACAAAGAAGAGAGAAATTCTTACAATACTTGGAATAAAAAATAATATATATGAATTATGCATTTATGATACAGGTATTGATTTCGAAATAGATACATTAATGAAATTAGGAATAGAACCAGTTACAACATATGCTAATAGAGGGGGGAGTGGCATTGGTTTTATAACTACATTTGAAACTTTAAAACAAACTAAAGCGAGTTTAATAATAACAGAACTCTTACCTCAAACAGAAAATTATTATACAAAATCAGTGACTATAAGATTTGATGGTAGAAATGAATATAAAATATTTTCGTATAGAGCAGAACAAATATCAAAATATAGCTCATATAGGAAAATATTAATAGAAAAAATCAGTAGGGAATAGACTATTTTCAATAATTATAGTTGTTAAATAAAAAATTTAAAAAACTAAATAACAATTTAAGATAGAAAATCTTTGTATAAATAAATTATATATCTAAAATAGTAAATTAAATATAAGAATATGAAATATTATAAAGAAAGATAAAAATTTATATAACATATTTAAATTGTATTAATTAAAATATAAATACATGTAGAAAATTAGATAAGAGGAAAATAATAACACATAAGAATAAATTATAAGATGATTTTATAATAAAGTAATATAAGTTTATTATTAGAGAAATATTAGCTAAATGTGGCTATACCATAAGAATAGCAAAAATACGCAAGGAGACACCAAAAATGGCAGTCTTATATTTTTATTCCTACTCTTATTTGCGCAGAACTTTGATAATAGTCCACTTTTTCAGGTAAAATACAATATATAAAAATATTTAAAAATTATACATATTTTATTTTTTTGATTATTTATACATAATATTCCGAAAAAATTAAAAAAAATTGACTTTTCGGAATAGAAGATTTATAATGATATCGAGGTGATTTATTTGAAATTAATAAATAGAGAACAATATTTAAATAAAATAATAGATGTAATTGGAACTCCAGATATAAAAGTTATTACAGGAATAAGACGTAGTGGAAAATCCAAATTATTAGAACAATTTAAAGAATATGTGATAAAAACAGTAGAAAAAAATAATATAATACATATTAATTATAATTTACCAAAATTTGAGCAATTAAAAAGCTATGATAAATTAATAGAATATGTTGAAAATAATTATAAAGAAAATATGGAAAATTTTTTATTAATAGATGAAGTTCAAATGTGTGATGGATTTGAAAAAGCAATAAATGGATTTCATGCTGAAGAAAAATTTGATATTTATATAACAGGTTCAAATGCTTTTTTAATGAGTAGTGATTTAGCAACATTATTTACTGGTAGAACATTCAAAATTGAAGTGTATCCATTTTCATTTAAAGAATACCAAAAATATTATAAATATACAGATATCCAAGAAGCTTTTGACAAATATGTTTTAGAGGGTGGAATGTCTGGCTCTTATTTATATAAAACACAAGAAGAAAAAAATCAATATATTAAAGATGTATTTAATACTTTAATAGTAAGAGATATTAAACAAAAATATAAAATAAGAAATACAGATATTATTCAAAATTTAGCAGATTATTTAATGGATAATGTTTCAAATCTAACATCTGCTAATAATATCACAAAAATTTTAAACTCAAATAATGTAAGTATAACAGATAAAACTATTAATAACTATATAGATTATTTATGCCATGCGTTTGCTTTTTATAAAGTAAAAAGATTTGATATAAAAGGAAAAAAATATCTTAGTACACAAAATAAATATTATCTAGCAGATCAATCTTTTCGATATGCTATGCTTGGAACAAATAATATGGACTATGGTAGAATATATGAAAATATAGTTGCAATAGAGTTATTAAGAAGAGGTTATGAAGTTTATGTAGGGACTTTATATCAAAAGGAAATAGATTTTGTTGCAAAGAAACAAGGAGAACAAATTTACATTCAAGTATCTGATAATATATCAGAAGAAAAAACTTTTAATAGAGAAATATCTCCACTATTAAGTATAAAAAACGCTTATCCAAAAATAATAATAGCAAGGACGAAACACGAAGAATATAGTTATGATGGGATAAAAATTATTGATATAGCTACGTGGTTAAATAATTAAAACGAAAAATTAAAGAAGGTGATAAAATTGAAAAAAATGCCTACCGTATTTGAAAGACAGTTTGAAAATCATGAAATTATAAAATGCTTAAATCAAGTTCATGAAGGATGTGAATGGGTTCTAAATGGTGAAGGCTATGCTACAGAAAAATTAGATGGAACTTGTTGTATGATAAAAGATAATAAGTTATACAGAAGATATGATTATAAAGAGGGAAGAAAACTTCCAGCAAATGCTATTCCATGCCAACCAGCAAAAGATTCTATTACAGGACATTGGCCACACTGGCTATTATGTGATATAAATAATCCTTCTGATAAATATCATTATGAAGCATTTGATAAAAATGATTTATGGGAAGATGGTACTTATGAATTAATAGGATTCCATGAACAAGGAAATCCTTATAATTTAGATACAGATATATTAGAAAAACATGGTAAGCGAATATTAAACAATGTTCCAAGAACATATGAGGGCTTAAAGGTATATTTAACTAATCATTATATTGAAGGAATTGTTTTCTATCGAGATAATGGAGAGATGTGTAAAATTAAAAGAACAGATTTTGGATTTAAATGGAAATAAAAATAGTGACAAAAAAATGAGTGGGGAATAGGGGAATAGATTATTTTCAATGATTAGAATGATATCGGTGATGATCGTTATTATAAATGAAATTATAAAAATTAATGTATTTGAAATTTTAAATTTTCATTTTGTGCAAAGTTTAATTTTTAAAATCCAATTTCAAAAAACGAACAATACTGAATTATTATTTATAAATATTTTTATATTGAATACTCATTTATGAATCCTAATTATAGATTTTAGTGTTATAGTTTTAGCATTTAATATTTTATATAAAATTTATATATTGTTTTATTGTATTACTGAAATATTTAATCTATATACTAAAACTTTATAATTATTGATATAACAAACAGTATTATAGCCGAAAACGTCTCAAAATATCGACGCACGAGAATCGATTTTAAGGCGTTTTTATTTTTTAGACTTATAGTTTGTTGTTTGAAAAATACCGCTATTTTGAAGCGAAGCGTTAAAATCAATTTTAATCCATTTTTATATTTGAGATTACAAGTTATATGTCTAAAATAGTAAATTAAATATAAGAATATGAAATATTATAAAGAAAGATAAAAATTTATATAACATATTTAAATTGTATTAATTAAAATATAAATACATGTAGAAAATTAGATAAGAGGAAAATAATAACACATAAGAATAAATTATAAGATGATTTTATAATAAAGTAATATAAGTTTATTATTAGAGAAATATTAGCTAAATATGGCTATACCATAAGAATAGCAAAAATATGCAAGGGGACACCAAAATTGGAGGTTCTATTATTTTATTCCTACTCCTATTTGCACAAAACTTTCATTTTGTGCAAAGTTGGTTATAAAAAATACACATAAATTATACCCACTTAAAAATAAAAAAGCCATCCTATTCCCTAATTTAGACAGCTTTTTTATATCCAGTTTGCATTTTTACTTAGATTTTTTATTAGTAGTATCTATTTCATTTTTATGTTTATTATGTTTATTTTGAACTATTTGATATCTATTCTTTAAATAGACATCATCATCATCTTTTTTTAAAACATTCTTTGCAATAAATTCAATTATACAAATTGTTAAACCAACAATAGAAACAAATTCAAAAAATCCATATAATTTAGAATTAATTTTACCATCAAACATATGTGTTTTTATTCCAAATATAATAATTGCAATAACACTTATAGCCTCTATAAACCGAACAATAATTCTTTTTGTTGATGTTTTCATAATATGAAAACACTCCTTTCCTATTTACAGTTTTTCTTGAATAGTTACATAGGGATTGTAACTTCATATAATTTATTATACTACTAATTTTAATTTTTAGCAAATCTATTTAAATCTTCTTAAATATAAATCAATTTTTTTTATAAATTCATTATTATTTTCAGTTGTAACCATTTGACTTATTAACTGTTCTGTTACATCAGCTATAGGATTACTATTCATAGCTTTTCTTAAAGCATAAACTGTTTCTAATTCCTTTGATGTTTGTAATAAATCTTCTCTTCTTGTTCCAGATCTATTTATATCTATAGCAGGGAATATTCTCTTTTCTGATAGTTTTCTATCTAGTACTACTTCCATATTTCCTGTACCTTTAAATTCTTCAAATATAACTTCATCCATTCTACTCCCTGTTTCTACTAAAGCTGTGGCCAATATGGTTAGACTTCCTCCATTTTCAATATTTCTAGCTGCTCCAAAGAATTTTTTTGGTTTATGTAATGCAGCTGGGTCGAAACCACCAGATAGAGTTCTTCCAGATGATGGTATAACTAGATTATAAGCTCTTGCAAGTCTTGTAATACTATCTAATAATATTACAACATCTTTATTTTGTTCAGTTAATCTTTTTGCTCTTTCTAATACCATTTCAGCAACTTTTACATGATGTTCTGGTAATTCATCAAAAGTTGAATATATTACATCACCTTTAATAGAACGTTTCATATCTGTTACTTCTTCTGGACGTTCATCTATTAATAATACTATTAGTTCTACTTCAGGATTATTATCTGTAATGCTATTTGCTATTTTCTTTAAAAGTGTTGTTTTACCTACTTTTGGAGGTGCTACAATCATTCCTCTTTGACCTTTTCCAATAGGACACATTAAATCTATTATTCTTGTTGCATATTCTGTTTTTTTTGTTTCTAATTTTAATCTTTCATTTGGATATATAGGAATCAAATTATCGAACTTAACTCTTCTATATGCCATTTCTGGTGCTTGTCCATTTACTTCTCCTACAAATATTAAAGCTGGAAATTTTTCACCTTCTTTTGGCATTCTTGCAATTCCTTTTATTTTATCACCTTTATCTAATCTGAAACGTTTTATTTGTACAGGTGAAATATAAACATCTTTAGGACTTGATAAATAATTTTCTCCTCTTAAAAAACCATATCCATCTGGTAGTACTTCCAATATCCCCTCTACTATTTCATCATCTTCATTTGTTATTTTATAACCACTAGATTGTTCATATGTTTTATTATTTTCCTTTTTCTCATGTATGTTTGACTCATTCTTTTCTGATGAATTAGATAGTATTTCTATTAATTCTTCTTTTTTTAATTTTGATACATTTTTAATTCCTTTTTCTTTTGCTAATTGACGTAATTCTACTAATGTACACTTTTCAAAATCCATAAATAGACCCCCTTTATAATTATTTAATTTTTATTATAATATTTTTGGAAAATTTTAAGAAATAAATGAATAGAAAAAATTTCTAAATCAAGAGGCTAGTTGAAGCCTCTTGTAATTTATTTAATTACCAATATCATAAAAAATTCTTTCGTTTGGTAAATACATTCCTAGTTTTTCTCTTGCTACATTTTCAATATATTCGGTTGAATCAACATTTTCTTTGACTTGATTAAGCTCTTCTTTATTTTTTTGTTCTTGCTGAATTTGTTTTGCATAAGTTTGTTCTTCTTTTTTATATAAATTTAATGTTTTTTGTTGTGATATAAGTGTATATATAACATATATACTTATACATAATATAAACACTTTTTTATATGGTTTTTTAAATTTCTTCATATGTAAAGCTTCTCTCCATTTAAATATTAATAATATCTTACTAATATTTTTCTACATTATATAGGAAAATCCTTCTTTTGTTTTAAATTTTTTCTATTTTTCTTTGATATATTAACACCTTTTATCGATTTTGTCAAATTTTTCAAAATTTTAGAGCTAACTTTGCGAATATTTATAGTAATAAACGAAAAAGGTTTTAAAATAGTTTTTTGTAAAATATTTATTATTATTCTTATAGGATAAAATAATATATATAATATTTTTGATATACTTATTTTTAATATATTTATTATTTTCACATTTATACCTATAAAATATTTACTTATTGTAAAGAAATATATAATAAGACCAATTATTAAACTAATAAACATATAAATACGTATTTCTCCATAACTATATGTAAAAATTATATATAGTAGAAATAATCCTGTTATTATCCAAAATAAAGTGTCTTCTATATATGTTATAATATCAGGAGTTTTAAATGACTTTCTCAAGATTCTAAATAAATCAAATAGAATTCCAATTATACTTCCACTTATTATAAATACAAATAATGTATATAACTGATTTATAGAATTCTCCATTTAAAAACACCTACTTTTTATTTAAAAATCTTATTTAGAAATCCTGTTCCTTTTTTATCTGTATCTTTTTCACTATATCCTAAATTATATATTTCACCTTCAACTATTACTTCTTCTGTATCTATACTAAGTTTATTTATTTTAAGGTTTTCTCCTTTTACTGTTAATAAACCTAAATCTGTTTCTAATATTACTATTTGGTCATCAAAACTAAGTACATCTAAAACACCAGAAATACTTAGCTTTTCTCTGTTTTCTAGAACTATATTTTGCATTATATTCGAAGATAATGATTTTCTTTCATCTATAGCCATTTTAAATCACTCCTTAATTTATTTTCTAGCCTAAAATATATATATTCAGAGTTTGTCTATTTTAGAACTAAAATTAATAAAAATTTGCCAATTAAGGACGTGGTATTTTAACAATTTTTTAAAAGTTGTTAAAATACCACGTCCTTATATCTTATTTTTTTGAAATATTTTTTGCAATAAATTCAATCACACAAAGTGTTAAACCAGCAATAGAAATGAATTCAATTGGCGAATTTTTATTTTATTAATTGTATGTGCAATTGTTCTAAAATAGAATTACTGATTTTTTCTTTAAATGTTAATGTTATTTTAGATTCATTTGTTTCTATATTCATAGGTTCTAATTCGTTTAATTTTAATATTTCCATTGCTTCTCTTAAAATTTTATCATCATTCATTATTCCATGACCTACTATTGCCATTCTTGTTATATTAGAAAATGTAGAATTAAACATTTTAAAATCTGTTTCTAATATATTTTGAAATTTATTTAGATATACAGATTTCATAGTAAAACTTATATCTAAACTATGAATACTACTATTACTAAAACTTATTGGTATTATTCCATTATCTAATAAACATGTATAAACTTGGTTAAATAGTTTTATAGAATAATTTTCATATTTTAAATTTACTAATATTATATCATCATTTTTTACAATACTTTTAACTTTTGTATCTTCTATTTTTTCTTGTATTATAGTTCCAGGTTTATTATTAAATGTAGATTTTGTAATTATTGGTATTTTAAATTTTTCTCCTACTTCTACACATCTGTTATGTAGAACTTTTGCTCCTTCATTTGCAATATCTAACATTTCTACATATGATAAAGTTTCTAATTTTTTTGCGATTGTTACTTTATTTGGATCTGTTGTATAAACACCATCAACATCTGAAAAAATGTAACAATGCTTTGCATTTAATGCTGCAGCTACTGATACTGCTGTGGTATCAGACCCACCTCTACCAAAAGTAGTAATATCTAGTTTCTCATTTACACCTTGAAATCCAGCTATAATAACAATTTTTCTTTTGTCTAATTCCTCAAAAATTCTCTTAGTATCTATATTTTCAATAACTGCATTTTGATTTGTATTGTTTGTATAAATACCAGCTTGCCATCCTGTTAATGAAATAGCTTCATATCCTAATCTGTTTAGTAATATACTAAGTTTTGATATTGATATTTGTTCTCCTGTACTTAGAAGAACATCTAATTCTCTATCATTTGGTATTGAAGATAGTTCATAAGCTTCTTTTAATAAATTATCTGTTGTTTTTCCCTGTGCCGAAACTACAACTACTATATTATTATTCTTATTGTATAAATCAATTATTTTATCTGCTACTATGTTTAACTTTATATTATCTGCTACTGAACTTCCTCCAAATTTTAATACTATTGTGTCCATATGTGGCACCTTCTTTTTTATAAATTTATAATTAAAATTAATTATAATTCTAACTATATTGTATTATATTGAATTTTATGCCAATATGTGAATTATTTTAAACTAAAATATACCACTAATGCTATTACTATTATAAATAATACAAATCCAGTAATTTTAAATATTTTTTTTATTAATTTATATTTTTCATATTTAATACATTCTTGTGATTGTTCTTTTTGTACTATAAAATTGTCTATAAACTTTTCTATGTCTTCTGGTTTTAAAAATAATATTGGAAATGATAATTCCTTTAAAAAATTCATATTATCTACATATCTAATTACTAAACTATAAGTAAACATTGGTATAAAATCACTAACACTAAATTCTTTTGATATATAGATATTAGCAATTCTACTATATGATAATTCAATCTTCTGAAAGTTTAATTTCATTGATAATG
Source organism: uncultured Clostridia bacterium (assembly GCA_948805675.1). Classification (GTDB taxonomy): domain Bacteria; phylum Bacillota; class Clostridia; order TANB77; family CAG-508; genus CAG-492. The sequence goes on along the minus strand of CAQIBN010000010.1, from coordinate 45,234 downwards.
TTTCTTCTTTACATTTCATGCTGTATGTACTTGATAATATAAAAGCAACCACTATAAATGCTAAAAATACTAATACAGATATTAATACTATTAAATCTTTATAGAATGTTATAGATAAAATTAATACTATAATTAATGATATTATTAGAAATTTAATTAAATGTTCTTTTATAACTTTAATAGGACTAGATTCTATTCTCATATCTTCACTTTTTATATCAATTATTGGACAATATTTTCTATTTTTATTATCTTTATATATATCTTTAGTTTTCATATTTTACCTCACTATTTATTATTTTTCTTTAGATATTCTTCTATAAAACCATTTATATTTCCATCCATAACATCTTGGACGTTTCCTACTTCATATCCTGTTCTATGGTCTTTTACTAATGTATATGGACAAAAAACATATGATCTTATTTGACTTCCCCATGCTATATCTCTTTGTTCTCCTTTTAAATCTTCTATTTTTTCTTTATGTTCTCTTTCTTTTAAATCTAATAGTTTTGATTTAAGCATTTTCATTGCTGTTTCTCTATTTTGAATTTGTGAGCGTTCAGATTGACATGCAACAACAGTATTTGTAGGTATATGTGTTATTCTTACTGCTGAAGATGTTTTATTTACATGTTGACCACCTGCGCCAGATGCTCTATATGTATCTATTCTTAAATCATCTGGATTTATTTCAATTTCAATATCATCTGTTATTTCTGGTAGTACTTCTAATGATGCAAATGATGTATGTCTTCTGCCTCCTGCATCAAATGGCGAAATTCTAACTAATCTATGTACACCTTTTTCAGCTTTTAAGTAACCATATGCATATTCACCTTCAATTAAAACTGTTACACTTTTTAAACCAGCTTCGTCACCTTCTAAATAATCAAGTTCTTTTACAATATATCCATTATTATTTGCCCATCTTGTATACATTCTATAAAGCATTTCCGCCCAATCTTGTGACTCTGTTCCTCCGAGCTCCTGGATGTAATGTTATAATTGCATTATTAGAATCATATTTACCAGATAGAAGTGTTGCAAGTTCTAATTTTTCCATATCTTTATCAATTTTTTTACTACTGTTTAACAACTCCTTTGATAATGTTTCATCATCTTCTAATAATAACAATTCATTCATTTCTTCTAAATTTATTAATTCTTTTCTTATCTTTTCAAATGTATCTTTTTTGTTTTTTAAATTTTTAATTTTCTGTAAAACTAATTTTGAATTTTTACTATTATTCCAGAACTCTGGGTTCATTGTCTCCTTTTCTAAAACTTTTAATTCTTCTTCTATTTTAGAAATGTCAAAGAGATTCACCTATACTTTCTAATTTAGATTTTAAAGATTGTAGATATCTTTTATTTTCTTCTAATTCAATCACTCTTCTCTCCCCTTTCTTACAAAGTAAGTGTAACACAAGGATTAGTTTTTTTCAATGATTTGAGAATAAAATTAGTTTTTTAAAATTTTTATAAAGATTTTATCCAAAATTTTACTATAACACTTAAATAATGTTTCCTTTTAAATATTTATTGGATTTTTAACAATTTTAAACTTTTTTTCTATTATTGTTACATCAGATTCATAAGGTACTTCTTTATTTTTTATTCTCTGATGTGTATCTGTTCCTTTAGATAACAATACAATAACATCTCCTCTACGAGAATTTTTTAATGCTTTATTAATAGCAGTTTTCCTATCTTTTATAATTTCAAATTTAGACTTATCTTCTATATATTTTCCAATATCTTTACATATATCTTCTGGTTCTTCAAATTGTGGGTCATCAGCAGTTAAATATATATAGTCTGAAGCTTGTCCAACAATTTTGCCAAAATCCTCTCTTCTATTATATGCTTTCCCACCTACAGTACCTCCTACAGATATAATTCTTCTATTTGGATAGTCTGTTTTTAAAGACTCAAATAATTTCTCAAAACTAAGTCTATTGTGTGCATAATCAATAACAACTGTTATACCACTTTTTTCATATACATTCATTCTTCCTGGTACTTTTGTTTTGGATAATCCTTTTTGTATTGTTTTATCATCAATATTTAACATTTTGCTCATTGTAATTGCTGCAAGTGCATTTTCTACATTAAATCTTCCTTGTATTTCAATATTAAATTTTTTTAAGTATTTCAGTTTATCATTTTTTACTATGAAGGAAAAACCTTTATTTTCTTTTATTATTTTGTCTATATAGTAATCTGCTTTATTATCTGTTCCAAAAAATACTATTTTTTTTCCTTTAACTGCTTTTATTATTTGGTCTAAATGTTCTGCATTCCTGTTTATTAGGATATTTTTACAGTGTTTTAAAAATTGTAATTTACAATTGAAATAGTCTTCAAAATTTGGATGTTCTAATTCACTAATGTGATCTTTATCTATATTTAAAAATATACCATATTCAAATTCTACACCTTCAAGCCTTAATCTTTTATAACTTTGAGAAGATACTTCAAGTATTGCATTTTTTATTTTCGAATTTGCCATTTCATAAAAATATCTTTGTATTTCTAGTGCCTCTGGTGTTGTTATTTGTGATTGTTTATCTTTAAAACCTGTATATGTCCATAAAGAGCAAATTAAGCCTGGTTTTGAGTTTAAGTGCTCTTGTAAAATATTGTTTAAAAAATATGTAACTGTAGTTTTTCCTTTTGTTCCTGTAACTCCAATTTTTTCTATTTTTTTATCTGGATACTTATAAAATTCATGCGAAATTATTGCAATAGCTTTTAATATGTTAGTTACTATAAAATATGACGTGTTTTTATCTTCATATTTTTTCTCTGATATATAAGCTGTAGCTCCCTTTTGTATAGCAATATTTAGATATTCTTCTTTAAAATATAAACCTTTACAAAAAAACAAAGTATTGTTTTTTATTTCTCTTGAATCATATGAAATATAACTTATATTTTTATCTATTATATTATAAGCTATTAATAAATCATTTTTTATTAATATATCTTTTACAGTATCTAAATTTAGTATTAGTTCATTTTTTAACTCATTTGTCTTAATCATAAAAATACCCTCCTAACTATTTCTAGTTTAGAGGATATATCTTTTTAATATTAATTTAAACTATATTTAGTAAGATAAATGTAATTTTTTTGTAAGGAATATATTATTATATTATTTTTCAAAGCCAATTTGTAATCTAACTATTTTATCTTCTATAGTTGATTCACTATTATCACTAGTTTTTTCATTAACGGTTATACTGTTTGGCCAGTTTCCTTCATATTCAACTATTATTTGATTAGTATTATCTTCTACTACAAAAACATCTCCATCCCATTCTGCATATATTCCATTGAAAAATTTTATATACATAGTATCTGGCTTAAAATTTGTTATTTGTATATTATTTAAATCATTTTTTACTTTACTATAAATTTTTTCTTCTATATCTAGTTCAATTTCTTTATATTGCCAATTATAACTATCTGAATAAACTCTTTGTATTTTATATGCTATGTTCTCTAAGTCTAAAGTGAATGCTAAATCGAAATATATATTATTTATATATATAATATCTCCATAAATTGAATTTAAATTAGTAATTTTTCTTATTTGTTTATTATTATGTAGTTTATCAATATATTTAAACAAATTATCTTCATTTATTCCAGTAATTTCTATTATTATTTTTTTTATAGTTTCATTATTTTTAATACAATTTTTTATATTATTAACAGTACTAATATCTGTTACAATACTATTAGAATTTAAATCATAATATTTTATTTGTTGTATAATATCTATTTTTTCATTTATAATATAATATGGATTTTGATGTTTTTCTTTTCTTTCATTATATGATAATGTGAATTTATCAAAATTTATTACAACAATTACAAATATTAATATTATAATTCCAAATGATAGTATAAATTTTAAAAATCCTTTATTTTTCATTTTCTCCCTTTCTATATTATAATTGTAACTTTAGTTCCTTTTCCTATTTCACTTTTAATATTTAATTTCCAATTATGCACACTAGCAATTCTAAGACATAATGTAAGACCTAGCCCCATTCCAGATATTTTCCTGTTTCTATCTGTATTTAAAGTGTAAAAAGGTTCTTTTATTTTTTCTATCTTATCTTGTGGAATACCTTTTCCATAATCTATAATTGTAAGCTCATTTTCACTTAAATATATATCTACTTTTGGTATAGTATCATAAGAACTAATTGCATTTTTTACTAAATTATAAATAAGTGATTTTAATAAAACTTTATCTACTTCTTTATATACATTTTCTTTAATTTGAATATTAAATATTGCATTATCAAATAAATTTTTCAATTCTTCTACAATTATTTTTATTTCTTCTGAAATATTTATAATTTTTTTATCAATAGAACCATTTTCTACTAAAAGCATTTGCATCAATTTTTCAGACATTTGCTGAATATATTTACCTTCTTCATATATTTTACTAGAGTATTTTTTTATTGTATTATTGTCTATAACTTTATCATTATTAATTAAACTAGAGTATCCAATTATAGAAGTAAGAGGTGTTCTTATTTCATGAGTTAAATCACCTATAAATTGTTTCCTATTTTCAGAAACCTCTTGGATTTTATTTAAATTATCTTGTATTGCAATAGTCATCTCATTAAAACTATTTCCAAAGTTACCTATTTCATCATTTCCTAACTTTGTTAATTTTATATTAAAATTTCCTTGTTTAACTTTATTTACAGCTTTATCTAATTTTTTTATTTTTCTTGTTAAAAGATTCACTGTTATTGAAAGAAATAATGCAATTATAAGAGAACTAATTACACTTAACTCAACAAAGAAATTAGTTTGTTCTTGTCTCATATTATTAACCTCTGAAATATTAGATAAAGTTATAACAATATAATTATTTCTTTTTAGTTTCATAAATATTTTATCATTTATAATATAAGAATCCATATATTCAATATTAGAACTTTGTTTGTCTAGATTGTGTGCATTTACGTAATTTTCTTTAATTCCAGCCTCTTGTGTATTATCTAATGTATTATCTAATAGTTCTTCATTTACTTCTTTTATCTTTTCTTCATTAGTAAGTAGTCCTTCTGCAATTTGTGAGTCTTCACTTTTAAAATTTGTATATGATCTTTGACCATCTATATAAACATCTACATTTATTCCATTTTTTAAATAATTACTTGCAATAGTTGATAAATCATATGAAGCATATACAGTTAATTCATGCATTATATTATTAGTTTGAAATATACTTTTTTCTATTTCTTTTTCAATATTTAGTTTATATGTATAATTTATCATTACAATACCTATTATATTAATTACTATTATAATTAATATAAATGATATTAAAAATATCTTCTGACTAAATTTCATACTTTATCTCCTATATTATTTTAAAATATATCCTACACCATGAATTGTAATTAAGTTTTCTTTTAAATTTAACTTTTTTCTTAATTGTTGTATATGATAATCAACTGTTCTAGTCTCTATATCTGTTTCTATCTTCCATACTTTATCTAATATTTCATCTCTGGATAATGCTTTATTTCTATTATTTAATATTAAAATTAATAAATCATATTCTTTAGGTGCTAAATATATCTTTTCTTCATTTTTGTATACTTCTCTTGTATCTAAATTAACAGTAATATTTTTATATTTGTAAATATTTTCTTTGGCTTTACTAATTCTTAGTTCAATTCGTGCAAGTAATTCTAAAGGTTCAAATGGTTTTGTAATATAATCTATCCCTCCACCCTTAAGTCCTTTTACTATAGAGTTAACATCATTTTTTGCTGATAAGAATATGATTGGTGTATCTATAGTTTTTATTTCTTCAATTATCTCAAATCCATCTATTTTTGGTAGCATAATATCTAATAATATTAAATCATATTTTGTTTCTTTTATTTTATTTAATGCATCTTCACCATCATAACTACAATCATAATCATAATGAGCTAAACTTATAGTGTCTTTGATTAAATCAGATATATTTTTTTCATCTTCCACTATTAATATTTTTGCCATTTTAATACCTTCTTTTCTATTTAATAATATTATTATATACTGTATTTTTATTATGTCAAATAAAAATTTACAAAATAGTGTAGTAAAAGTAAAATATAATGAAGTACATAAAAAGCCCATAAATGTTAATATATATGCATTTATAGACTTTTTATAATAACTAAATTGTAATATTATTTTCTTTTAAAAGTTTTATTATATTATCCTAAATAATTAGAATTAATTCTTCTTCCTTTTATACTAATAAAATTTGAAACTTATAAAATTCTATTAGAATGGCCATTATCAATTACTAAACATTCTTCAACATTAAAATAATATTTTTCAAAAAGTAAATTAAATATTTTCAAATTTGGCTTTTTTATATATATTTTCACAACATTTACAAGTAATTTTCATTTCATAATTAGCTACTTTTTTATCTAATATTGTAATTAAAGGCTCATTATCTTTTGGACAACAAAATCTATTTTTTATAATAACTAATTCATCATTACAATTTTGGCCTATTTTACTATCTTCAAAATCTAATAATGCACTACCAATAGTGCCACAATTACATTTATATTTTAATTCTAACCTATCATAAGTTGAATAACATAAATAGCCTATATTTTCATTACATTTATCACAATACATCCAACCACCATAATTAGTTGCTAATCTTGTGTTTACTAATTCTTTATTTTTTAATACTCTTGCCATAACTATATCTCCTTTCCAATAATTTGCCTATTATTAAAATTTACTTTATTATTATAATTCAAAATTTCTTGTTATATTGCTTGTTATTATTATCATCCACAGTTATTCTTTAGATATTTCATTTTCTACAAATTTATTCTTAAGAAATTTGATAATTATCTAATTCATCTGTTAACTCTTTAACTTTTGAATATGCATTAGTTACTTCATCAACAATTTTTTTCTGTACTTCTAAATCAACAATTGGTATCTGTATTTTCAAAAATTCTTCTGCTGAAAGTGATTGTCTGACTGTTCCATAAGATCTGTTTATAATTTCATCTATAACATCTTGATTTTTTCTTATTAGGAGATAGACGTACTTAGGAATAAAATTATCATTTTTAAGTTTAAACACTGGATACGCATTAGTTACAGATACAGGCGTTTTCCCTACATTTATTCCAAAAGAACCAATATTAGCTCTTGCTGGATTAAAACTTAACCAATTAGGCTGAACAACACTATAGTTAGAATTGTCATTTGAAGTAACGGATATAAAGTTTTCTCCCCAAAAATCATTTCCACAAGGCATCCCCCAAAAGTCCTGTTTTGTAATGGAAGCAGTTTCAAACATTTCTAAATTAGGAATTCTTACCCTTTCTAATACATCCTTAAGTCTTATATATCCCTTTTTTAAATTATCTCTATACTTAAATAATAATAATGAAATTTCACTATTGGCTAGTAATTCATCTCGACTTATAAATGTTAAATTTTCATTTTCCTCCATTTCATTCAAATATTGGTAACAGTTAATAAATTCATCTAAATCATTAATTCCAAATTTTTTTCTTCTTCTAGTTGTTAATGTGTAACCATCATTTTTAATTTTATAAAAGAATATCCTATCATTACTAGGTGTATTGTTTCCTCCAAGTATTAAAATACTTGTTTTAGCTTCTGTATATGGCATAAATACCTTTGAAGGTAATGAAATAACTCCTTTCAAGTTTCCATTTCTTATAATATCTTCACGTAAATCTTTTAAAGAAGAATCGTTTAGTACTATTTCAGGAACAATGACTGCTGCTCTAGCATTAACACTATTATTCAATGATTTTAAAACATGTTGTATTGCTAATGCATTACCTTTTTCGATTTTATACTTATATGGTTCTGCTTGTTGTGTATTAACACTTAGATTAAATGGAATATTAGTTATTACAACATCATATTTTTGTTTTACTGGATTAATGAAACTATCTTGCTTAATAATATTAGTATGACCATCTCCTGTCAAAATCATATTCATTTTGGCGATTCGAGCTGTATCTGATATTTCACTTCCATATAATGACTTTTTTCTAATATTATCTAAAGTTTCTTCATTTAATATACCATTTGCATAAAGATTTTTCTTTATATGGTCAAAACTGGCTATCAGCATTCCACCAGTTCCACAAAAAGGATCATAAATTTTCTCAGGATATTGAGGATTCATTATAGCTACTAAAAATGAAACTAAATGTCTAGGTGTAAAATATTCTCCTAAATCATTATTAGTTGAATTATATTTTTCAATAAAATATTCAAATGCATCACCTTTAATATCTGTGTTTATAGTTGATAAATTTATTTTATCTAACTTATCAATTATATATTTCAATCTAACTGGATCTTGCAATTTTAATTCAGAAAATAAATTTATATTTTCTGTCGATTTAAATTGATTATTTAATCCAGGAATTACTACTTTATTTATATATAATAATAATTCATTGCCATCTTTATTTTTATATGTATCCCATAATAAATGACTTGGTATTTTATCGTTTTCAAATGTACTTTTTTCACTTATCAATTTTAAAAACAACAAATTAGAAAATTCTGTGAATCTTCCTAAGCCTATGGTTATTCCTGCATCTCTTAATTTGTTGTTTGCTTCTTTAAATACATTAATTAAATCGTTCTTATTATTTATTTGTATTTGATTAGCCAAGAAAATCCTATTTGATTTAAATTTTTGTAATAATTTTAATGGCAATAATCTATCCACTTCTATATTATCTATAAATAAATTTTCTTTTGTTTCAACCCAATAACTTAAATATCTATTTCCATTATACAAAAATACAATTTTTGCTTTTAATTTCTTAGCATAATTTAAAGCTTGTTCTAAAGCCTGTTCTAAAGTTCTATACTCTGTTTTCTTAGTTTCGATTATAGCAATAGGACATTTAGAATTATTGTTTTCATAAATAATAAAATCAGGATGTTTTCCACTCAATAATACTTTCTCTTCACTAGAACGGGGGTCTTGTCTATATATATTTCTTTGAGTATTTCCAACATCGACAATATATCCATTATCTTTTAAATCTTGTTCTAATAAATTTTCCACTTCTCTTTCTATCATTATAATTCCTCCAAAACTTTTTCATTTTATACTATTATAAAAATTAATCGCTTATTTTTTATTTAATTTAAAATAATTCTATTTAAAAACTATCAGCAACTTAAAATTTAGTATAACAGATTGCTGACAATGTTATATTTCTATTTATAATATCTTATTTTTCCTTTTTACACAATAGCTTAAGTATAAAAATTAATTCTTATTTTTCTTACATTAATTTTTCCCATACTTTACTCCTTAATTTTTTATATATTTATTTTATATCATTTGTAAATATTAAAACATAATAAAAAAGAAGTGTCACCAAAATTTTAAAATGGTACCATTTTAAAATTTTGGTGACACTCCTTTTTTTCAGTATACTTCAGCTTTTATTTTATATTTTGGATGACAAACTATTTCTTTGGCACCATTTTTTCATTTTAACAAAATTCTTCAAAGCATTGATATTAAGCGTTCTTTCCACAACAATTCTTATACTTTTTACCACTTCCACAAGCTCTCAAAAATAAAAAACTTTTTGACTTTTCTTTACTTTTATTAACATTTCTTATCTTTTATCAAAAGTTACTCGATGATGACAAATTGCTAACAATGTTATCTTTTTTTATTTTTTATCTTCCTTTTTAATCTTGCTATTTATTTCTTTTAGTGCCTTTAAATATTCTTTTTCAACAGGACTAATAGTTTTAACTTGATATTTTTTATATTCTGATTTTGCTTTTTCAATCGCTTGATTATGACTAATACTTCCTGCACCAATTAACAATTTTTCACCTGTAGAAGAAAGTATCATATCTAATTACTTAATATAATCTTCCATATACATTGGATTATGCCTTATTGCTTGGATCTCAGCAAAGTCAAAATATCCTGATACTAAGTTATTTAAAACTTTTAATTCTTCTTCGCTTAAATAATTTTTAGCAATCATTACATCACTTAATACTGGAATATCTCCCTTAAAAGTTGTTAATTCCATAAATGGCTTTTCAGAATCTGCTCTTTCATATATTACTTCTGAAGCAGTATGTCCATGAGTTGCATAATGTAATTTATTTTGAACAATTTTAAAAAATTCAATTGACTTTTCATCTTTTGGATTATAATCTACTGCTGTTGCATATAAATCAAGAACTTGTCTATAAAGTACTTTTTCTGATGATCTAATATCCTTAATTCTAGCAAGTAATTCTTTCCAATAATTACCTCCACCATTTCCTTTAAGTCTTTCATCATCCATAGTGAAGCCTTTTATCATATATTCTTTTAATCTTTCTGTTGCCCATTTTCTAAAAAAGGAATTTCTCTTGAAACATTTCTATTTCCTTCTTTTCGAACTTGTCGGAAATTCTGACATGTTGAATTTCTATCTAGTTCTTCTTCTAAATAAATATTATTTATATGTTCAATAATGTTCGTTCTTGATGTACTAAACAATTCTGCCATTTGTTGTTGAGATAACCATACTGTTTCATTCTGAACTTTAACATCTATTTTTGTTAATCCATCATCTGTTTGATATATTATAATATCTCCTTTTTCATTATCTATCATGAAAACCTCCTTTTTATTTTTGCGAACATTTGTATCGTATCATATATGCATTAAATATTCAATCTTTTTATAGTACTTTTTCAAAATTTGTAATATTAGATATTTACTATGCCATAAATTCATCTTACATATAAAAATAGTAAAGACCTAAATCTTTACCATCAATTTTACAGCTCCCACTTATTGGTAGGGTTCACCTGATTTCTATATTGTTTTCTTTTAAAAGTTCTATTACATCATCTGAATCATTAGAATTGACTCTTCTTCCATTTATTCCAATAAAATTTGCAACTTCTAAAGTTTTATTAGTATCGTCATCATCAATTAGTAAACATTCTTTGGCATTTAAAGAATATCTCTCTAATAGTAATTCAAATATTTTTGAATCTGGTTTCTTTATTCCTTCATATGCAGACACAATTGCTCCATCTACCATAGTAAAAAATTCATATTTTTTAGAAAAATATTCAAAAGTAGCTTTTGACATATTTGACAAAATATATATGTTATAACCTTTTTGTTTTAACCTCTTTCCTATTTCCATTGTTTTAAAATTTACATTACATTTAGTAAACCAATTTAGCATAAAACTTTCAACTTCATCATAGTTTGTTACATCTACAAGTTTCTCTTCTTTTATAGTATTTGCTATTTTTATGTTATTCATTTTTCCTAAGTCCATTAGTTTCCAAAATTCTGACTTAAATATATATTCATTAAAATTTATTGCATCTTTTTCTTTTTTAAAAAATTTATTTACTATATTTATATCTGGATTTTGCACAATTACATTACCCAAATCAAAAATTATATTTTTTATCATATTTACCTCTACTTTTGTCGATTTATTTTTATAATCTATTTAAAAACTGTCAGCAACTTAAAATTTATGATGACAAAATGCTGACAGTTGCGTTTTCACTCCTACCTGCAAAACCTTGTAATTGGCTATTTTCCGCAACAATTCTTATACTTCTTCCCACTTCCACAAGTTCTGTCCCCTTTAGTATTATCCGTATATATAGTATATATGGTATTTATTTTATTATCAGTATTATTCTCCTGCGAACAATTTGTGAACATTGTTCGCAATATTTCATTTTACTAACATAAATTATATTATAATAAATTTAGAAATTCAATATTTTTCAAATAAAAACTTAACATACAGATAATGTGATTAACTCAATTGCAACAATAACGTCGCTGCAATTATTTCTAGAAATATCTTTTAGATTTCTAAATTTATTAATTCACCAATATCATTAATTTTTTTATAAAATTTATCACACTTTCCAAATCCATACTCTGCCCAAATAAAAAGTAATCCATTTTTATTTGCTGATTCAAAATCTTTTATAGTATCCCCAACATATACAGATTTTGAAATATTATTTCTTTCTAATACTTTCTTGATATTTTTCTCTTTACTCAAACCAGTATTTCCTGAACATTCGTAATCTTTAAAATATTTTTCAATATCATAATACTTTAAAAATGTTTCTATATATCCTGACTGACAATTGCTTACAATATACAAATCATAATTTAATGATAATTTTTTTATAGTTTCTAATGTATTTTCATAAATATGACCACCGTTTTTCATTAAATATTCGTTTTCTTTTTTTTGACATTTGGTAATAAACTCATTTCCTTCTTTACTATTACCATTAAATAAGTATTCAGTTATTTCGCTTTTAGTATAACCCATTATTTTCCTAATTGTATCTGCATTAACTTTAATATTATAATTTTGAGCAACATCTTTCCAAACTTGTTCTATTTCCCTTGATGTATTCCATAGTGTACCATCTAAATCAAATATTATAGATTTTTTCAATTTTTATTTTCTCCTCTACTAGACTTCCATATTTTGCTCTTTCTATTATTTATTAGCATTCAAATATTTTAAGCAATCCTCAAAGAAAGCTTTATGGCTTTCGGAAAAAATTTCTTGTTGTATCATTTTTTGTATTTCCTCTATAGTTGCCCATTTCACATCTTCTACTTCTTCTTTTTGAATTTTTATTTCTTTTATATCTATATCTGCTTGTAAATAATAAATATCTACAAAATCATCTTCTGTTTTAATTGTTTTAAATAATTTCACATTTTCTTCTACTACATCAATACCTAGTTCTTCTTTAATTTCAGTTATAATACCTTGTTTGCTTGTTTCTCCTGATACAGGGTGTCCTCCTGTAGTAGCCCACTTTCCATCTTTCTTTTTTACTCTTTTTTGAAGTAAAAATTCATTTTTATTATTCTGTATAAAAATTACTACTGTAATATAATAACATCCTTTAGGTACATCTTGTCCTTTGTAAATCGTTTCTCCTGTTAGTTTTTTATTTTCATCATACAAATCTCTTAATTCCATTTTTATCTCCTTGTAAAATTTATTATTTTATCATATCAATATATGAATTTTCAAATGTATTTATATCATATTGCCTCTGCCATTCTTTAGGCGGTTCTTGTCTTTCTATAAATTCTTTATTTTTTATAGTTTCTAATATTTTATTTTTTAATTCTTCACTATCATTCTTAAATATATAATTATAATCGTTTTCTTTAGCTAATTCCTTAAATGTTGGTATATTATTTAATATTGTATATACCCCCAACGATAGTGATTCTAATGCAGAATATCCAAAACTTTCTGATTTACTTGGTAATACAGATATATCAGCAATTTTGTATACTTCTGACATATAATCAAATCTTATTATTTTTATAGTTATATTATTTTTACTTGCTTGTTCTTTTAATGAATCAACAAATTTTTCATATTGTTTATCTAATCCAGTATAAATAATTTCAATTTTTTCTTTTTCATCATCTCCCATTAAACAACAAGCGTCAAGCAATAATTGTGGTTGTTTTTGATTTGGTTCTAGTCTTTGTGGAACAATTATTTTTATTTTATTCTTATTTATATTATATTGTTCACAAATTTCTTCATTAGTTTTATCTGTTTTTAATCTTTTTTTATCTATTGCATGAGGAATAAAATTTATTTTACATTCAGTCAATTTACTATATTCATTAGCATAAAATTTTGATGGTGCTACAAATATTGTTTTATCATCTTCTTTGTATTTTTTCATTATACTAATAACTTTCTCAAATGACTTTTCTCCCCAAGCAAGAATATATTCAAAAGGATTTGTATGTATTGTGAATATTCTTTTTTTGTCCTTCCAAGCTTCCAAAAATAATAAGGAATTTAATTGTATAAAATCATATTTTTCCATATTAATTTTATTTTCAAGTTTTTTTGCTAAATTTGAATATGATTTATCTGTTTCAAAATTCCCAAAAGCTTCTTGTACTATATATTCATCTGCTTCGCCTTTTATATTAAACAAATCTATATTTATATAATTCACACCATCTTCTCTATGTGTATTTCCTGAAAACATATATACATCAACTTCATTTCCGTTATCTATAAAAGCTTTTGCAAGATCCATTACAAATCTTTCTGTACCACCAACTGCTTTTTTAGATATCGCCCAAGTATTTACTATCGCTATTTTCATCTTTTTCAACCTCATCTCTTTTTATTTCATTTTCTTTTTGCAGTAATTGTCTATTACATTTTTTAGAATCAATTTTTATTCTATCTCTTAAAGTCTTTTCTTTTTTCTTTAAATTATATGAATTTTGAATGATATTTAAGTAATGCTCATTAGAGTTTCTATCAGAATATTCATAAGCTCTTTCACTTAACTTTATATATGTTTCTTTATCAATAGTTAATTTTTTTACTTTTTCTCCACCTGGCACAACTATCCCAATTCCATATTTGTTTACTTCTTGCGAAAAATCTATAACATCTGATATTATTACAGGTTTTCCTCTTACTAACCCATCTATTAACGAATTTGGTACATCTTTTACTATTCTTTTCTGTGGTACAAATGCAACAAAATCCGAATCATCAAATAATTGTGTCAAAGTCTGAGTATTATTATGTATTTCTAATAATTTAACTCTATCATATACTCCCTTTTCTTTTGCAATTGCATTAAAATTCTTTGTATCATTATCTCTTAATGGAATTGTTAAAGTATAATTTGGATTTTCTTTTAATAATTCTAACAAATATTCTAATCCTCTTTCTCTTATCGCATTTCCTTCTTTGTTATTCCAACTGGCAAATAATATATTTACATTATTAGGATTATATTCTTTATTACTTTTCTTTCGTTCAATTTTTGATGGCGTTGGTGTAACTTCAATCTTTTTTTCATCAATTCCATACTCAACCAATAATTGTTTATGTTGTGGTAATTCAACAAAAACCTTTTTCAAATTTTTATATTTTTTTAAATGTTTTGTATACTTTTTTGTTGGTCTTCTATACATTGATATGTATAACGGATTTCCTGTTCTATTAAATAAAAACCTCTTCCATAAACACGGTTCTTCTTCAAAAACATGAACTCTTTCTTTTTTTGCTTTATATGTTTCTTTTATTGCTTGAAAAATATATTTTATTGGCGAATACACATAAATATTATCTTTTATATCTTCTTTTTGCATAGCTTGTTGTCCCATAAATCTTGTTGCCGAAATAATTTTAGCATTGTTTGCTTTTGAAATCAATTCCATCTGATTTGATACAGCTTCTTTATATCTTACAAAAAAATCATTAATTACTAACATAATTCTATTTCTCCATCTATTATACTATATAATTCTTTCAAAATCTTTTGTTTTTCTTCAATTTTATTTTCGTATCTATTTACTATACTATAACGATCTTCTCTTGATTTTAAATCTATAAAACTTTTTTCAATTATCTCTTTATTTAATCCATATTTATCAACTTTCTCAAAAATATTTAATTTTTTAATAACTTTTACTATTTCTAAAATATCTCTATTTTGCATCAATCCCATAATCAATATCCCAATAGAAACAGACATTCCGTGTGGTACATTTATTCTTCTTTCTATTTCTTTTGCCATTATATGTTCTGAGCCACTTTCTGGTCTTCCTGTCCCATATAAATTAGTTATATATCCTGCTATACCGATAAATTCAAATAATTTAATATTATTTTTTACTATATCTTCAAATTTATTGTTGTTTACGAACTCAACTACATCTTGTAATAATTTTTCTGCCATATTATATATATTGTAATCAATTTTTTCGTTTATATCTTTTTGAGCTACTTTCCAGTCATACAGAGCCGTATATATTGAAAAGACATCAGCTAGTCCATATATATTTTCTTCTTTTGATAAATTTAATAATTCATCATCAATTATTATTGTTTCAGGAATTTTAGCTTCCAAAGTTACTTTTTTGTTTTCTTTTATTAATGCAACTTTATTTGTTGCATAAGAATTTGTTGATAACATTGTTGGAATACAAGTGAAATTAATATTCAATTTATATGCTATATATTTTCCAATATCAATTGTACTTCCTCCACCATAACTTATTACTGTTGTTATGTTTTTATTTTCTTTAATAAATTCTTCTATTTTATCAATATTTTTTGTAATATCATGCCAATTAACCATTAAGCATTGGTTGTTATATATATTATTTTTTTCAATTGATGTTGGCGAATATATGACTAATTCATTTTGTTTTAAATTCTCAATATATTTTTTACTATTATATTTTTTAACAACCTCCATAAAATTATTAGTTTTCATTATTTTTCTCCTTATAAATATTTTTCTAGTTCCTTATTTTCTTGTATCTTTTTTATTAAATTTGGTAACTTTATCATCTTTTCTTGTTCTGCTATAAGTAAAACGTTGTTACTTTTTACTATATTCAATCCTTTTGTTCCCACAATTGCAATCATTATATTATTATCATTATTATATATATTACAATGTTCTACATCTTCTATCACAGAATTACCTTTTATAGTATTGGCATTTTGATCTTTTTCTTGAATTTTAAAAAAATCATTAATACTACCTATGTCAAGCCATTCAAATTCTCCTTTTATCATTTTTATATTACTTGCCCTTTCAAGTATTCCTTTATCAATAGAAATAGATTCGACTTTTTGGTATACATCTTTCAAAATATTTGTATTATTTCGAAAACCATTTATTATTTCATCTTTATATCTATATATTTGTGGTAAAAATTTTTGAAAATTATTTAATATAGTAGAAATTTTCCATATAAACATTCCACTATTCCAATAATACTTTCCACTTTCTAAATATTCTTGTGCCTTTTTATATACTGGTTTTTCTTTAAATTCTTCTACAATATTGCATTTTAGGTTATCTTCATAATTGTATTTAATATATCCAAAACCAGTTGCAGGATATGTAGGCTTTATTCCTATTGTGACCAAATTTTCATCTATAGTCGCCAAACTAATTCCTTCTTTAATATTTTTTAACAGTTTTTCTGGTTGACTTATATAATGATCAGAAGATAAAATTGTCATTGTTCCATTTCCTTTTTGGTTTAATATTTTAATAGAAGCATAAAAAATACACATTGCTGTACTTTTAGACATAGGCTCATAAATAATATTTTCTCTAGGTATTTTATAATCTACATATCTTTCAGCAAGTTCTTTTTGTTCTATACTTGTTATTACAAAAACATTATCATATTCAAATAGATTTTCTATTCTTTTTATAGTTTCATTTATCATTATATTATCAGAATATAAATTCAAATATTGTTTTGGCTTATTAGTTGTACTAATAGGCCATAAACGACTTCCTTTTCCACCTGCTAATATCAAAGCATATTTTTTTCATTATTCTCTTTCATTATTATCCTCTTTCAACTCTTTTAAAAAACTAACATAAGATTTACTTCGTTTCTTATTTTTTTCTTTAATTATAGCTTTATAACCTCTCCTAACATAATCTTTTATTGTATATTCTTCATAGTTATTTATTGTATCTAATGTTCTTTTAGATTCCTCCATATTATCAGAAATATGTATTAAATTATCAAAAAAATAACCATCTATTTTAGGTGCATATTCAGTTCTAATTTTTTGTTTTACCTTTCTTGCTTCAATACATTGAATTTTTCCATCTTCACTTTTTTGATATGTTGGATTATCTATCTTAAAAACAAATACCACAATTTTTTTATTATTAATGTTCATATTTTTGATTTTGTCATATATATATCCTCCCTCATAAGCCTCTTCATCTCCTTTATAACAATCTAATACAAATTGTTCGTATTTTTCTCCTAAATCCAATATTTTTACTTGTATAACATCTTCCATAATTGCTATTTTTAACATCATTTCTCTAGCATATTTGCTTCCCATATTCCACAATATTCCAACAGGATATTCACTATCATAATTTTTAATTACTTGCATAGTATCTCTCCTTTTAAATTTACATAATATTTTATCATTTTATTATGCTTTTGTCAATTTTTTCCTTTATTTATGTTTCAGTTTTTCCTAAAATATATTGATAATACTCGATTTGCTGTTTCAATTGGCAAACAAATCCGGTTTTTAAGTAAAATGTTTGATATAGTTTTTTGTTATTTCATTTATGATATCAGATTGTACTACTTTTTCAAATATATTATTTGCCTCTTTTCTTGTTTTTTCTGAACTTGCTATATAATAATTTTCAGTAGTTTCGATTCTACTATGTCCTAAAATGTCTGCAACATCTCTAATTTCTGCTCCTTTTCTCAAAATTTGAGTAGCATAGCTTCCCCTTAAATCATAAAATCTACAATTTTTTATGCCGAGTTCATTATGAATTATTCTAAAAGGATATTTTATAATATCTGTTCCTACATATAATCCATTATTTTTTGTAAATACCATTTCTACACTTTTTAAATTTTTATATTTATTTTCAACAATTTTGTATTCATTTGTTTTCCCATATTTATTTTTAATCGGCTCTAGTTCATATTTCTTATACTTCCTGCCATATTTCTTTTTTAATAATTTTTGTTTTTCTTTATAATTAGATAATATTTTATATAATGTATCACATATGAAAACCTCCCTACAACTTCCTTTTGTTTTTGTTGTTCCTAAAAACCATCTTCCTTTATCATCTTTTATTTTGGAATATACTGTTTTGTTTATTTTTATAATTTTGTTTTCTAAATCAATATCATTCCACGTTAATGCAAATACTTCACCTGTTCTCATTCCTGTATAACAAGCTGTTAAGAAAGCACATATAAATGTATTATTATTTTTAAATCTTAATAAAATTTTATCAATTTCTTCTTGAGAATAAATATGTTTTACACTGTTTTTTTGAGTTCAAATGAAATTACTTTAGGAATTTGTAAGTCAACTGCTGGATTATATTTTAAAAATCCAAAGTAATTTGTTGCATCTCTAAAAGAACTCTTTATTACTTTTTGATAATTTCTCACTCCTTCTTTTGTTTTACACTTTTGAGCAATTTTCAATAATGACTGATTTAGCAAAAATGGTGTAATAAAACTTAATTTGTATTTTCCTATTTCTTCTTTTAGAACTTTAAAAGTTTCTTTATATCTCTTTGCCGTCGAATATTTATAATTGATTTCAAAATATTCTTTCATCCAATAATCTAAGTAGTCTGCATATGACATTTGTGAATCTTTTGTCCTACCTCCGTTTATATATTCATCATATGCTTTCATTCCCGCCATTAAAGCTTCATTTTTGGTTTTAAACCCTGATTTACTAATGTATTTTCTCTTTCCATCAACTTTTGCTATTTCAAATTGATATTGATATACTTTACCACGTTTTCTGATATTTACCATTTTTTACCTCCATTCCTTTATATTTTCACACAGCAAAAAAGGAATGTCAACATATATTCTATGTCTACATTCCTTTATTCCCAGTCATTTTTGTTCGCATTTTTTTATTTTTGCTGACAAAACGAACTAATTTTGTTATTTTTTATTCTTTGGAAATTTCTTGTATCCCTGTATTTAAGCGTTTTTTCCGCAACAGTTCTTATACTTTTTGCCCGAACCACAAGGACATAAATCATTTCTTCCAATCTTTGGACCTTTATTAACTACTGTTTTATTCATTCCGCCTTCTTTTTCTGAAATATTTCCATCTACTAAATTAATTGCAGTATCTTCTAAACTGGCATTTGTAATTTGAGATGTTTCTTTTCTTGTTACACCTTCTTTCTTTTGAATATGTAACAATATTTTTGATACTTCATTTTTTATATCTTCAATCATCTCATCAAACATATCAAATCCCTCTATTCTATATTGAACAACAGGGTCTTTTTGTCCATATGCACGAAGACCAATACCATTTTTTAATTCATCCATATTATCAATATGATCCATCCATTTTTGATCCACAACTTTTAACATTACAACTCTTTCAAGTTCTCTTAAATCTTCTTCTCCAAATTCTTTTTCTTTTTCTTCATATATATTATTAACTTTTTCTTTTAATTCATTTGTTATATCTTCTGGATTTATTTTTTCTTGTTTTAAACTTTCTAATTCATCAATATCAAATGACATTTTAATATCTTGTATAAATGCTTCTTTGTTTACATTTTCTACATCGCCAGTATATACTTCTACTAAGTTTTCTATAGAAGAATTCATCATTTTTAAAATGTTTTCTTTTAAATTTTCTCCATCTAAAACATCTCTTCTTTGTTTATATATAATTTCTCTTTGTGTATTCATAACATCATCATATTGAAGTACATGTTTTCTTATACTAAAGTTTCTATCTTCTACTTTCTTTTGAGCAGATTCTACAGATTTTGATATAAGCCTTGATTCAATTGGCATATCTTCATCTGCACCTAATGTATTATATACTTTTGATATTGTATTTCCACCAAATATCTTCATTAAATCATCATCTAATCCAATATAGAATCTAGATTCTCCTGGGTCTCCTTGACGACCGCTACGCCCACGAAGCTGATTATCAATTCTTCTTGATTCATGTCTTTCTGTACCAATAATTTTTAAACCACCAGCTTCAATTACTTTTTGTTTTTCATCTTTTATTTGCTCATCATATTTCTTTTCTAATTCTCTAAATTTAGTTCTTGCATCCAAAATTTCTTTATTGTCTGTTTCATTAAATGCAGTAGCTTGTTCTATTTGTTCCCCAGAATAATTTAATTTTCTCATTTCTTGTTTTGCTAAATATTCACTATTACCTCCAAGCATAATATCTGTACCACGACCTGCCATGTTTGTTGCTATTGTTACTGCTCCTGGTTTACCAGCTTGTGCAACTATTTCAGCTTCTTTTTCATGATATTTTGCATTTAATACCACATGAGGTATTCCTTCTTTATTTAGTAAATTACTTAATTTTTCTGATTTACTAATAGATACAGTACCTACTAGAACTGGTTGTCCTTTTTTGTGACTTTCCTTTATATCTTTTATTACAGCTCTAAATTTAGCATCTTCATTTTTATAAATTATATCTGAATTATCTTTTCTAACCATTGGTTTATTTGTTGGAATTTCTATAACATCTAATTTATATATTTCTTGGAACTCATTTTCTTCTGTCATAGCAGTACCAGTCATTCCAGATAATTTATTATACATTCTAAAATAGTTCTGGAATGTAATTGTTGCTAAAGTTTTAGATTCATCTGCAATTTTAACCTTTTCTTTTGCTTCAATTGCTTGATGTAATCCATTGTTATATCTTCTTCCATACATAATTCTTCCTGTAAATTCATCTACTATTAAAACTTCTCCGTCTTTTACTATATAATCAACATCTTTTTTCATAATTCCATATGCTCTTAATGCTTGGTTTACATTATGAACTAATTCAGAATTATCTAAATCGTTAAAATTAGATATTCCAAATTCCTTTTCTGCTTTTTCTATACCTTTTCCGTGTAAGAGTTGCAGACTTTGCTTTTAAATCTACGATATAATCAAATTTTTCATTATCTTCAGCTTGTTCATAATCTTTAACATCCTCTTCTACAATTATTTTTGGAGTTAATTTTCTAACAAAACTATCAGCTTTTTTATATAGATTTGATGATGCACTTGCTCTACCAGAAATAATAAGTGGTGTACGAGCCTCATCAACTAAAATACTATCAATTTCATCTACAATAGCATATGCTAATTTTCTTTGTACTAATTGATTTTTATAAATAACCATGTTATCTCTTAGATAATCAAATCCAAATTCATTATTTGTTCCATATGTAATATCACAATTATATGCCTCTTGTTTTTCTTTTGGATTCATTCCATTTATAATAAGGCCAACTGTTAATCCTAAAAATCTATATAATTTACCCATCCATTCACTATCTCTTTTAGCTAGGTAATCGTTTACAGTAATTACATGAACACCTTCACCTGTTAATGCATTTAAATATGCTGGAAGTGTTGCAACAAGTGTTTTTCCTTCACCTGTTTTCATTTCTGCAATTCTACCTTGATGTAGAATAATACCACCTATTAATTGAACATCAAAATGTCTTAATCCTAAAACTCTTTTAGAAGCTTCTCTTACTACAGCAAAGCTTTCAGGTAATATATCATCTAAAGTTTTTCCTTCTTGTAATTTATTTTTAAATTCTGCTGTTTTATTTCTTAATTCTTCATCAGACAATTTACTTATAGATTCTTCTAATTCATTAATGCTTGCTACAATTGGCATAACTCTCTTAACTTCTTTCTCACTATAAGATTTAAATACATTGCTAAATATACCCATTTATTTTCTCCCTTTCTATCTTATGTATATATGTTTTATTACTTCCATAGTAATATACCACTCTTTGTTATTTTTAGCAAGTATAAATTGTTATAATTTTCACTATAGATATAGTTCATCTTTTTATTTCTACTTCTTAAATTTTTTTTACTTTGCCATTTTTAAAGTAAAATATTTTTTGTTTTACTTTAGATTTTACTATTAGTTCTACTAAAATTTTTTATTTATTTTAATAATGATATTTTTCAAGAAAAATTTAGAAATTATATAAAGTAGTAAAATTACATGGTATATATTTCTCTTTTCAGAATATTATTTATTAAAATGACTTATTTACTAGGAAAGAAGGTTGTTCTATGTTTATATATAATTTAAAAATAAATGGAAACAAACTAATAAAAAACTTTTTTATTGTTTTACTCATTATAATTCTAGTTATATGTGGAATTATTGCTTATAAAATCTTTGGTTCAAATATTGGTATTTCTAAGGTTAATGATGGATTAGTTTCTGGAAAAGTTAATGAATTAAATAATAAAAATTATACAAATGTACTAAATGAAGTTCATAATAATTTAAGTTTATATGAAGGTCAAAGCATTAAATTTACTGGATTTGTTTATAGAGTATATGACTTTTCTGAAGAACAATTTGTATTAGGAAGAAACATGGTTATTAGTTCAGACTTCCAAACTGTAGTTGTTGGTTTTTTATGCCATAGTAACTTATCTAAAAATTTTGCAGATAATACTTGGATAGAAATTGAAGGTAAAATAACAAAAGGAAGTTATCATGGAGAAATACCAATTATTGAAGTTACAAATATAAAACAAACAAATAAGCCAAATGATGAATATGTCTACCCTCCTGATGATTCATATATTCCAACTTCTAACATATTTTAATTTTAAACAAATATGTTTTCATCCAGACAAAGACAAAAAATCAGAATCATTTTTGAAATGCGACTGATTTTTTGTCTTTGATATTTTACTCTCTTTCAAATATCGATTTCATTATTCCTTTGTCTAAAATAGTAGAGAAAATATTTTTTAAAACAATTAGAATGATTGGTCCAATAAGCATTCCAAAAATACCTATAAATTTAAATCCTGTATACATAGCAATTAAAGTAAATATTGGATGAATACCAATTTGCTTACTAACTATTTTAGGTTCTATTAGTTGTCTTATAATACTCATTAAAGCCCATAATCCAAGTATTGCAAGTGCAAGTTTAAAATCTCCATTACAAGCAGATATTATTGCCCAAGGTACCATTACTGTTCCAGAACCAAATATAGGAAGTGCATCAACAAATCCTATTCCTAATGCAGCCATTAATGGAAACTGTACATTTAATCCTATAAAATTAAAAATATACAAACCTATTAATGATATAACAAAAGAAATTAGTATTAGAATTGATTGAGCTTTTAAATAACACCCCAATGCTTTTGCAATTTCTTTTATATGTTTTATAAGTCTTTTCACCCATGTTTCAGGTAAATGATGGTCTAATTGATCTAACATATATATTTTATCTGTACAAATGAAATATAATGATAATACACAAATTATTATATAAAATCCAATAGTTGGTAGTGAAGTTAATGTGTTTAATACTTTAGTTAACCCTGTTTTTAACCAATTTGATAATGTGTCTAAAAAATCTCCTGCTCCATTTTGAACTATTTTTTGTATTTCTTCTGGTATTTGTATTTTATTAAATTCTGGTTTTGAAATTAGATTTTGAATTTGCATATATGCTTTTTCAAAATATTCGTTAAGTCCTGTTAACATATTTGATGCTTCTTGAATTAATGTAATTACTCCCCATGCTATTAGTCCAGTTATTATACCAATTACTATTACAAAAACTATTATAGCGCTTGTCCTTCTTTTTAATTTGATTTTCCTCATAAAGAAACGTATTACTGGTTCTATTAACATAGAAAGTACAAATGCAATTAAAAAAGGCATATAAAATATTGCTAATTTAAAACCTAAATATACACCGTATTATCATTAATATTAAAATAAATAATTTTCTTAGGACTTTAGTCCAATAGTTCATATCTACAACCATATGTAATACCTCTATTATTTATTTTATGTTATTTTAAGAATTTTATTCCATAATCATCGACTTTTTTATAGAAATTTTATATTGATATCTATGTTTTATTATTTAGTTGATTGGGAGACATATAGTACTTTGAGATTTTTCCTTCACATAGGAAAGTGTTTCCTAACACTAGTCATTATTTTTGATTAAGTAAGTTGAATTGTATTCTTATTATATAAATAATAAGAATACAAAATCCATTAATGAATTTGTATTCTCATTTGAGGTCCTTCTTCTTAGGAATCAATATTGTCATCAGATATTAACTGTACAAAAACACACACCATAGATGCAATAATAAAAGTAACAAAGAAACATAGTAATAAATCAAAAATATGATATTTCACTATTATAGAAATTCTATTTACATTAAAACAATTGATTATTCTGCATTTTTACTTTTACAATCACAAATATTTTCTAAAGTATCACAAACACCTTCTGTATTTACATTTTGATTTTTAGCTAAATCACCTATTGTTAAGATTCCTATAATTTGATTATTTTCTATTACAGGTAATCTTCTAATTGCATTTTGTGACATTAGCTTTTCAGCTTCTTTAATATCACTATTTGCATCACAACAACATACTTTACAAGTCATAATATCACTAACTGGAATAGTTTTATAATCTTTGTCACATGCTAGAGCACGCAAAATAACATCCCTATCTGTAACAACACCAACAACATTTTTAGAATCATCACATACAGGAACACATCCAATATGACTATTACACATTAATTTTGCACAATCACATACTGTTGTATTAGGAGTAACAAACTTTACATCATTACACATACATTCTTTTACTTTCATAATAACTTTACCTACCTTTTTATTTGTTTTTAGCCCAAAATAAGAATATATTTTGAGCTTTTTTATTTTTAAATTATAAAAAATATTATTTTAATAATTTTAAAAATAATATTATTATTTTTTGCAGATAATAAAAAGATATGCAGGTTATATTTTGCATATCTTGTAAAAAATTTTTTTAAAAATTTATATATTCATCATATTCAAAATCTCTCATTCCTGGTCTTGGGCCTTGACCTGGGAATGGTGGTCTTACAGGTGGTCTTGGTGGAATACCTGGAACTCCTGGTCCTGGAAATGGTGGTCTCATAGGTGGTCTACCTGGGAAAATTCCTCCACCTAGTAATTGATTTAAAATTAATATTTTAATTAAATCTCGTAATAATGGATTGTTTGGTCTTGGTGCTCTTGATTCAGTAATACTTCTGTTTTCTGTATTTTCTGATTGCTTTTTGGAGTCTTTAACTTCCCTATTTTCAGTTTGTTTTTGATTTATTGTTTTAGAATTATTTGATTCTCTTGTTTCTATATTTACATTAACTACATTTATTTCATCTGCTTCTATATTATTATATACTTCCATTGTCATTTGTTCTACTAATTCATTTGTTATAGGTCTTGTATTATTTTGACAAACTTTACATACCATTGGATTAATAATTTTATAAATATCTGGGAAAAGGTCTTCTATATTATCTTTTACCATTCTAGTATTATTATTGTATGTAGGCATAGTATAATAGTTTTGTTCGTAATTTTCATTATATGAATTTGCATTATTTCTGTTATTATATCCAAGAACACTTCTCATATAATCTTCGTATTCATTATAATACATATTATTACCTCCTGATTTTATATTATGCTTTATATTATGCATTTTATAATGAATTTGTTACACATTTACTTTATATTTTATAATATATTCATTTATATATACTATGAATCTCAATTACCTATATACCATTACTTATGTTAATAGAAAAGTCTTTACTTTTGTATTTATTCTTCTACTTTATTTACCAATTCTTTGAACATATCTCCTCTTTGATATGCATTTTTAAACATATCAAAACTAGCACTACCAGGTGAAAATAAAACAACTTCCCCTGCATTTGTAAGCTCATTTGCTATATCTACACATTCTTCTAAACTACCACATTTATATATTTCTACAACTTTATTTTGTTTATTCATTTCTTCTTTTACTGCATTATAAATTTTACCTGATGTTTGACCTATTAAAAGTAAAGTTTTTACTTTATCTACAATAGGCTTTGCCATAGGAGTATAATCTAAATTTTTATCATATCCACCAGTTATTAATGTAATCTCTTCACTAAATGCATTTATTCCTGCTATAGTTCTTGTAGGAGAAGAACTTGCTGAATCATTATACCATTTTACACCATTTATATCTCTTACAAATTCTAGTCTATGATGTACACCTTTAAATTCAGATATAGTTTTATTTTGTGTATCTATATCTACCAATGTTACTGTTGCAGATATTGCTGCACATATATTTTCAAAATTGTGTATACCTTTTATATAAATATTTTTAGTATTTAAAATATGTCGTCTTATTCCATTTTCACAAGATTTTATTTTCTCATCATCATAGATAATTCCATTTTCTAATTTTTCTTTACTACTAAAAAATATTACTTTTCCATTTGCTTCTTTTTCAAACTGTCTAGTAATATCATTATCATAATTCAAAATTAATATTCCATCTTTATTTTGATATTTAAAAATATTTTTCTTACTTTCTATATATTCTTCATATGATTTATGTATATCTAAATGATTTGGTGTTATATTAGTTATAACAGAAATATCAGGACTTATTTGCATATTCATTAATTGGAAACTACTTAATTCTAATATAACAATATCATCTTTTTTCATTTCTTCCACTTTTGTAAATAATGGAATTCCTATATTTCCTCCTAAATAACAATTATATCCTTTTTGTTTAATTACTTCATAAATTAAACTTGTTGTTGTTGTTTTACCATCACTTCCTGTAATTCCTATTACTGTTCCTGGACAAAGTTCTAAAAGCATCTCAATTTCAGATGTTAATATTGCACCTCGATTTACTTCTTCTTCTATTTCTTTAGTATCTGGTCTACAACTTGGTGAACGAAATATAATATCAAATCCATGTAATTTTGAAAGATAGTCTACTCCAAAAGACATATCCATACCATAATTTGAAATTGTTTCTATAATATTTTTGTCTATATTCTCTATAGCTCTTCTGTCAAAAACTGTAACTTTTGCACCTTTTTTGTTAAAATATTCTAGAAGCGGTATATTACTAACACCAATACCTATTATTGCTACTTTTCTATTTACAATATATTTATTAAATTCTTCCAATTTACTATTAATCTCTTCCAATTTTTATTCCCTCCAAAAGTTTTTTCTTTTAAACAAACCCAAACATTTTTGACATTTAATCTGGTTAAAACATTTGAAAATGTAATTCTTTGTTTATTAATTTCAAAAAATTTTGTTTATAGTATAATATGTTATTATTTTTTATTAGTTAACATTTCTAGTATTATATATCAAAATATTAATTTTAACAACTGTAAATTTTTCTGTATATTTTTTAAAATTTGGTTCACAATATTAATATCACGAATGGAGGTGTAAGATTATGTCAGAAAAAAATAATCAAAACAACCAAAACAGAAATAACAACAAGAACAACAATAAAAATAATAGCCAAAAAAATAATAAAAACTGTGATTAATTTTAATGGACAAGGGGACGGTTCTCTTGTCCATTTTTCTATTTCAAAATCTTTATCTTTTTTCATAATTACTTATTGTACTTTTAGAAACTTCTAATATAACACAAAAACAGGATAAAATTATTTTTCAAAATTGTATAATACGCTTGTATTAATAGTTATATAAATTTTTTACAGCAAATTTTCACTATCAAAAAACTATGCAACTATTGAAATCACTTAAATATACACAACAAAAATTTTTTTATGATTTTATCTCCACACAAAATGGACAAGAGAACCGTCCCCTTGTCCACCGCTTCTATTTTTCTAAATATTTCTTCAAAAACTTCCCTGTATAACTCTTCTCATTTTTAACAATTTGTTCTGGGGTACCAATACCTATTACTTCTCCTCCCCCATCTCCTCCTTCTGGTCCTAGGTCTATAATATGGTCACATGTTTTTATTAAATCTAAATTGTGTTCTATTACAATGATGCTATTACCAGTGTCTACAAGTCTTTGTAATATGTTTACTAATTTGTGAACATCTGCAATATGAAGACCTGTTGTTGGTTCATCTAATATATATAATGTTTTACCAGTTGCTCTTTTAGAAAGTTCTGTGGCAAGTTTCACACGTTGTGCTTCTCCTCCAGATAATGTTGTAGATGGTTGTCCTAGCTTTATATAGCCAAGTCCTACATCATATAATGTTTGAATCTTTTGTTTTATCTTAGGGATATTTTCGAAAAATACTAAAGATTCTTCTACAGTCATATCTAATACATCTGCTATAGTTTTTCCTTTATATTTTACTTCTAAAGTTTCATGATTATATCTTTTACCATTGCATACTTCACATGGTACATAAATATCTGGTAAAAAATGCATTTCTATTTTTAGGAGTCCATCACCAGAACAACTTTCACATCTTCCTCCTGGTACATTAAAGCTAAATCTTCCTTTTTGATATCCTCTCATTTTAGCTTCATTAGTTCCTGCAAAAATATCACGAATTATATCGAATACACCTGTATAAGTAGCAGGGTTAGAACGTGGTGTTCTCCCAATTGGTGATTGGTCTATATTTATAATTTTATCTATATTTTCTATACCCTTTATAGTTTTACACTGACCAGGTTTTTCATTTGATTTATTTATTTCTTTTGCAATTGTTTTATATAATATTTCATTTACAAGTGTACTCTTACCTGAACCAGATACTCCTGTAACACATGTAAATAATCCTAGTGGAAATTTAACATTAATGTTTTTTAAATTATTTTCTTTTGCACCTATTATTTCTATAGATTTTCCTTTTACTGGTTTTCTTCTTTTCTTTGGAACTTCTATTTGTTTTCTACCACTTAAATATTCACCTGTAATAGAACCTTTAATTAATTTAATTTCTTCAGCAGTTCCTTGTGCCATTACATTTCCTCCATGTACACCTGCACCTGGTCCTATATCTATAATTTGGTCTGCAGCATACATTGTATCTTCATCATGTTCTACTACTATAAGTGTATTTCCTAAATCTCTTAATTTTTTTAAAGTTGCTAGTAACTTATCATTATCTCTTTGATGTAATCCTATACTTGGTTCATCTAATATATATAGTACACCAGATAATCCAGAACCAATCTGAGTAGCTAAACGAATACGTTGTGCTTCTCCTCCAGATAATGTTCCAGCACTTCTAGATAATGTTAAATACTCAAGGCCCACATCCATTAAAAATTGAAGTCTTTTATTCATTTCTTTTAGTATTTGTTCTGATATCATACTTTCTGTTTTAGTTAATTTTAAACTGTTAATATAATCTTTTATTTTGTTAATAGGCATATTTGTTAATTCATTAATATTTTTATCTCCTACTTTAACAGCTAATACTTCTTCTTTTAGTCTTGCCCCATGACAATGGTCACAATCAGAATTACTCATATACATTTCATAAAAATCACGCATACCTTGAGATTTTGTTTCATTATGACGTCTAGTAAGTGTAGGAATAACTCCCTCAAATGGAGCTGTATATTTTCTTGTACCTGCTGGAGATACATATTCGAAATCTATTTTTTCATCACCTGTACCATATAATATTTTATCTAAAAACTCACGAGGAAGCTTATTAATAGGTTTTGAGATATCTACATTATAATGTTTAGCTATACTTTCAAAATACATTTTTGCCATAGTGTCGCCTTTTTTCATGGTACTTGCACCAAAAGCTTTAACACCATCATATAAAGTTTTATTTTTATCTGGAATTATTAAATCTTCATCTATCTTCATTAAAAAACCTATACCTGTACAGCTAGGACATGCTCCAAATGGATTATTAAAAGAAAACATGCTAGGTGTTAATTCTGGAAAACTAAAACCACAATCTGGACATGCATAATTTTCACTAAACAAAAGTTCTTCTTTTCCTACAACATCTATTTTTACTAATCCATCTGCATTTTTTAATGCTACTTCTACAGATTCTGCAAGTCTGCTTCTAATGCCTTCTTTTATAACTAGTCTATCTACTACTATGTCTATGTTATGCTTTTTCTTTCTATCTATTTCTAAATCGTCAGAAAGTTCTACTAAGTCTCCATCTATTATTGCACGTACAAAACCTTCTTTTTGATATTTTTCTAAAAGCTTTACATATTCTCCTTTTCTTCCTCTTATAACAGGTGCTAATATTTGTATTTTGCTTCCCGCTTCTAAACTCATTATGCTATCTAGTATTTGGTCTATTGATTGTTTTTCTATTTTTTTACCACAAGTAGGACAATACGGAACACCTATTCGTGCATATAATAAACGAATATAATCATATATTTCTGTTACTGTTCCTACTGTAGAACGTGGATTTTTTGAAGTTGTTTTTTGATCTATTGAAATTGCTGGTGATAACCCATCTATAGATTCTACATTTGGTTTTTCCATTAATCCTAAAAATTGACGTGCATATGAAGAAAGGCTTTCCACATATCTTCTTTGACCTTCTGCATATAATGTATCAAATGCAAGTGATGATTTACCAGAACCAGAAAGACCTGTAACAACAACTAGTTTATTCTTTGGTATTTCTAAATTTATGTCTTTTAAGTTATGCTCTTTTGCTCCTTTTATTATAATTTTATTATTCATATATATGCCCCCTAATTTACTTTTTGCTTTTTTATTATACTATATTTTTTATAGCAAAACAAGAGTTTGTTTTATTTCTTTTTTATTTTATAATAATAACTATACAGTTTATTTTTAAAAAGTATATCACATTGATTTATAAGTATTTATTAACTAAATATTTATGAAATTTGTTTTATATTAATAAAAGATTTTTTCGTGCTTTTAATTTACCTACCACATATCTTATTATATACTCTTGTTACGATTTAATTTATGTTTATTAAAAAGTATTTATAAAACATAAAAAGAGTACATGAATGTTTTGCAACGCAAATCATATATGCACTCATAGTTAGAGATAAATCTCTGTGGGACTTTATGGTTTCTGTTCCTGCCACTGTTCATGAGACCATCCAGTTACATCCGAATACTCATTCTCCAGATATCTCATGCGTTGTCCATTATGACAATGATAACATCTTTCCGTTGTTGGCGGAAAATGACGGTTTTGGCTTCGGCAGATTTTACACTGTTCCAAGATAGCTTCCTGCTTAGCTCGAAACTTCTCTGCCCTTGGTTGTTTTTGTGTGTTCACCATAAATAAATCCTCCTAAATTTTTAGAGTATTACACTACGATAACACAAAATATGAATATAGTCAAATTGAAACCGTTCTTCACAGTTATTGTTTTTGTTTTATTATATTAAGCTTTTACAAAGTCCTCTCTAACTCTTTTATCTTATCTCTTAATTCTGCAGCTTTTTCAAATTCCATAGAAGCGGCATGTGCTAACATTTCATCTGTTAATTTAGAAATCAATTCTTTAATATCTATATCTTTTTCTATCTTATATTCTGTTTTCATATCTTCTATAATACTTGCTTTTATTACTTCTCTTACAGATTTTTTAATAGTTTGTGGTGTAATTCCATGTTCTTTATTATATTCCATTTGTATTTTACGTCTACGATTTGTTTCACTTATTGCTTTTTCCATACTATCTGTTAATTCATCTGCATACATTATAACTTTTCCTTCTGTATTTCTAGCAGCACGACCAATTGTTTGTATTAAACTTCTTTCTGAACGTAAGAATCCTTCTTTATCTGCATCTAGTATTGCAACTAAAGATACTTCTGGAATATCTAAACCTTCTCTTAAAAGGTTTATTCCTACTAATACATCAAACTCACCTAATCTTAAATCCCTTATAATTTCCATTCTTTCTAATGCCTTTATTTCAGAATGCATATATCTTACTTTTATATCAAGACTTGCAAGATAGGAAGTTAAATCTTCTGCCATTTTTTTAGTAAGTGTTGTTACTAATACTCTTTCTTTCTTTTCTACTCTTTCTCTTATTTGTTCTATTAAATCGTCTACTTGATTTGTAACTGGTTTTACTTCTATCTTTGGATCTAAAAGTCCAGTTGGTCTTATAATTTGTTCTACTACATTACTTTTAGAATGGTCTTTTTCATAATCTGCTGGTGTTGCACTAACAAAAACCACTTGGTTTATTCTTTGTTCAAATTCATCAAATTTAAGAGGTCTATTATCAAATGCAGATGGAAGTCTAAATCCATAATTTACTAATGATTCTTTTCTTGCCTTATCACCATTATACATAGCTCTTACTTGTGGTATTGTTGCATGAGATTCATCTATTAGTAATAAAAAATCATCTGGAAAATAATCGAATAATGTAAATGGTGGACTTCCCTTTTCTCTACCACTAATATGTCTTGAATAATTTTCTATTCCTTGACAAAAGCCTGTCTCTTTCATCATTTCTATATCAAAATTTGTTCTTTCTTCTATTCTTTGTGCTTCAATTAGTTTATTATTGTCTTTAAAATACTTTATTCTTTCCTCTAATTCCGCTTCTATTGTGTTTATTGCTCTTTCCATTTTATCACTTGTTGTTACATAGTGTGAATTTGGAAATATCATAACATGAGTTCTTGTAGCTATAACTTTTCCTGTTAATGGATTTATTTCTGATATCTTTTCTATTTCATCATCCCAGAACTCTACCCTAATTGCAGATTCATTTTGGTCTGATGGATATATTTCTACTATATCTCCTTTTGCTCTAAATGTACCACGTTTAAAATCTAATTCATTTCTTGTATATTGCATAGTAATTAGCTTTTTTAATACTTCATTTCTTTCTTTTTTCATTCCTGGTCTTAATGATACAATCATATGTTCATAATCGATAGGGTCTCCGAAGTCCATATATACATGATACAGATGCTACTATAATTACATCTTTTGTTTCAAAAAGTGAAGCTGTTGCAGAATGACGTAGTTTATCTATTTCGTCATTTATAGATGAATCTTTTTCTATATATGTGTCAGAAGCGGGTAAATAGCTTTCTGGTTGATAATAATCGTAATAACTAACGAAGTATTCAACGTTATTCTCTGGAAAGAACTCTTTGAACTCACTATAAAGTTGTCCTGCTAAGGTCTTATTATGTGCTAAAATAAGTGTTGGTTTTTGCACTTTTTGTATTATATTTGCCATTGTAAAAGTTTTTCCGTGAGCCTGTAACTCCTAGAAGTGTCTGGAATTTCTTACCTTCCATTATTCCTTTACTTAAATATTCTATTGCTTTTGGTTGGTCTCCTGTTGGCTTGTATTCTGAGTGTAATTTAAACATTTTTTGCCTCCTTTATATTTTTATTATGACTATTATCAACCTAAAATTTCGTGTAATATACCAAACAAATTCGTGTAATTTGTTCGCTTTTTTTCGTTTTTTAGTAAACATAAATGTCAATTACACGAATGCTGTCACAAACTTTATATTTTAATTCTTGCCTATTATTGTCTTACTTTTCTTGGCATATAATCTTGTATATTTCATTTGTATTTTTTGCAAGAAAAGTAGGGTTTACTGTTGACAATATTTCAAAAGAATCCATTCCATATAAAACAGCTATTGTATCTATCTCACAATAATTTCCTGCCTCAATATCACTTTTTCTATCGCCTATCATTATTGCTTTATTTGAATCAATTTCTTGTGTTACATATTTTAACATTTCTCTTTTATTTTGGTTTGGGAACTTAATACACATACCTATAATATTGTCAAAATATTGGTCTATTCCTAAAAATTTTAAAATCTTTATTGTAGTCTCTCTTGATTTTAAAGTAACAACATTTAGACTCTTCCCTTTGTCCTTTAATCTTTCTAATAATTCTTTTATTCCATCATATATTTTAGAAAGTTCAATTGTATTTTCAGCTTGATAACTTTTATATAGTTCAATTGCTCTTTTTATATCATCTTCATTTGTTAAGAATTTTGAGAAAGATTCTTTTAGTGGTGGTCCACAAAAAATTTTTCCTAGATTTTCTATATTATCTGTATTTATAGATAATTGATTAAGTGCATATTGGGCTGATTTTGCCGTTCCTTCTACAGTATTAACTAGTGTACCATCAAAATCAAAAAAAATATATTCATAACTCATTTTATATTCCTCCTAAATTTCTTTCATCTATATTTCCATTTATTTTCTCTAACGTTGTATGATCATAATCATCTAATAAATCTAATGCTTTTGAATAATTGCCAATTACTTTTAGGATTTCTTTTGCATCATTTCCTTCCAACTATCATCATTCTATATATAAGATATTTATCTATTTATGTATATAATAATCTATTTAACTTCTAATCACAAGAATATAATAACATTTTTTCATGTTTTTTAATAAACTACTAGACTTTTCATATTTTATTATGATATTATATTAACATACTATAGATAAAAACTATTTATTAGTTTATAGATTTAGGAGGGCAAAAAATGTCAAAATTTTTTAAAGTAATTTTAATAATTTTTATATTATTATGTTTTTGTATAAATAATGTTTTGGCTACAAATACTTCATCAAATACAAACACTAGTAGCACAACTTCTAGTTCTCAATCAACTACAACAGTAACTACTTTAGATAATATGCCAGAATCTAATCTTGGACTTACAAATATTTTAAATATTTTATTAATTACAGTTGGTGTTGTTATTATTTTTCTAGCTATTGCAATTTTAATACGTTTAAGATAATTTTTCTATATATTTCTAAAAACTCTATTTTTTTACAAAATAGAGTTTTTTTTTATGTATATTTTACATTTTTAAATTAATACTAATATTGAACTTGATTTTTTTAAGTCATAAATTTATAAGGAGGTTTTTATGAAGAAAATAGTAATATCATTAACTTTAATATTATCAATTTGTTTTCTTTTTTCATTCTCTTCTGTATTCGCAAATCAAATGAATAATGCAGTAAATGATGTAAGAAATGTTGTTGGTGGTGCTGAAAATGTTGTAGAAGACACTGCTAAAGATGCTACTGGTGCAGTTAGAACAGGTATTAACACTGTAGGAAATGCTACAGAAAATACTGTAAATGATATGAATAGAGATACAAATGCTGGAAATATGAATACTAGAACAAATGATAGTTACACAGCTACTAGAACATCTGCTGATGCTGCCACTCGGTGGTTTTGTAGGTAACATGGGAAATAATGCTTGGACTTGGATAGTTGTAGGTATAGTTGTTTTAGCTATAATTGCTTTAATTTGGTATTATTCTACAAGACAAAGTAGTTATAACAATCATGATGATGAATAGTTGAATTTATCATTATGTTTATCTTAAAGTATACAGAATCTATAAAATTCAATATATACTATTTTAAATTTCTTTAAACTAATAATGTAAAAAACTATAATTCATGTTTTTTTATAATTTGTAAACATGAATTATGTTTTAACTAAAATTAAAATAGTATATATTGGATTTTAATACATACTTTTAATATATAACATAGTTTTAATTAATAAAAACATATATCACTATTTCATTATTTATTTTTCTATGATATAATATTTAAAAATTATTTTTAAGAGGTTTAATATTATGAATAAATTAATTGCAAAAAATCCTACTGCTAGACATAATTATAATATAATAGATACTTTAGAAGCGGGTATTGTACTTACAGGAACTGAAATAAAATCTATTAGAGCTGGAAAAGTAAATTTAAAAGATAGTTATGCATCCATTACTAAATATGGCGAAGTTTTAGTATATTCTATGCATATAAGTCCATATGAACATGGAAATATCTTTAATAAAGACCCTTTAAGAGAAAGAAAGTTACTTTTAAATAAAAGAGAAATAAATAAGTTAATTCGGTCTTATTAATCAAAAAGGGTATACTCTAGTTCCTATTAGTTTATATTTTAAAGGCAGTTTGGTTAAATTAGAATTAGGTATTGGAAAAGGAAAAAAATTATACGATAAACGTGAAGATATTGCAAAAAAAGATGCTGAAATGAAAATTAGAAGAGCATTAAAGAATAATTATTAGCTAAATATATCTAAATAGTAAACAATCTTTTATGGGCAAATTTTCTAAATAATTTAAAAGTACAAAATAATGTAATAAGAAGTGTGTAAGTTTTGTTATATTTAACTTACACACTTCTTATTACATTATTTTTATAGTCTAAATGATATTTTATAATTTTTAATAACTTATATTTATACAATACACTTTTTTAAATTTTATTACTTGAACCAAATACATCTTTTATTTTATGTTTAACAGTATTTTTTATTGACTCTCTTGCTGGTGTTAAATATTTTCTAGGGTCAAATACTTTAGGTTCTTCAGCAAATACTTTTCTAATTTCTGAAGTCATTGCAAGTCTTAAATCTGTATCTACATTTATTTTAGATACACCTGATATACTTGCTTCATGTAACATTTCATCAGGAACACCTTTTGCTCCTGGTATATCTCCCCCATATTTATTACAAGTTGCAACTAATTCTGGTATAACAGTAGATGCACCATGTAATACTATTGGAGTATTTGGTATTAATTCTTTTATTTTTGTTAATATATCAAATCTTAATCTTGCCTCACCTTTAAATTTATATGCACCATGACTTGTTCCTATAGCAATTGCTAAAGAATCACATCCTGTTCTTTCTACAAATTCTTTTGCTTGCTCAGGATCTGTGTACATAGCATCCTCTTCAGATACATTAACATCATCTTCTATTCCTGCTAATTTTCCAAGTTCTGCTTCTACTACAACACCTTTACTATGTGCATAATCTACTACTTTCTTAGTTAAAGCTACGTTTTCTTCAAAATCATATTTAGAACCATCTATCATAACAGATGTAAAACCATTATCAATACACATTTTACATGTTTCAAAATCTGGTCCATGGTCTAAATGAAGTGCAATTGGAATATCATTTTCTTCTAATGCTGCTTCTATCATCTTTCTTAAGTATGGAATTCTAGCATATTTTATTGCTCCATGTGATGCTTGAAGTATGACTGGTGACTTTTCCTCTGCTGCAGCATCTACAATTCCTTGAATTATTTCCATATTATTTACATTAAATGCTCCTATAGCAAATTTCTCTTTCATTGATTTTTCAAACATTTCCTTAGTTGTTACTAATGGCATATATTTTCCTCCTTTAACTTTTACCTTGAATAGTTAATATTACTAAACTAAGCCTATTTTATTTCTATTTATCAATAAAGTCAATAATTATTTATATAAATATTTATATATAAAATATATTTATGTGTAATGTTAAGATTTTACTAAATCTTAACATTACTAAAACCCTCAATGTTATTTTACCTAACATTTTGGGTTCAATTCACTTTTACTAATAACTTGGGATTATTCATAATTTAACATATTATTAATTATATATAATTAAAACTTTTATATATTTTATATTATTGTAATATATAAAACCAAATCAATAATTCTATTATATATTTAATGTAACATAACACCTTACATTTTTTCATACTAATATACTATTTTATATATTAGTATGAATTACCATTCTCATAACTACCACACATAGATTCATCACAATCTTTAGTATTACAATTGCTTGTTGGTGTTACTATAATTTGTTTTAGTTCACATATTTGCTTCTCTTCATTATTAAATTTACAGCTTTGTACTGTACAATTAATTTTTTGATTTATTTCCATTTTATCACCTTCTTTCATTTTTTTAGTATATCCATATCTTGATTTTTTATGTAGATTAAACATTTTGGGGAATTATTATTTTAAACAATTTTTCTATTTTTTCTTATTTATAAAAATACATCTTTATTTATTTTTGTATTGTATATTGTAAACTTAATTGATGATTCTTTGACATTGGCACCAACTTAACATAAATTAAAAAATAATCTCTCGGCGCGTCAACTCTTTATGGTTACTTTGATATATTTTAAGATTCTATTGTCCCCTTGGAAACAAATTATAATAACTTACATATTATATAAAAAATGATTGGAGGTTATTTTTATGGATTATGAAATAATGATGAACGGAAATATAAAAATTGGTATGTATGCACCAGATTTTGAAGCTCAAACTACTATGGGTAATATTAATCTTAATGATTATAGAGGTAAATGGGTTGTACTATTTTCTCATCCAGGTGATTTCACCCCAGTATATATACTTTTCAAACTTTTTTTGGAAGAATAAAAAAGTTTGTTTCTATTCTTCCAATTTTATTGAAATTGTATTTTCAACAAGCTTTGACTCTTTATATTTCAATTCATTATTATCATTAATTTTATTTTTTTCTTTCATATATTCATTTAATTGCAATCTAAAATCTATTTCATATCTATTATTGAAGATTCTAACTTCCTTAATTATCTCTGAAAGTAACATTTTCTTTACATCTAAATCAGCTCTCTCAAACTCTTTTCTCCATACTGGAATTCTATTTTTAATCTGTAATAGCTCTTCATCCTCTAATTTTTTTTGATTTATTTTACTTTCAAATTCATTCTTCAATTCTAACTTTTTTGCTTCTTTTTCTTCTATTAGTTCGTTTAACAATTCTGCTGTAAAGTTACTTTCTCCTGTCAACGTCTTAATAATCTCATCTTTTAATACTTTTATATTAGCTTCAACTTCTTCAAGTTCTTTTTCACATCTTTTTAGTTCTTTTTCTTCATTCTCACAACTATTCAATACTCCTTTTTTTATAGCCTTTGATAAATCTATTTGTCCTAAACTATCTAAAAAATCATAAACACATTTTAGAACTACTTCTTCAACAACTTCTTTTCTTTTATTCTTTTCTTTCAATCCACAAGTATTAGTAACTCTTGTGCTACTACATCTATAATATGAATGTTTTACGATATCACCATTTTTATTTTTCTTTTTTGATCCTGCTGTCATAAAAGCATATCCACATTCGCCACATCTTATCATCCCAATAAATAGTAATTCAGATTTTGTTTGTCTAGGTTTTATATCTTCTTTTTTATCATTATAATTTGATTTGTCATTTCTACAATCCCTAATTTTTTTAGCTTTCCACCAGATTTCTTCATCTACTATAACTAAGTCATTTACTCTTTTTTCTGGTAATATCCATGTATCGAATGGTTGTTTTTTTGATATTGCTACATTTACCGTTGTCTTTTTTCTATATGCTGGGAATCCCATATATATAGGATTTCTTAACATACTTCCTACTGAAGATATACTCCATAGTTCAGATCTTCTAGGTTTTATTCCTTTATCATTAAGATATTTTGCTATTCTTCCAATTCCATAACCTCTTTTTACATATAAACTAAATATTTCTTTTACTATTTCCGCTTCTGTTTTATTGATTATAAGTTTTTGTCTTTCTACTCCTTTTTTTGTATATGTTCCACTTTTAATAAAATCATAGCCAAAAGGTGCATTCCTTTTTCCTCCATAAGTAAGTATTCCTTTTTCTGCCATTTGAACTTGTACTTCTCTTACTCTGATTGAAGTCTTTTCACTTTCTCCTCCTGCTTGCCAATATGTAAGATAGTTAATTAATTTATCGGCTCTATTTTCTATTTTTCTTTGTCCCTCTTTTACAGACCATACTTCAATACCTTCATTAATTAACCATTCTACAACAAAAGGTGTTTCTTCTTCCCTTCTTCCAATTCTATCAAACATAAAAACAAGTAATATATCTATTTCTTTATTTAATACATCTTTTTTTATGTCTTGCAGAACATCTCTTTTAGATTCACTAAGTTTATATCCAGATACTCCCAATTCTATATATTCTTTTGTTAATTTCCAATTGTTGTGTGATTTTATAAAATTTCCACATGATATTCTTTGCATTGGAATATCATTCTTTTCAACTTGTTTTAAGGTCGAAACCCTATACAAGCATCCAACCCTTTTTATATCCATAAATTTTAAATATTTTCCTTTACAATCATAGTATATATTGGATATTTAACTTTTATTTCTACTTTGTCATTATATAAATATACCTTTTCTATTAGTTTGTCTAAAATCTGCCTTTTTATTTCTAAAGGTGCTTTATCAAATTCTTTGCTCCAGGTAGGGATATATTCTTTTAAGTTATTAATTTCTTGATTATTTAGATTAATCTCATCTTTTATCTTTGTTAGCTGTTCATTTAATTGCTTTAAATTATTCATTTCTTCATTATATTCCTGACTTATTGCTTTATTTTGTTCTTCATCACCTGACATAAGAGATGAAACAATATTAGTTTTTAATTCTACAATTCTGTTTTTTGAATAGCTAATTTTTTGATTTAATAATCTAATCTTTTCTTCTCTTCTTTTAATCCTTTTTACTATTGCATTTCTAAAATCAATCTTTTTATATGTGTCTAAATATTTTTTTACTGTATTACTTACTATTGCTTCTAAAATATCAATTCTATAATTTTTGTGATATTCGCATTCTCCTGTTTTTTGCTTACCTTTACATATCATATAACAATATTTTGTTTTTCCTTTTGGAATAATATGATTATCACAGTAACCACATCTAGTATATCCTGATAATAGTCTTAAAATCCTCTCTCCCTTTCTCCTCCTGCTGTCTATTAAATCATTTGCCATTTGCCATAATTCTTCTGGAACAATTGTGATGTCAAGATTTTGTTTATCAGCCATAACCCAAGTATCTTTATTTTTTCTAATATTACCATCCCTATTTCTTCTTCTTTTTCCAAATGATACATATCCTTTATAGATAGGATTTCTAACAATTTCCAAAATTATATTTGAATCCCATAGACAACCTTCTTTTCTTCTTTTAATCTTTTTTCTATTTAAGTAAACTGCAACTTTATCAGTTCCATATTGTTTTAAGCCAATGAGTTCATAAATTAATCGTATAGTTTTTGCTTCTTCTTCATATATAATTGGTATTTTTCTTTGTTTTCCTATTTTGCTATACAAATCACTATCAACCATTTCATAACCATAAGGAGCATAATTACCAAAATAAATACCTTGTTTAGTTAATCGAATTCTTTCTTCTTTAGATCTAATTGATATTTTTTCACTTTCACCTTCTGCTTGCCAATATGTAAGATAATTTATTAACTTATCATAATTGTCCTTTATTTCCCTTTGTCCTTCATTAACAGACCATACCTCAATACCTTGATCAATTAACCATTTAACAACAAATGGTGTTTCATCTTCTCTACGACCTATTCTGTCAAATAAAAAAACTAATAAAACATCAATCTTTTTATCACATACATCTTTTTTTATTGTTTGCAGAACATCTCTTTCTTTTTCTCCAAGTTTATATCCAGAAACACCAAGTTCCATATATTCTTTTGTGAGTACCCAATTTTCTTTTGATTTGATAAACTTTTTGCAAGCTTCTTTCTGGACAGGAATATCGTTGTTATATGTTTGTTTTTTTGTAGAAACCCTGTATAAGCATCCAACTCTCTCCATTTTAGCCCTCCTTTCGCCTTAAAATTTTATTTTAAGAAAAAAGGATAATCAATTTGAGAAAAAATTCATGTTAACTTTTTTACATTTCTTTGGATATATAAATCACTCAACACATCTATAACATAATTTTCAATTTCTTTTGAATTTCCTTGTGATACGTTTTTTAGTATAATATTTATCTTCTGTTTATCTACATTCTCAATTCTACTTAATTGTTCATCTCCTTCTTTAGTTTTGATATACTCATAGTTTTCATTACCCAACAATACATTTTTTCTTTCTATGACATCAGTCATTAAATCACCTCAACTAATTGTATGAGCCTTAGCTCTAATTTATTAACATATAAAAAATAGCCTAGTAACAATGTACTAAACCTCAGAAATAAAATAGTTAAGAAAAAATTAGAGCCTGTTTGCTGTATTAAATGCTTTATATTTCGGATAAATTGTTGGTAGTATATCTATTTGTGCTAATATGTCTTTTAGTGTAATATTAATATTTCCACTACTTTTCATGTTGTGTATTGCAATCTTAGAATATGCTATATATTCTGTCATTTGCTCTTTTAAGATATTTTTCATCTCATATTCAATATTTTCTTCATTTAGAGATTTATTTAAATCTATGAGCCTTTTATATGTTTTTCTCATATATTTTTTACATTCTTGTTTATTCACTTTTTAACCTCCATAATAAAAAAGCCAGACTAACTGACTTTTTTATTTAACTTTCTATTTAATTAATTTGACTTTTCTCATTACTATTACTTAATTGCTCTTTTCTTCCAACTCTACAATATGTTGCAACTCTAATCTTTTCTTCTCTTTTGATTTTTTCTTTATTTTCCATATCTTCCCCTCCTAGTATAATTATATATATTAATATTTTATTTTAGAAGTTGAGAAAAAATTTGAACATAAAAAAGAGGTATACCTATCTATGATTAGAAAGATACACCCCCTTTTTTGTTAAGACTTAGCAGAATATCCAATCGAAATGTAGTGAATGCTGGAAGAAAGACTCATTACTTCAGTTTTGAATTTGCCACCAATATACACATTACTGTATCTAGGTGCAAAACTTGCAATTTCACAATCTCCATTTACATACATATCACCATCAATACAAACTTTACCATTAACCTTCAAATTTCCACCAACGTGCAAATTCATTATAGCAACGTTTTTTTCAGCAACAAAGTCGCCTTGCACCTCTACTTCTTCAGCACTGATTGATCCATCTACAATCAAGTTTCCTTTAACAACGAGCTTGCCAACCTTTGCATTGTTTTTGATGTGAAGATCACCTTCTGCTAAGTACTCACCTTCATGACGAAAATACTGTTCGTCAATAACTCTGCCGACTTTCCGTTTCATAAAAAATACCTCCTCAGATATGTCGAACAACGGACTTTCTTCTAAGTAAAGCTTTTGCTCTACATTTAAGATTTTACCATATTTTTACTATTTTTTCAA
This sequence comes from uncultured Clostridia bacterium, assembly GCA_948805675.1. Lineage (GTDB taxonomy): Bacteria > Bacillota > Clostridia > TANB77 > CAG-508 > CAG-492. The sequence continues at coordinate 1,661 of CAQIBN010000010.1, read as the reverse complement.
GACTCTTTTAGTATTGTCTTCCCCATACTACCATTTTATTTGCATGTTTTCCACAACATACACATTTATCTGATAAATTTTCCTGTATAAAAGGCATACATCTTGACTTCGCTGATGTAATATCTTTTATTTTGTTCTCACATTCTACATCTCCACACCACATTGTTTTTATAAATCCTTGGTTCGTGTTCATCTTTTGTATAAATTCATCTAATGTATATGCTATTGTTGTTTTTTGTTCCATTCTTTCTTTGCATACTTTATACATATTATTTTGTATATCTTCTAACATTTCTGCTACTTTAATATTTACTTCTTTTAGATTTACAACAATTTTTTCTGCTGTATCTCTTCTTACTAAAACACATACCCCATTTTCAATATCTCTTGGTCCTATTTCTATTCTTATTGGAACTCCTCTCATTTCCCAGTCATTAAATTTATAACCTGGTGAGTATTGTTCTCTTACATCTATTTCTGCTCTGAAGTCTTTCTCTAAATTATTGAATAACTCTGTTGCCTTTTCTTTTACACCATCTTTATGCATTGCTACTGGAACCACTACTACTTGAGTTGGTGCTACTTTTGGAGGTAACTTTAGTCCTCTATTATCTCCATGTGCCATTATTATTGCACCTATTAACCTGGTTGTTATTCCCCATGAAGTTTGATATGCATACTCTTCTTTTCCATCTCTATTCTGGAATTTCACATCAAATGGTTTTGTAAAATTTTGTCCAAAATAATGTGATGTAGCAGTTTGTAAAGCCTTTCCGTCATACATCATTGTCTCTATTGTGTATGTTTCTTCTGCTCCTGCAAATTTTTCTTTTTCTGTCTTTATACCTTTTATCACTGGTATAGCTAAAAGATTTTCAACTACGTCAGAATATACTTCAAGCATTTGCATGGTTCTTTCTTTTGCTTCATTTGCTGTTTCGTGAATAGTATGTCCTTCTTGCCATAAAAATTCTCTTGATCTTAAAAAAGGTCTTGTCTCTTTTTCCCATCTTAATACATTACACCATTGATTATATACATATGGTAAATCTCTCCAAGATTTTAACCATTTTGAATACATTGTAGAAATTACAGTTTCTGAAGTAGGTCTTATGCATAATTTTTCTTCTAACTCTCCACCACCTGCTTCAGTAACCCACGCAACCTCTGGTGCAAATCCTTCAACATGGTCTTTTTCTTTTTGTAATAAATTTTCTGGTATTAATAATGGAAAATATACATTTTTAACACCTGTTCTTTTAAAAGCTTTATCTGTATATTCTTTAATATTTTCCCAGATAGCATAACCATATGGCTTTATTACTATACAACCTTTTGTATCTGTATAATCTGCTAAATCTGATTTTATTACAATATCTGTATACCACCTAGCAAAATCCTCATCTATATTAGTTATTTCTTTAACAACTTCCTTTTCCTTCATCATCTTTTTATTCCTCCTAACTAAATTTATGTCATTATAATATATCTCTTTTATTTTTTCAATTGATAATGATTAATTTTATTATCTAATAACTGAAGATGTAAGTATTGCAAATAAAATCCCATAATAAAAAGCACCCACATAATGAAGTGAACCCAAATAATTAGACAAAAATTAGTTTAATAAGGAGGGTTCATTTTTATGGCAAAATATTCAG
>CAQIBN010000009.1 GCA_948805675.1 uncultured Clostridia bacterium | reverse complement strand
TATTATTGGAGTTGTAGGTCATTTCTTAAATCTAATGTAATTGATAAATTACTTTGCTTTTATGATATGATCGAAACACAACATAGTAATTTATGATGGAGTTGAGGTAAGATGAATGAATATATAAATATTACATTAGATAATATAGATAACGAACACATATGTTGTGCAATAGGAGATAAAAAGCATCAAACAGGTGTTAATAGTAAAAAAGAATGGATAAAAAACAAATTAAAAGATGGTCATGTATTTAGAAAATTAAATGCTAGAGGGAAAATATTTATTGAATATGAACCAATTGAAACAGCATGGGTGCCTATTAATGGTAAAAACTATGAGTATATTTATTGTTTGTGGGTTGCAGGTAGTTTTAAAGGAAAAGGTATTGCTAAAGAATTATTGGAATATGCAATTAATGATTCAAAAGAAAAAGGTATGAGTGGAATATGTACTTTAACTTCTAAAAAGAAGAAACCATTTTTAGGGGAAAAGAAATTTTTTGAGCATTATGGGTTCAAAGTTGTTGATGAAGTAGGTGACTTTCAATTATTAGCATTACAATTTGATGATAATGAAACTCCTAAATTTAATGAAACAGCTAGAAATATGAAAATTGATAATAATGAATTTACAATTTATTATAGTCCAGAATGTCCTTATGTTGAATATGAAGTAAATGAATTAACAGAATATTCAAAAGAAAATAATATTAAAATTAATTTTATAAAAATAGATTCATTAGAAAAGGCAAAAAATGTACCATGTATATTCAATAATTGGGCAAATTTTTATAAAGGTGAATTTATTTCAAATACCATATTAAATGCTAATTCATTTAAAAAGTTAATAAAATAACAATTTATAATTTATTATAAAAAAACATAACTAAGAAATAAAAAACTTTAATATTGATTTAATAAAGTCATATATTAAATTAGATATAAAATTACATCTTTATTATGATTCTAAAAGTAAAAGTATTTACAATATTAACATAATATGACATAATAAATGCATTAGAGGAAAACGTCTTCTAGTATCTATTTTCTGAAAGGACTAAGAATATAGATAAAGTAATAGTTCAATTAAATAATTTTAATTGGGAGAAAAAATGAAAAAAATCGTAGCTTTTTTAATGATGTGTAGCATCATAATGTCTACTGCCTGCAATAAGGAACTAGACAATACTAAGCAATGTAATGAAACAATTACTGCATATTATACTGAAGTTGAGTATTTACCAGGGTTCTATGGCATTCTTAGTGGTCACATTGGTACAATGTATGGTAGAATTAGCAATTTAGCTGTTGAGCAAAATGTTTTTATTGACTATACTCAGGTTAATGAAATATTTGATGTACTAAATGCAAGCTTAGATGAACTAAAAGCAATGTCTAACACATCTACAACAACACTTGATGAGCTTATTCAAAGTGGTTTAGAATATCTCGAAATGCATAAGGAAGTGAACAAACAGTATATCGATTTTTTGGAAAGTAATTTTGAGCTTGATGAACAATATATCAAGGAATTGGAAGACGAACTTCAAAGATTTATTGAAGACAATACACAATATCTTGAAGAATTTATTGTATAATCAGCAAAGTCTCCTTCTTAATATTATATAGAGAAGGAGATTTTTAATAATTTTTTATAGTAGATATTAAAAATAATCTCTCTATTTTTATATAGTAGGAAAGTTCTAGTATAGAGGAAAGTTTTATTAATAGAGCTTTCTTATTATATAAAATAATTGTATACAATCTTTTTTATTAGTGTATGAACAATTTAATACAAGTTGTAAGTGTAGTAATTAAGAAATGTATATAAATCCAGACCACTATTGTTCTAAAAAAGTGTAACTGTTTAGATATATTTGCTTACTTTTTTATGATAAAATGTTGAAAAAGCAAAATTTGTATGATAACATTTATGTATAGGCTCAAACAAAGGAGGAATATAAAATGGCAAAGAAAAACTATGATACAGGAAGAATTCTTACAAAAGTAATGGCTAGTATATTAGCAGGATTAATGATATTAGGAGTAGCAACTACTTTTATATATTATTTGGTAAATACAGTAATAAAATAATTGTATTTATATAAAAATAGGAGATTTATATGATAGAAAATTTTATAAATACATTTAATCAATTTATTAGATTAAATGTAATAGCATATATAAATGAATTATATCAATATCCAGTAAAATTAATATCTTTAATATTAGATTTAGTTATTGTTATCTTTTTAGGGTATAAATTTGTAAAATCTGTAAAGAAGTCTAGAGTTGCACAATTATTAAAAGGAATATTACTTTTTGTAGTAATTGTAGCAGTTAGTGATTTATTAAACTTAAAAATATTAAACTTTATATTAACATCTGTTATGACATATGGAGTTATAGCATTAATAATTATATTTCAACCAGAATTGCGTAGAACTTTAGAACAATTAGGAAGTAATAAATTTACTAGATTTTTTGGGATAGATAAAGATGTAATTACAAAAACAAAAGAAGACATATATAAAATTGTAATTGCAGCAACAGAGCTTTCGAAAAGTAGAACAGGTGGATTAATTGTAATAGAAAGAGAAATTAAAATAAAAGATATAATAGAAACTGGTGTTGTTTTAAATGCAGAAGTATCACCACAATTATTAGTAAATATATTTACACCAAATACTCCACTACATGATGGTGCTGTAATTATAAGTGAAAATAAAATTGTTTCAGGTGCATGTATTTTGCCACTTGCTAGTAGTCAAGATATTGCTAAAGAATTGGGAACAAGGCATAGAGCTGCAATTGGAATTTCTAAAGAATCAGATGCTATTGCAATAGTAATTTCAGAAGAAACTGGTAAAATATCTATTGCAAGAGATGGAACTTTAATTGCAGATTTAAAAGAAGATGCTTTGAAAAAAATATTAATAAAAAATATAGTTTCTGATAGATATAAAGAAGATAAAAAAACTAGAAAAGAAGCATTTAGATTAAAAATTAAGTCAAAAAATAGTAATCGGAGATAATACTAAATAAATACTTTAAAATATTAATTAAGATAGTATTGAAAAATCTTATAATACTAATATGGTTAAGTTTATGAAAAGGTTATATTGTAATTAATTATAATATAAATATTATTAAGGCTTAAGAGTTTTAGATATAAAAGTATATAGATATTTTGAAATATTTTATGCAGATGTGTTTTTATTTAGCACATCTGCTTTAAAAATAAAAAAGGTGATAATATGAGAAATATAAGATTAGTTATAGAATATGATGGAAAAGATTTTAATGGATGGCAAAAACAACCTAATAAATTAAATATACAAGGTGAAATTGAAAAGGTAATTAGTAGTATTACAGGAGAGGATGATATAAATTTAATTGCATCAGGAAGAACAGATGCAGGTGTACATGCATTAGGACAAGTTGCAAATTTTAAGACAAATTGCAAAATACCAATAAACAAAATGGCTATAGCAATTAATTCAAGACTAAAAAATTCAATTATTATAAAAAAAGCAGAAGAGGTAGATGAGAGATTTCATAGTAGATATTCTTGTAAGAAAAAAACATACAGATATATTATAAATAATTCAAAATATGGTACAGCAATTTATAGAAATTTAGAATATCATTTTTCAATTAGTTTAAATTTAGAAGAAATGAAAAAAGCTATAAAAGAATTTGAAGGAGAACACGATTTTAAAGGATTTAAAGCAAGTGGAACAAGTAGTAAAAGTAGTGTAAGAACTATTTATAGTACAAATCTTTATAAGGAAAATGATAGAATATATATAGAACTTACAGGAAATGGCTTTTTATATAATATGGTTAGAATAATATCTGGAACATTATTAGATGTTGGTCTTGGAAAAATAAAAGCAGAAGATATAAAAGAAATAATTGATTCCAAAGACAGAACTAGAGCAGGAAAAACTCTTCCACCACAAGGATTGTATTTACTTAGTGTTGAATACGAATAAAGTGTACAAACTATATTTACATTTGTAACCAAAAATAGTAATGAAGAATAATATATACAAAACGAAAATGATACATAGAAAGAGAGGATTTTTGTATGAACACTTTATTACTATTTTTTGCTTTACCTGTTGCAACAATTATATTAGCTATAGTATTAGAAAAAATATTAGATTGTCCAATATTGGTAGCAGCAACATTTTTTGCAATATTTTTAATTGTTACATTTGCTGCTTTTGATTCAAGTTTCTTAGTATTTGCTATAGTTTATACAATACTTGCATTTATAACAGCTGTGCTTGTTAAAACAATATGTAAATTTATTAAAAATTGCTTAAATAATTGCTCAAATAATAATTGTAATAACAATGAAAATAATTGCAATAATAACTCGAATAATAATTGCATTTGTGGAGAAAATGACAATAATGATGATAATAATTCTTGTTGTATATGTTCTAGAGGTGATTTTTATACTCCACAAAATTATACAAGAAGATTTAGAAGATGAAACACTGTCACTTATGAACTTAAATGTAAATGAAATAAAATAATAGACTAAATAATGATAATATATTTAAAATTTATGTTGTCATTATTTAGTTTTCTATTTATTACATTAATGTTATAAATATATTAAATCTTTGGTACAAAGCTCTATATTAATGTGTTTTATAAGGTTTTATTGTAGAAAAGAATTAGTAGTATTATGTAATAAAAAGTGGGGGATGGTAAACATATGAAAACATTCAATTCAAACAAAGGCAAGAAATTCAATTTTATTAGGAATGTTTATAACATTAGTTATAATAGGAATTAGTAATTAAATTAATAAATATATAAATAAAAAAATTTTTTTAGAAAATAAAGAAAAACTCAACAATTAAAAGATGTATATGTTTTAACAATAGAAGATAATTATATACTATGGGAGACTAAATGGAGAAGTTGTGAAAAAACTAGATATTTAATATATGAGCTTATTTTCTTGTTTAAAAATAAATAAAAATGGATATCATAAAATAAGTGAGGTATTTTATGAAAAAAATAAGACCAATTTTATTTATTTTTTTATTAATTATAATATATATATATGTTGCATATATAACTTTATTTCCAGATAATATAATTGTATTTGAAGGAGAGAGTATAAATTTAAACAGAATTTATGGAGTTCAAATAAAAGAAGTAGGAAAATTAGATTCGAGATTATTAACAGATAATAATACTATGCAAACTGCAACAAATCTTACAGAAAATAAGGTAAGTCAGATTGGAAAAACAAATCTTAGCTTAAACTTGTTTAATAGTATACCATTAAAACAGATAGAAGTTAATGTAATAAATAGAACAAAAGTAATACCATTAGGAAATGCAATAGGGCTTAAATTGTATACAAAAGGAGTAATGGTAGTTGGAATGTCAGAAGTGCAGGGAGAAGACAAAAATAAATATAAACCATATGAAAATACAGGATTACAAGAAGGAGATATGATTGTTGAAGTTGATGATGTTACAGTAACATGTATAGCAGAACTAATAGATACAGTTAATAAATCTAAAGGGGATAATATAGAAGTAAAATATGTAAGAGATTCAGATACTAAGGTAACTAATATTACTCCTGTTAAAACATCTAGTACTGAATATAAATTAGGACTTTGGGTAAGAGATGCACGGAGGTGGAGTTGGGACTGCAAGTTTTTATGAACCTGAATCTGGAATGTTTTGTGCATTAGGACATGGAATAACAGATGTAGATACTGGTGATATTATGAATATAGCAAATGGAGAATTAGTTACAACAAATATTATTTCAATAATAAAAGGAGAAAAAGGCAAGCCTGGAGAAATTAAAGGAAGTATAGAAACAGGTGAAAAAATTGGAGATGTAGCTAAAAATACATCATTTGGTATATATGGAACTGTAAGTAAAAAAGGCAAATTAGGAATAAGTTCTAATGAAGAAGTAGAAGTTGCTTTAAGAGATGAAATAAAACAAGGAGAAGCGGAAATTATTTGTGAACTAGAGAATGGAAAAAAAGAAAATTATAAGATTCAAATTCAGAAAGTATATACAAGTAATAACTTTGATAATAAAAGTATGTTAATAAAAATAACAGATGAAAGATTATTAGAAAAAACAGGTGGAATAGTTCAAGGTATGAGTGGTTCACCTATATTACAAAATGGAAAATTTGTTGGTTCTGTAACACATGTATTAGTAAATGACCCCACAGTTGGATATGGAGTTTTTGCTGATATGATGATAAAACAGATGAAAACTACTTAAAATTAAAAAAGTATCCTTATATGTTAAACTACTTAAATAGTGGAGAAATATAAAAGGATGCTTTTTTGTATAATAGGAAAGTTATAGTATAGAGTAAAGTTTAATAAATAGAGCCTTCCAATTACATAAAATAATTGTACACGATTTTTACAAAAATTGACCATGAAAAATTAAACATATTTTCTCTTTATCTCTTAAATATTTTGAATCTGTTTTTTTATTCTGTAATAATCTTTTTTTGAAAAAAGGTCTGTAACCCAATATGGTACTTATATGTATAATTTTCCTAAAAGAACATAGATTGAAATATATTTGTAGCTTATTTTTTACATTTTATTAATAATTAAAGGTTATGAGTAACTTTTGGTAATAAAAACCAAATAAAAATAATAGATTTATCTATGCTATAAAAAATTAGTATGATATAATAAAAATATATGTTAATATCAAACAAGTAGAATATAAGATAAACAAAAAGAATTTATAGTTATTAAAGAAAAATAGATATAAATATGATGTAATTTATGATATGCAATCATTAGAATAAGTATCAAAAGTTATTTTAAATGAAAAAATGATAAATAAGAAAAGAGGATAAAAAGTGAAGAAGTTTATAAAAAGATTAATACTTATATTAATAATAGTAAGCTGTTTACTTGGAATATATTATTATAAAGATGAATTGATTATACAATTGGAAAATATTCCTTATAGATTAGAGGAATTAGGATTAAAAGAGAAACAAAATGAAATATATAGTGAAGCTGAAATACAAGATATTATTAGTCAAACAAGTAATAATGTAAATGGGGAATATAAAGGAAAGTTAGATAATTACTATTATAATCAATTAGGTTCTAATGCAAGAATAATTTATAGAGTATTTAAAGATAATATAGAAATTTTGAAAACTGGTACATATAATATAAGATTACCGTCATTATTAGAAAATACTTTAAAAGAGCAAGGTGGTCAAGAAAAATTGAATCAGGATTTTCAAGATGCATGGGATGCTTTTAAATTAGATACCCCAGAGATTTATTATATTAATGTTAATAAAATGTGTTTGATGACAAAAACAATAACTAAAGGTTTAAAAGTGAATTATGAATTATACATACAAAATCAAAGCAATAAAAATAGTTTAGCAGATGGTTGGGAATCAAAAGAAGAAGTAGATGTTTCAATGAATGAAATAAGAAAAATAAAACAAGAAATTGTTAAGAATATACCAAATAATGATTTTGCTAAAGTAGTATATGCTCATAACTGGATTATAGATAATGTAAAATATGATGTAACAACAACTAAAACAAATAATTCGAACATTTATGGAGGATTAGTAAAAAAAGAAGTAGTATGTGAAGGATATGCAAAAACATTTAAATATTTATTAGATGAGTTAAATATACCATGTGTTTTAGTTTGTGGTACTGGAACTGATGAAAATGGCGAAACAGAAAAGCATGCATGGAATTATGTGTATTTAAATGGTTCATGGTATGCAGTAGATACTACATGGGATGACCCAATAATTATAGGAAATGGAAAGTTAGATAATAATATAAAATATAAATATTTCTTAAAAGGTCAGGATGAATTTTTTAAAAATCATTTAGAAGAAGGAAAGTTTACTAAAGAGGGAATAGAATTTGTTTATCCAGAACTTAGTGTTACAGATTATAGAAATAAATAAAAATTGATAAAAAGATTAATAAATAGTGATATTGTAAAAAAATGTAAAATGTTTATAACAATCTTTAGCGTTTTAATTGTTATGCAATATTACTATAATATGTACTTTATGAATAACTAGAATATAAAAAAATTGTAACAAATCTACTAAAATATACTAATACCGAATAAAGAGAATAAGTCTAAATTAACACTTTGCTTAATGTGTTAGTTTAGACTTATTCTCTTTAAAAATAAGCTATTTTTTATTTACAAGCATTGGGCCAATTTTTGTAATAGTTCCAGCGCCTTGAGTGATTACTATATCATTAGAAATAGCATGTGTATGAACAAAATTAACAATTTCAGAAAAGCTAGGCATGTAATAAGCCTTTTTTCCTAAATTAGCTACTTCTTCTGCTAATTCTTTTGAACTTATATTATAAGTATTTTTTTCTCTTGCAGCATAAATATCTGTAATAATAATATTATCAAAATTTATTAAAGCTTTAGCAAAATCTTTTAATAAGTTTTTAGTTCTACTATAAGTATGAGGTTGAAATATTACCCATGATTGATTATATTTTTTATTTTTTAGAGCATTCGCAGTTGCTGTAATTTCAGTAGGGTGATGACCATAATCATCATAAACATTTACATTATTAAAAGAACCTACAAATTCGAATCTTCTATGAGTTCCTGTAAATTTTAATAATCCATTTTTTATATCTTCTTTTTCTAGTCCATACATATAACACACACAAATACAAGCTAAAGCATTTGATACATTATGAATTCCAGGTACAGATAATTTAATTGTTTTGTAAAATGTATTATTAAAATATACATCAAAACTTGGAAAGCCATTTTGGTCAAATTGTATATTTCTTGCAAGGAAATTGGCATGTTCATTTTTTATTCCATAAGTAATAGTTTTTGCAGTAGTAAATCTAGATAGATGTGAAGAATTAATGTCATCTGCATTTAATACAAGTAAACCATCATCAGGAAGTAATCGTACATATTTAGCAAAAGAAGTCTTTATATGTTCTAAATCTTTAAAATAATCTAAATGGTCATTATCTATATTTAATATTATTTCTGTTTTTGGAAAAAACTTTAAAAAACTTTCAACATATTCACAAGCTTCTATAATAAAATATTCACTATTACCAACTCTATAGTTACCATTTAATTGTTTTAATTCTGCACCAACTTGAATAGATGGATCTTTACATGCTTCTAAAAAACAAACAGAAAGCATAGATGTTGTTGTAGATTTTCCATGTGTACCTGAAACACAAATGGTATTTTTAAAAGCTTTAGTAATTAAACCTAAAAAGTCAGCTCTTTCAATAGTAGGAATATGAAGTTCTTTTGCTTTTTTCATTTCTATATCATCATTAGGAATTGCAGCAGTATAAATAACAACATCTGCTCTTGATAAACTTTGTAAATCATGACCTATAGTAACTCTAATACCACTTTTTATTAACTTATTTGTATTTTCTGTTGGATTTAAATCAGAACCAGTTACATTAAAGTTCCAATTTTTTAATATCTCGGCAATACCACTCATACTAGTACCACCAATTCCTATCATATGTATATTTTTATATTGTTTTAATTCATCTAAATTAGCCAATTTGAGCCACGCTCCTTAATTAAAATCTTTAACCTAGCCTATTATATACTCAAAAAAGATATATTTCAATAAAATTTTTGCATAAAAAGTGCAAAATTTTAAATATTTAGTTACAAGTATGCCTAATTTAACAAAATTAGTACATAGGAAGATATTTATAAAAAATGTTTAATGATACATCTACTTAAATATAGAATGAATTTTTTTATAATATCTGGCTACATAAATTAGGAATAAAAAATATTTAAGTCTAAGAGATGAAATATATCAACAAATAAGTTATTAATTTGTATATAAAATAATATTTTTAATATAGTAAAATAATTAAAATAAAAATAAATAAAATACTATATTTTAAAATAAAAATTTATCATCTTTTATAAAGTATATTATTAATATTCTTTTGAATATATAATAAAAATAAGGAAATAATAAGCAAAGAAATTATTTATCTTATTATATGTAGTATTTACCAAAAAAGTTAAAATTATACTAATTAAGAAAAAAATGTAAAAATAAGAAGGATAAATTATTTTTTTGGTGAATAATATACTAGTACATATAATATGTACAAAATTTTTATAACATTGGAAGGCGGTGCTCAAATGCAAATTACAGATGTACGTTTAAAAAAAGTTAATTCAGGAAACAGAATGAAAGCTGTTGCTTCTGTAACATTCGATAATGAATTTGTTGTACGTGACATTAAAGTTATCGAAAGTCAAAAAGGATTATTTATTGCTATGCCAAGCAAAAAATCTTTCGATGGAGAATACAAAGATATAGCTCATCCAATTAATCGTGAAACAAGAGAAAAAATTCAAAATGCTATATTTGAAGTATACAATGCTCCAGAAACTGAAGAAGCTACATCAGTTGAAACTGAAGAAGCATCTTCAGAAGAAACAGCAGAATAATAAATGAAAGAAGATGATTAAAATATTCATCTTCTTTTTTTACTTTCGAAAAATTACAAAATATGCTAAAAATGTATTGACATTACAGCATTTAGAGTATATAATAGAAAGGCATGTAAGATTAGCGATGAAGTAGAATGTGGCTACAATCTTAGAATAATCTAGGTTTGGAGGGAACTTCTATGGAGTATGTCGTGGCTTAGACCAAGGCGGTAAGTTATTGAAAATAAAAAGCACTTATCCCAAGAATATCATGCAATACTTGGGTTTTTATATAGGTAAAAAGGAAACACCTGGGTGCGTTATAACTTCCGACCAAAAATAAAAATATTTTAAGGAGGGAAATTTACATGGCAACAGTAACAGGAAATGCGGTAGCAAGCGAAAAAATCAGAATAAGATTAAAAGCTTATGATCATGTAGTTTTAGAACAGTCTGCTGAAAAAATAGTAGATACTGCTAAAAGAACAGGAGCAAAAGTTTCAGGTCCTATTCCACTACCAACAGAAAAAGAAATCATAACAATACTACGTTCTCCACACAAACACAAAGATTCAAGAGAACAATTTGAAATGAGAACACATAAAAGAGTTATCGATATTCTTTACCCAACACAAAAAACTGTAGATAGTCTTATGAAAATAGACTTACCAGCAGGTGTTGATATTGAAATTAAGTTATAATCATAAAATTTATTTTATATAAATATTACTAAAATGGTTTTAACTAAAAACAAAAATAAAAACGGTTTCTATAAGACCAAGCTGATGTACTATAAATATAGAAAACAGAAGCATCAGCCAATAGTATTAGGAGGGAAAAATGAAAACATTAATAGGAAAAAAAGTTGGAATGACTCAAATATTTGATGAAACAGGAAAAGTTATTCCAGTTACAGTAATAGAAGCAGGTCCTTGTTTAGTAGCACAAGTTAAATCTGTAGAAACAGATGGATATAATGCTATTCAATTAGGATATGGTGATGTAAAGGAAAGTAAATTAAATAAACCAGAAAAAGGACATTTTGCAAAAGCAAAATTAGACCTAAAAAAACATTTAAGAGAATTCAGAATGGATTCAGTAGATGGAGTTAATGTAGGAGATGAAATAAAAGTTGATACTTTTGTAGCAGGAGACAGAATCGATGTACAAGGAACTTCAAAAGGAAAAGGATTCCAAGGTGTTATTAAACGTCATGGACAATCAAGAGGACCTATGGGTCATGGTTCTATGTATCATAGAAGACCAGGTTCAATGGGACCAACATCAACTCCAGGTAGAGTATTTAAAGGTAAAAAACTTCCAGGACATATGGGAAGAGTTACAGTTACAATACAAAATCTAGATGTTGTAAAAGTAGATTTAGATAAAAATGCAATTTTAGTAAAAGGTAGTGTACCAGGAGCTAAAGGTGCAATATTAAAATTAAAAACAAGCGTAAAAGCATAAGGAAGGAGGAAAAATAAATGCCTAGTATAGATGTATACAATGTAGAAGGAAAAAAAGTTAAATCAGTAGAACTAAAAGAAGAAGTATTTGGTATAGAACCAAATGAATCAGTTGTACATAGTGTTTTAGTTAACTTTTTAGCTAACCAAAGACAAGGTACACAAAGTACAAAAACAAGAGCAGAAGTTCGTGGTGGTGGAAGAAAACCATGGAGACAAAAAGGTACTGGTAGAGCTAGACAAGGAAGTATAAGAGCTCCACAATGGATTAAAGGTGGTATTGCATTAGGACCAAAACCACGTTCATATAAATATACAGTTAATAAAAAAGAAAAAAGACTTGCAATTAAATCAATTTTAAGTTCTAAAGTTTTAGAAAATGAATTAGTTGTTGTTGATAGTTTAGATTTAAAAGAAATCAAAACTAAAGAAATGGCTAAAGCATTAACAAACTTAAAAGTAGAAGGTAAATCTTTAATCGTTTTACCAGAAAAGAATGAAAATGTTCAAAAATCTGCAAGAAATATAGATGGGGTAAAAACAAGTTTAGTAAATACAATAAATGTTTATGATTTATTAAAATACAAAAACTTAATAATTACTTTAGATACAGTTAAAAAATTAGAGGAGGTGTACGCATAAGATGATGGCGGAAGATATCATAATTGAACCAATTATTACTGAAAAAAGTAATGATGGATTACAAGAAGGAAAGTATACCTTTAAAGTAAATAAAAAAGCAACAAAAGTTGATATAGCAAGAGCTGTAGAAAAACTTTTTGAAGTAAAAGTATTAAGTGTAAATACAATTACAGTAAAAGGAAAAGAGAAAAGAGTAGGAAGAAGTGTTGGAAGAACATCAGATTGGAAAAAAGCTATAGTTACAATCGATACAAATCCATCAGAAGTATCTTACAAAGCAGAAGGTGGAAAAACAAAGAAAGTTTCTAAAAAATACAAAGATTCAATAGATGAATTTATGGGAGCTTAATTTACTTGTTAGATAAGAGTAAAAAACAAATATCTAGTTTTAATACTAGGAAAATAAAATTAAAAGGAGAGAAATAAAAATGGGAATGAAACATTTTAACCCAATAACTCCATCATTAAGAAATATGACAGTTTCTACATTTGATGAAATAACAAAATCAACTCCTGAAAAATCTTTACTTACAAAGAAAAAGAAAAATGCAGGAAGAAACTCATATGGTAGAATAACTGTACGTCATCAAGGTGGAGGAAACAGACAAAAATACAGATTAATAGATTTTAAAAGAAGAAAAGATGATATGGTAGCAACTGTTTTAGGAATCGAATATGATCCAAACAGAAGTGCAAATATTGCTTTAATAGAATATGAAGATGGAGAAAAATCATACATCTTAGCACCAATCGGATTGACAGATGGTGACAAAGTAGTATCTGGAGAAAAAGCAGATATTAAACCAGGAAACTGTATGAAAATTGAAAGTATACCAGTAGGTACTATGATTCATAATATAGAATTAAATCCTGGTCAAGGTGGAAAATTAGTAAGAGCTGCCGGACAAGAAGCTCAATTAATGGCTAAAGAAGGTAAATATGCTCATGTAAGACTTCCATCAGGAGAAATGAGATTAATAATGGCTGTATGTAGAGCAACTATAGGAACAGTTGGAAACTCAGACCATGAAAATGTTAAAATAGGTAAAGCTGGAAGAAGCAGACATATGGGTAAAAGACCTGAAGTTAGAGGTTCTGTAATGAACCCAGTAGATCACCCTCATGGTGGTGGTGAAGGTAGAGCACCTGTAGGACACGCAGGACCAATGACACCTTGGGGTAAACCAGCTCTTGGATATAAAACAAGAAAGAAAAATAAACAATCTGATAAATTTATTGTTAAGAGAAGAAAATAAGATATCCATTTGAATGTAAGTAAATTACAGATATCTTATACAGGCTTGAACGTACAAATACTGTATTTATAAATCTTTTTATAAATTAAAGATATTAAAAATTTATATAAGTATAAGTTGAAAAAATTAAAGCAGTATTCTTTAGAAAAAGAACATTAGGCTTATCTGAATATAAAGTAAATCTAAAAACAAAGATTTACATACTAAAAAATTAAAAGGAAATTCCTAAAGAAGGAGGGAAATAATACTTATGTCAAGATCTAGTAAAAAAGTACCATACGTAGCTCCTGAACTTATGAAAAGAATCGAAGCTATGAATGAATCAGGAAGTAAAGAAGTATTAAAAACATGGTCAAGAGCTTCTACTATATATCCACAAATGGTAGGACACACAATAGCTGTTCATGATGGTAGAAAACATGTACCAGTTTATATATCAGAAGAAATGATAGGACATAAATTAGGAGAATTTGCTCCAACAAGAACATTTAAAGGTCATGCAGGAGAAAAAACAACAAAAAAATAAAATAAAACTACTTTAAGGAGGGAAATAAAGTGGAAAACAAAATAGCAGAAATGATGCCAGAAGCAGTTGCAACTCTTAGATTTGCAAGAATTTCACCTAGAAAAGTGAAAGTCGTTGCAGATTTATTAAGAGGAAAAAATGTTGATGAAGCTTTAGCTACTGTTAAATTCACACCAAAAGCTGCATCTGAAATATTAGAAAAATTATTAAAATCAGCTATCGCAAATGCTGAAAATAATCATAATATGACACATAGTAAATTATATGTTGCTGAAATATATGCAAACCAAGGTCCAACATTAAAAAGAATTAGACCAGCTGCAAAAGGTTCAGCAGTTAGAATAAGAAAAAGAACTAGTCATATAACAATAGTATTAAGAGAAAGAGTGTAAAAGAAAGGAGGATTTATTTAAAATGGGACAAAAAATGGATCCACATGGATTAAGAGTTGGCATAATTAAGGATTGGAGTTCAAAATGGTATGCAGATTCTAAGAACTTTGGAGATTATCTTGTAGAAGATAACAAAATCCGTAAATATGTAAAGAAAAAATTATATGTTAGTGGAATTTCAAAAATTGAGATTGAAAGAACTGCTAAATTTGTTAAAGTTAATGTATTTACAGCAAAACCAGGTTTAGTAATTGGAAAAGGTGGAAATCTTGCTGAAGAACTAAAATCTGAAATACAAAAAATGATTAATAAAGAAGTAAATTTAAATATAGTTGAGGTTAAAAATGTTGATACAGATGCACAATTAGTTGCAGAAAATATCGCAGGACAACTAGAAAGAAGAATTTCATTCAGAAGAGCAATGAAACAATGTATGCAAAAATCTATGAAGGCAGGTGCTTTAGGAATTAAAACTGCAGTATCTGGAAGATTAGGTGGAGCAGATATGGCTAGAACAGAATTCTATAAAGAAGGTACAATACCACTTCAAACTTTAAGAGCTGATATAGACTATGGATTTGCAGAAGCAGATACAACATATGGAAAAATCGGTGTTAAAGTTTGGATATATAAAGGTGAAGTTCTTCCAGCTAAAAAAGCTAAAATGGAAGGAGGAGACAAATAATGCCATTAATGCCAAAAAGAACAAAATATAGAAAACAACAAAAAGGTAGAGTAAGAGGAAAAGCAATGAGAGGAAATAAAGTTACTGATGGTGAATATGGTATTCAATCATTAGAACTAGGGTTTATTACTTCTAATCAAATAGAAGCAGCCCGTGTTGCTATGACTCGTTATATAAAAAGAGGTGGAAAAGTTTGGATCAAAATTTTTCCAGATAAACCAATAACAAAGAAACCAGCTGAAACTCGTATGGGTAAAGGTAAAGGTGCCGTAGAATACTGGGTTGCAGCTGTAAAACCAGGTAGAGTAATGTTTGAAATAGCAGGAGTTCCAGAAGAAACTGCAAGAGAAGCTTTAAGACTTGCTGCAAATAAACTATCTGTTAAGTGTAAATTTGTTAAAAAGGAAACTGAAATAGGTGGTGAAATAGATGAAGATAAATAAAATAAGAGAAATGTCTTCACCAGATTTAGAAAAGGAATTAGGAGAATTAAAATCAGAGTTATTTAAGTTAAGATTTAGTTTAAAAACAAATGGTTTAGATAATCCTATGAAAATTAAAGAAGTGAGAAAAGACATTGCTAGAGTAAAAACTGAATTAAGAAAAAGAGAGATTGAAGAAGTAAAATAGTAGCAGGAACTATGTTTACAAATAATAAAATATAATCCTGACAATTTTTGAGGAAGGAGATTAATCGAAATGGAAGAAAGAAATCTTCGTAAAGTTATGATTGGTACAGTTGTTTCTGATAAAATGGATAAAACAGTTGTTGTTGCAGTAGAAACAAGTGAAAAAAATAAAACTTATGGAAAAATTCAAAAAAGAACATATAAGTTAAAAGCTCATGACGAAAAAAATGAATGCCAAACTGGAGATAAAGTTAAAGTAATGGAAACAAGACCTTTATCAAAAGATAAGAGATGGAGAGTAGTTGAAATCGTTGAAAAGGCAATTATAAAATAATTGATTAAAGAAGGAGGTACTAAATAATGGTACAGCAACAATCTATATTAAAAGTAGCTGATAATACTGGTGCAAAAGAAATTATGTGTATCAGATGTCTAGGTGGTTCATATAGAAAATATGCTAGAATTGGAGATGTTATTGTTGCTTCTGTTAAAACAGCTACACCAGGTGGCGTTGTTAAAAAAGGTGATGTTGTAAAGGCAGTAGTAGTAAGAACTAAAAAGCCAACAAGAAGAGCAGATGGATCATACATAAGATTTGATGAAAATGCAGCTGTAATTATAAAAGAAGATGGAAACCCAAAAGGAACTCGTATATTTGGGCCAGTTGCAAGAGAATTAAGAGATAAAGATTACATGAAAATATTATCTTTAGCTCCAGAAGTTCTATAATGTGTTAGCGAATGTGTGAGCTTACACATTGTTGATACAGAGGACTTTAAGCTCTTAAATAGAAGGACTGTCTAAGGAGTTGTATTCTTAGAGATTAAAGATGCAGATGAATGATTAGTTAATCTGTATACCTATAACAAAATTACCGAAAAGAAGAGGTGAAATATAAAATGTTAAAAGTAAAAAAAGGTGATACAGTTCAAGTTTTATCAGGAAATGATAAAGGTAAGACTGGAGAAGTATTAGAAGTAATACCAAAAACAGAAAAAGTAATTGTAAAAGGTATTAATATAAGAAAAAAACATGTTAAACCAAGAAAACAAGGTGAAGAAGGCGGAATCATACCAGTAGAATGTGCAATCCATTCAAGTAAAGTAAATGTAGTTTGCCCAAAATGTGGAAAACCTACAAGAATAGGATTTGAAATTCAAAAAGATGAGAAAGTACGTGTTTGTAAAAAATGTGGTACAAAAATAAAATAAGAAAGGAGGTCTATTGAGGACTTATGGAAAAATTAAGAGAACAATATGAAAAAGAAATTATACAAAGCATGATGAAAAAATTCAATTATAAATCAGTTATGGAAGTTCCAAAACTAGAAAAAATAGTAATCAATATAGGTTTAGGAGATACAAAGGAAAACCCTAAATCATTAGAGAATGCTGTTAATGATTTAAAGTTAATAACAGGTCAAAAACCAATTATTACAAAATCTAAAAAGGCAATTGCTGCTTTCAAATTAAGAGCAGGTGTGGATATAGGATGTAAAGTTACTTTAAGAAAAGGAAAAATGTATGATTTTGCATACAAACTATTTAATGTAGCACTTCCAAGAGTAAGAGATTTTAGAGGAGTATCTGCAAATTCATTTGATGGTAGAGGAAATTACTCAATGGGTATTAAAGAACAATTAATATTCCCAGAAATCGAATATGATAAAATTGATAAAATAAGAGGAATGGATATTATATTTGTTACAACAGCAAATAGCGATGAAGAAGCAAGAGAATTATTAACTCTTTTAGGAATGCCTTTTAAAGGATAAAGTTCACAAATAGGCAAAATTAAAGGGACGCTTCTCATAAAAAATGAAAGCCGAAATGTGAAATTTCAAATAAATTGGTCCCGAGACTTTAGTCGAAAAGGAGGAGAAGTATAAAGAATGGCTAAGAAATCATTAAAAGTAAAACAACAAAAAGATCAAAAATTCAAGACAAGAGAATATAACAGATGTAAAATTTGTGGAAGACCACATGCTTACATTAGAAAATTTGGAATATGCCGTGTATGCTTTAGAGAATTAGCTCATAAAGGAGAAATTCCAGGAGTAAAGAAAGCTAGCTGGTAGGATTTTAAATTTTATTTAAAACAGATAGCGGAATAATTCTAAAGAAATAAATATAAAAGAGTAATAAGAAGGAGGTATGAAAATTGATTACTACTGATCCAATAGCAGATATGCTAACAAGAATAAGAAATGCAAATAGTTCAAAACATAAAACAGTAGATGTTCCTGCATCAAATATGAAAAGAGCAATTGCTAATATCTTATTAAATGAAGGATATGTAAAAGCAGTTGAAGAAATAGAAGGAGAAGCAAATCAAGGAATTCTAAGAATTACTTTGAAATATGATGAAAAGGGAACTAGAATAATTGATGGTTTAAAGAGAATAAGTAAACCAGGATTAAGAGTTTATGCATCTAAAGATGAATTACCTAAAGTATTAAATGGACTAGGAATTGCTTTAATTTCAACTTCTAAAGGTATTAAAACAGATAAAGAAGCAAGAAAAGAAGGTTTAGGTGGAGAAGTTTTAGCTTATGTATGGTAATATATGTGAAATTAAACAATAGATAATCGTATAATGATTATCAATACTAAATTTTTAGAAATATAAAAAATTATACAAATATTGTTTATACATATAGATAAAATATTTAAAGATATTTATAATTATTAAAGCTAAATAAATAAACTAAAATAAATAAACTAATTAAAAGAAGGAGGGTAAAAAATGTCAAGAATAGGAAATAAACCTATTACAGTACCAGATGGTGTTGAAGTTACTTTAAACGGAAATCACATTACTGTAAAAGGACCTAAAGGAACTTTAGAAAGAGATATACATAGTAATATTAAAGTTTCTATGGAAGATAAAGTAATTAAAGTTGAAAGACCAAATGATGAACCAGAAAATAGAAGTTTACATGGTTTAACAAGAACTTTAATTAGTAATATGATTGAAGGCGTTTTAAACGAGTATAAAAGAGAATTACAAATAAATGGTGTTGGATATAGAGCTCAGAAAAAAGGAAACAATTTATTAATGAATTTAGGATATTCTCATCCAGTAGAGATGGAGGCTCCAGAAGGAATTACATATGATGTTCCAAATCCAAACCAAATCATAGTTAGAGGTATTGATAAAGAATTAGTTGGTCAAACAGCTGCTGTTATCAGAACAAAGAGACCACCAGAAGTATATAGAGGAAAAGGAATTAAATATGCAGAAGAGCATATTAGACGTAAAGAAGGTAAAGCTGGTAAGAAATAATAGATAAGAAAAAGAGGTGAAAAGAATGATTACGAAAACAAATAGAAAACTAGAAAGAGAAAGAAGACATTTAAGAGTTCGTAAAAAAATAAGTGGTACAGCTGAGCGTCCAAGATTATGTGTATATAGAAGCAATAATAACTTATTTGTTCAAATAATTGATGATGTTCAAGGAATTACATTAGCCTGCGCTTCTACTCTTGATAAAGAAGTAAAAGTAAAACATTCAAATAAAGAAGCTGCTAAAGAAATTGGAGCTTTAATAGCAAAAAAAGCAATGGAAAAAAATATTAAAACTGTTGTTTTTGATAGAAGTGGTTATGTATATCATGGTGTTATTAAAGAATTAGCAGAATCTGCAAGAGAAGCAGGTCTTGTATTTTAATAAATATAAAAAATAAGGTATACAAAAACCTTACAAATTAGTAAAAGGAGGGAAAAAGTGTGCAACAAGAAAATACATCAGAATTAAAAGAAAAAGTTGTAGCAATTAATAGAGTTGCTAAGGTTGTTAAAGGTGGTAGAACATTCAGATTTAGTGCAGTTGTTGTTGTTGGTGACGAAAATGGTCATGTTGGTGTAGGAAATGGTAAAGCTTCAGAAGTTCCAGATGCTATCAAAAAAGCAATTGAAGATGCTAAAAAGAATTTAGTAGAAGTTCCAGTTGTAGGAACAACAATACCACATGAATATATAGGAAAGTTTGGTAGTGCAAGCGTAATGCTAAAACCAGCTCAAGAAGGTACAGGAGTTATCGCAGGTGGAAGTGTAAGACCAGTACTTGAACTTGCAGGATATAAAGATATTAGAACTAAAGTTATAGGTACAAACAATCCTAGAAACGTAGTATATGCTACAATACAAGGTTTACAATCTATGCAAACTATAGAACAAGTTGCTAAAAAAAGAGGTAAAAAAGTAGAAGATATTATCTAATTTTATATTGCATAAATAAATTAGTTATAATATACTTATTTTATAAAAAATAAAGCTTATATATAAATTTAATTAAGGAGGTGTAATCACATAATGAAAATAGACGAATTAAAACCAGCACAAAAATCAAAAACTAGAACAAGAGTAGGACGTGGAATTGGTTCAGGTCTTGGAAAAACATCTGGTAGAGGACATAAAGGACAAAAAGCAAGATCAGGCGGTGGAGTTAGAAGAGGTTTTGAAGGTGGTCAAACACCATTATATAGAAGATTACCAAAAAGAGGTTTCACTAATATTCATGCTAAAAACTATACAGAAGTAACTCTTACAATGCTTAATAAATCAAAATCTGAAGAAGTTACAGCTGAAAGTTTAGTAGCTGACGGAATTATTAGTAAAATTAATGATGGTATAGTAGTATTAGCTACAGGTACTCTAGAGAAAAAATTAGCTGTAAAAGCTAAAAGATTTACTAAAGCTGCAAAAGATAAAATAGAAGCTTTAGGTGGAAAGACAGAGGTGATTTAATTGTTTAACACCATTAAAAATGCTTTAAAAACTCCAGATGTAAGAAAAAGATTGTTATATACATTAATATTAATTATAGTATTTAGATTAGGTTGTTATATTACAATTCCAGGTGTAGATACAATAAAATTAGCAGAATTTATGGGTTCGGCTACAAATGGAATACAGGGATTAATTGATATGATTTCTGGTGGAGCCTTTTCAAGATTCTCTATCTTTGCTATGTCAATTAGTCCATATATCACAGCCTCAATTGTAATACAATTATTAGGAATGGTTATTCCTTCTTTAGAAAGACTTGTAAAAGAAGGTGGAGAAGAAGGTAGAGCAAAGATAAATAAATATACAAAAGTGCTTACAATAGTACTTGCTTTAATCGAAGGATTAGGTATATTTTTATCTTATAGAACATCAGGAATATTTGTTGACACAAGCTTTTTAACAGGTTTCGTAGTAATTAGTTCGTTAATGGCTGGAACTGCATTATTAATGTGGCTTGGAGAACAAATTACAAGCAAAGGAATTGGTAATGGTATATCAATGATTATATTTGTAGGTATTATCTCAGGTTTACCAGCAGTTATTCCAACAGTATGGAATTTAATGTTCCAAGCTGGAGCTTTTAGTACAACAGGATTATTAACAGCTTTAGGAATTGTTATTGGTGCAATAATATTAATAACTGCAGTTGTGTTTGTTGGGCAAGCAGAAAGAAGAGTACCAGTACAATATTCTAAAAGGGTTGTTGGAAGAAAAATGGTAGGAGCACAAAGTACACATATTCCATTAAAGCTTGCAATGGCAGGCGTAATGCCAATTATTTTTGCATCTTCATTTATGACATTCCCAGCGATGATTATTCAAATGTTTATAAATGACATAGCTTCACAAACTGGATTTTGGGCTTCTATTTATAAATTTTCAATTGCTACATCATCATCAAATGTACCAATTGGATATTCTATAGCAAATGCTACTATATATTTATTACTTATTGTTGGATTTACTTTTTTCTATACATACGCAACATTTAATCCAGCAGAAGTTTCTAATAATATTAAGAAAAATGGTGGATTTATACCAGGAATTAGAGCAGGAAAACCAACAACAGAATATTTATCAAAAATCATATCAAGATTAACTTGGTTTGGACGGAGTATATTTAGCAATTATAGCTATACTTCCGATGCTTGCTAGATTTACAAGTTTAGATTTAGCATTTGGAGGTACATCTATACTAATTGTAGTTGGTGTTGCAATAGAAATGATACAACAATTAGAATCTCAACTTGTAATGAGACATTACAAAGGATTTTTAGAATAATATAAAAATATACAAATGATTTGGGGTAGGGCATTGGAGATAAAAGCCATGCCTCAAATCAATTTTTTAGTTATTAACTTAATCAATGCCAAAAGTTGTCAAAAGGGACGGGGTATATTGACAATTTTTGAGTAGATTAAAAGATAATTAATTACATTTATAAAAATTGTCAATATACCCCGTCCCTTTTGACAACTTTTAAGGAGGAATAAAATATGTATATAATAATGCTTGGAGCACAAGGAACAGGAAAGGGAACTGTTGCTGGATTAATTAGCAAGGAAACAAATTTCCCACAAATTTCAACTGGTGATATTTTTAGAAAAAATATCAGTGAAAAAACTAAACTTGGAATAGAAGCAGATAAATATATATCACAGGGAAATTTAGTTCCAGATGAAATAACAGTTCCAATGGTAATAGATAGATTAAATGAAGAAGATGCAAAAAATGGTGCTATATTAGATGGGTTTCCAAGAACAATAAGTCAGGCAGAAAGATTAGATGAAATTTTACAAAATTTAGGTAAAAAGGTAGATTTAGTTGTAAACTTAACAACACCAAAACAAGAAATAATTGATAGAATGTTAACAAGAAGAGTATGTACTAATCAAGAATGTAAAGCAACATATAATACTAAACTTCATCCACCAAAAGTAGAAGGAATATGTGATTTATGTGGAGCAAAACTAAAACAAAGAGATGATGATTCAAATCCAGAAGCAATAAATAGAAGATTAGAGATATATGAAAAACAAACAAGCCCATTAGTGGAATATTATAATAAAAAAGGCGTTTTAAGAACAGAAACTGTAAGTACATCTATAAATAGAATGGGTGAGGATGTTGCAATTGATATAATAAAATATATAAAGAATAGATAGAGGTAGTAAAAGTGGTGACAATTAAGTCAAAAAAAGAAATTGAATATATGAAGGAAGCATGTAAGGCTACAGCTTTAGTTCATAAAAGAATAGAAGAAATAATAAAACCTGGTATTACAACTTCATATTTAGATAAAGTTGCTGAAGCAACAATAAGGGAACTTGGTGGAATACCAGCACAAAAGGGGTATCCTAGTGGAGTAAAAGGCATTAGTGCTTTTCCATCTACACTATGTATTTCTATAAATGATGAAGTGATTCATGGAATACCATCAAATAAAGTATATATTAAAGATGGGGATATTGTAAGTATAGATTTAGTTGTATACAAAAATGGATTTAATGGTGATGCAGCAAGAACATATATTGTGGGTAAAGGTTCTAAAGAAGCAAATAAATTAGTAGATATAACTAAGCAAGCTTTTTTTGAAGGAATAAAGTATGCTACTAAAGGTAATAGAGTTGGCGATATTTCTCATGCAATTGGAGAATTTATTAAAAAAAATGGCTATTCTGTTGTAAGAGAATTTCAAGGTCATGGAATTGGAAGAGAAATGCATGAAGACCCAGGAATACCAAACTATGGAAAAGCAGGAAGAGGAATAAGATTAGAACCTGGTATGACACTTGCAGTAGAACCAATGGTAATACAAGGAAAACCAGATATTTTAGAATTAGATGATGGTTGGACAATTGTAACAGAAGATGGAAGTTTATCTGCACACTATGAAAATACAATTTTAATTACAGAAAACGAACCAGAAATATTGACAATGCCTTAAATTTGTTATATACTATAAGAGCTATTGTTTCGCTTTAACAATAGTTATGTTATTGTATAAACAATTAACATATTTTATATGGAGGTAAAAGATGTCAAAAGAGGATGTTATAGAAGTAGAAGGTACTGTTGTAGAAACATTACCAAATACCAATTTTAAGGTTAAACTAGAAAATGGGCATGAAATTTTGGCTCATATTTCAGGAAAACTTAGAATGAACTATATAAAAATTCTTCCAGGAGATAAGGTAAAAGTAGAACTATCTCCATATGATTTAAATAGAGGAAGAATAACTTGGAGAGCAAAATAGATTATTAAGTATTGCAAATATTGTGTATGAGGTGCGATGTGAGATGTATCGATTTCATTTAGCCTGATTTCTTAAAATACATCTGACCTCACACATCATACTTTTATAATTGTCAATACAAGATATAGCAAATAGTATGTAAAAATTACAGGAGGTGTAGTAATAATGAAAGTAAGACCATCAGTAAAAAAAATATGCGAAAAATGCAAAGTTATCAAAAGAAAAGGTAAAATTAGAGTGATTTGTGAAAACCCAAAACATAAACAAAGACAAGGGTAATTATTTTTTGATATTAATACAAATTTAGTTGGCGGCTGTAAATCTGTATATTTATATATTTTATATGTAAATATAATTATAGATTTATATATTAGATTTGTATTTATATATAGTTTTAAATTTAAGTTAAAGACTTTGTTTGCTATTTTCTACAATCCATAAATAGTGAATTTAAAGTGCATTTCACCTTTAACAAATTTAAAACAAAATTATATAAAAATTAAATTTTATAAAACATTTTGGAGGTGCTAAAAAATTATGGCTCGTATATCAGGAGTAGATTTACCTAGAGAAAAAAGAGTGGAAATAGGACTAACTTACATATATGGTATTGGATTACCAAGTTCTAAAAAAGTATTAGAAAAAGCTGGGGTAAATCCAGACATTAGAGTAAAAGATTTAACAGATGATCAAGTACAAGCAATTAGAAAAGCTATGGAAGGGCTTAAAGTTGAAGGTGACTTAAGAAGAGAAGTAGCATTAAATATAAAAAGACTTACAGAAATAGGATGCTATAGAGGATTAAGACATAGAAGAGGTCTACCAGTTAGAGGGCAAAGAACAAAAACAAATGCTCGTACAAGAAAAGGACCTAGAAAATTAGTAAGTAAAAGTAAAAAATAGGAGGTAAAACTTAAAATGGCTAAGAATGTAACAAAAAGAACAACAACTAGAAGAAGAGATAGAAAAAATATCGAAAAAGGTATGGCTCATATTCATTCTAGTTTTAATAATACAATAGTTACAATTACAGATGTTCAAGGTAATAGTATATCTTGGGCAAGTGCAGGAGAACTTGGATTTAAAGGTTCAAGAAAAAGTACTCCATTTGCTGCAGGAGAAGCAGCAGAAACAGCTGCAAAAGTAGCTATGGAACATGGTTTAAAATCTGTAGAAGTATTTGTAAAAGGACCAGGTTCAGGACGTGAAGCAGCAATAAGATCATTACAAGCTGCAGGGTTAGAAATAAGCAGTATTAAAGATGTAACACCAATACCACACAATGGTTGTAGACCACCAAAAAGACGTCGTGTATAATAAAAAATATTAAGGAAGGTGAAATAGAAAAATGGCAAGATATAAAGATGAACAATGTCGCATTTGCCGTAGAGAAGGTCAAAAATTATTCTTAAAAGGTACAAGATGTTATTCAGATAAATGTAGTATTTCAAGAAGAAATTATGCTCCAGGACAAAATGGGCAAAAGAAGAAAAAACTTTCAGAATATGGAACTCAATTAAGAGAAAAACAAAAAACAAAAGCTTTTTATGGAGTAAGTGAAAAACAATTTAGAAAATACTTTGACATGGCTTCAAAAAGTAAAGGAAAAACTGGTGAAGTATTACTTCAAATACTAGAAAGCAGATTAGATAATGTAGTATATAGATTAGGTTTAGCAAGTTCAAGAGCACAAGCTAGAATGCAAGTAACACATGGTGCTTTTGAAGTTAATGGACAAAAGCTAGACATACCATCTTATTTAGTAAAAGCAGGAGATGTAATAGCTGTTAGAGAAATTAGAAAAGATAATGGAACAATAAAATTAAGTGTAGAAGAAAATGCATCAAGACCAGTTCCAGCTTGGTTAGAGAAAGATACTGAAAAATTAAGTGGAAAAGTTGTAACTCTAGCATCTAGGGAAGATGTAGATTTACCAGTTGAAGAACATTTAATAGTAGAGCTTTACTCTAAATAATAGTTATTAATAAAAATAGGGAATATAATCCCATGTTTATGTTATTAGGAGGTTAATAATGATAGAATTTGAAAAGCCAAATATTAAATGCTTAGAAGTAGACGAAGGTAGCAATTATGCAAAATTTGTTTGCGAGCCATTAGAACGTGGATATGGCGTAACAATTGGAAATTCACTAAGGAGAATATTACTTTCTTCATTACCTGGAAGTGCTATAACTAGTGTAAAAATTGATGGCGTAGTACATGAATTTTCAACTATTCAAAATGTTGTAGAAGATGTACCAGAGATAATCATTAATTTAAAAAATGTTAGATTAAAATTAGATAAGAATGAAGAAAAAGTTCTAAGAATAAATTTTAAAGGTGAAGGAGAAGTTACTGCAGGTGATATTATTACAGATGGTACTGTTGAAGTATTAAATCCAGATTTACATATTGCTACAGTTTCTCGGAGGTGGTTTACTATCTATGGAAATGACAGCTGATATGGGTAGAGGATATAATACAGCTGAAAAGAATAAGAAACCTGAACAATCTTTAGGAGTGCTTCCAATAGATTCTATCTATACACCAGTAAAAAAAGTTAATTATTCAGTAGAAAATACAAGAGTTGGGCAAATGGTAGATTATGATAAATTAACAATAGAAGTTTGGACTGATGGAAGTTTAAAACCATATGAAGCTTTAAGCTTAGCAGCTAAAGTTATGACAGGACATTTAGAGTTATTTATCGATTTATCAGAAGCAACAAAAAATACTCAAATTATGATAGAAAAAGAAGAATCTAAGAAAGAAAAAGTATTAGAAATGTCAATTGAAGATTTAGAATTATCTGTTAGATCATTCAATTGTCTAAAAAGAGCTGGAATATCTACAGTTGAAGATTTAACTAATAAATCTGAAGCTGATATGATGAAAGTTAGAAATTTAGGAAAGAAATCTTTAGATGAAGTAACAAATAAATTACGTTCATTAGGATTAGATTTTTCTAAAGAAGAAGATTAATAAAATTGATTAGCTAAATAATATTTTTAAACTTAAATATTAAGGAGGGAAAACAAAGTGGCAACTAATAGAAAATTAGGAAGAACAACAGATATAAGATTAGCAATGCTTAAGGGTCAATTAACAGATCTTATTCTACATGAAAAAATTGAAACTACAGAAGCTAGAGCTAAAGAAGTAAAAGCAATGGCTGATAGTATAATTGCATTAGCAGTAAAAGAAAAAGATAATTTTGAAATGGTAGATGCTAAAATATATAAAGCAAAATTAGATAGCAAAGGTAATAAAGTTACAGAACTTGTAAAAAGCAAAAATGGTAAAGAATATTTAAAAGTAGTTAAAGAAGAAACTACAGAAAAAAGACAAAAAGATATGCCTTCAAGATTAAATGCAAGAAGAAAAATGATGACAATGATAAATAAAGTAACAGATTCTGAAGGAAATAAAATAGACTTAACATCAAAACTATTTAATGAAATAGCTCCTAAATATGAAGGAAGAGTTGGAGGATACACACGTATCATAAAAGCT
The DNA here is from genome assembly GCA_948805675.1 of uncultured Clostridia bacterium. Taxonomy (GTDB): domain Bacteria; phylum Bacillota; class Clostridia; order TANB77; family CAG-508; genus CAG-492. The sequence continues at coordinate 51,901 of CAQIBN010000009.1, read as the reverse complement.
GGACCAAGAAGAGGAGACGCTGCAGAAGTTGTTATATTACAATTAGTTTAATATAGATAAAAAAGACATAAGCAAATTATTGATTATGTCTTTTTTTGAGCTTATATTAAAAATAGTAATTACATAATTAGATATATTAAAATATTTAGTTAATAAAAATATAAAATAAAAGACTCTCATACTATTGAAAATGATAAAATATTGAAGTATGAAAAAGAGTGTTATTAAATAGGGCTTGAATAAAGATATAAGAAGATTAAATATCTAAAAATTGAAATACAAGATTGAAATTATTTATTCTTACAATCTTGTATTTCTTTGTATAAATGATATATAAATTACATAATTTTATTAAAGGATTGTAGTTTTATAATTATTCTTCCAAATCCTCAGTATTACTATTTTACATTAACATTATCAATAATATCTTTACATTCTTTCCAATTAACCACTTTTATACAATCATAATCATTTTCTAAATGACTTAATATTTTTTTAGTTCCATCAGATGAATCTAAATCTGTTACAATAATGTTTTTTAAATAGTCTTCATTTCCATACAAAAAGCGAAATAGTAAAGAACGCATAAAAAATTCAATTTTGTTTTCTTGATTTTTAACAGCCACAATTAAGTAAATTCCATCAGATTTTAGATTTGTATATGTACATAAATAAAAAATTGTTTTAATTATATCAAAAAGTCCATACAAGGCAAGTGTCCATAATATACCATAAAGAATAAAATCAGCCATATAAACCTCCCTATATGTAAAATAACGTTTCAAAAATTGTCAAAATGCCCAGTCCTTTTTGGCAATTTTTATTCTATAAGATATTATATTATAAAATTATATTTATGTTACTAAGAATAATAGACATTTTAAAAATAATCATATATAATGTGCTAAAGATTAAAGCAAAGAGAGGATTAAATTGGAACTTAAAGGAGATTTAACAGAAATAATATATCAAAACGAAGTTAATAGTTATACAGTAGCTACATTACAAACAGATGAGGAAGAATTTACTATTGTTGGATATTTACCATTTATAAACATTGGAGATACTTTAAAATTAATTGGAAAATTTGTAACTCATCAAGATTATGGAAGACAATTTAAAGTAAAAACTTTTGAAAAGATGATGCCACAAAGTCTAGCAAGTTTAGAGAAATATCTTGGAAATGGTGCTGTAAAAGGGATTGGTCCTGCAACAGCTAAGAAGATAGTTGATAAATTTGGAGAACAAACAATTCATATTTTTAAGTTTGAGCCAATAAAGCTCTCTCGGGATTAAAGGAATAACAGAATCAAAGGCTATAGAAATGGCAGAGGAATTTAATGAGAATTGGGATTTATGGCAAATTGTAGGATTTTTAGAGAAGTTCGGTATTGGTGTTCAAAATGCTAAAAATGTATATAAACGATTAGGTGTAAATGCAATAGAACAAATAGAGGCAAATCCATATATATTAATAGATATTGCAAATAATGTAGACTTCAAACAAATTGATAAGATGGCTATGGAAATAGGGATTCCATATAACAATGATAAAAGAATTGCAAGTGGAATTAAATATGCACTTTTAAGAGTAGCATCTAATGGGCATTGTTGTGTAGAAAAAGAAAATTTGTATAATTTTACAAGAGATTTATTATCTGTAACAAATGAGGAAATAGAAGAAACAATTATAAAATTAAAGGTCAATAAAGAAATAATTATGCGTAAAATGAAAAATGCAGAGTGGATTTATTTACATTATTATGATAAAGCAGAAGAAAATATAGCTGAAAAATTAATAGTTTTAGATAATGCAAAAAATATAAAAAAAATAAAAGAATTTTCAAAAGAGTTGGAGAATATTGAGAAAGAAACTAATATAGAATTATCTACTAAACAAAAAGAGGCAGTAGAAGCAGTAAATGACAATAATGTATGTGTTATCACTGGTGGGCCAGGTACAGGTAAAACAACAATAATAAAAGTAATAATAAATTTATATAAAAAACAAGGTAAGAAAACTGTATTATGTGCTCCAACTGGTAGAGCTGCAAAAAGAATGACAGAAACAACAAATGAAGAAGCTAAAACATTACATCGTTTATTAGAAATAGGAAAAATAGAAGATGAAGGTATAAGTAATATAGATAGTGATATTGCACCAATAGATGCTGATATAATAATTATTGATGAGATGTCTATGGTAGATTTATTTTTAATGAATTATTTATTAAAGGCTATATATCAAGGAACAAAACTTGTACTTGTAGGAGATGTAGACCAGTTACCATCAGTAGGACCTGGTAGTATATTAGAAGATATAATTAATTCAAATAGAATAACAACAATAACTTTAAATAAAATATTTAGGCAGGCTGCTCAAAGCAAAATAATTATTAATAGTCATAGAGTTAATAGTGGAGAATATTTTATAAAACAAGAAGAGTCAGAAGAAAAATTAAATGATGATTTCTTCTATATTAATGAACAAAATCAGGATAAAATATTATATCAGATTCTTTCGTTATGTAATGGAAGATTAAAAAAATATAGTGATTATGACTTTTTTAAAAATATACAAGTAATTACTCCAACAAAAAAAGGAATGCTTGGAACTAAAGAATTAAATAAGATATTACAGCAAACTTTAAATCCAAAAAGAGAAGAAGATATTGAGAAACAAAATATGGGTGCAATTTATAGAGTTGGTGATAGAGTAATGCAAATTAAAAATAATTATGATATTTTTTGGGAAAGAAAATTACCAAAATATGAAACTGGAGTAGGAGTTTTTAATGGAGAACTTGGTACCATAAAAACAATTGACGATTTAGAAAAAAAGATAAAGATTCAGTTTGATGATGAAAAAATAGCATGGTATACATATCAAGACTTAGAACAAATAGAACATTCATATGCAATAACAGTTCATAAAGCACAACGGAAGTGAATTTGATGTTGTTATATTACCAATAATGCAGGCGTCACCAATTTTGCTTACAAGAAATTTATTGTATACAGCAATGACTAGAGCAAAAAAGATGCTTATTGTAATAGGAAATCCTAATATTGTAAGTTATATGATTCAAAATGTAGATATAAAGAAGAGAAATACAGGATTAAAAGAAAAGTTAATAGAGATTTAATATTTAATATTAAATTAATAAAATATATAAATTAAATAGGGGGTACAAAAATAAAAAGGAGGAATTATGAACTTTTTTGATTGTGTCCTTAATTTTATTTTTCCACCAGTGTGTGGAATATGTTTAAAAACAAGTGAAAAATATATATGTGAACAATGTATGGAAATAATCAAATTTAAATCATTAAATAACATTGATACATATAATAATAAAAATTTTAAAGACCATTTATATATTTTTAAATATGAAGGAATAATTAGACAAAGAATGTTAGATTATAAATTTAAAGAAAAGTCTTATTTACATAGAAGCTTTTCAGAGATGATTCTAAACTGTAAAGAAAATATAGAGTTTATAAAAAAATATGATGTGTTAATTCCTGTGCCTATACATAAAGATAGAATGAAGAAAAGAGGTTATAATCAAAGTGAGTTAATTGCTAAAGATTTAGTATATAAAATAAAAAATATAAAATTACACAATAGAGTTCTTATAAAAACAAAGAATATAGTAGCACAAAGTTCTTTAAATAAAAAACAGAGAGAATATAATATAAAAGGTGTATATAAAATTAAAAATGCAGAAAGGATTGTAAATAAAAAAGTAGTATTATTAGATGATATATTTACAACAGGAAGTACTGTTAATGAATGTGCAAAAATACTAAAAGAAGCAGGATGTAAAGAAGTGGGAATTGTTACAATTGCAAAAGATTAAAAAAAAATAAAAGAATGTAATATACAAATTATTCCTTTTAATTATTTGAATAAATCAATTTTTAAAATCAAAAATTTTGCATAATTTTTTCCTGATTTGTAATAATAAAATTATAAAACAAAAAACAAGGAGGGAAAAAATGAAAGCAACAGGAGTAGTAAGAAGAATAGATGATTTAGGAAGAGTTGTTATTCCAAAAGAAATTAGAAAAACATTAAGAATAAAAGAGGGTGACCCATTAGAAATATTTACAGATAAAGAAGGTGAAGTTATATTAAAAAAATATTCACCTATTGGAGAACTATCTGAGTTTGCAACAGAATATGCTGAAACACTTGCAAAAACAACAGGTCATATTGCATGTATAACAGATAAAGATACTGTTATTGCAGTTTCTGGAGGTTCTAAAAAAGAATACTTAGAGCAAGGAATTAGTGAAGAATTAGAAAAAATTATGGATGAAAAAGAGAACTATAATAGTAAAGAAAATAATGATACATCTATACCAATAACAAAAAATGATAATAAAGAGAGAAAAAATAATGCACAAGTTGTATATCCAATAATTGCTGATGGTGATGTAATAGGAACTGTAATTTTATTGTCTAAAGACTCAAATACAAAAATGTCAGAAGTAGAGCAAAAAGTTGTACAATCAGCTGCAAGTTTCTTAGGAACACAAATGGAAATATAACTGCTATGTGCCAAGTGTTAAATTTGACAAAATGCTAAGAGGATAGGTTACTAAAAATTGTCAAAATATTCTGTCCTTTTTGGAAACTTTTTGTAGCCGATTTTCTTAGCATTTTCTCAAACATTCTATATTTGGAAAAAAATGCTACAAAAATTGAAAGAGTACTTGAAAAGTATTCTTTTTTGATATACAATAGCAATGATTATTTATAATTAGAAAAAGATGCTTTTTATGCATCAGAATGGAGGAGTTTTTTTATGTCAGTAAAAGTAGCTATTAATGGATTTGGACGTATAGGACGTCTAGCTTTTAGACAAATGTTTGGAGCAGAAGGGTATGAAATCGTTGCAATTAATGATTTAACAAGTCCTAAAATGTTAGCTCATTTATTAAAATATGATTCTGCACAAGGAAGATATGAAAAAGCAGATACAGTAGTTGCAGGAGAAGATTCTATAACAGTAGATGGAAAACAAATTAAAATATATGCTATAAAAGATGCAGAAGAATTACCATGGGGAGAAATAGGAGTAGATGTAGTTTTAGAATGTACAGGATTCTATACAAATAAAGAAAGAGCAAATGCTCATATTATAGCAGGAGCTAAGAAGGTTGTTATTTCAGCGCCAGCTGGAAATGAATTACCAACTGTAGTTTTTGGTGTAAATGAAAATATCTTAACAAAAGATGATACAATCATTTCAGCAGCTTCTTGTACAACAAACTGTTTAGCACCAATGGCAAATGCATTAAATAAATATGCACCTATTCAATCAGGAATAATGTCAACAATACATGCATATACTGGTGACCAAATGTTATTAGATGGTCCACATAGAAAAGCAGACTTAAGAAGAGCAAGAGCAGCAAGTGTAAATATTGTTCCAAATTCAACAGGTGCAGCAAAGGCAATTGGATTAGTTATTCCAGAATTAAATGGAAAATTAATAGGTTCAGCTCAAAGAGTACCAGTTCCAACAGGTTCAACTACTATATTAACAGCAGTAGTTAAAGGAACAGATATAACAGTAGAAAAAATTAATGAAGCTATGAAAAAAGCTTCTAACCAATCTTTTGGTTATACAGAAGAATTATTAGTTTCTTCAGATATAATAGGAATTAGATATGGTTCTTTATTTGATGCAACACAAACAATGGTAACAAAAATATCAGAAGATTTATACCAAGTTCAAGTTGTTTCATGGTATGATAATGAAAATTCATATACAAGCCAAATGGTAAGAACAATTAAATACTTTGCAGAATTAGGCAAATAAAAATAAATTCTGTAGGGCAGGCAAAAAAATAGTCTGCCCTACAGTATCTATAAAAATTAACTAATAACCATTGGTGATTCATAATTAATATTAAGGATTAGCAATGATTATCAGTTAATATAGGATGATAGCTTAAAATAAATGAGCTTAAGGTTTTATGTTTGTATTTAGTACCTTATAAGCAAAGCGGGAAAGGAATGGATTTTTATGAATAAAAAAACAGTAAAGGATATAGATTTAAAAAACAAAAGAGTATTTGTAAGATGTGACTTTAATGTACCAATTGATGAAAATGGAAACATTACAGATAATAGAAGAATAGTAGGAGCACTAGATACAATTAAATATTTACTTGAAAATGATTGTAAAGTGATTTTAGCATCTCATTTAGGAAGACCAAAAGGAGAAGTAAACAAAGAGTTTTCTTTAGCTCCAGTAGCTAAAGAATTATCTAATTTATTAGGTAAAGAAATTACCTTAGCACAAGATATAATTGGAGAAAGTGCAAAACAATTAACATCTAATATGAAAAATGGTGATATTGTATTATTAGAAAATGTTAGATTTGATTCAAGAGAAGAAAAAAACGACCCAGAATTTTCAAAAGAACTTGCATCTATGGCAGAAATATTTGTAAATGATGCATTTGGAACAGCTCATAGAGCACATAGTTCAACAGCAGGAATTGCAGATTACATTCCAGCAGTATCAGGATTTTTAATAGAAAAAGAACTAAACTTTTTAGGAAGTGCTTTAGAAAATCCACAAAGACCATTTGTTGCAATTTTAGGTGGTAAGAAAGTTTCAGATAAAATTGGAGTAATTAATAGTTTATTAGAAAAAGTAGATACACTTATGATTGGTGGGGCAATGGCATATACTTTCTTTAAAGCACAAGGTTATAATGTAGGAAATTCAATTTGTGAGTTAGATAAACTAGATTTAGCAAAAGAATTAATGGAAAAAGCAAGTAAAAAAGGTGTAAAATTCATGCTTCCAGTTGATACAAGATTAGGAAAGGAATTTGATCCAAATACAGAAACAAAAACAGTTTCATGGACAGAAATTCCTGATGGTTGGGAAGGATTTGATATTGGAGATGAAACAATAAAATTTTATAAAGAAGAATTGAAAAATGCAAAAACTGTTATATGGAATGGACCAGTGCGGTTTATTTGAATTTGATAAATTTGCAATAGGAACAAATGAAATTGCTAAAACATTATCAGAAATGACTAATAGCATTACTATTATTGGTGGAGGAGATTCAGCAGCAGCAGTAGAAAAAGCAGGATTATCAAATAAATTTACTCATATTTCAACAGGTGGAGGAGCATCACTTGAATTTTTAGAAGGAAAGAAATTACCTGGAATAGAATGTTTAATGGATAAATAGTATTATTATATCAATTGTACCCATATAGAAGAGGCGATATGACTATGTATGGCATAAATCATTAACATTATAATAAAAAATAATATTATTGTAGATTTATTTTGTGAAAAATAAGAATGAATCAATAGGAGGTTAAAACATGAGAAGAAAAGTAATTGCAGGAAATTGGAAGATGAATATGCTTCCAGACGAAACAATAAAATTTATAGATGAAATAGCACCACTAGTAAAAGACACAAAAAATGAAGTAATTCTTTGTGTTCCATATACAGATTTATTTTATGCTCTACTTACAGTACAAAATACAAATATAAAAATAGGTGCACAAAATATGCATTGGGAAGAAAATGGTGCATATACAGGAGAAGTTTCTGGAAAAATGTTAAAAGTAATTGGAGTAGAATATGTTATAATAGGACATTCTGAAAGAAGACAATATTATGCTGAAACCGATGAAACTGTAAATAAAAAAATAAAATCAGCTTTTGCAAATGAGTTGAAACCAATTGTATGTGTTGGTGAAACTTTAGAACAAAGAGAAGAAGGAAAAACAGAAGAAATAATTAAACAACAAACTCGTTTAGCATTAGAAGGGTTATCAAATGAGCAAGTAAAAAATGTAATAATTGCCTATGAACCTATATGGGCTATAGGAACAGGTAAAACAGCCACTTCAGAAGATGCCAATAGTAGCATAAAATCTATTAGAAAAGAAATAGAAAGTATCTATGGAAAAGAAGTTTCAGAACAAGTAATAATTCAGTATGGAGGAAGTGTAAAATCTGAAATAGCAAAAGAATTATTTGAGACATCAGATATTGATGGAGGATTAGTAGGTGGAGCAAGTCTTAAAGTAGAAGAATTTTCTAAAATAGTTAATTATGATAAAAATTAATTTTAAAGTACTAAAGAAAGAACAAATATAGATTATTAAATAAAAAAGGACGGTAAAAGTAAAATGGATAAAAAACTTACAATGCTAATGATATTGGATGGTTTTGGAGAAAATAACAATGAAAAAGGAAATGCAGTAAAACTCGCAAATACTCCAAACATAGATAAACTAATGAAAACATGTCCTACAACAGATGTATATACAAGTGGGTTAAATGTAGGTCTTCCAGAAGGTCAAATGGGAAATTCAGAAGTTGGTCATACAAATATTGGAGCAGGAAGAATAGTATATCAAGAATTAACAAGAATAACAAAATCGATAGAAGATGGAGATTTCTTTAGTGTACCAGAATTTGTAAAAGCAATAGAAAACTGTAAACAAAATAATTCTAAATTACACATTATGGGACTTTTATCTGATGGACGGAGTTCATAGTCATATGCGTCATTTATTCGCTCTTTTAGAACTTGCTAAAAGGAAAGATTTTGAAGATGTATATGTACATTGTTTTTTAGATGGAAGAGATACTCCACCAGCATCAGCAGAAGGTTATATAATGCAATTGGAAGAAAAAATGAAAGAAAAAGGAATTGGAAAAATTGCTACTATATCTGGAAGATTTTATAGTATGGATAGAGATAAAAGATGGCAAAGAATAGAAAAAAGCTATAATGCAATGGTAAATGGTATAGGAGAAAAAGCTCAATCAGCAATTTCTGCAATAGAAAGTTCATATCAAAAAGAAGTATTTGATGAGTTTGTAGAGCCAACAGTTATTTGTAATGGAGATACTAAAATTGCTACTATAGATAAAAACGATTCTGTAATATTTTTTAACTTTAGACCAGATAGAGCAAGAGAGATAACAAGAACATTAGTGGATAAAGATTTCAAAGAGTTTGAAACAAAAGAATTAAATTTGTATTTTGTATGTATGACTCCTTACGATGAAACTATGCCAAATGTAGAAATTGCATTTAAAAAGGAAAGATTAACAAATACATTTGGTGAATATATAAGCAAACATGATTTAACACAGTTAAGAATTGCCGAAACAGAGAAATATGCACATGTTACATTCTTCTTTAATGGTGGAGAAGAAAAGCAATATAAAGGAGAAGATAGAATATTAATTCCTTCTCCAAGAGTTGAAACATATGATTTAAAACCAGAAATGAGTGCTTTAGAAGTAACTCAAAGAGTTATAGAAGCAATTAAATGTAGAAAATATGATAATATAATACTAAATTATGCTAATCCTGATATGGTTGGTCATACTGGAAGTTTAGAAGCAGCAATTAAAGCTATAGAAACAATAGATGAAGCTTTAGGAAGAGTATTAGAAGCTATAAATGAAGTAAATGGTGTTTTATTAATTACAGCAGACCATGGAAATTCAGAACAAATGATAGATTATAAAACAGGTGAGCCTCATACAGCACATACAACAAATCCTGTTCCACTTATTTTAGTTGGAATGGAAAATGTACAATTAAAAGAGGGAAAACTTGCAGACTTAGCACCAACAATGTTAGATATTATGAATTTAGAAAAACCAAAAGAGATGACAGGAGAAAGTTTATTAATAAGGAAATAAAAATGTTTTTAACTAGTAAGTAATAAAGAAATTTATAATAATTTTTAATTTCTAGGAAATTGCATTTTATAAAAGATTTCCTAGAAATTATATATATATTAAAATTAAATGAGAATATGTTTAAATAAATGATATATTAAAAAATATATTTAATTGAAAAAATAATTTGTTCAAAAGAGAAATTCATATAAATAAAAATATATTTAAATGCAATATACTCTAAACAATAATTAAATTCAAAATGTATTTAAAAATAAAAAATCTTTTAAATAACATATATATATTTATAAGAATCTATAAAACTTACTAGATTAAGATATATACCAAGAAAGGAGCTAATTAATATGATATATTCAAAAGAAGTAGAAAATATGTGCCCTGTAGCAAAAGGAGTAGACCATGGGCCAGCACCAATTCCAGAGGAAGGAAAATGGGTAAAATCAAAAGAAATAAAAGATATTTCAGGGTTAACACATGGTATTGGATGGTGTGCACCACAACAAGGAGCATGTAAATTAACTTTAAATGTAAAAGAAGGAATTATTGAAGAAGCTTTAGTAGAAACAATTGGATGTTCAGGAATGACACATTCAGCTGCTATGGCAGGAGAAATTTTAGTAGGTAAAACAATATTAGAAGCATTAAATACAGATTTAGTATGTGATGCTATAAATACTGCTATGAGAGAATTATTTTTACAAATAGTATATGGTAGAACACAATCTGCATTTTCAGAAGGAGGACTTCCAATAGGTGCAGGACTTGAAGATTTAGGAAAGGGACATAGAAGCCAAGTAGGTACAATTTATTCTACAAAAGTTAAAGGTCCAAGATATCTAGAACTTGCAGAAGGATACATAGTAGAAATAGGTTTAGATAAAGATGACCAAATAATTGGTTATAAATATGTAAACTTAGGAAAAATGATGGATAATATTAAAGCTGGAATTGAACCAATGGAAGCAATTGAAAAGGCTTCTGGAAAATATGGAAGATTTGATGAAGCCGTTAAGAAAATTGACCCAAGAAAAGAATAAAAGCTTATATATTGATTTATAAAAAATAAAATGCAGAAAGATGAAATAAATCAGTGTATTATAAGTATTGTAAGAAAATTTAAGTAGTAGAAAAAGTAGGAGGTAAGAATAATGGCAGTAACATTTGAAAGTTATGAAAGAAGAATAGACCAGATTAAACCAGTAATGGAAAAATACGGAATTAAAGATTTTGATGATGCATTAAATATATGTAAAGAAAAAGGATTTAATCCATATGAAATAGTAAAAGGAGTACAACCGATTTGTTTTGAAAATGCATCTTGGGCATATACTTTAGGTGCTGCAATTGCAATTAAAAAAGGATACACAAAGGCAGCAGATGCTGCTAAAGCAATTGGAGAAGGGTTACAAGCTTTTTGCATTCCAGGCTCTGTTGCAGATGACAGAAAAGTAGGTTTAGGACATGGAAATTTAGCATCAATGTTATTATCAGAAGAAACTAAATGTTTTGCATTTTTAGCAGGACATGAAAGTTTTGCAGCAGCAGAAGGTGCAATTGGTATTGCAAAATCTGCAAATAAAGTTAGAAAAGAACCTTTAAGAGTTATATTAAATGGTTTAGGAAAAGATGCAGCACAAGTAATATCAAGAATTAATGGATTTACATATGTAAAAACAGATTTCGACTTCTTTACTGGAAAAGTAAATGTAGTAGAAGAAATTGCTTATTCTGATGGGGAAAGAGCAAAAGTAAAATGTTATGGTGCAAATGATGTTAGAGAAGGTGTAGCAATAATGCATATGGAAAAAGTAGATGTTTCTATTACAGGTAACTCTACAAACCCAACAAGATTCCAACATCCAGTTGCAGGTACATACAAAAAAGAATGTATTGAACAAGGAAAGAAATACTTCTCAGTTGCTTCTGGTGGAGGAACAGGAAGAACACTTCATCCAGATAATATGGCAGCAGGACCAGCTTCTTATGGTATGACAGATACAATGGGAAGAATGCACTCAGATGCACAATTTGCAGGTTCATCATCAGTTCCAGCACATGTTGAAATGATGGGACTAATTGGAATGGGAAATAATCCAATGGTTGGAGCAACAGTAGCAGTAGCAGTAGCTATAGAAGAAGCTATGAAATAGTTGATATTACTAGCTTATGGAGAATATATTAAAGATAAAGGTGGACAATTACCAAAAGACGGTTTTGTCCACCTTTTGTCCACATAACATTGTAAAAAATTAAACAATTTCAAAGAATTTTTGATTATCTTTTCTAATTTACTCTATTAATTGACAATATATTTCTAATGTTACTTTAATACTTTTATGACCTAATCTTATTTGAATATATTTTAAGTAAGCACCATTACTTAATAAGAAGGAGATATATTTATCATTTGCTTTTATTATGAAATTATGATAAGATTTTGAGTAATTAAGTGTTTAGAGAAGGGATATTAATATGATAAAAAGAATAATATTTGATTTAGATAATACATTAATTGATTGGAAAGAGGAATATTGGAGTAAAACAATTATATATGTATGTAAAAAGTTCAAAATGGAATATAATAAGGATATAGAAGAAAAAATTATTCAAGCAATTTTTGAATATGAAAGACTTGAGCAGTATTATAATGTAGACAAAATGCAAGAAATGATTAATAATAAAATAAATATGAAATTATCAAATAATTTTATAAAAGAAATATTGAAATATTTTGAAACATGTATACCAGACCAAATAGATAATAAAATTTTAAATACACTAGAATATCTACAAAATAAATATGAATTAGTTATTTTAACAAATTGGTTCCAATATCAGCAAATAGAAAGACTAAAAAATGCAGGAATATATAAATATTTTAAATATGTTTATGGAGCAGATAAAATAAAAATGAAACCGAACAAAGAAGCATATCAAGTAGCAATTGGAGATTTTAGTTTTGATGAATGTATAATGGTTGGAGATGATTTAAAAATTGATATAGATGGAGCTTTAAATATTGGAATTAATGCAATTTTTCTTAATAGGAAAAATATTATTGTGGATAAAAAATATAATGTTATTAAAAGTTTAGATGAATTAATACAAATTTTATAAAATTTGTAACAAATATTGAAATAATTCATATTATATATAATAGTGAAATAGGAGGTATTATATAATATGGATGGTCTTTATGAGATAGCTATGAAAACACCAATGGGTGAAATTAAAGGAAATTTAAAATTAGTTACAAGTGGAAATGAATTAAGTGGATATATTGAAACAATGGGAAAGAGAAATAATTTTTCAGGTGGAAGAGTAAATGGAAATAGATTTTCAATTTCTGGAAATATAAATGTATCAATTGCAAATATTAAGTATGATATACAAGGTGATGTAATGGGGAATACCTTAAATATTAATGCTAAAACTAATATGGGAAGTTTTAAACTACAGGGAAAAAGAATAAAATAATAATATAAGTATACAGTTACATATATGGATTTTAAATATGTGTAACTGTATATTTATGTAAAAAATATAGAATTAAAAATATAGATTAAAATAATTAAATATATTTAATTAACAAATAACAATAAAATATAGGACATAAGAGTAATTAATTTGTATTAAATTATCTTTTTATATAATAGTTAGATTTTGATATAGAGTAAAATTTGACTAATAGTGCTTTCTTAATATATAAAATAATTGAATGTGGGATATAAGAGGATTAGTTATGTTTGAAATATAATTCAGCTTGCTATTGTTCTTGGTTGGTTTGAATTATAGATAATAAAATATTAGTAATAATAATATTTAAGATAGGAGCTTTTATAAAATGGACATAAATACATATTAAATAATAAAAGTTAGTTTAAACAAAAATAAAAAGACTAACAGAGAGTTAGTCTAATAAGAATACAAGATATCTTCAATAACATCAGATACAATTGAAGCATCATCTGAATCTGATTTTATAGAAAATAAAGAATTATTATCTTTAGTTTTATAAACAGAAACAGTTATAGTACCACATTTTTTTGCAACAATTTCGTTATTATTCATCAGAATACCTCCTTTTCTTTTGTAATGTTACAAGTATAGCATGTATAGAATGAAAAACGTGTCAGAATGTGTAAGGAACAATAAAAATATTGAAATAAATTAAGAAATAGGAAATAAATTTAAACTATTTAAAATATGTTAAATAAAAAATACAAAGAAAAATAAAGAAAATATCAAGAAAATTTTTTATACCGACAAATTTTTCATGACAAAGTATACATAAAGTTATATAATAATTATATAATAATAAAACTGAAGTAGGTGATATTATGAATTATTATAAAAAGAGTCTAAAAGAGTTTAAAAAGAAACTGAAAAAAGATAGGACATTAACAAAAGAGGAATGGGATAAGTATGCTATAGACAATTGTTTATTTAGTTCATTTACATTAGAGGCACATGCAGATGTGTATAAATTTGACGATTTAAAAAGGAAATATATTTTTATATAACATTTGCTAAAACGAACATTTAATATGATATAATATTATTGTATATAGTAATTTATAATATAGTAAAACAGAAAATTACTAAAAAATAAAAGGATAAAGGTTTTATGTTCTAAAGAATTAAGTAAATGAGAAAATTGTTTGATGAAAAAATTAGATATGATATATTTATATTAAAAAATGGTTTCATTATTATAGTAAAAAATGTAATACAGTATGATAAAAAATTAAAGATAAGTATTATAAGTGCAGTATTTTTACTGTACTTTTTAATTTTAAATTTATTTTTGTATTTTCATATAATATTTTAAGGTTTTTATATAATGTTCGCTATAGCGAGCATATTTCGACATATTTTTAGTATAGAAAGCTTTCTTAATATAAATGGAGGTGTATAAGAGTAAATAAGTTAATAACAAAATACATGAAGTATAGATATATAAATAGATACAAGGATACTACAAAAAAATGTAAAACTTGACAAATAATTTAAATCTGTTATATTTATATAGATAAAAAAATAGTTCTAATATATAAAAATATACAATAAAATATATTAATTAATGAAAAGGAGCTAAAGAACTATGAGTTTTCTTCTAGGAATGTTGCCAGATACTATTTATTTTACTATGTCTTTAATTATAGCTAAAGATATTAAAGAAAAAAGAACGATTTTATTCTTTATGATATGTATATCATATGCAGTACTAGTTATGCTTACAAGATATAATACAATGTGTTACTTTTTATTTATTTTTATTCTCTATGGTATTATTATGGTAATATACAAGGATAAGGCACAAATGATTGATATTTTCTTAATTGTTTTTAGTGCAATTTATTTATCCATATTATCAGTTGTATGTTATTTTATAACTGATAATTATATAATTAGTACTATATTAAATAGAGTCTTATTATTTCTCCCTTTTCTAGGAAAGAAATATATACGTAAATTATATATTAAATATAACAACTCTTGGAATAGAAATGATGCTGTAAAAAGAAAAATTAAAAGTGTAACATTAAGAATTATTAGTGTAGTTTTATTTTGCTCAATGATATATTTTATAAATTTAGTGGTATTATATTTGTGCAGTTAGCATATAAATGAATTAAGGGAGGTGATTAGTATGGATAAATGGCCACCAATTAATTCATGGCTATTCTTCTGCGATACACAAGAAGGAGAATAAGATTATGAAAAAGATTCTATATATTTTGCCTAGCATGATATTTAATTTTTTAGAAGCAGTATTAGTATTTTTAGGTGGAATTGCAATTAAGGTACCAATTCCTATAATTATACTAATAGTATTAGTTTTTTCGATTGTAAGAATGTGTACTAGAAGTGCAAAACATTATAAATCATGGGTTAAATGCATGATTTGGTCTACAATAGTAATTCTATCTTTGTTAGTTGTAACAAAAGTGGATTTATTAATAGCTATAGCGATGACAGTATTTTCAGCAATTGTTTTATCAGGAAAAGGAGATATAAAAGATTGTTTCATGTGGGCAAAAAAGGAATCAAAATTTTCTGATATAGATAAGTACATAAAAGAGAATTCAGAAAATAATGATTTACTCATGGAGTTTGAAAATAGATTAGAGGAAAAAGATTATAACGCATATATTTTATATAAGTATCGTTTTAAAGAAAATAAAACTTTTACAGAAATGTCAAATTTGACAAATATGGATAGTAGAAGAATAGCAGATAAACTTAATGAAGTAGCTCTATCTATCAGAACTTTTTGTAATATTTAGAATATCCGCACTAAAATGGTGCGGATATTCTTTTATATGTATATTTAATGGATAATAAATTAAAGAAAAAATAATATATAAGAAATTAGAGATTAATTACATCCATACTGGTTGGGGTGGTAGGATTCGAACCTACGCATCGATGGGTCAGAGCCATCTGCCTTACCGCTTGGCTACACCCCAATATATGTATTTTAAATTATATATGTTATATTTTTATTTAAATAACTAATATAATGTAAAAAGCAGAAGAAAAAAATTATTACTTAAATATAATAGCACATTTATTTAAAAAATTCCATACTTAAAAAAATAATTTATAAATTTTTTAGATACTCTGTTATATAAATATAAAAAATAAAACTAATAAAGAATATAAAAATAGATTTTGAACATAATGTATTTATAGAGAAAAGTGTAAATGGAGGTATATTATGGCAAATTGTTTAATGATAAAGAATATAAAAGCATTAGAAGTTTTTGATTCAAGAGGAAATCCAACTGTGCAAGTTGAAGTAGTTCTGGAGAATGGAGTAAATGGAATAGCAATAGTTCCATCAGGAGCATCTACTGGAAGTTTTGAAGCAGTAGAGTTAAGAGATAAAGATGAAACAAGATTAATGGGCAAAGGTGTAAAAAAAGCAGTAGAAAATGTAGAAAAAATTATAGCTAAAGAATTAGAAGGAATGAATGTCTATGAGCAAACAAAAATTGACCAAAAATTAATTGAGCTAGATTCAACAGAAAATAAATCTATGCTTGGAGCTAATGCAACTTTAGGTGTATCTTTAGCAGTAGCAAAGGCTGCAGCTCGTTCTATTAATATGGAATTATATAAATATATAGGTGGAGTAAATTCAAAAAGATTACCAATGCCTATGATGAATATTTTAAATGGAGGCAAACATTCAGATAATAATATAAGTGTTCAAGAATTTATGATAATGCCTGTTGGTGCTACATCATTCAAAAAATGTATGGAGATTGGTGTAACTGTATATCATGAATTAAAGAAAGTGCTAAAATCAAAGGGATATTCTACTGCTGTTGGGGATGAAGGAGGTTTTGCACCAAATTTAGATAGTGAAGAACAAGCTATTGAACTTATTTTAGAAGCAATAAAAAATAGTGGATATGAGCCTAAGAAAGATGTAGCAATAGCTTTAGATATAGCAAGTACTGAAATGTTTGAAGAAGCTAAAAAGATTGGTAAAGATGGTTATTATTTTTGGAAAAAGGATATTTTCAAAACAAAGGATGAGATGGTAGAATATATAATAGATTTAACTAATAAATATCCAATTATATCAATAGAAGATGGTCTTGCAGAAGAGGACTGGGAAACATGGGTAAAATTAACAGAATGCTTAGGTGGTAAGATTCAATTAGTTGGAGATGATTTATTTGTTACTAATATAAAAAGACTTCAGAAGGGATTAAATAAAAAAGTTGCAAATAGTATTTTAATTAAGCCAAATCAAATAGGAACTTTAACAGAAACATTAGATGCGATTGAAATGGCAAAGTCTAGAGGATATACAGCTGTTATATCACATCGCTCAGGTGAAACAGAAGATACTACTATAGCTGATATTGCAGTTGCAACAAATGCAGGTCAAATAAAAACAGGAGCACCTGCAAGAACTGATAGAGTTGCAAAATATAATAGATTGTTGTATATAGAAAATGAATTATTAAAATAAAAGACATTTTTGAAAAGAAGTGAGGATGTATAGAAGTAGTTATCTTTTTTGTTAAGATGACCACTTTATAACATCCTTTTTTTTGTCTACAACAAATATGTGCTAAATTATAGCAGAATTTGTTTGTATCTACACCATGGGTTTCATTAACACTATATACTTTGCAAAGAGATTGTTTATAAGTGTATATATGAGATTTATCTGATTTTTTAGTAAATTTATTACAATAATTGTTTAATTAAAAAATATTTTTGTACTAATGTTACTAATATCCATAAGATAAAAAAGAAAGATGTAGTAAATGTTAGTACATAATTATAATTTGACACAAATGAACATAAAATAAAAATTAACAAATATTTTTATGTATAAATTTTATACTAAGTAATATAGGACCAATGATATTATATAATAGACAAACACTAAATAATATGCTATTATATAGCTTAATTAACAATAAAAAGGCGGAAAATGTTATGGTTAATATATTGGAAAAAGTAAATATGCCAGATGATTTAAAAACTCTTAATATAAGAGAAAAAGAACAATTAGCAGAAGAAATTAGAAGATTTATTATAGATAATGTTTCAAATACAGGAGGACATTTAGCTTCAAATTTAGGGGTAGTAGAGCTTACAATAGCATTACATAGTGTGTTTAATATGCCAAAAGATAAAATGATTTGGGATGTAGGACATCAGACTTATGTACATAAAATTTTAACAGGAAGAAAAGATAAATTTAATACATTAAGACAGTTAAATGGATTAGCAGGTTTTCCAAAAACATCAGAGTCAGAATTTGATTCTTTTAATACTGGACATAGTAGTACATCAATTTCTACTGCACTTGGAATGGCAAGAGCAAGGGATATAAAGAAAGAAAATAATAGTATTATTGCTATAATTGGTGATGGTGCATTAACAGGAGGAATGGCACTAGAGGCTTTAAACGATGCAGGATGTAGCAATACAAATTTAATTGTTATTCTTAATGATAATGAAATGAGTATATCAAGAAATGTAGGTGGCATTTCTATGCTTTTAGGTAAAATAAGAACCAAAAAAGCATATACTAAATCTAATCAGTATTTAAAAACAACTATAAATAAAGTTCCATATATAGGTAGAAAGATTGTAAAGATGGCAAGAAAGTTAAAGTATGGAATTAAGCAGTTATTTATTCCAAATATGTTTTTTGAAGACTTAGGTTTTAGGTATTTAGGGCCAATTGATGGTAATAATATAGAAAAAGTTCAGGATTTATTAGAGATTGCTAAGAAAGTAAAAGGGCCAGTACTTGTACATGTTGTTACTAAAAAAGGGAAAGGCTATAAAATAGCAGAAGAAAATCCTGATAGATTTCATAGTACATCTAGTTTTGATATAAAAACAGGTAAAAGCAAAAAAGACAAAAAGGCAGATTATTCAAAGGTATTTGGAGAAAAATTAGTAAACTTAGCAAAAGAAAATAAAAATATAGTAGCTGTAACTGCTGCAATGTGTGATGGGACAGGTCTTTCTAAATTTAAGAAACAATATCCAGATAGATTTTTTGATGTAGGAATTGCAGAACAACATGCATTAGGACTTTCAGCAGGAATGGCCAAAAATGGTATGATTCCAGTAATTCCAATATATTCGTCATTTTATCAAAGAGGTTATGACCAAGTAATACATGATATTTGTCTTCAGAATTTACCAGTAATTATGTGTGTAGATAGAGCTGGTATAGTAGGAAATGATGGAGAAACACATCAAGGAATTTTAGATTTATCTTTCTTTTCTTTAGTACCAAATTTAACTATATTAGCACCAAAAGATTTTACAGAGTTAGAACAAATGTTAGAATTTGCAGTTAATTTAAAAAAGTCAATTGTTATTAGATATCCAAGAGGTGGGGAAGATAAGATAAAATTTAGAAGTCATAAAACTATCAAATTAGGAGAAGCAGAAATATTAAAAGAAGGTAAGGATTTAACAATTGTAGCAATTGGAAAAATGGTTTCAAGAGCATTAGAGGTCTCTAATTTATTAGAAGCATATGGAATTTCTTGTGATATAATAAATGCAAGATTTTTGAAACCATTTGATGAAAAGACTATATTACAATCTATAAATAAAACTAATAAGATAATAACAATTGAAGATGGAATTTTGCGAGGTGGACTTGCTACAACAGTTAAAGAGTTAATAGTTGAAAATAATATAAAAGATATATATATAAAATCATATGGGTATAATGATACTTTTGTAAAGCATGGTTCAGTAGAAGAGATAGAAAAAATTTATGGATTAGATGTAAACTCAATTGTAGAAAATATAAAAAACGAAGTATGTTTACAAGAAAAATAATGAGGTAAGATTAAGAAGTTATGCAAAGAAAAGAATTATTACAAAAATATAAAAAAGAAGATGAAAGAATTTTAGTAGCAAAATTATTAGATAAAATAGAATTCTGTGAAAAAAGAAATAAAATAGAATATACAGATTTTCTGGATGAATACCAGGAAAATATACTAAAAAATGTATTACTTATTCTAAAGAAGGATTTTATTTCATATGGAGGATATGAAAAAGCAGAACGTAAAATTTTAATTTTATATCCACAAAAATTAAAATATATATTTGAAGAAAACAAATTTAATCTAAATACAATAATTACTGTATTTAGATTAATGCCATTAAAAGTAGAAATACAAAAATTAAATCATAGAGCATATTTAGGTGGATTAATAAAATTAGGAGTAAGAAGAGAAAAAATAGGTGATATAATAATACATGAAAATGGTGCAGATATTTTAATAATAAAAGATGTAGAAAAATATTTATATACTAATATTTGTACATTAAAAAGATTTCAAAATAGTAAAATACAAATAGTAGATTTAGAAAATGTTAGTAAAAAAAATGAAGAGATGGAAGAAAGAAGAATTGTAGTATCTTCTTTAAGATTAGATAATATAGTATCAGAGATTTGTAGGACTTCAAGAAATAAAGCAAATGATATTATTATGGCTGAGAGGGTATATGTTAATGGTGAATGTATAACAAAAAATACAAAAATAATTAAGGAAAATGATAAGATAACAATAAGAGGAAAAGGAAAGTTTTTTATAAAAGAAGTTTTAAACAGAACCCAAAAAGGTAAAAATTGTATAATAATAAATTTTTATAAATAAAGTATTGACAAAACAGAACGTATGTTCTATAATGTGCAAAGTGATACATTATAGAAAAGATTAGGAATAGTTTTATATAAAATAAAGTGAAATATGAATATTATACTACTACAATAATAGAGAAATTTTATATAAAAAAACAGATTAGATTTAATAATGAAAAAGTATTTTATTATTAAAAGCTATTTTAAAATATAATATAAAATTAGAAATAATAAATAAATTGATATATTTTAAATTAGTTTTAATTTTTATATATATAAATTAAGAAAGGAGTATGATATATATTTTAATATATCATTAAATAAAGAAATGGCAGAAATTATAAATGGTAAAGAATTAGCAAAAAGTATACGTTTAGAGTTGAAAGAAGAAGTAGAAAAATTAAATGAAAAAGGGATTTTTCCTAAACTTGCAGTTATAATGGTAGGAAATGATAAAGCATCTAAAGTATATGTAAGAAATAAAAGTAAAGCTTGTGAGGAAATTGGGATTTGGTATGAAGAGATATTATTAGATGAAACTACAACTATGGAAAAACTGTTGGAGATAATTGAAAATTTAAATATTAGAAAAGACATTCATGGAATATTACTACAAAGCCCAATACCAAAGCATCTTGATATATCTAAGGCTTTTAATAAAATTTGTCCAGAAAAAGATGTTGATGGGTTTAATCCTATAAATGTAGGAAAATTAGTTATTGGAGAAGACTCGTTTGTATCGTGTACTCCATATGGGGTAATAAAAATGTTAGAAAGATATAATATTGAAATTGAAGGAAAGAATGCAGTAATTATAGGAAGAAGTAATATAGTAGGAAAGCCATTAATACAATGTTTATTAAAGAAAAATGCAACTGTTACAGTATGTCATTCTAAAACAAAAAATATAGCAGATATAACTAAAAAAGCAGATATTTTAATTGTTGCATTAGGTAAAGCAAAATTTGTTACAAAAGATATGGTTAAAGCTGGTGCAGTAGTAATAGATGTAGGTATTAACAGAAATGAATTAGGAAAACTAGAAGGAGATGTAGATTTTGAAGAAGTAGCTAAAGTAGCATCATATATAACACCTGTTCCAGGTGGTGTAGGACCAATGACTATAGCAATGTTAATGAATAATGTAGTTAAAGCATGTAAATATCAAAATTAAGCAATATTTTATCAATTTATTGAAGTTATAATTTTCATCATGAAAAATACAAATGTTTTAAACAATTTAGTAGAAATATTAAAATATAAATAAGGGGGCAAATAAAAATATTATGCACTCTTTTTATATAATAATCAAATTATATATATATAAGAGTAAAAAGGAGTTTTATGTTATCAATAGAGGAAAATAAATATTGGATTTGGTTATCTAGTTTAAGACTTAAAAGTAAAAATGTTATTAATTTGTTAAAATATTATCAAGAGCCTAAAGTTATATATAATCTTGATAAATATGAATTAAGAAAAAGTGAATATATAACTGAAACAGAAATTGAGCAAATACTTTCACAAGAAAATAGAAGTAATATATATAGATGTATTGAATATATGATTAAAGACAATATAAAAGCAATTACAATAAATGATAAAGAATATCCAATTAAATTAAAGTACATATATGATTATCCAATTGTTTTGTACTTAAAAGGAAATATAGATATTTTAAATCGAAAATCTATTGCAATTGTAGGAAGCAGAGAATGTACAGATTATGGAAGAATAATTGCTAAAAATATCGCAAATGAACTTTCAAGTAAAGGTGTTTATATAATTAGTGGTTTAGCTAAAGGAATTGATACATATGCACATTTAGGAGCAATAAAAGAAGAGGCAAGAACTATTGCTGTTCTTGGAGCTCGGGTTAAATAATATTTATCCAAAAGAAAATAAAATTTTAGTTCAAAAAATTATAAATAAAGGTGGAGCTGTTTTATCAGAATATAATTTTGGGACAAGACCTGAAAAAAAGAATTTTCCACAAAGAAATAGAATTATAAGTGGTTTATCAGATGGAGTTTTGGTGGTAGAAGCCAAAGAAAAAAGTGGTTCTTTAATTACTATAGATTTTGCTCTAGAACAAGGAAAAGAGGTATATGCTATACCAGGAAATATTACTAGTTTAAATTCAGTAGGAACAAATAAGATTATAAAAGAAGGTGCAAAAGTTGTTACAAATGTAAATGATATATTTGAAGATTTATAAAATATGGTGTTATTTAATTATTATATATTAATAATTTATTATAATAAATAGATATAAATATAAATATTAAACATTAATATATATTAAATTTTTATTAAAATGCTTTTACTTTTTTGTAATTTGTAATATAATAAAATAGCAGTTTAGTTAAATAAAACAAATAGTATATTTTAACTAGAAAGGAAAGGTTTATATGGGAAAAAATAATAAAAAAACTAGAAACTCAAATAAAGAAAAAAATCAGAAAAGTAAACAAGTTAATAAAGCTAAAATAATTAAAAAAATTATTATAATATTAATTTTAGTTTTTATACTAATTAGTTTAATTGGAGCAGGAATTTTTGCAGGTATATTTTTTAGTGATAAATTTGCTATGTCTAAAGAGGATTTATTAATAAGTAATTCAAATACTTTTGTTTATGATAGTGAAGGAAATTTAATTAGAGAATTATCTGGAGATGAAAATAGAAAAATAATTACACTTAATGATATGCCAGAATATCTACCAAAAGCTTTTATTGCAATTGAAGATGAAAGATTTTATGAACATCATGGAATAGATATAAAAAGGTCTACAGCTGCAACTATAACTTACATATTTAATAAAGGAACATCATCTTTTGGAGGAAGTACAATAACACAACAATTAATAAAGAATATTACTAATGAAAAGGATGATGAAGGAAAAGCAGGTATTCAAAGAAAAATAAGAGAAATGTCAAGAGCATATCAGATAGAGAAAATAATATCAAAAAGCCAAATATTAGAATTGTATTTAAATATTATTTATCTTGGAGGATATGGAAGAAATATATGCGGTGTAGAGGTTGCATCAGAATATTATTTTGGAAAGTCCGCAGATGAACTTACTATATCAGAAAGTGCCTATTTAGCAGGAATAAATCATTCACCTAATAATTATAATCCATTTACAGAAACTGATAATACAGAAAAAATAAAGAAAAGAACAAAAACAGTTTTAGATAAAATGAAAGAATTGGGAATGATAAGTAATGAAGAATTTAATAAAGCAATCAGTGAAGTAGATGCAGGTTTAAATTTTAGACAAGGTAATTTATCTAATGGGACAGATATGTCATATCATTTATCTGCAACTATTGAACAGGTTGTAAATCAAATGGTAGAAGAAAAAGGAATGTCTTATGAATATGCTAAAAGTCGTTTATATGGCGGGGGATACAAATTATATACTACAGAGGTGCGTTCCATACAAAACAGAATGCAAGAAGAATATATAAAAGATAAATATATAGTAAAATCAAAAAAAAATAGTGGACAACATAGTCAATCAGCAATGGTAATTATAGATTATAAAACTGGAAATGTAGTTGGATGTATGGGAGGACTTGGTACAGATGTTAATGCTTTAGGATTAAATAGAATTTATAGTGCAAGACAGCCAGGTTCTTCTATAAAACCAATAGCTTCTATTGCTCCAAGTTTAGAAAGTAAAATAATAACAGCAGGTACAGTATATGATGACTCTCCAACAACATTTAATAATGGAAAATATGATCCAAAAAATTCATCAGGTTATAAAGGCCTTATTACTGTAAGAAAGGCTATAGAAGTTTCTTCAAATGTTGTAGAAGTAAAAATAATGTCAGAGTTAGGACCAGAAAATTCTATTAAATTTTTAAAGCAATTAGGTCTTAATCATTTGGATGATAAAGAAGATAATGGACTAGCAATAGTACTAGGTGGTCTTACACATGGTGCTACTCCTTTGGAGATGGCAGGTGCATATGCAACTATTGCTAATGGTGGAGAATATATTACACCTACTTTTTATAGTAAATTAGTAGATTCACAAGGAAAAACAGTTTTACAGCCTAAACAAGAAAAAAGAAGAGTAATGTCAGAAGGAACTGCATATATTACAAAAAGCATTTTAAAGTCACCTGTTATAGGTTCAAATGGAACTGCTACAAATTGTAGAATATCAGGAATGGATGTAGGAGCAAAAACTGGTACTACAGATTCTAATAAAGATAGATGGCTATGTGGTTTAACTCCATATTATGCAGCTGCTACATGGTTTGGGTTTGATGATCCAGAAGTTATAAGTTATAGTGGAAATCCTTCAGCTAAAATATGGTCTGCTATAATGCAAGATATTCACAAAGATTTGCCTAAAAAGACATTTGATAAACCAAGTAATATTGTAACTGCAAAGATTTGTAAAGATTCAGGAAAATCTGCTACAGGTTCTTGTAGCAATACATATACTGAAGAATTTGTTTCAGGAACAGTACCATCAGCATGTACTGGTCATTCAAGATTAAAAGTATGTAAAGAAACAGGTAAATTAGCAAATGAATTTTGTATAGATATAGAAGAAAGAAATGGTCTACAACCACCTGAAAAAGAAAAGAATGCAATTTGGAAAACAAGTGCAGGAGGTAAATATAGTACAATAACAGATGTATGTGATGTACATAAAAAACCAGAGATAGACACAAATGTGATAAATAATGTAATTAATAGTTTAGAAAATAATACACCAGTAGTAGATACACCAGATAATGTTAACAAAGTAAAAGTGCCAAATGTTGTAGGTAAAACAGAAAGTGAAGCAAAGAAGGCATTAGATGCAGTAAAATTAAGATATAAAATAGAACATGAAGTAAATGATGAAAAAGTTGGAATAGTAATTAGACAAACTAGAAAAGCAGGAGAAGAAGTAAAAGAAGATACAATAGTAACATTAATAGTTGGAAAAAAATCTAATAATAATAATAATATAGTCAATAAAGTAACAACAAGTGAATAATAAAATATTTTAATGTTTTATAGGAAATTGTAAATGCAATTTCCTATAAAACAAGAAAAAAAGGTTATAATAAATATTAAGACTCATAAAACTAGAAGGGAGCCTATGTCATGAAGGGTAATAGAAATAATTCATTTTTTAAAGAATTATTTGCAAGTATCAAAGATTTTGATAAATATCAGGACTTTGCGATAAAGAAAGTTAGTAAGGAAATCATATATATATTAAAATTAATAGCTATTTTTACATTTATTATATCATTAGCATTCACTTTAAAAATACACATAGAAAAGAATAAATTCGCAGACTATGTGAATCAAAATATATCAGATATAAAATTTGAAAATGGAAAGTTGTCAGTAAATAATGATGAGAAGATAATAATAAAAGATATAGCATTAGAAAATACTGTTATATATATTGAAACAAAGCAATTAAGTGAAGAAGAAATAACAAAATATGAAGAAGATATAGATGAATATAGTAATGGAATTATATTATTACATGATAAGGTTATAATAAAAACAGAAATTAGTAATGGACATGCCAGCTTCCTATATAGTGATATTGTAAAAGAATATGATATAATGAATTTTAATAAACAAGAATTTTTAGATGCTATTAATGGAAAAGAAGTAATTATTTTTTATATAATGTTCTTTGTTATATTCTGTTTTTATATGTTTATTATTTATTTTATAACAATTATAATCTATGCTATAATGCTTACAATACTTGGACGTATAACATCAATGTTATTACGAATACCATTACAATATAAAGCAATATTTAATATGGCAATTCATTCATTAACACTTCCTATTATACTTAATCTTATTTATGTAATTGTTAATTTGTTTACAGGCTTTACAATTAAGTATTTTCAAGTTATGTATAGTACAATATCTTATATTTATATAGTAGTTGCAATATTAATGATAAAAATAGATTTTATAAAAAGAGGTCAAGAACTTAGTAAAATAATTAAAGAACAACAAAAAATAAGAGAAGAATATCAAGAAAATATAGAAAATAATAAAAAACAAGAAGATAATCTTAATAATAATTTGAATAAAAAAGAAAATGATGAAACAAATAAAAAAGATGATAATATAAATAAAGAAAATGATGAACCAAATAAAGAAATAGATATATAGAAAAGAAAGTAATGAAATAAACAAAGAAGAAGATAATATAAATAAAGAAAATGACAAACCAGATAAAGAAATAAGTAATGTTAATTATTTGAATAAAAATATTCATTCTAAAGAAGTAAAAAAGAGCAAACCATGAAAATAAACAGGGTGTAGCTATGAAAGGAGAGTACCATATATATGAATTCTAAGAATAAAGATGAGAATAATAAAAAACAAAAAAAGTATATAGTTTTAGGAATTGTTATTCTATTAATATTAGCAAGTATTTTTGGTATGTTATTATATAATAATAAAGATAAAAATAAAGATAAAGAGATTGCTTATACTGAACTTATTAAAGAGATTAATGATGGAAATATAGAAAAAATAGAAATGACAATGGGAAGTACTACTATAAAGGTAAAATTAAAAGAGGTTGAAGAAGAAAAGACTTCTATTATTCCAAGTACTCAACCTTTTATAGAGTTAATTCAAAAGAAAGTAGAAGATGGTAATAATATAGAATTAATTCAAAATAAGCCAAATGCTTTAGTTAGTATTGGAAAAACATTATTTTCATTATTACCAACTATAATGTTAGTAGTTTTATTTATACTAATATTTAAAATGCAAGGATTAGGGGAAAAAGGTAAAGTATATGATGCAGATACAAAGAATACTAAAATAAAATTTAAAGATGTAGCAGGACTAGAAGAAGAAAAACAAGAAATGATAGAAATAGTAGATTTTTTAAAACATCCTAAGAAATTTTATGAAATGGGTGCAAAAGTACCAAGAGGAGTACTTTTGTGTGGAAAACCAGGAACTGGAAAAACTTTAATTGCAAAAGCAATAGCTGGGGAAGCTGGTGTACCATTTATATCAATGAGTGGTTCTGAATTTATTGAGATGTTTGCAGGACTTGGAGCATCAAGAGTAAGAAAATTATTTGAAAAAGCTAAAAAGATGGCACCATGTATAGTGTTTATAGATGAAATAGATGCTATTCGGTTCAAGAAGAACTAGTCAATCAGGAGCAGAAAGTGAAAATAATCAAACATTAAATCAATTATTAGTAGAAATGGATGGATTTGATACAGAGGAAACTATAATAGTATTAGCAGCTACTAATCGTCCTGAAATGTTAGATAAAGCACTATTAAGACCAGGAAGATTTGATAGACAGATAACAATTGCTCTTCCAGATTTAAAAGGAAGAGAAGAAATTTTAAAAATACATGCTAAAGAGAAGAAATTTGCACCAGATGTTAATTTAAAAAGTATTGCAGAAGATACAGCAGGATTTACAGGAGCAGAACTTGCAAATATATTAAATGAATCAGCTATAATTGCTACTATAAAAAATAGAGAAGCTATTACAAATAGTGATATAGAAGATGCTGTTAAGAAAGTAACTGTAGGACTTGAAAAACATAGTAGAGTAATATCTGATAAAGATAAAAGACTTACAGCTTTCCATGAAGCAGGACACGCAATAGTTAGTAGCTATTTAGAAACACAAAAGGAAATAAAAGAAGTTTCTATTATACCTAGAGGGGTAGCTGGTGGATATACAATGTATAAAACAAATGAAGATAAATTTTATATATCTAAAACAGAAATGGAAGAAAAATTGATTGCACTACTTGGAGGACGTGCTGCTGAAAAATTAGCATTAAATGATATATCTACAGGGGCAAGTAATGATATAGAAGTTGCAACGAAAATTGCAAAAGATATGGTAACTATATATGGTATGAGTGATGTAATAGGACCAATATCTATAAATACAGAACAAGATCCATATGAGCTTCAATTACTTGGTGAAAAATTTAGTGATAATATAGGTGCACAAATTAAAATATTAATTGATAATGCATATGTTCAAGCACAAACTATTTTAGCAAATCATATGGATAAATTAGAATTGGTTGCTAATGAACTATTAAGAAAAGAAGTAATATCAGCACAGGAATTTGAAAAATTAATTTCTATGTAGTTATTAATTTTTCTTATTTATTTATTTTGAAAAAATCTCAAAAAAGATTTATATAAAAAATAAACAATTGCTTTATTTAAAGAAAATTTATTTCTATAGGAAAAAATATTGAAATATTATAATAAATATGTTATTATATAAATATTAATTTGATAAATAAATACCATAATAAAGGACAACACAAATAATGTAAAACTAATAGAGAGCAAGAAGTTTGGTGGAAATCTTGTAAGATAATAAATTATTTGTTATCACCTTTTAGTAATTTAATTGAAGCTTATAGTAGATTAAATCGTAATCCTTGCGTTAAAAGGTTTAAGAGAAAAAATTAAAATTCGTAATTTTTTAATATAGGTGGTACCGCGGAAAATATTCGTCCTAAAAGCATAATTAGGACGAATATTTTTTGTTTAATAAATATTTAGTAATAAATTTCTATATTACTAAAAAATTAAAATGTTATCATTTTATAATTATTTTGTATTCTAGTATTTCAATATTCAAATATTTTAACATACTATTATATAAAATATTATTGTGTATTTTTATAAAATTGTATATATAATCTAGAAAGTTATATATAGGAGTAATATTAAAATGGGTATTACTTATATACTAAAAATTATAGATTAAAGATATAACAAAATATCATGTAATCAAAATGTATCAGACTCAAGGCTTTCATTCCTATGTGTGCTTTTGAACAAAAAGAGAAAGGAATGGAAATTTATATGGATAAAAATAGTAAAATTATTGTATCAGTTATAATAAATACATAAAGACATATAAGTGTAAAACGCAAATTTATGATAATGGTTGAAAAGGTAAAATAAATATAAAATTGAAAAACAGAAATACTACAGTTGTAACTCTTATATGGATGCGAGATGGAAGATACAGATATAACTATACAGTTTTATAAAAACTCGGTAAAATTTGAAAAATCATCAAATATAAAAATTAAATAAATATAAAATAAAAGGAGAGATTAGAATGTGTAAAAATTGTGAAGAAAAGAAAGATTATGGGAAAACACTAAATTTACCCAAAACAGATTTTCCAATGAGAGGAAATTTACCAGAGAATGAACCTAAGATATTTGAAGAAATATTAGAAAAAGGTTTATATGAAAAAATGCTTAAAAAAAATGAGGGAAAAGAACCTTTTGTTTTACATGATGGACCTCCATATGCAAATGGAGAAATTCATACAGGTCATGCAATAAACAAAGTATTAAAAGATACTATAGTTAGATATAAAAATTTAAAAGGATATTATACACCTTTCATACCAGGATTTGATACACATGGTATGCCAACAGAGAAAAAGGCAATAGAAAAACTAGGTTTAAATAGAGATGAAATTCCAGTAGTTAAATTTAGAGATACATGTAAAGAATTTAATCAACAATATATAGTTAAACAAACAGAAGGTTTTAAAAGATTAGGAGTGCTTGCAGATTGGGAGAATCCATATATTACATATCAGCCACAAATGGAAGCTAAACAAATAGGTGTATTTGGAGATATGTTTAAAAAAGGATATATTTATAAAGGTCTTAAACCAGTTTATTGGTGTACGGATTGTGAAACAGCCTTAGCAGAAGCAGAAATTGAATATAAAGATGTAAAATCAAATACAGCATATGTAAAATTTCCAGTAATAGAAGGAAAAGGTTTGTTTGATGAAAGAGATACATATGTTGTAATTTGGACAACAACACCATGGACTCTTCCAGGAAATACAGGAATAACAATAAGTCCAGAGTTTAAATATAGTCTAGTGGATGTACAAGGAGAAAAATTAATAATTGCATCTGAACTTGTAGATGAGGTAATGAAAATTGCAAAAATAGAAGATTATTCTACAATAAAAGAATATGAAGGAAAAGAATTAGAAGGTATAATTTGCAAGCATCCATTTATAGAAAGGGAATCTAGAGTTGTTCTTGGTAGTAATGATACTATTTTAGTAGAATTAGATACAGGTACAGGAGCAGTACATACAGCTCCTGGATATGGTAAAGAAGATTATTTGTGTGGTTTAAAAAATAAACTAGAAATGGTAGTTACAGTAGATAGTAAAGGACACCAAACAGAAGAAGCAGGACCTTTTGCAGGAATGTATTATGCAAAATCTGATAAAGAAATAATTAAATGGTTAGATGAGCATAATTTCTTACTTGCAAAACAAGAAATAAATCACTCATATCCACACTGTTGGAGATGTAAACATCCTGTAATATATAGAGCAACAAGCCAATGGTTTGCGTCTGTAGATGGATTTAGAAAACAGGCCTTAGATGCAATAAAAGGTGTTAAATGGTATCCTGGATGGGGAGAAGAACGTATTACAAAAATGATAGAAGATAGAAATGATTGGTGTATATCACGCCAAAGAACATGGGGAGTTCCAATTCCAATTTTCTATTGTAAGGACTGCGAAAAAGAATATGTAACACCTGAAAGTTTAGACAAGGTGCAAAATATTATAGAGAAACAAGGTACAAATGCATGGTTTGAATTATCAGAAAAAGAGTTAATGCCAGAAGGGGCAAAATGTTCAGAGTGTGGATGTACAGAATTTGTAAAAGAAACAGATATTATGGATGTATGGTTCGATTCAGGTTCAACACATGAGTCTGTTTTAGAAGAGCGAGGACTTCCAGAAGCGAATTTATATTTAGAGGGAAATGACCAATATAGAGGATGGTTCCAATCTTCATTATTAACATCTATTGCAACTAAAGGAAAAGCTCCATATAAAGAAGTTGTAACACATGGAATGCTTGTTGATGAACAAGGTAGAAAAATGTCTAAAAGTATTGGAAATGTTATTGCGCCACAAGATATGATTAAGGAATTTGGTGCAGATATATTAAGATTATGGGTTATAGCATCAGATTATAAATCAGAACTTGCTTTATCAAAAGGAATATTAAAACAAGTATCAGAAGTTTATAGAAAAATACGTAATACTGCAAGATTTATACTTGGTAACATTAGTGATTTTGATGTAAATAATGAAGTTTGCTATGATGATTTAGAAGAAATAGATAAATGGGCTTTAATAAAATTAAATAAACTAATAAAAGATTGCACAAAAGCATATGATGAGTATGACTTCAACAAAGCATATCAAGCTTTAAATACATTCTGTGTAATAGATATGAGTAATTTTTATTTAGATATTATTAAAGATAGATTATATACTGCTAAACCAGATTCTATAGAAAGAAGAGCAGCTCAAACAGTAATGTATGAAATATTACAAGCTATAGTTAAAATTTTAGCACCAATGGCTTGCTTTACAGCAGAAGAAATATGGAAGTTCATGAAACATACAAATGGAGAAAATTTGGAAAGTGTTATGCTTTCATATTATCCAGAAGTAAATGAAAAATATGAAAATAAAGAGCTAGAAGAAAAATGGAATAAAATAATAAATCTAAAGGAATTAGTTTCTAAAAAATTAGAAGAAGCAAGAAGTGAAAAAATAATAGGTCATTCGTTAAATGCAAAAGTAACATTATATGCAGATAATGAGGAATATGAATTCTTACTAGAAAATAAAGATTTATTAATGGAAGTATTTATAATTTCAGGACTAGAAATAGAAAAAGATGCAAGAAAAGATGAAGAGAAAATAGGTGTAAAAGTAGAAGTAGCAGATGGAGAAAAATGTGAAAGATGTTGGATGTATAGTACAACAGTAGGTCAAGATAAAGAAAATCCATGTATATGTCATAGATGTAGTGAAGCTTTAAAATAAGAGTCTAGACATTAGATTTTAGGTATTTAGAATTAAAAAATAGTAAAAGATAGAGGTGTTTATATGGAATGGAAGTATATAAAAAAATTAAAGGATATAAATTGCATCACAAAAATAGAAAATGAATACAATATACACATACCTCAAACATTAAAAGATATAATAATTAATTATAATGGTGGAAGACCATTTGATGAAATGTTATTTAATACAGAAAAAATGATGAAAAAGTAATTAAATCATTATTATCATACAATATAGATGATAAAGAAAATGTGTATATTTTTAGTGAAATATTTGAAAAAGGCTTTATTCCATTTGCTATTACTGTATTTGGCGATGTAATATGTATCAACAATAAAAATGAAAACATAGAATTGTATTTACATGAGTTATATACATTTGAGTATATCTGTAAAAATATAGATGAGTTTTTTAGTATTCTATATCAAGATAATTAAATATGTATTCAATCATTAAATAAAAGATATTTGATAGAAATCAGATATCTTTTTAAACCTTACTTATGAGATATAAAAATATTATCCTGTAACAATATAAATTACATATTTTCTGTATTATGTTGCCATAATATAAAAAATCCTGTATAATACTAAAGAAATTTATAATAAAATTAGAAAGAGGAAGAGAATGAAAGTTGCAGATTTTAATTATAATTTACCAGAAGAATTAATAGCACAAGTACCAATACAAAAAAGAGATGAATCAAGATTAATGATTTTAAATAAAGAAGAGAAAACAATAGAACATAAAGTTTTTAAAGATATTATAGATTATTTAAGACCTGGTGATTGTCTAGTAAGAAATAATACAAAAGTTATTCCAGCGAGATTATATGGAACAAAAGAACAAACTGGAGCAAACATTGAATTTTTGCTTTTAAATAGAATAGAAGGAGATATATGGGAAGTTATGGTAAGACCAGGTAAAAAATTAATGCCTGGAGCGAAGGTATCTTTTGGAGATGGAATTTTAAAAGCAGAGATAACAGAAAAGTTAGATGGTGGAAACCGAAAAGTTAAATTCGAATATAATGGTATTTTTAATGAAATATTAGACCAAATAGGACTTATGCCATTGCCACCATATATAAAAGAAAGATTAAAAGAGAAAGATAGATATCAAACAGTATATGCTAAATATGAAGGCTCAAGTGCAGCACCTACAGCAGGTTTACATTTTACAGATGAATTATTAGAAAAAATAAAAGAAAAAGGTGTGGATATAGCAAATGTAACCTTACATGTTGGAATTGGAACTTTTAGACCAGTAAAAGTAGAAAATATAGAAGAGCATGACATGCATTCAGAACATTATTATATGAAAGAAGAGGACTGCAAGAAAATAAATAATGCAAGAAAAAATGGTGGAAGAATTATTGCAGTTGGAACTACTTCTTGTAGAGTACTTGAATCTATCGCAAATGAAAATGGAATGGTAAAAGAAACAGAAGGTGATACAAATATATTTATATATCCAGGATATAAATTCAAATGTATAGATGGTCTTATTACTAATTTCCATTTACCAGAATCCACATTAATAATGTTAGTATCAGCACTGGCTGGAAAAGATTATATAATGAGTGCATATGAAGAAGCTGTAAAAGAAAAATATAGATTTTTTAGTTTTGGAGATGCTATGTTTATTAAATAAAATAAAGACTATAAATATTTAATTAAATACATAACATAAAAAGAAACTATAAAGGCTTCAAAGTTAATAGCGCTTATATTAAAATATAGAGAATTAATGTAATCATAAAAGACTATATTTAAATGATTTATTATATTTTAAAGAAGGAGAAGAAAAATAGTAAGAAGTATAGGGAGGAAAAATGAAACAAGCAGTTACATATGAGTTATTACATGAATGTAAACAAACTGGTGCAAGAAGAGGAGTAATACATACTCCTCATGGAGATATAGACACACCCACATTTATGCCAGTTGGTACACAAGCTACAGTAAAATCAATGACACCAGAAGAATTAAAAGAAATTGTTGAAGCACAAATAATTTTATCAAATACATATCATTTATATTTAAGACCTGGACATGAACTTATAAAAGAAGCACGGTGGACTTCACAGCTTTATGAAGTGGGATAGACCAATATTAACAGATAGTGGAGGATTTCAGGTTTTTAGTTTAGGAGATTTAAGAACAATTTGTGAAGATGGTGTGGAATTTAAATCTCACTTAGATGGAAGTAAACATTTCTTTTCACCAGAAAAAGTTATGCAAATAGAAGAAGCTTTAGGTGCAGATATTATAATGGCATTTGATGAATGTGTAGAATATCCTGCAAGTTATGAATATACAAAACAATCTATGGAAAGAACAACAAGATGGGCAAAAAGATGTAAAGATTCACATAAAACTATAGATAGACAGGCTTTATTTGGAATAATTCAAGGAGGCTTTTATAAAGAATTAAGAAAACAATCACTAGAAGATTTAGTAAAATTAGATTTGCCAGGATATGCGATAGGTGGAATTAGTGTGGGAGAGCCAAAAGAAGAGTTTTTAGATATTTTGAATTATACAGCTCCTCTTATGCCAAAAGATAAACCAAGATATTTAATGGGAGTGGGAACACCAGACTATTTAATAGAAGCGGCAATGGCAGGTATAGATATGTGTGATTGTGTATTGCCAACTAGAATTGCAAGAAATGGTACTGCAATGACATGGAATGGAAAAGTAGTAGTAAGAAATGCTACATATGAAAGAGATTTCGCCCCACTTGATTCAGAATGTAATTGTTATACATGTAAAAATTATACTAGAAGTTATATAAGACATTTAATAAAAACAAATGAAATATTAGGAGTAAGACTTCTATCTATTCATAATTTAACTTTCTTGACTAATTTAATGAAAAAGGTTAGAATAGAAATAGAGAATGATAATTTATTAAACTTTAGAAACGAGTTTTATAAAAAATATGGATATACAAAAGATTAAGGGGGAAATAAAATGAATCTTATAGATAATGAAGAGAAAAAAAGTAGAGAACAAAGTACAAAAATTTTGAAAATAATTATTATTGCAATTGTTGTACTTGTATTAATTTTAGTTGCAGTATTATCATATAGTATGTATCTTCAATCTAAACAATTTAGATTTTTAATTAATGATAAAAATACAAGCGTACCAAGTGATTTATTTATATTTGAGGATGGGAATGTATATATATCTATTAAAGATTTGGCAGACTTATTAGGTTATGAATATAATAATGGAGAATATAAAAAATATAATGAAGACACTAACCAATGTCATGTAAGTGATAAAACTAATTCTAATGGATATGAAGTTGCAGGATTTGAAGCAAACTCGGAAAAAGTGTATAAAGTTTTAATAGAATATGATGAATATGAATACTATACTTTAAAAACAAAAGTTAAATCTGTAAATGGGAAATTATACACTACTGGTGAAGGAATTGAATTAGGTTTTAATTGTAAGTTTGTGTATAATCAAGAGAAAAATTATATAGCAGTTTATACATTAGATAATATTGTTGGTAAATATTCAAGTATGTTAAATAATACAGTAATAACTTCAGGAAATATGAGTTTTTCTAATAAAAAAGCTTTAAAATATGGACTTATATTAGTGCAAAACTCATCAGGATTATATGGAGTACAAAAAATAGATACAGGCGAAACTGTACTTGGAACCAAGTTTAAAGAATTAAGATTTTTAGAAAGTTCACAAGATTTTATTACTACAACACCTGAAAATAAACAAGGAATTTATTCAAGTAAAGGTCGGAGTAACTATTGAACCACAATATGATGAAATTAAACAATTAGATATTGATTATAACTTATACATTATAAAAGTAGGAGATAAATATGGTGTTATAAATAGAAGCAAAGGTGCAAGATATGTTATTTACCCACAATATGATTCTATAGGTATAGATATAGAAACTTTTAGAAAAGACCAGATATCAAATTCATATATTTTATTTGATAATTGTATACCTGTAAAACAAGTATATGAAAATAAAGTGGAAAAGTGGACTATTTTTGATAAAGATGGAAAAAATATTACAAATACAACCTTTGATGGGCTTCGGATATATTGAAGGAACATCTAAAGCAGCAAAAGGAAATAATGTATTAATAATTCCAGAAAAGGAAGGAATTGTAGTATATAAAGATGGGTTATATGGTGTTATTAATTCATCGGGAAGAACTTTATTACCAATACAATTAAAGAAAATTTACATGGAAACAAATAATGGAAAAAATAATTATTATATGGTATATGGTGATGATAATAAGACAGCAGATATTTTAGATATTTTGAACAAAACAGTTGGTGGTACAACATCTACCAATAATACAACTGTTGAAAATAACAAAATTACTAATAATATTAATTCAAATATTATTACAAATGTGGTGAATAATAATATTGTACAAAGTAAACAAAATAATAATCAAGTAGATTAAATTTTTGAAATAAATAAGTTTAACTAAAGAAATGCGGTGTTTTAAAACTACAATTTAGAAACTATTTATAATAAACATAAAAAGATAGATAATATTATATTAGTATAATATTATCTATTTTTTATTCAAAAGTTCTAAAAGTATTTTTTTATTAATATAGATATATTAATAGGAGGAAAACATATGGATAAAAATGTTAGTATAAATAAAGTAAATATAAATAATAATATAATGAAGGTTATAAAAGGAAGTGTAATATCATTTATTATTTCTGTAATATTGTTGTTTATTTTTGCTAGTTTATTAGTTTATACGGAGATACAAGAAACAACAATAAAACCTGTAGTTATAATAATTAGTATAGTAAGTATATTAATAGGTAGTTCTTTAAGTTCTATAAAAATAAAGAAAAATGGAATTATAAATGGTGCTTTAGTTGGTCTTATATATATTTTAACTTTATATATTTTATCAAGTATAGCCTTTATTGGGTTTAATTTAAACTTATATTCAATTATTATGATAATAGGTGCTATTATAAGTGGAATGGTTGGAGGTATAATTGGAGTAAATTTTGGTTAAAATTATAATAAGAAAAATGTAGAATAATATACAAATTTATTTACACTTTTTAGGAAAACTTAGTACAAAGTTAATAAAGGGTTAAACAATAACAAATACATAAAAATATCATACTTTTTTTTATAAAAATAGTTGATATTTTTTTTGTTTTAATATAGAATTTAAAAATATGGAGGACAAGAATGATAACATTAGAAGATTTAAAAAAAAATTCAGAGGTTCAAGAACTAATAAAGAGTTCACAAAAGCAACTTAATGTTTTAGGGTATACAGAACATTCTACAAGGCATATATCTATTGTTTCAAATCGTGCAGGTAAAGTATTAGAAACTTTAGGTTATAGTAAAGAAAGAATAGAACTTGCTAAAATTGCAGGTTATATGCATGATATTGGAAATTGTGTAAACCGTACAGATCATGCACATTCAGGTGCAATACTTGCCTATGAGATATTAAAAGACATAGGAATGGATGTTGAAAAAAGAACAGAAATCATGATGGCAATTCGGAAACCATGATGAACAAACAGGAACAGCAGTAAGTGATATTTCAGCTGCATTAATTTTAGCCGATAAATCAGATGTTCATAGAGATAGAGTAGTAAATACAAATATTTCTACATTTGATAAACATGATAAAGTTAATTATGCAGTTACAGATTCAGAATTTATTATAAAAAAAGACGAGAAAAAGGTGATTCTGAAACTAACTATTGATACAAAAATTTCACCAGTATTAGATTACTTTGAAATTTTTATGGATAGAACTATGATGAGTAAATATGCTGCTAAGTATTTGGGAATATGGTTTGAATTGATAATTAATGATACAAAATTATTATAGTAAGAGGAGGAAACAAAGTGAAAGCAAAAAATAATACTTTAAAAATAATATTAGCAATACTAGTTATTATACTAATTTCATTAATATCTTTTATAGGAATATTTGTAAAAGATAAAAATAAAATGAAAAATATTTTGCCAGATTATGAATTAGGAATAGATTTGGCAGGAGGAAGAGTATTTAATATAAAAATAGATGATACAGTAAATACAGAATATTACGATAAAGATGGTAATAAAGTAGAATCTTCTAGTATAGAAGAAGGAAAAGAAGATGAATATACTAAAAAAGAGGTACCAATAAATTCACAAGATTTATTAAATAATGATAATTTTGAAAAAGTAAAAAATATAGTAGAAGATAGATTAATTATGTTAGGAGTAACAGAATATGAAGTAAGAAAAAACTCTTCTACAGGAGAAATCTATGTAACAATTCCAGAGAATAAATACACAGATACAATTATTTCACAAATTACAACACGTGCTGAATTTAAGATTATTGATACACAAGATAAACATGAATTATTAACTAAAGATAAAATAAAAGATGTAAAAGTAGGATATGGAAATACAAGTACTGGAACAACAATATTTTTAAATATACAATTTAATAAAGAAGGTACAGAAAAATTAAGACAGATAAGTCAAAATTATGTATCTACAAAAGATGAAGAAGGTAATGAAACTAAAAAACAAGTTGATTTAGTATTAGATGGGGAAACATTATTATCAACTTATTTTGATGAAGAAATAAAAGATGGATTATTACAACTATCTATGGGAAGTACAAGTAGTGCAAAAACAAGTGATGAGTTACAAGATTCATTAACTCAAGCCTCTAATTTGGCAGTACTATTAAGAACAGATACAATTCCTTTAACATATAAATTAGATACAAATTTATATATAGAGTCAGAACTTACAAATGATGTATTAAAAGTATTATTAATATTAACATTAGTAATTTCTACAATAATAGCAATATTTACAATTATAAAATATAAAAAATTAGGACTATTTAGTATTATTAGTTTAATTGGTTATGTAGCTATTTTATTAATAACTTTAAGATATACAAATGTTGTAATAACTTTAACAGGAATAATTGCAATTATATTAGGTGCTATAATGAATTATATATATATGGTTAATATTATTAAAAATAAGAAAAACGATTATAATGTATTTAAAAATATATCAATTAAATTTATAAGAATTTATATACCATGTTTAATTATTTCAATTGTATTTTCTTTTACAAAATATTTACCAATAGCAAGTTTGGGTATGATAATGTTTTGGTCATTAATAATAATGATAATATATAATTTAGCTATAACAAGAGTATTAATATCAAATTCAGAAAATTAATAATTAAAGAGAGGGTTTAATATATGAAAAAAATAGTATATGCAGTATTAGCAGTTATTATTGTACTTGGAATAATTGTAATTGCTACTGTAGGATTTAATGTGGATATAATATATTCTAATCATCGTGAAGTAAAAGTATATATTGGAAAAGATTATAATATAGATGAAGTTCAAAAAATTGTAAATGATGTACTACCAAATGAAAAAATAATAATAAATAAAGTAGAGAAATTTAATGATAGTTTCATTATAAAAACTAACAAAGTTTCAGATGAACAATTAGAAACTTTAAAACAAAAAATAAGTGAAAAATATGAGATTTCAGAAGAGAATAAAGAAAATATTATTACTACTTCTGATGTTGGTAATCTTAGAATAAGAGATTTAGTAAGACCATATATTGTTCCAATTATTATAACAACAGTTATAATATTAGTATATATGTCAATACTATATAAAAGATTAGGAATAGTAAAGGTTATTATACAAGAATTAATCGTTTTAGTCTTAGTAGGAGCTTTATTATTAAGTATTATAGCAATTACAAGATGCCCTGTTAATAGAATGTTCATACCATCAGTTTTAACTGTATATGTAATAACTATAATAGCAACTAATATACAATTTACTAAACAATTAGAAAATTTAAAAAGTAAAGATGAGAAAAAAGCATAACTTAAAAAGATATCTGGAATATTATATACTAGATATCTTTTTTTATGTATAAGGAGGAAAAAATGAAACAGTTTTTTAAGAAAATAAGTAAAATCTTTACTAGAAGTATAGATAATCAGCTAAATTATAAAGAGGTATTAGATATGATTACAAAATCACAAAATGTAATGCTTATAGATGTAAGAAGTATTCAGGAATATGAAGAAGGACATTTAGATGGTGCAATTTGTATTCCTTTATATGAATTACAAGATAAGATTACAGATAAAGTACAAGATAAAAATAGTATAATTATATTATATTGTGCATCTGGAGCAAGAAGTTTGAGAGGAAAAGAAGTTTTAGAAGATTTGGGATATAATAATGTATATAATTTAAAAGGTGGAATAGAAGAGATTTAAAATATTTTAGACTAACTTATATCTTATGTGTGATTAGTGTTTAAAAAGTTACAATTTATAGTATTAGAAATTAAATTTAATTGTATTATATATTTTTGCAGTGTTTGTAAAGGTTATTTTAGATAAATTTTACAATATATTTTTAATATGAATAAATAAAGAATATATAAATATAAAAGGATTAATAATATTTTATATAAATATGCTATGAATTGTAACTTAAATATAACAGAATGTGACAATTTTTATGTAAAATACTTGACATTTACATAAAAACACAATATTATATAGTAAGAAAAAATATATTAAGGAGAATGGATATATGCATACTCAAATGTTGACTTCAAAATTAGGTGGGGAATTAATAAGTTTCAAGCTAAATGGAGTAGAAAGAATACATCAAGGTGAAGAGTGCGTAGATGAAAATGGAAAAGTTTTTTGGAAAAGACATTCACCAGTATTATTCCCAACAGTAGGTAAACTAAAGAAAAATCAAACCATTATTAATGGCAAAACATATGAGATGCCACAACATGGATTTGCAAGAGATTTAGAATTTGAGCCAGTTACTAAATTAGACAATTTTCATTCTTATGTATTAAAAAGTAATAAAAACACTATTTCAAAATTTCCTTTTGATTTTGAATTATATACAACATATAGATTAGATGATAATAAATTAACAACAATTTATAAAGTTATTAATGTAGGAACTACTAGTATGCCATTTGGTATAGGCGGTCATCCAGCGTTTAAAATAAATCTAGAGGATTTAAAAAATGAAAATTATTATTTAGAATTTGAAGAAGATGAAGATAAAATTCATTTTCTATATTTAGTTGATGGCTTAATTGGAACTGAATATGCAAAAAATAGAATGAGTGATAAAAGAAGAATTTATATAAATAAAGATACATTTAATAATGATGCTTTAATAATGAAAAGTATAACATCTTCTAAAATAAGTTTAAAAAAACGTGATACTGGAAATACTGTGTTAACAATGGATTTTTCAGGTTTTCCATATTTAGCGATATGGTCAAAACCAAATGCTCCATTTTTGTGTATAGAACCTTGGAAAACTACAGCAGACACATTAAAGTCAACTGGAGTATTTACACAAAAAACAGATATTTTAGTATTGAAACCAAAAGAAGAGTTTGAATGTAAATATACAGTGGAATTTTTTGAAGAATAGAAGGAACTTTTATGGGAAAATTAATATTAATAATTGTAGGTTTGTTATTTAGCTTAATAGGTGTTATTATGATATATGATTCTAGATTGTTAACTAAAAGATTTTTTAGTTTTGGAGACCAAAATGAAGGGGCTCTTGGACTTAAAATTGTAGGTTTCATTATTGCGATTGTTGGAGCTAGTATAATATTTTTTGTATAAATATGCTATTTTACAAGTTAATGGTAAGTAGCTTATAGTCTAGTTTTTTATAGTGTTATATATTATAATAAAACATAGTTTTGGACATGTGTCATTATTATTGTATATGTTTATAAAGTGTTTCTAATATATAAAGCTGGCAGAAATTATAGTATAATGAAGAATTGTTATTTATTATAATATATAACACTATAAAAGACTTACTTTGATATATAAATCTATTATTGAATAATAACTTTTTGTTATATATAAAAAAATAGTTGTAATTTAACAAAAATGATGATAATATAAAAAACAATAATAAATAAAAACTATAAAAAAGAGGAGTAAATTTAAACATATCTAGATAAGAGAAAAGAAGTAGTATGCTGAGAGCTTCTTATAGAAAAGAAAATTGAAGGTAGCTTTTTTGTTGATATATTGAAGACATAGTAGGTATATCCGTTTGGCATACGTTATATGCTTTAAAGATACTAAAATTTTAATTAGTAATTAAGGTGGTACCGCGAAAAGTTAAGTCCTCGCCCTTATATTAGGGTAAGAGGACTTTTTTGATGATTTAAAAATTATTCTTATTAGTAATAAGTTATAATCAAGTATAAGTTACATTATAAAAGTATGTATTATAAGAAAAATTACTCTATCAATGTGACAATTTATCTTTTAAGTTGTCTAAATAAAATATATCAATATCATGTGACTATATTCTAAAAGATATAATTTTTTAGATGGTACTATTCAAACTAAGATTTAGAAATAATATGAACTATTTTGGTAATTTAAGGATACAGTATAAAATTTAAATTAGATAAAAATTTATAAAGGGGGAAATTAAATGAGAAATCATGAATTAAATGAAAAGTATAATCCAAAAGAATTTGAAGAGGAATTGTACAAAACTTGGGAGGAAAAGGGATATTTTAAACCAAGTATGGATAAGACAAAGGAAAGTTACTCTATTATGATGCCTCCTCCAAATGTTACAGGAAAACTTCATATGGGACATGCATTAGATGCGACTATACAAGACTTTTTAATTAGATATAAAAGAATGAAAGGATTTAATACTTTATGGCTTCCTGGTACAGACCATGCAGCTATTTCTACAGAAATGAAAGTAGTTCAAAAATTAAGAGAAGAAGGAAGAAAAAAATCTGATTTAACTAGAGAAGAGTTTTTAGAAAAAGCATGGGATTGGACTAAAGAATATGGTGGAACAATACAAAAGCAACAAAGAAAAAT
This sequence comes from uncultured Clostridia bacterium, assembly GCA_948805675.1. Lineage (GTDB taxonomy): Bacteria > Bacillota > Clostridia > TANB77 > CAG-508 > CAG-492. The sequence goes on along the minus strand of CAQIBN010000009.1, from coordinate 8,095 downwards.
GGGATGTTCTTGTGATTGGGAGAGAAGTCGTTTTACATTAGATGAAGGTTTATCTAAAGCTGTTGAAACAGTATTTTTGAAACTATATGAAAAAGGCTATATATATAAGGGGAAAAGAATGATAAATTGGTGTCCTAATTGTAAAACATCAATTTCAGATGCAGAGGTTGAATATAAAGAAGAGGCTTCACATATTTGGCATATCAAATATCCTATTAAAGATACGAATGAATATTTAGTAGTTGCAACAACTAGACCAGAAACAATGCTTGGTGATACAGGGGTTGCTGTAAATCCTAAAGATGATAGATTTAAACATTTAATAGGAAAGAAATGTATTTTACCTATTATGAATAAAGAAATTCCAATTATAGCAGACCCTTTTGTTGATATGGAATTTGGAACTGGATGTGTAAAATTAACGCCTTCTCATGATCCTAATGATTATCAAGCAGGTTTAAAAAATAGCTTAGAATTTGTAGAAGTTTTTGATAGTAATCTAATAATGAATGATTTGATTCCTGAAGTAAAAGGAATGAATGCATATGAAGCAAGAAATGTAATAGTAGATATGTTAAAGGATTTAGGATTTTTAATTAAAATAGAAGATTATACACATAATGTTGCAAAATGTGAGAGATGTAAAACAACTATAGAACCAACTATTTCAGACCAATGGTTTGTAAAAATGGGAGAACTTGCAAAACCTGCAATAGAAGCAGTAAGAAATGGTGATATTAGATTTATTCCATCTAAATATGATAAAACATATTTTAATTGGATGGAGAACTTACAAGATTGGTGTATTTCTCGTCAATTATATTGGGGACACAGAATTCCTGCATATTATTGTGAAAAATGTGGTAATATACATGTTGCAAGTAAAATGCCAGAAAAGTGTGCAGAATGTGGATATAATGAATTAGTTCAAGACCAAGATACACTAGACACATGGTTTAGTTCTGCTTTATGGACTTTTTCTACACTTGGTTGGCCAGAGGAAACAGAAGATTTAAAAACCTTTTATCCAACTAGTACATTAGTAACAGGTTATGATATAATATCTTTATGGGTATCAAGAATGATTTTTTCAGGACTTGAATATATAGGTAAAAAGCCATTTTCAGATGTTATAATACATGGAATGGTAAGAGATGAACTAGGAAGAAAAATGAGTAAGACTCTTGGAAATGGTGTAGATCCATTACAAGTTGTAGAAGAGTTTGGTGCAGATGCATTAAGATTTTCGCTTGTTTTAGGAATATCATTTGGAAATGATATAAGATATATACCAGCAAAAGTAGAACAAGGTGCTAATTTTGCAAACAAATTATGGAATGCTTCAAAATTTGTTTTAATGAATTTAAACGATTATAATGGAAAATTTGATTTGTCAAATTTGCAGGTAGAAGATAAATGGATTTTATCAAAAGCAAATAAATTAGCAGAAGAACTATCAAACAATATTGATAATTATGATTTAGGTGTTGCAACACAAAAAATATATGATTTTATTTGGAATGAATTTTGTGATTGGTATATTGAGATTGTTAAAACTCGTTTATATGATGAAAATTGTAATACAAGAAAAGAAGCTCAAGGTACATTGAATACAGTTTTAGAATACAGTTTGAAAATGTTACATCCAATAATGCCTTTTGTTACTGAAGAGATTTATACTAAGTTATATAATAATGATGAGAGTATAATGATTTCAAAATGGCCTGAATATGAAGAAGAATTTGATTTTGAATTAGAGGAACAAGAAATAGAAAATTTAAAATCTATTATTGGAGAAATAAGAAATATACGAAATAACATGAATGTTCATCCTTCAAAAAAATCAAAATTAATTTTTGTAACAGAAAAATATAATGATTTAATTGAGCAAAGTGAAGGCTTTATTAAAAGATTAGGTTTTGGAAGTGAAATTGTTATACAATCAAACAGAGAAAATATTCCAGAAAATAGTTTTTCAATTATACAAAAAGATTTAGAATTATATATACCATTTGAAGATTTAGTTGATATAGAAGCAGAAAGAGAAAGATTATTAAAAGAAAAAGAAAAGTTACAAGCTGAAGTATTAAGAGCTGAGAAGATGCTTTCTAATCCAGGTTTTGTAAATAAAGCACCAGAAAGTAAGATTCAAGAGGAAAAGGATAAATTAGAAAAGTATAAAGAAATGCTTAAAAATACTGTAGAGAGATTAGAAGGAATGAATTAATTTAACTAAGTGCTCAATCAGGGATGGAGAGTTTTGTGCTTATCAAAATTGTAGATATTTAACTTGAAAATATCAATATGGAAGAATTAATTTATAATAGATTCAGTATGAAAATATAAAATTGATAATAAGAGAGAAAAGTAGATATTAAACAAAGAAATTTATCATAAATCAGATAATTTTATCTTTAACTGTGAAAAGAATTATTTGCGATAGTATAAATTAAGGACTAAAATATAGTCGAAATCAAAAGTTTTAATATAGGAGAATTGCAATGGAAGTATACATGAATAAGAATATCAGAAGAGAAATTAAAGAATATATAGAAAAAGAAATATTTGAAGGATAAAAATTAAATGAAAAAGGTCATGGGATTAATCATATAAAATATGTTATTAGAAGAAGTTTGCAATTTGCAGAAACAATATAAAATATTGATTATGAAATGGTATATGTTATAGCAGCATATCATGATATAGGTCATCATATAGATGCTAAAAATCATGAAATAATTTCAGCACAAATATTATCGGAGGATAAAAAATTAAAAAAATTTTTTAGTGAAGAGTATATTATGATAGATTAATTAGAAATAAAAAATATATACAATATAAAAGAAGTTGTAAAACAGCTTCTTTTTTTGTGAAGATATGATTAGATAAAAAAGAAAAATGAAAACTAAAATTAGAAATATATTAAAGAATAATATTTATTATAATTACAGCTATTATTTTTCTAAAATAATTGCATCTACATTTTTGTAATCAATCTTTTTATGAACTTACGACATTTGGTAAATATTGTCGAAAACTTCCCATAAATCGATAAAACTTCCTATGTTTTGCTATAGGAAAAAAATGGAAATGGGATTATAATTATAAAAAACAAAAGAAGGAGGAGTGTGAATTTGAATAGTAAATACATTCAAGAGGACAAGCTTTTACTGTTACAAATAACAGAAGAAATCGACCATCATACTACAGAAGATATAAGGAGGAAAGCTGATAATGAAATTACGAGATATATGCCTAGAAAAGTTATATTTGATTTCGGCATGGTTACTTTTATGGATAGTGCAGGAATAGGAATGTTAATAGGAAGATATAAAATAGTAAAAACATTTGGTGGAAGTATAGAAATGATAAATGTAAAGCCAAGTGTAAGAAAAATATTTGAAATGAGTGGTGTTTTAAAAATAGTACCTATTAGGAAAGACATAGAATTTAAAGTATCATAGAAAAAAGGAGAATACTATGAAGAGTTTATATGAAAATGAAATGAAATTAGAATTTTTAAGTAAATCTAATAATGAAGCATTTGCACGTATATCAGTTGCAGCTTTTGCTTCTCAATTAGACCCAACTATAGAAGAAATGGCAGATATAAAAACTGCAGTTTCCGAAGCTGTTACTAATAGTATTGTTCATGGTTATGAAAATATGAATGGAATGGTAAAGATAATATGCAAGATATTTGCAAATTGCATAGAAATAGAAATTTCAGATACTGGAAAGGGTATTGAAAATGTAGAAATGGCAAGAAAGCCATTATATACTTCAAAACCAAATTTAGAAAGGTCTGGAATGGGATTTACAATAATGGAAAGCTTTATGGATGAAGTTTCAGTTGAATCTGTTTTCGGACTTGGAACAAAAGTTACTATGAAAAAGTTCATAAAAAAGGAGGAGTTAAAAGAAAATACAGAAGAAATGGAACTTGCTAATTTAGGAGGAAGATAGAAAGGCAGGAGAAAATATGTACGATAATAGTATGGAAGACATATTTAAAGCTCAAAATGGAAATCAAGATGCTATGTCTAAATTAGTAGAAGAAAATAAGGGTTTGGTGTGGAGTATAGTAAAAAGATTTAATGGAAGAGGTTATGAATTAGAAGATTTATATCAAATTCGGGTCACTTCGGATTAATAAAAGCAATAAAAAGATTTGATACAAATTTAGATGTTAAACTTTCTACATATGCTGTACCCTATATCTTAGGAGAAATAAAAAGATTTATTAGAGATGATGGACCAATAAAAGTAAGTAGAAGTATGAAAGAATTAGGAATAAAAATTAAAGAATTACAAAAGGAATATATGAGGAAAAATGGAAAAGAAATAAAAGTAGAAGAAATTTCTAAAATATTAAAAATACCTAAAGAAGAGATAGCATCAGCTTTAGATGCATTTAATCCAATAGAATCAATTTATGATAAAACATATTCAGATTCTGATGAAGGAATTAGTTTATTAGATAAAATAAGTAGTAATGTAAATGAAGCAAATACTATAGTAGATAAAATTTGTATAAAACAATTAATTGAAAATTTAGATGAAAGAGAAAAGGAGTTAATTTTATTAAGATATTATAAAGGACAAACACAAAGTGAAGTCGCTAAAGTATTAGGAATTACACAGGTACAAGTATCTAGGATAGAGAAAAAAGTATTAAATTCAATGAAACTTAAGCTTGCAATATAGAGGAGGAATTATGCGAAAATTAACCATCTATATTATGCTATTAATTTTAATTTCCTTTCTAATTCCAATAATATTTACAAGGAAATTTGAAGATAATAAACAAACATCAAGTATATCAGAACATATATATAATAAAGAAGAAAATACACAAAAAGTAGATGAAACTTCATATGATTATAAAAAATATAACATTGTAAAGGTTTTGCATACAAAAAATAATAATGTAGAGGAAATGAAATTAGATGAATATTTGTATGGAGTAGTATCAGCTGAAATGCCTGTAAGTTTTGAAAAAGAGGCCTTAAAGGCTCAAAGTATTGTAGCAAGAACATATACAATTTATAAAATAATTCATAATGGTGGGAAACATGGTGAAGCAGATATATGTGATGATTCAAGTTGTTGTCAAGCATGGATATCTAAACAAGATAGATTAAGTAAGTGGCAAGAACCAGAAAGAGAAAGTAATTGGAATAAAATAATGCAAGCTGTAAATGAAACTAAAGGTAAAATTATAACATATAAAGGAGAGCCAATTAATGCTTTTTTTCATTCTAATAGTGGAGGAAGTACAGAAGCACCAATTAATGTATGGGGAGGTTCTGGATATCCATATCTTCAAACAGTAGAAACTTCAGGAGAAGATTCTTATACACAATATAATTCTGAGGTGAATCTTTCTAAAAAAGAGTTAATAAACAAGATGAAAGAAAAATATCAAGATTTTTCTATTAATTTTGAAGAGGAAAATCCAATAAAAATTTTAGAGTATACAGAAGGAAAAAGAGTAAAAACTATAAAAATAGGAAATAAAAATTTATCAGGTGTAGAAGTAAGAAGTATTTTTACATTGAAATCTGCAAATTTTAATGTGGAAATTAAAGATGATAATATAAAATTTTCTGTAATTGGATATGGTCATGGTGTTGGAATGAGCCAAACAGGTGCAGATAGTTTGGCCAAACAGGGAAAAAACTCAGATGAAATAATTACTCACTTTTATACTGGAGTTGATGTAACAGAATTATAATATTAGTATATATTTTGTGTTTATGTTAGGAGCTTAAGTGTGTAATGTTTTTATAAAATAGTATTAAAAAGACTCTTTCTAAAATTTGATATATATGTTTTTTGTAAATCCTTTATAAAGCTTTTATTTCTAAGTTATAGAAATAAGATACAAATATAAAATGTAACAAACTATTAATAAACTTTTAGATTAATAGTTAAATACTAATAATTTTTAATTGTATTTGTATAAATTTCTCTTAAAAGGAAATAATTATACTAAAGAAAAATTAAGGAGGAATTTATTTTATGAAAAAAGATATAGAAAGAAAGAGAAATATACAAAAAACAAGTATGAGTAAACCCTTTTATACATCTGCAGGAATTATTTCATTAATAGTAATTATATTTGCAATTGGAATTTTTATTTATGGAAATAAAAATGCAGAAAGTTCTAAAATTGCAGATATGAATTCTAAAGATATAACAAGTTTAGTAGAGGGAGTAGATAAAACTTCTGAACAAGCAAGTAGTCAAATTGGAAAATCTGTTAATGAAGTAAAAGAACAATCAAATGTATTAGTAGTAGATACAGAAAAAGAAAATAAAAATAATAACAAAAAAAATGAAGTGCAACAAATAAAAGAACAAACTACTACTAAAACAACAAATTCTAAAGATACAACTAATAAAACTGAAAAGCAAGTAACTGATACAGAAAAATCTAAGCAAGAAACAAAAAAAGCAGACCCAGTTTTTTCAATGCCTGTAGAAGGTGAAGTTATAAAGGAATATGCAAAAGATAAACTTGTATATTCAGATACATTAAAAGAATGGGTGACACATGCTGGAATTGATATAAAGTCTGAAAAAACAACTATTGTAAAAGCATCAGAGGAAGGTACCATAAAATCTATAAAAAATGACCCAAGATATGGATTAACAGTAGTAATAGAACATAATAATGGATTTAGTACAGTTTACTCTAATTTACTAACAGCAGAATTTGTAACTGCAGGAGAGAATGTAAAAAAAGGACAAACTATAGGAACAGTAGGAAATACTGCAACATTTGAGATTTCAGATGAATCACATTTGCATTTTGAGATTTTAAAAGATAATGTTCAAATTGACCCTAATATGTATATAAAATAAAGAAAAATTGTCAAAATTTCCAAGAAGAATTGGAGTTTTGGCAATTTTTAGTTTAACTTATAAAAAATAAGTAGTGACAAATGATAAAATGAAATGTTACAAGGTAATGATTTTTTAGGTTGTTATATAAATAAAAGAGCCAATAGTCTTAATTATGAGATATAAAACCATTAATAATGTAATAAAAATAGTTACATCAGGATAATGTACTAAATTTAATAATTTTTTATAATACTAATAAATAAAAATAGAGGTGAACAAAAAATGATTGAAATACAGAAACAAAATATAATAGATATACAAAATATTGTTAACAGTTTAGGTGAATCAGAAACTCAAACTGCTAAAAATTTATTAATTAAATTACTAGATGCAACATTAATGGCTCTTATTCCACAATTAGATAATTTAGATACTATGAGCATAAATAAAAAGATAAAACTTGTTAAGTATTATTCCTTAAATTAAGAGGAAAGAAATAAAACTTCATATGATGAATTATATAATGAAGAAACACTAAAAATAATAGAAGAAACTTGGAATGGGATAAATGTGAGTAAACCTTTTGATGATGTAGAAGACCTAGTTAAAGAGCTTGAGGATTAATGTATAAAATGATATTTTGACATTAACATTATAAAGAACTGTTAGTCATTCTGATTTGTTTTAGAAAATAGTAATTTTGTAAAGAATGTTAAGTTGACAAGTTGCTAAGGTGGGTCAAATTTGCAATTAACATAAAAATGTGCTACAATTAAAGTATCATAAAGTTATAACGCTACTTAAACTTTAGAAAATAATGTTAAAAACAATTTTCTGGAGGGGTAGCGTAACCTCCAGAGCATATTACTTAGGAGGTAATAGTATGATAGGATTCGGAAATTACACAAAAAAGGCAGAGGCTACAACAATCACAACTTTGGCAGATAATAGACTCGTGAAAATCAACCCGCAGGAAGAAGGCTTCTTCAATGAAGTTCTGAACTTCAAGTCAACAAATGAAGATATTAATATGTTTATTGAAGCTGTTGCTGAAGTAAAAGAAGCTTCGCTCGAAGCTTTCTACAGAGTAATGTATGACCCAACTGAGGCTGGCGACCATATGGTTGTCTTTCAGAAGGGTAAGAGACCAGCTGCAGGACATTCCTATAATTGGTGGGTTGAAACAGCATCAAAGATGTCTCCAGTTGAGGGTAGACAGTGGCACATTGCAACTGAGTATCAG
>CAQIBN010000008.1 GCA_948805675.1 uncultured Clostridia bacterium | reverse complement strand
TAACCCCGTCCCCAACTGTTCACCCAACTGTTCACCTAACTCTTCAAATCCTCAACTGTTTAAAAATATACAAAAAGAATATATACATTAAAATGAATAATATAATACAAACAATTAAATTAGGTATTATTAATATAAATGTATTTATAAAACATTTTATAAGTAAGTATGAAGCTACAATTGAAATAATAGGCGTAATAATCCAAAGTTTGTAATTAATACAGAAATTAGTTGCTTTTATAAGTTCTCTTAAACTAAGTAGAAAGTTTAAGAGTTCACTAATAAAAATTACAATTATATATCCGAGATATTCCTTTAATAGGAAGTAAAAAATAAATAAATGTTATACTAGTTAATAAATCTAGTATATTTATACCCATTACTTTTACTTGTTTATCTAGCCCTTTTAATATACTGTCAATTATACTGTCTAAATACATAAATACAAGTAGTGGACACAGAATTTTAATATATTTTGAAATTTCGATATTGTTATAAAATATTATACTAAATGAATCTGCAAAGCATAAAAAAATCCCAATTATACAAAAAGAAAATATAAAAGAATAGTTAAATATTAAATTAAGCATTTTGTTCATTTTAGTATTTTCACTTCTTGTATTGTAATAAGAAAATTCAGGTATTAAAAGATTTGCAAAAGTTGTAATTACAATGTTTGGAAAAAGTATTAATGGAAATACCATACCATTAATTAATCCATATTGAGATAAAGCTTCTTTACAACTTAGACCAGACTTTTCTAATCTTAGAGGAATTAATAATTGCTTGATTGTAGAAAGACCTGAACGAATATATGAGGTTATTGCTACAGGTATACTTATTCTTAATATTTTTTTTGAAAAATTATATTTTGAAATACTCCTAGTGTGTTCTAGTTTTCTTTGGTTATATTTATACAAAAAATAAAGAATAAAAAAAGAACATGCTTCAGATATTGTCTGACCAACTACTAATGAGATTATGGCAAAATCTACTGATTTAGGAGCAAGTAAACTTAATAAAAAACATATAATAGAAATTTTGATAATTTGTTCTAATATTTGTACAAAAGCAGTTTTCTTTACTTGTCTAACAGCTGAAAAATACCCATTAATGCAAGAAGACATTGATACAAAAGGAAGCGAAAGTGAAATTACATAAAAAGGGAAACTTGATACTTTGTTATGTAGGAATGTACCTGATATGTATGGTGCAAATATAAATAAGATTAGTGCAGAAAGTACTCCAAAAGATAAGCTAAATAATAGACATTTCTTTGTTGCTAATCTTATATTTTTATTATTGCCGTAGGCTAATTCCTCTGAAACGAGCCTAGTACAGGCTAGATTAATTCCAGATAGAGAAAATGTTATAAAGAAAAGATATACAGACATTACAAGCTCAAATATACCTATAGACTCACTTCCGATTTTATTTGATATATATACATTAAAAAACATTCCAATAGTTCTTAAAATAAGAGATGTGAATGTAAGAATAATACCATTAACTAAAAACAATTTTATTTTCTTCAAAATTTATCACCTAACTTATAAAAGTATATGATGAATTAATTTAAAGAATTACATTTTTTAAGATAGAAATTTAAAAATTAACCAGCTAAAAGTGTTAAAAGTTAATGATTTTGGAATTATAATTTTTAACTGAAATAATTTAAGAAATTCATTGGTTCTTGCTTTATAAAATAGTTTGTATATTTTATAAAGTAATAATACACATGTTATGCATCAATAATTAGAGTGTAAAATTTCCTAAATTATATAGGGAAACTATTATAATTCAAAAATAATTTACTTTAAACATATTCAGACAACTCTATAATACTAAAGTATAAATATAAGTTACAGTTCAGTAAGTATTATATATTAATTTATTTAATATAGTTAAAGTTTATTTTTTAATACTATCATACAACTCATTTTAAAGCTTCAAAGAATTTATTACTGAATTATAACAATTTAACTACTTTTTATATAAAATAGATTGTGTTTGTGTAATATGTATAATAAAATATATAAAAAAGTTGGGAGAAAGTAAAATGAAAAATATATTATTTGTATGTGCAATGAGAAAAGAAGCAGAGTTAATTGCAAAAAAATTAAAACTTGATAAATTAGAAGAAAATATGTACAAGAAAGATAATGTTTCTTTACTAATTACAGGTATAGGTAAACAAAAAACTGCAATAGGTCTTACAAAATATTTATGTGAAAATGTAAAACCACAATTAATAATAAATGTAGGATATGCAGGTTCAACAGATATAAAAGTGGGACAATGGGTATGTATAACTAAAAGTTATAACTATGAATGGGAAATTCCAGGAGAAGAAAAATATAACATGCTAGATTTTGGAAATCAAAGTCTAAATATTATTAATTTTAATGAAATAAAAAAGGTAGAATGTTATTCTGCTGAGAGTTTTGTTACAAGTACAAATTTGCAGGGGAGTATAGCCTTTGATATGGAACTTCATTCTATCGCAATTTTATGTGATATGTATAAAATTCCGTTAATGTCATTAAAAAAGATAAGTGATAATTTGAGTTTAAATGATTATTATGATAATTTAAAAGAAGAAAATGTATTTGAACTTGAAAGTTGTTTGGAATTTTTAGATGAGGAAATCATGTGAGCATTTAATCCTATCCCAAATGTTTATAAATAAAAACAAAGTTGACATTAAATGCAAAAAAAAATATAATAACAATGTAAAAGTGCATAATAAACGAGTTTATGTAGATTTTAAATATAACAAATTTTAGGATAAGGGTGGAAGTAATGTACTTAAAAAGATTAGAGTTGCAGGGGTTTAAATCATTTGCAGATAAAACAATATTGGAATTTAAACCAGGAATAACATCTGTTATAGGACCAAACGGCTCAGGAAAGAGTAATATATCAGATAGTATTAGATGGGTTTTAGGTGAACAAAGTATAAAGTCTTTAAGAGGTGCAAAATCAGAAGATATTATTTTTGCAGGAACACAAAATAGAAAGTCATTAGGTTTTGCAGAGGCTTCAATTGTAATAGATAATTCAGATGGAAAATTACCTATAGAGTATTCTGAAGTAACAGTTACTAGAAAAATATATAGAAGTGGTGAAACAGGATATTATATAAATAAAGTACCATGTAGATTAAAAGATATATTAGAATTATTTATGGATACAGGAATTGGTAAAGATGGATATTCAATTATAGGACAAGGTAAAATTGATGAAATATTAAGTAATAAATCTGAAGATAGAAGACGTATTTTTGAAGAGGCAGCAGGAATTGTAAAATATAGAGTAAGAAAAGTGGAATCAGAAAAAAAATTAGAGCAGACAAAATTAAATTTACTTAGAATAAATGATATTATTGCTGAAATAGAAAGTAATATAGAGCCACTTAAAATTCAAGCAGAAAAAGCAAAGAAATTTTTGGATTTGAGAGAGGAACTAAAGAGCATAGAGGTTGGACTATTTTTATATAATATACAAAGTTATAAAGAGAAATTAGAAGAGCTTGTAAAAGATATTGAAATAATGGAAGGTCACAAACAAGATGAAACTAGTAAATTAGAGCAAATCCAGAAAAATAAAGAAGATTTAAAAATAGCTATAGATGCATTAACTAATTCTATAGAAGAAGCACAAAATCTATCATATGAGAGCAGTAATAAAATAGAAAAGATAAATTCTGAAATAAATATTTCTAAAGAAAGAATTATGAATAATCATTCTAATGTTGAAAGGATTACAAAAGAAATAGAAGAATGTGAAATAAGAATTTCAGAGCTAGAAGAAGAGAAAAACCAGAAGTTGGATAAAAAGAGTAATCTTTTTTCAAATAAAGAAAAATTTGAAAAACAATTACAAGAAAAACAAGATGAATTAAATAAGATAATTAATACAATGACTTCTAAGGAATTAGAGATTGAAGATAAAAAGATAATTTTACAAAATAAAATAGATGAAAAATATGAAAGAAATTCAAATATTAATGCACAAGATATAAATTACGAAAATGCGGAAAAAAGGCAAAAGACTTTGAAATTAGAAATACAAGAAGTTATATCTGACTTAGATAGCAAAAGAAGTTTAAAACAAGAAATGCAAAAAGGATTTTTTGAAATAGAGAATAAAAGAAATAATTTAGTAAAAGAAATAGAAAATGTTGCAAGTAAAAAACAAGAATGCGAATCAAAAATTAATCAGTTTATTTCACAGGTTAATAAAATTACTGATGAAATAAGAATGAAGCAGTCCAGATTAAATTTCTTAATTGAAACTGAAAAGGAAAAAGAAGGGTATATAAAAAGTGTTAAGTCTTTACTACTTGCATGTGATAAAGATAGTAATTTGAAAAAGGGTATGCATGGAGTTTTAGCAAATTTAATCTCTGTAGAGAAAAAATATGAATTAGCCATTGAGATGTGTTTAGGTGCAAGTATGCAAAATATTGTAACTGATACAGAACAAGATGCAAAAAAGCTAGTAGAATATTTAAGAGCAAATAATTTGGGTAGGGCATCATTTTTGCCTATTTCATCTGTAAAAGGTAAAAGATTAGATAAAATAAAGTCAAATTTGAATGGAGTTATAGGTATTGCTTCTAGTTTAATAAATACAGATAAAAAATATGAACAGATTGTGGAAAGTTTACTTGGAAGAACAGTTATTGTAGATAATATGGATACAGCAATAGCTCTTTCAAAACAAAACTCATACTCATTTAGAGTTGTTACTTTAAAGGGTGATATAATTAATCCTTCTGGAGCAATACAAGGAGGTTCTGTTCAAACTAAAACTGTTAATATTTTAGGTAGAAGTAAAGAAATAGAAGAGTTACAAAAAAGTATAAATATTTTAAATAATAAATTAGATGAAATAAATACAGAAAAGGATAATTATGAGAAATCTGTTTCTGATGTAATTGAAAAATCTAAAATATTGGATAAAGATATTCAAGAAATTGATATAACTTATGCAACAGAAAAACAGAAAAATGTGGCTATGGAGGAAAAAATAACTTCATTAGAATCTAGGTTAAATAAACTAAAACAAGAAAATGAAAAAAATGAAAATCAAAAAAATGAATATTTAAAACAAAAGGAAACTGAGACTTTAAAAATAGAAGAAATAGAATTAGAGATTAAAAATCTAAATAAAGTTATACAAGAGTTTGCGCTTTTGAATAAAGATAATAAAAAATATGTTGATGATTTAAATTTTGATATTACTAATTTAAAAATATCAGTATCTTCTTTTGATGAAAGCGGAACTTCGATTGATGAAATGATTTCTAGAATCGAACAAGACATAGATAACAATAAAAAGAGTATAGAAAATAAAAAGATAGAGCAAGCTAGAAAAGAGGAAGAAAACAAAATATTAAATAATAATATAACTAATTTTAATAATGAAATTATAGAAATTAAAGATTTAGTAGAAAACAGTTCTACTAAGATAGAAGAACTTAAAGTTGCAAGACTTAAAAATAATGAAGATTTATTAAGAAAAGAAAAGGAAATATCTAGTCAGTTTGAAGTTATAGAAGATTTAAAAGAACACTTAATGAAATTAGATGTAAAAAAAGTAAAAATAGAGCAAGATTTGGAACAGATTGTTAATACATTGTGGGAGGAATATGAAATCACTCCAAATAATGCAGGTGATTATAAAAAACCAGAAAATATAATGTCTACACAAAAACAGGTTAATAGTTTAAGAAGTCAAATTAAAGATTTAGGAAGTATTAATATAGATGCAATAGAAGAATATAAAAAAACAAAAGAAAGATATGACTTTTTGTGTGAGCAAAGGTTAGATTTAGATGATACAGCAGGAAAGTTAAGAAAAATTATATCAGATATGACTCAGAATATGAAAACTCAATTTGCAGAAAAGTTTAAACAAATTAATAAAAACTTTGCAGAAGTATTCGTAGAATTATTTGGTGGAGGTAAAGCAGAACTGATATTAAATGATGAAGAGAACATTTTAGAATGTGGGATAGATATAAGAGTTCAACCACCAGGAAAGAAATTACAAAATATGATGTTGTTATCTGGTGGAGAAAAAGCTTTTACTGCAATTGCATTATTATTTGCAATTTTAAAAATTAATCCTGCACCATTTTGTATTTTAGATGAAATAGAAGCAGCTCTTGATGATGTTAATGTTTATAGATATGCAGAATATTTGAAAAAATTTAGTAATGATACACAGTTTTTAGTAATAACTCATAGAAAAGGTACTATGGAAGCTGCAGATACTGTATATGGAATAACAATGGAGGAAAATGGTATTAGTAAATTGTTGTCTATGAAATTAAGTTAGTTAAAAAATATTTTTGGTAAATAGTGTATATTTAACATATGTTCTAATAATTAATTTATATAAATGCAATTTTATATTATAAATTATATTTATGGTAAAAAGAATCTTAATTTATATAATGTCAAGAGTCAACTATATAAATGAATTAATAGATAAAATAAACTTTTATTGAAGAAAGTGATTTTCTATTATATTATTAAGATATAAGAGTGGACTAAAAAATATCAAATTATATTTTTTAGTCCATTATGATTTTTATAATAAATTTATTTTGTGCTATTTATAGTAGGCTATGTAAAATTATAAACTACTATACAAACTTGCAGTAGAAATACCTAATACTAAACAAAGTATTAATACTATAATTAAAAGTATAAACAGTATTAAATATGCACAAAAAAATGAACGTGCATAATTTCTTCTATTAATATTAGAAGAATCGAATGCAAATACTATTAACATTATAAAACCTACAAATGGAATTGCAAATAGTATATTATATCCAAAATAAGCCCATGCAGATAATGGTCTGTATTCATTTGGAAGATTGTTTGGATAATCTTGCATGAAAAATCCCCTCCTTTTATTTATAAAATAAGTGTAACATTTGGCAGAAAATTTGACAATATAAAACAAGAAATAATTTATATACTATAATTTGTAGTTTTTTTGTTAAAGTTACAATGTTACCACCTACCAATAGTTAATATATTCATAAATTTAAATAAATAATTTACTAATTCCAATAAAAATAAGCAATATACCAGAAACTAAGTTCCATGTATTATCTGGTATTTTTGTAGTTTGGCCAACTCTTATTGCAAATAGTCTTCCAATAGATAAAAATATTATTTGGAATACAGAAACTAATATAGGAAATAGTATAGAACTTATGCCTAATATACTACTACCAATACCTATACAGAAAGAATCTATAGATAAAGTAATTCCAAGATAAATAGATTCTTTTATATCGATTTTTTTTGAATTATCTAAATCAGATGAAATAGGGTCTTTTATAATTTGGATTGTAATTCCTAAAAACTTTATAAAAAACTGATGTATTTTCTGAGATTCATTATGTGCACAAGAGTTTGAAATTATAGTTTCTGAATTTTGTTTTTTTTCTTTTTTATTTATAACCTGAAATATTATTAATGAGCCCATTAAAATTAATAACAAACTACCAATAAGAGATGTAATAAATTCAGGTAAAATATAATTCAAATTTTTTCCAATTAGTATAGAACTGCTTGTAATTATTATAGAAATGATAAAAAGTGTTATATTTGACAAAAGAGAAAGTTTGATTTTTCTTAATCCATAAGTTATCCCTATACCAAAAGAGTCTATGCTACTTGAAAAAGCTAAAATTAAAATATTAAATAACATAATATTCACCTCTTAACATAATATTGTGCTAACAAGAAAGTGTTACTAGTTAATTGTGTTTTTAAATTGTTGTTTGAATGCTTTTGATTAAAATGTTACGTATGGTGTAATTATAAAAATAAATAATTGTAAAAGTAAAATATAGTTTGTAATGAAAAATGGTAAACTGTAAAGTCTAAATTAACTATCTAAAACTAAAATAGAATGTAAGATTAATATAGAGAAAATAAGCATTTTTTGATATGAAAATATTGAAAAAATGCTTATATAATGAAAAAATAAAAAAAATTTAAAAAAGTACTTGATTTTTATAAAATGTTGTATTACAATTTGAATCAGGTGGAGAGAAGTGGTACAAAGTGGAACAAAATGATAGTGAGGTGAGAGATAAGTGCTCATTGGTGAATATGAACATTCCTTAGATGCTAAAGGTAGGCTAATAATGCCATCAAAACTAAGGGAAGATATAGGTGAAAAGTTCATAGTAACAAAAGGATTAGATGGATGCTTATTTGGATTCTCTCGGAAAAGAATGGACAAACTTTGAAGAAAAATTAAAAACACTTCCACTTACAAATAAAAATGCAAGAGATTTTGTTAGATTTTTTCTATCAGGAGCTACAGAATGTGATATAGATAAACAAGGTAGATTTTTGATATCAGGAAATTTAAGAGAATATGCAAAAATGGAAAAAGAAGTAGTAATTATTGGAGTAGGAACCAGAATAGAAATTTGGAACAAACAAAAATGGAGTGAATATAACAGCGAGGATAATATTTCAGCAGAGATAATAGCAGAAAATATGACAATGCTTGGTATATAACTTGAAAAAGTTTATATAAATTACAAAAGATAAATAATTAGATACAAAAGATAAAAATTTAAAGGGTTTTACAAAAGAAGATTTCAAAATCCAAAAGAAAAGCTTATAATTTACAAAAGTAAAATTATATAATTACAAAAGATTTTTAAAGTCACAAAAGAAAAAACGTACAAAAGATTTTTTAAACTACATAAGACAAAGTAAAAGAGCACAACAGACAAAAATTTAAAGTGGCATTTTCAGTTGGTATTTTTAAAGTACCAACTGCTTATGCTATTAAATAAAATAGAAAGTTGAAGGTGGCTAATTGGAATTTAATCATAAACCAGTATTACTAGAAGAGTGTATAGATGGTCTAAATATAAAAAAAGATGGAATATATGTTGATGGAACCCTAGGTGGTGCTGGACATAGCAAAGAAATTTTAAAAAGATTATCTAACAAAGGTATTCTTATTGGAATTGACAGAGATAAAGAAGCATTAGTCGCTGCAAAGCACAATTTAAAAGATTTTAATAATGTTAAATATATACATGGAAATCATGATAATATAAAATCTATTTTAGAAGAAATAGGTATAAATAGGGTAGATGGTATTTTACTAGATTTAGGTGTTTCTTCATATCAATTAGATGAAAAGGCAAGAGGGTTTAGTTATTTAGGTGACAATAAATTAGATATGCGTATGGATAAAACTCAAGAGCTAACAGCAGAAGACGTTGTTAATAACTATTCAGAAGAAGATTTAACTAAGATATTTTTTGAATATGGAGAAGAACAATTCTCAAGAAACATAGCCAAAAATATTGTGAAACAAAGACAACTAAAAAGAATAGAAACAACAAGTGAGCTTGTAAAAATAATAGGAAATTCTATACCAAAATCAAAACAAAATAATGGACATCCAGCCAAAAGAACATTTCAAGCTATTAGAGTAGAAGTTAATGATGAAATAAGACCTTTATATAATACAATAATAAGTTCAATAAAATGTTTAAAAGAAAATGGAAGATTATGTGTAATTACATTTCATTCTTTAGAAGATAGAGCAGTAAAAGAAGCATTTAAAGATTCAGTTCGGAAAATGTACATGTCCTAAAGAATTACCATATTGTGTATGTAATTATAAATCTTTAGGAAAGATTATAAATAAAAAGCCAATTATAGCAGAAAAGATGGAATTAGAAGAAAACTCCAGAGCTAAGAGTGCTAAATTAAGAATTTTTGAAAGAAATAATAAATAAAACAAATGAAAAGAGGTGAACTTAGTGGCAAATAACTATTATGGTTATCAGTATGATACCAGTCCTAGAAAATTGCAACCAGAGTATAAACCTAATAAAAATAGGAATAATAAAAATAATAATAAATCAGTACAAATAAAAAAAGATAATAAAAAAGGTACTAAAAAAGCAAATCATAAATTAAGGGCTGTAAAATATTTAACCATAGGTTTTCTTATACTATTTGCTATAAGTTATAGAAACTCTGTGATAAATGAAAGTTTTAAACAAAAAGAGAAATTAAAAAAGGAGCTAAGTGCTCTACAAAAAACTAATGAACAATTACAAGTAAGTATAGAAAATTCATTAAATCTAAATAATGTAGAACAATCTGCTAAAGAGAAATTAGGAATGCAGAAACCAACTAATAGTCAGAAGGTATATGTAAGTTTGCCTAAAAAAGATTATATTAGACCAGCTACAGAAGAAGTTTTAGTTGAAGAAGAGAAATCTTGGTTTGAAAAATTAATAAAAGGTTTTACTAAAAGTATAAAATAAAAGATTAAAATTAATTAATAATTTTAGTCTTTTTTTTTATTGAATTTATTTTAGTTATGTGTTATTATGTACAAAAGTAAACATAATTTAATATAATGGAGGAGAAACTTTTTAATATGGAAGGTGATATTACTATTGAAGATATAACAAAAGAAGTAGAAAGTGCATCAACGAATTTTGAGAAAACTAATACAGAACTGAAGATAAATATTCACAAATGCCAGATTTAAAAAAGATTTGTAGACCTTGTCCAAATATGATAGATAAATTAAAGCCAAGAAAAATTATAAATAGATTACCAGATCTTGATATGTGGCTTGTATGTGAAGATGGTAGTGTTAATATAGCACAAGAAGAATTAAGTAGATTGCTAAGATTATATGATATGCATACTTCTGATGTTAATCCGTTAGGATCAATCGATGATATAGTACAAATTTCAAAGATGTTAAAAAGTGGAGTATTACCTAAAATATTCTTACCAATAGACACACATATTATAGAATACTCAAAATTAAAAGAATTAATAGAAACAGTACCTAAGGTATTAAAAGAAGCAAAGGAGAAGAAAATAAGACCATATTTACCAATCCAACCGAAGTCATATAGAAAACAATGGCAATATGATGATGAAGCATATAATTTTATTTATGATTATCTTTCAGCTTTTTCAGAGTTTAATTTTCCAAGAGAATTACAACAAACTTTAGACGATAGTAGATTAGATGTAGCTTCTGAATATGGAGAAGATGAGCTTTTTGAAATTCTTATGCAGTCTGCAAATGAATCGAATTTTAGAAGATTTCAATCAACAGAATTAGAGGGGTATTTTACAAAAAGAGTAAAAGGATGGAATGCAAGAGAGGAAAAACAGCAGCCACGAGCTAAGAAAAATCAAGAAGAGAAAAAAGAAAATGAAATACAAAATATGGGTGATGATGATGAAATTTCAATATAATAAATATAAAATTAAGAGAAAAGGAGATAAAGATATTTCAAGAAGAATAGATTTACATATTCATACAACAAAATCAGATGGATCTATGACTCCAAAAGAAGTTATAGATGAGGCTTTTAAAAATGGAACATCTATTATTGCAATTGCAGATCATGATACAATAGAAGCATATAGTGATGAACTAGTTTCTTATGCTAAAAGTAAAGATATAACTCTTATTAATGCAGTAGAAATATCAACTAAAGCTAGTAAAGTAGGGATTCATGTACTAGGATATAGTTTTGATTTAAAGGATAAACAAATGCAAGAAAAACTATGCAAATTAAGAAATGCAAGACATGATTATTTGTATAATGTGGCTAAAAAATTAAATGAATTGGGATATATTATAAATGTTCAAGAATTAGATAAAATAGATGCTGTTACTAAAGCTCATATTGCATTAGATGTTGTAAATAATGAAAAGAACAAAGAATTACTTATAAATAATTTTGGGCATATTCCAAATAAAGGTGAATTTATAGAAACTGTTATGAATGAAAATTGTCCTGCATATGTAAAAAAAGAAACTGTAACACCGAAGGAGGCAGCAGAAATTATAAGAGCTGCAAATGGCAAAGTTGTTCTAGCTCATCCTGTAGCTTATGTTTATGAAGATAATTTAAAAGATGAAGATATCTTAGAAATAATAAAAGATATGAAACCAGATGGGTTAGAAGCTAATTATTTATACGTAGACTATAATGGCAATAAGATTAATGAAATAGAAAAGTGGAATAAGTTTGCAAAAGAAAATAATCTATTTGTAACAGTAGGTTCCGATTTTCATAATAAAGATGGAATTCGTCCAGAAATTGGATTTGTTAATACAGATTTTGTTTTAGAAGATAAAGTTATAGATGAGATTATAACAAATTTAACAAAATAATTGTTAAGAGGTGAAAAGGTATGATAGTTAGTATGAATACAAAATTAGAAGTAGCAATTGAAATATTAGCAGCTAAAATAGCAAGTCAATATTGTAAGGGATATACAATTAGAGATAACGAAATGAAAATTTTATTAAAAGAAAGAGAGGATATGTATACTGGAAATAGAGAAGTTATAGAAAAAATTATAAAAGTATATGGACCAGAAGTAAAAAATAATTATGAAGGAGTTTAATATGAAGGAAAGTTTAGAAGAGATTCAAGAAAGATATAAATTGTCAGAAGAAGAACATATTAGAATTCAAGAAGATATAATAGAAATGATGTTATATGGTAAAACTCCAGTGGAAGAGCCTAAAGCTATTTTTGATATTGCACCTCCTGGTTCAGGGAAGACAGGATTAAATGGTTATGGGGTTAAACAATTTTCTAATAATAATATAATTGTAATAAATAATGATGAACTAAAAACATTTCATCCAAAAGCAGATGAAATATCTAGATTATATCCAGAATACTATATTAAAGTTACAAATGAAGCAAGTAAAGTTTGGACTGATGCATTAATGGATAGAGCTTTAGAAAAAGGTTATAATGTTATATATGAAGGAACTGGTAGAAAAATAAAAATATTTGAGAAAATGATATCGAAGATGAACAAATATGGTTATCAAATAATTGTAAGAGCAATGGCTGTACATGAACTTAATTGCTTAATGTCGATATTAGAACGATATGAATACCAAGTTCAAAGAAAAGGTTGGGGAAGGTTAGTATCAGTAGATACTTTTTATAAAGCTTATGATGATGAGATGTTAGATACTATTGATATTTTTGAAAGTTTAAAAGAAATATATGCTGTGGAAGTATATAAAAGAGGAGAAGAACCTAGTAGTCCTATAAAAATATATGGAAACAATGATAAAGACAAGAGATTTCAAAGTGCTAGAAGTGCTATAAAAGGTGGAAGAGAAGAAGATAAGCAAAGAGCTTTTGAGTGTTTTATAGCACATAAAATGACTATGACAGAGATTTTAAAAGGAAAAGAATTAACAGAAGATGAAAAGTCTATTCTAAAAAAGATACAAGAAGTATATTATTATATAAGTAATGACATATTAGAATCTAATATGTTTAGATAAAAATATTATAAATTATATATTATTGTTTAATTTAAAAATAATGTAATCTTGCTGTTTTTTAATATTCAAAATTTATATATAAATGTAAGTTTGAACTTGAGAACTTTATGCTTCTATATACAAAAAATCGTAAATAAATTTATAAAGATATAAAATAAAAGATTAAAATTAATTAATAATTTTAGTCTTTTTTTTATTTATTTTAATATTATTAAAGTAATAGAAAATAAAGTGGTGATGTTTTATGAAGAAAAAAAGTTTAAGAAAAAAGCAAAAGATTAATAAAAAAATTAACATAAAGAAACTAGAGAAAAGTGGGAACTTAACAAGAAAGAAAAGAATGAAAGTAGCGTTAATTACTTCATTTTTTATAATGCTTGTACTTATTAGTAGAATAGGATATATTCAATTTATAAAAGGAAGCGAACTAGAATCTATGGCATATGTTCAACAGACGTTAGACAGAAAGATTAATCCAAAAAGAGGAACAATATATGATGCTACAGGAAAAAATATACTTGCAGTTAGTAGTACAGTAGAAACAATAACAGTAAACCCTGTAAATATTAATAAAGAAGATAAAGAAAAGGTTGCAAGAGTTTTATCTGAAATTTTTGAAGTAGATTATGAGAAGACTTTAAAAAAAGTTTCAAGAAAGAGTGCAATAGAAACAATTGCAAAAAAGGTAGATAGAGAAAAAGCTGATAAACTAAGGGTTTGGATGAGTGATAATAATATAACTAAAGGAATTAATATAGATGAAGATACAAAAAGATATTATCCATATAATAGTTTAGCTTCACAGATAATAGGTTTTTGTGGAAGTGATAATCAAGGTTTAGATGGAATAGAGGCTATTTATGATAATGATTTAAAAGGGCAAGCAGGGAAAATAGTTAAAATGACAGATGCAAAAGGTGGAGATATTGTAAAAGAAGGAGAAGATTATGTAGAAGCAGTTGATGGAAATAATTTAATTTTAACAATAGATGCAACAATTCAAGGAATTGCAGAGAAATATTTAAAAGAGGCATGTATTGATAATATTTGTACAGATGGTGGAAATATTGTTATTATGAATCCAAAAAATGGAGATATATTGGCAATGGCAGGTTATCCAGATTATAATTTAAATACTCCTTATGAAGCAAATACTGAAGAATTAAAAAATCAATGGGATAGTATGTCACAAAGTGATAAGACTAAAAATTTACAGGCGATGTGGAGGAATAAGGCCATTTCCGATACATATGAGCCAGGGTCAACTTTTAAATTAATTACTGCATCAGCATCTTTAGAAGAAGGAATAACTCAGGTTGATAAAGAAGGAGAGTTTTGTTGCACTGGTGGAATTGAGGTTGCAGGAGTTAGAATAAAATGTTGGAGATATTATAGGCCACATGGTTCAGAGAGTTTAAGACAAGGGCTAATGAATTCTTGTAATCCAGTATTTATAGGGTTAGGACAGAAACTTGGTGTTAGTAAATATTATGAATACCTAAAAAAATTTGGCTATTTAGATAAAACTGGAATAGACCTTCCAGGAGAAGCAAAAGGTATATTTTTAGCAGAAAATAAAGTTGGACCTGTAGAACTTCGGAACTATTGCCTTTGGACAGAGATTTGAGGTTACACCACTTCAAATGGTAACAGCAGTATCTACTATAGCAAATGGAGGAAATCATGTTACACCTAGAGTTGTAAAACAGATTATAGATAGTAAAACAGGTGAAGTAAAAGATATAGAAGTAAAAAAACAAGAAGGTGTTATTTCTAAAAAAACCTCAGAAGATGTTCTTAGTATGATGAAAAGCGTAGTTGCAGAAGGAACAGGAAAAAATGCAAAAGTAGAAGGATATTCTATAGGAGGAAAAACAGGAACTTCAGAAGATGGAGTAAATACAGGGAAATATGTAACATCTTTTATTGGTGTAGCCCCAATTGAAGACCCAGAAGTAGTTGTTTTAGTAACATTATATAATCCAACTGGTGAGGGGGGACACCAAGGAGGTGGTGTCGCAGCACCAGTTGGAGGTCAAATTTTTAGCGAAGTATTACCATATCTTGAAGTACAAAAAGAAGAAAATGAAGAAGATATGATTATGGAAATAGAAGTTCCAAATTTAATTGGTCTAACAATAAAAGAAGCAAAAGATAAATTAAAAGAATTAGATTTGGAAATAGAATATGAAAAAGGAGAAGAAGAAGTATTAGAATCAGAGATTACAATAAAAGAACAATTACCAAAGCCAGGAATTAAAATAAAACAAAAAAATAAAATAATAGTAGAAGTACAATAAATTGAAAAATAAACTAAAAATTTCTATACAAAACTAAAATTTAGTTATATAATATATTCGCAAAATTATAAATGTAAGGAGAGAAATCTATGGAATTAAAAAAAGTATTAGCAGGATTAGAAGGATTAAAAGTAAAAGGTACATTAGATATAGATATAAAGAGTTTAGATAGTGATTCGAGAAACATAAATAATGGAGATATGTTTGTTGCTATAAAAGGATATGAAGTAGATGGCCATGAATATATAAAAGATGCTATTTCTAATGGAGCAAAAGTAATTCTTGCTCGGAACAGATATTGATAAAAAAATTATAAAAGAAATACCTAATGATGTAACAATAGTATTATCAGATAATACAAGACATGCGTTAGCAATTTGTGCATGTAACTTTTATAAAAATCCATCTAAAATGGTTAAGTTAATAGGTATTACAGGAACAAAAGGTAAAACTACTACTTCATTTATGACAAAAGCAATTTTAGAAAAAGAAGGAAAAAAGGTTCGGATTAATTGGAACAATTGCATGTTATATAGGAGATAAAAAACTAGAAGATAGCGATAGAACAACACCAGAAAGCTTAAAATTGCAAAAAATGTTTAGACAAATGGTTGATGAAGGTTGTGAAGCAATTGTAATGGAAGTATCTTCACAAAGTTTAAAACTACATAGGGTAGATGGATGTGAATTTGATATTGCTGTGTTTACTAATTTCTCAGAAGACCATATAAGTGAAAAAGAACATCAAGATATGGAGGATTATTTTAATTCAAAACTAAAACTATTCAAAATGTGTAAAACAGGATATGTAAATGCAGATGATTTACATACAGCTAAAATACCAAGATTACTTCCAGATAATGAAATAATTACTTATGGTATTGATAACTATTGTAATTTCTTAGCAAAAGATATAACAATTACAAACTCATATGTAGATTTTAAAGTTAAATTAGGAACTAGAAATGAGAGAGTAAAAACATTCATACCAGGAAGATTTAGTGTATATAATTCACTAGCTGCAATTTCTATAGGATTAAAACTAGGTTGTAGTCCAGAAAATATAAAAGAAGCATTATTAGAAGTGCGAGTACCAGGAAGAAGTGAACTTGTAGATAATAAAAAAGAACTTACAATAATGATAGATTATGCACATTCTCCAGAAAGTTTAGAAAATATTTTAAATGCAGTTAAGTCATATACAAGAGGAAAAGTAATAGCTTTATTTGGATGTGGTGGAGATAGAGATTCAGGTAAACGTGCTATTATGGGAGAAATATCTGGAAGAATTGCAGATTATACAATTATTACTTCTGATAATCCACGTACAGAAGAGCCAGAAAAAATAGTTAGCCAAATAGAATCAGGAATAAAAAAGACTAATGGCAAATATGTGTGTATTGTAGATAGAATAGAAGCTATAAAACATGCAATACAAATTGCAAATAAAAATGATATAGTTGTATTAGCTGGTAAAGGGCATGAAACTTATCAAATAATAGGGCATGAAAAATATCCATTTGATGAAAAAGAAATAATAAAAGAAATTATTGATGAACAAAAATAAATACAAAATTAGGAGGAAAAGATGGAATTTCATATAAAAGTAGTATTGCTTTCTTTTGCGATAAGTACAATACTAGGATTAATTATAATACCAATATTAAGAAGATTTAAAGTAGGTCAAATAGAAAGAGATGATGGTCCTAAATCACATTTAAAAAAACAAGGTACACCAACAATGGGGGGAATTATTATTGCTATTGCAATTTTTGTAGTATGTACTTTTTTATATATTGATTATTCAAAAACAGAAATAAATGTTGCTAAAAATATATTACCATTATTATTTGTTACAATTGGATTTGGATTAGTAGGATTTGTAGATGATTTTAAAAAGTTAGTATTAAAAAATACAAAAGGATTAAAGCCAATTTATAAAATGCTAGGATTATTAATTATTGCAGTAGCATATACTTTATTCTTAACAAATATATTAAAAATAGGAACAGATACATATATACCATTTTTAAAAATATATATTAATATGCCTATATGGATTTATATACCATTTGCAATTTTTGTTTTACTTGGTACAACAAATGCAGTAAATTTAACAGATGGAATTGATGGACTATCTACAACAGTAACTACTATAATATTGGCATTTTTTACTGTTGTTGGAATAATATTAGGAGTTAAAGAAATTGTTATAATTGGCGCAAGTCTTGTAGGTGCATGTTTAGGATTTTTACTGTTTAACTTACATCCTGCTAAAGTATTTATGGGGGATACAGGCTCTTTACTTCTTGGTGGAGCAATAGCAGGTATAGCTTTATATTTAAAAATGCCAATTATATTAATAATAGTTGCACTTATTCCAGTAATTGAAACTGTATCTGTAATGTTACAGGTTATGTTTTTTAAAAAAACAGGGAAAAGAATTTTCAAAATGGCACCAATACATCATCATTTTGAATTATGTGGTTGGAGCGAGAATAAAGTGGTTTCAGTTTTTAGTATAATAACATTAGTTTTATGTGTTATAGGAATTAATTCTATTTAATATTATATTCCCAAAAAGGAGGTTACAAATGCAAAAAAGACCAAATAAAGTAAAAAAAGTATCAAAATTTGTTAATAATCAATTTGATTTTTTGCTATGTATAACTATACTTTTATTATTATCATTAGGAATTATAATGGTTCTTTCTGCAAGTGCTCCTTCTGCACTTGCAACTGAAAATGATAGTTATGCATTTGTACGAAAACAAGCAGGATTTGCAGTACTTGGAATTGCACTAATGTTTATAATATCAAAAATTGATTATAGATTTTATAAAAAATATTATTGGATGATTTATTTTATTTCGTGTGCAATACTTTTATTAGTTATTGTTCCTGGAATAGGAAGAACTGTAAAAGGTGCAACAAGATGGATAAATTTAGGATTTGGACAATTTCAGCCATCAGAAATTACAAAAATTGGATTGATTATATTTTATGCAGGATATTTGTCTGACCATAAAGATGACCTAAAAAGTTTTTTTAAAGGATTTGTGAAACCATTTTTGTTCTTAGTTCCTCCTGTTGGAATATTATTTTTAGTTCAGAATCACCTTAGTGTTTCTTTAGTAATTGTAAGTATTACAGCAGTAATGATGCTTATGGCAGGATGTAGGATTTTACATTTTGTAGCAAGTGGAGGAGTACGGAATTAGCCGGAGGCATTCGGTTTATTAGGAATACTTCAAATGACAGGAAAAGGTGGATTTAGATTAGATAGAATTGCAACTTTTTTTGACCCATGGGCTGACGCACAAGGTACTGGATATCAAGTAGTACAAAGTCTATATGCTATTGGTTCTGGAGGATTATTTGGTGTAGGATTAGGAGAAAGTAAGCAGAAGTTTTTATATATACCAGAGCCACACAATGATTTTATATTTTCAATATTATCAGAAGAACTAGGTTTTGTTGGTTGTTTTGTAGTAATTATATT
The DNA here is from genome assembly GCA_948805675.1 of uncultured Clostridia bacterium. Classification (GTDB taxonomy): domain Bacteria; phylum Bacillota; class Clostridia; order TANB77; family CAG-508; genus CAG-492. The sequence goes on along the minus strand of CAQIBN010000008.1, from coordinate 62,552 downwards.
ATTTGCTATTTTTATATGGAGAGGAATACTAATTGCAATGAAGGCACCAGACATGTTTGGAAGTTTAATCGCAGTTGGTGTAACAGCTTTAGTTGCTGTTCAAGTAATAATAAATATAGCTGTTGTAACAGCATCTATACCAACAACAGGTATGCCACTACCGTTTTTTAGTTATGGAGGAACAGCACTTTCAATTTTATTATGTAGTTGTGGTATTTTACTTAATATATCAAGAGCAGGTTCTAAGGTATAGAATATAATTGTAATAGTATAACAAAATATGAAGATAAAAGATGTAAATATAAGGATATTATATTTGCATCATTTTAATAATAAATGAATAGGAGAGATATAATATGAAAGTAATTATAGCGGCTGCTGGTACAGCAGGACATATTAATCCTGGGCTATCAATTGCAAATAAAATAAAAGAAAAAAATAAAGATGCTGAAATAATTTTTATAGGAACAAACAGAGGATTGGAAAATGACTTAGTCCCAAGAAGCGGATATAAATTAAAAACTATAGAAGCCTATGGTTTTAGCAAAAGTATAAGTATAACAAATTTTAAAAATATTATAAAAACTATGAAAGGATTTTCTCAAGCTAAGAAAATTGTAGAAGAATTTAAACCAGATATAGTAATTGGAACAGGTGGATATATATGTGGTGCAGTAATTACTGCAGGACATAAAAATAAGATTCCTACTTTATTACATGAAAGTAATGCATACCCAGGACTTGCAATAAGAATGTTATCTAAAAAAGTTGATACAATTTTAGTTGGATTTGAAGAAGCAAAAGAGAAATTAAGCAAAGCAAAAAATGTAGTTGTAACAGGTACACCTACTAAAATGAAAGGAATAAAACTAACTGAAGAGCAAAAAGTGCAAATGAGATTAAGTTTAAATTTAAAAGATAATATGCCAATTGTATTAGCTTTTGGAGGAAGTCAAGGTGCAAGGGTTATTAATAATGCACTAATAGATATTATTAAAAATAAGAAATATAGTAATTTTCAAATTATATGGGCAGCAGGTCCAGAACAGTATAAAATAATTAAAGGAAAACTAGAACATGAAAATATAAATATTGACAATATAGATGGTGTAAAAATAGTACCATACATATATAATATGGAAGAAGTTATGAATTTAGCAGATGTTATAGTATCAAGAAGTGGAGCCATGACATTAACAGAAATCGCTTTAGCACGGAAAACCTGCAATATTTATCCCACTACCAAGTATGTCTGCTAATAGGCAAGAAGATAATGCAAGAGTATTTGAAAAAGAGGGAGCTGCAAAAGTAATTTTAAATGAAGAATTAAATAGTGAAAATTTATTATATGCTATTAATGATATGATAAAAGATAGAAATAATTTAGTTAAAATGGGAGAAAACGCTAGGAAAATGGCGATTTATAATGTTGAAGATAGAATATATGAAGAGATAGAAAAATGTTTGAAATAGATTTATTTCAAACATTTTACAGTTTTAATAAGATATTATTACAAATCAAAAAAACACTAAAAATGTTGTCGATAGTAAACAGATATCACAAATTCTTGTCGAAAACTATAGAAATATCAAAAATTATGGCATACAAAAACGCTTGATATAAAAGATTTAGTGATATATAGTATCACCATAATATTTTACTAATGAGGTGTATAAAATGAAAAACTTAAGAGAATTTTATGGAGATACTATAATCGATAAAAATGATTATAATGAATTTGATAGTGAATTTAAAATTCATCTAGCATATTATAAAACACAAAATTGTTTGAATTTAGACAATAAAAATGTATCATATGGAATGCAAATTGTTAAAAAACAAACTGATGGAAAGAATATGAAAGTAGAAACAAAAGAGTTTAGTAATATTGTAGATACAGAAGAAAAAGTAGATAATATATTGGAGGTATTAAAAAGGAATAAAGTAACTCCTATAGCAGTTCGCGATGTGTTAGAAGATATGAAAGTTTTGTAATTTTAGTTGTTTATTAATTATATTGCATACTTTAAACAGTTATAATCTATATAGTTTTTTATAATAGGAAGGTTCTAGTGTAGATTAAAATATAACTAATATAGAGATTTTCTATTATATAAATAATTATATACAATTTTTTTTCAAAAATCAGCACACTAACAATTAAATGTGGGGAGTAAGAGTATTAATTAAGAAATGGATATAAATCTAGCCCACTATTGTTCTTTAATGGATAATGTTACCACATTAATATACTTATTTAAGTCAGTCTTAAGGCAAGTAGGAAGTATAGTAATTAGTTTTATAGCCAACATTTAATTTCAAGATATGTTAAAATGTGTATATTTAGTGATTAGTTTAAATTTATAAATTATTAGCCATTATTATACTAGTGTGTAGTTTTCAATAGATTGTGATTTGTAAGTGTGGAAATTTAGTTTTAAAAAAATTAAATTTAGCTATTGCAAAAAAATTACATATAGTCTAGAATACATAGGTATAGTTTTATAAAAAAGAAGGAGATAGTAATGGCAGATAAATTAATTATAGTAGAATCACCTGCTAAAGCAAATACTATAAAAAAATTTTTAGGCGGTAGTACAAAGGTATTAGCATCTATGGGGCATATAAGAGATTTACCAAAATCAAAATTAGGTGTAGATATAGAACATAATTTTGAACCTGAATATATTAATATTAGAGGAAAAGGAGATTTAATTAAAAGTTTAAAAAAAGAAGCTAAAAATGCGAAAAAAGTGTATCTTGCAACTGACCCTGACCGTGAAGGTGAAGCAATTGCTTGGCATTTAGCTCACATTTTGGATATACCAGAAGAAAGTGTATGTAGAGTAACTTTTAATGAAATAACTAAAGAAACAGTACAATCTTCTATTAAGAATCCTAGAAAAATAGATAAGAATTTAACAGATGCACAACAAGCAAGAAGAGTTTTAGATAGAATTGTTGGATATAAAATAAGTCCTATTTTATGGAAAAAAGTTAAAAGAGGATTGTCTGCTGGTAGAGTTCAATCTGTTGCAGTAAAATTAATTGTAGATAGAGAAACTGAAATAGAAGAGTTTAAACCAGAAGAATATTGGAATATGTATGCTAATTTATTAGAAGAAAAAAGTAACAAAACATTTAAAGCAAAATTTTATGGAAAAAATGGTAAAAAGATAGAATTGCATACTAAAGAAGAAGTGGATGATATTTTAAAACATATTGAAAACAGTAAATTTATTGTAGATGATATAAAAAAGAGTCAGAAAAAAAGAAATCCAAGTCCACCATTTACAACAAGTACAATGCAACAAGAAGCTTCAAGAAAGATTGGATTTACATTAAAGAAAACTATGTCTGTTGCACAAGGACTCTATGAAGGGGTGAAGGTAGAAGGAAAAGGTACAGTAGGTTTAATTACATATATGAGAACAGATTCTACAAGAATTTCTGAAGAAGCAAGGAAATTTGCAAAAGAACATATTATAAATGAGTATGGAGAAAACTATTATGAAAATAGATATTATAAATCAAAAGATAATTCACAAGATGCCCATGAAGCAATTAGACCAACCTATATAGATTTAACTCCAGAAAAAATAAAAGAATCATTAACAAATGACCAATATAAATTATATAAATTAATATATAATAGATTTATTGCAAGCCAAATGTCATCTGCAATATATGATACTATATCTGTTAATATTTTAACAAATAACTATATATTTAAAGCAAATGGTCAAACTTTAAAATTTAAAGGTTTTATGACTTTATATGTAGAAACATTAGAAGCAGAAGAAGAGGATGAAAGCAATAATATCCCAGAACTAGAAGTAAAACAAGAAGTAATAAATAAAAAAATAGAAACAAAACAAAGTTTTACAGAGCCACCACCACGATATACAGAAGCAAGTTTGGTTAAAGCCTTAGAAGAAAAGGGAATAGGACGTCCTAGTACATATTCTCCAACAATTACTACTATTTTAGAAAGAAGATATATAGAAAAAGAACAAAAAAAATTACAACCAACAGAACTAGGAAAAATAGTTAATAAACTTCTTACAGAAAATTTTACAGATATAGTAAATGTAGAATTTACAGCACAAATAGAAGATGAATTTGACCAAATTGCAGAAGGAAGAGCTGAGTGGAAAAAAATAATTGAGGATTTTTATGAACCTTTTGCTATAATACTAGAAAAAGCTGAAAAAGACTTAGAACATGTTGAAATAAAAGATGAAGTATCAGATGTACCTTGTGATAAGTGTGGAAGAATGATGGTAATAAAATATGGTAGATATGGAAAGTTTTTAGCATGTCCAGGTTTTCCTGAATGTAAAAATGCAAAGCCTATAGTAGAAACAATTGATGTACCATGTCCTGTATGTGGTAGTAAAGTACAAGTACGAAAAACGAAAAGAAAAAGAAATTACTATATATGTGAAAATAATCCTGAATCTTGTAATTATATATCATGGAATAAACCAAAAGTAGGAGAAGTTTGGGAGCCAGAGAAAAAAGATGAAACTTTAAATGAAGAGGCTAAGCCTAAAGCAAAGAGAAGTAGTAAAAAAGCTAAAAGGAAAAAAAAGACAAAGACTAAAAAAGAGTAAATAGTATTTGATAAAAGTATATAATATAAAGTTATAGTGTAAATGAAATCTGCTTGTTTTTCTAAGATTTGGGCATATGATAAGAAGGTGGATGAATAGAGCCTAAAGAGGAAGAACTTACAGTATGTATACACAATATTTCAGCCCAAAAATATAGAATGGCTAGAGCTAGAAAATACAGCTAAATATCCGAAGAAGTGCTTTGTGTAAAAAGCATTTCTATTTTATATAATAGGAAAATTCTAGTAAAGGGAAAAGTTTAACTACTAGAGATTTCCTAGTATAGAAAATAAATGTACACAATTTTTTTAAAATTGGCACACGAACAATTAAATGTAGTATGTAATAGAATTAATTAAGTATGAAATATAATTCAGCCCATTATTGTTCTTATTAGAGTTAAATTAGTCCATAAATGAAAAAAAGTTAAATAAAGTATTGATTTATAGGCTAATTCATGTTAAAATAATTAACGTTAAAAACACACATAAAGATGAGCTTAAAAAGAGTGCTTGAAGACTAAAGGTCAAAAGTCTTTTTAAACGTTAGTAATCTTTATGGAGGTAATAACTAAAAGGAGGAATAAAAAATGGCAGTAGTTGCAATGAAACAATTACTAGAAGCAGGTGTTCATTTCGGACATCAAACAAGAAGATGGGATCCTAAAATGGCTGAATATATATTTCAAGCTAGAAATGGTATCCATATAATCGATTTACAAAAGACATCTAAAAAATTAGACGAAGCTTATAGCTTTATGAAAGAACAAGCAGAAGAAGGAAAAACAGTTCTTTTTGTAGGAACTAAAAAACAAGCACAAGAATGTGTAAAAGAAGCAGCTGAAAAATCTGGAATGTACTATGTTGACCAAAGATGGTTAGGTGGAATGCTTACAAACTTTGGAACAATAAGAAAAAGAATTGACAGATTAAATGAATTAGAAACAATGCAAGAAGATGGTACATTTGATGTATTACCTAAAAAAGAAGTAATCCTTTTAAAGAAAGAAATGGAAAAATTACAAAAAAATCTTGGTGGAATTAAAGATATGAAAGAAATGCCAGGAGTTATGTTTGTAGTAGATCCTAAAAAAGAAAGAATTGCTATATTAGAAGCTAGAAAATTAGGTATACCAGTAGTTGGTTTAGTTGATACAAACTGTAATCCAGAAGATGTAGATTATGCTATACCTGGAAATGATGACGCAATTCGTGCAGTTAAATTAATAGCAGATGTAATGGCAAATGCTGTTATAGAAGGAAGACAAGGAGAATCTTTAGAAATAGATTCTGAAAACGAAGAAAATGCTAATATTGAAGAACAACCAACTAGTATAGAAGAAGTAGTAGCACAAGAAACAGTAGAAGAATAATATAAAATATTATCTTATAATAATTTAGAAAATAATATAAGTTATATAGAGATAATTTAGAAACATATAATAAAAGTGATTTAAAATAAAAATTATATTATATAAACCTAAATAAAAAAGGAGTGGAGCTCTTCTCGCTCTACTTCTTTTTTAAAATTATATAGAATTTAATGTGTAATTAAATTTGTACAATATTTTAAATATTTGTATAATTATTTAAAAATGATGATAGTTAGCTTACAAAATGTATATGAATTATATAAAATATTACATATAATATTTTTATACTTATATTTATATGGTAGCAACATTCATTTATAATACAAAGTTAAGGAGGAATTAAAATGGTAACAGCAAGCCAAGTAAAAGAGTTAAGAGAAAAAACAGGTGCAGGAATGATGGACTGCAAAAAAGTTTTAACAGAAACTGATGGTGATATGGAAAAAGCAGCTGAATTATTAAGAGAAAGAGGAATTGCAAAAGCTGCAAAAAAATCAGATAGAGTAGCAGCAGAAGGACTAGTAGAAGCTTATGTATCAGAAGATGGAAAAATAGGAGCTGTTGTAGAAGTAAATGCAGAAACAGATTTTGTTGCAAAAAATGATGAATTTAAGTCTTTTGTTTCAGATGTTGCAAAACAAATTGCATTAACAAATCCAAGTAATGTAGAAGAGTTACTTTCAGCAAAATCAATTGTTGAAGGTGATAAAACAGTACAAGAAGTATTAACAAACAAAATAGCAACAATTGGTGAAAATATGTCAATAAGGAGATTTGCTAGATTCGAGTCAACAGGTTTAGTAGAAAAATACATACATGGTGAAGGAAAAATTGGTGTATTAGTTGAATTAGAAAATGGAACAAGTGAACTTGCAAAAGATGTTTGTATGCAAATAGCTGCTGCAAAACCAGAATTTTTAGATAGAGAATCTGTACCAGCAGAAAGAGTAGAAAAAGAAATGGAAATCTTAAAAGCACAAGCTATGAATGAAGGAAAGCCAGCTGAAATAGCAGAAAAAATGGTACAAGGAAGAATTGGAAAATTCTATGGAGAAATTTGTCTAGTAGAACAAGACTTTGTAAAAAATCCAGATATGAAAATTAAGCAATTAATTGAATCAAAAGGTGCAAAAATTGTTCGTTTTGCAAGATTTGAAAAAGGTGAAGGAATCGAGAAAAAAGAAGAAAACTTCGCAGAAGAAGTTGCAAAACAAATAAATGGATAAATAGTAGAAGAACCAAGACTTTTAAGTAAAACTAGTTTTACTTAAAAATCTTGGTTCCTTTTTATATATAAGAATCTATTTTAACTGTCCTCATTTCTTGAATAAATCTTCATATATTTTACATGTATCAAAATAATTTACCCTTGTTATTTTTTGATTATTTGTATTTATACTTTATTAAGTATCACTGTTTATGTTAGGACATGTCGTTTAGAAGGTTTCGAAGCAATTTTTATTTACAATATATGCAATTGTACTAATATCTCAAAGATGCCATCTAGGAAGTATTTCCTTCATTAACAATCTTTTTAAATCTATTATATAAGACCATCTAAGAGCTACTTATGATATGTAAAACGATTAACTAGTAATATGGATTTTATTATAATGTAGTTGTTCACTAATATTTTATAAAATTAACATATCAATATTCCAAAAATACTTGTTATTTATTGGTAAAATTTGATATAATCAACCTATTAAAAATAATATAGGAGTTTAATAACATGGATAAAAGCAAAAAAATAAAATTCAATATATTAGCTGTATGCCTAATTATATTATTGGCATTTGCAATATCACCAGTTACTATGCAAAATGATACATATTACACTATAAAGATAGGAGAAGAGATAATTCAAAATGGAATAGATATGCAGGATCATTTTTCTTGGCATGAAAATTTACCATATACATATCCACATTGGTTGTATGATGTAATAATATATTTAATATATAGTTTTTCGGGTTTTGCAGGAATATATATATCAACAGTTGTCTTCGCTAGTATATTAGGAATTTTAGTATATTATATAAATAACAAATTAAGTAAAAATAATTTTATTTCGTTAGTTATAACTTTATTAGTACTATATTTGTTAAAAGATTTTATTACAGCAAGAGCACAATTAGTTACATTTATATTATTTATACTAACAATATTTTTTATAGAGATGTTTACAAATACTAAAAAGAAAAAATATTTAATCCCACTTGTTATAATTCCAATATTAATTGCAAATGTACATGTTGCAGTTTGGCCTTTTTACTTTATATTATTTTTGCCATATATTGCAGAGTGGTTTATAAGTTTTGTAATAGAATTAGATATTCTTGTTAGAGTAAAAATATTAATTATAATATTAAAAGAGCGACTAACAAATAAAAACGAAAAAATAACAAAGTTAAATGAAAAGAAGAAGAAGCTTTTAGAAGAACTTAATGAAGATAAAATAAAACTACAAAAAAGAAGAGAAAAACCATATAGAATAAAATTAGATAAAAATATGGCTATAAAATGGATAGTTATTATTTTTATAATAACTATTTTTACAGGATTACTAACTCCTCTTGGAGATGTACCATATACATATTTAGCAAAAACAATGAAAGGAAATACTACTCAAAATATTAGTGAACATTTACCACTTGTTCTAATAAATAATAAAAATGTAATGATTGTAATTACAATGTTTTTAGCTATATTAATATTTACAGATACAAAAATAAGATTAAAAGATTTATTTATGCTTATTGGACTTATTTTACTATCATTTATGTCTAGAAGACAAACCTCTATGCTTATTTTAATTGGAAATTTTATATTTGTGAAATTAGTAGTACAGATGATAAATAAATATGATAATAAAACATATAAAAAAATAGAAGATTTTATGACTGGGATTTTTGGACAAGCAATTTCTGTAATTTTAATATTATGTATAAGCCTATTATTGTTAAAACCAAAAATGAATGATAAATTTGTTGATGAAAATAGTTATCCAGTAAGAGCGTGTGATTTTATTTTAGAAAATTTAGATATAAATAATATAAAATTATATAATGAATACAATTATGGAAGTTATTTAGTATATAGAGGAATTCCTGTTTTTATAGATTCAAGGGCGGATTTATATTCACCAGAATTTAATGGAACTAGAAACAATGAAAACAAGTATGAAGGTAGAGATATTTTCTCAGATTTTCTAAATATATCAAATATAGGAACATTTTATGAAAGTAAATTTAGAGAATATGGAATTACACATGTATTAATGGGGAAAAATACAAAACTTAATTTATTAATTTCAAGAGAAGATAATTATAAACTTTTATATGAAGATAATAATTTTGTTATTTATGAAAGGTTAAATGCTAATTTTTAAGAAAAATAGTTTGAAACAGATTCGGAGCTCTCATAACTGTTATGTCTTTAAAGCAAATATAGAAAGGAACTAATTTTAATATGGAAAAGATAAGTGATAAAAATATAAATAAAGAAATAAATAGAGATATAAATAAGAAATATAAAATTATTATATTTGTAACTTTTTTAGTATTATTAGAACAATTAACTAAAATAATAATTCTAATGAATAGGGACAAACTTCCTATTACAGTTATTAATAATGTTTTTATGCTATCATATGTAGAAAATTCTGGTGTAGCATTTGGAATAAAGGTAGGAAGTGTGTGGAGTTTTATTGTTATAAATATAGTTATTTTAGGAATAATTATTAAGTTTATGTATAGCCAGCTTCAGGAATTAAATAATAAAACAATTGTAATTTTTTCTCTTGTTCTAGCAGGAGGAATTAGTAATTTAATTGATAGAGTTTTTAGAGGATATGTTGTAGATTTTTTAGATATAACATCTATGGTAAATTTTCCAGTATTTAACTTTGCTGATATTATGATTGTTGTGGCTGTCCTTATATTTGGAGTAATGATGATAAAAAATATAGTAAAAGATGGCAAGAAAGGAAATAGTGATGGAAAAAGTAATAGTACAATCAAATGAAAAAGGAGTAAGATTAGATAGTTATATTGCAGGTAAGAAAAAGGATTTATCAAGAACGAATGTACAAAGACTAATTGAAAGTGGTAATATTTTGGTTAATAATAAAATACAAAAGATATCTTATAAAGTTCAGGCTAATGATGAAATATCAATTGTTATACCAGAAGCAAAAGAGATAGAGTTAAAACCACAAGATATAAAAGTAGATATAGTATATGAAGATAGTGACATAATAGTAGTTAATAAACCAAAAGGATTAGTTGTTCATCCAGCAGTAGGTAATCCAGATGGAACATTAGTTAATGCAATAATGAATATTTGTAAAGATAGCTTATCTGGTATAGGTGGAGAAATTAGACCAGGAATTGTTCATAGATTAGATAAAGATACAACAGGACTTTTGATTATAGCAAAAAATGATAAAGCACATATTAATTTAAGTGAACAAATAAAAAATAGAGAAGTTAAAAAAATTTATATAGCATTAGTTAGAGGAATAGTTCCAGAGAATGAAGCAACAATAAATATGCCTATAGGAAGGAGCACAAAAGATAGAAAAAAAATGGCAGTTGTAAAAAATGGGAAAGAAGCGGTTACACATTTTAAAGTATTAAATAGATATAAAAAATATACATTATTAGAAATAAAAATAGACACAGGTAGAACACATCAAATAAGAGTTCATATGTCAGAAATAGGATATCCAGTAGTAGGCGATATGGTATATTCAAATGGAAAAAATGAATTTGGAGTAGAAGGTCAAATGCTACATGCCAAAAGTTTAGATTTCAAACATCCAATTACTGGAGAACAAATGCATTTAGAAGCAGAATTGCCAAGTTATTTTAAAGAAATTATTAGAACATTAGAACATTGAGGAGGAACATTGGGGACGGGGTTAAGTGTTCGTTTTTTTGAACATTAGGGACAGGGGTAAAAGTCCAAAATCCTTAAAACAAAAAAGAATATAAGAGAAAAAAAGTTAATTGGAGTCCAAAATCGACAAAATAACCAATTTTATAAGTTCACTTTGAAAAGAAAGAACATTGTGGATTAAACGAATATTTATATTGAAGCAAATCTAACCTCGTCCCTAATGTTCAAAAAAGTGAACATCTAACCCCGTCCCCAATGTTCCCAAATGTTCAGAAGGGAATTAAATATGGAAAATATAAGATTGCAGAAGTTTTTAGCAAATGCAGGTATATGCTCAAGAAGAAAAGCTGAAGAATATATATTAGAAGGAAGAGTTAAAGTAAATGGAGTTATTATTTATGAACTTGGTATGAAAATTAATCCAGCTATAGACGAAATTATTTGTGATGGTAAAGTTGTGAAATTAGATAATAATAAGGTATACATATTATTAAACAAGCCAATAGGATATGTTACAACAGTTAAAGAGCAATTTGGGAGACCAGCAGTTACCGATTTATTAAAAGGTATAAAAGAGCAAGTGTTACCAGTTGGAAGATTAGATATGTATACATCTGGTGCAATAATCCTAACTAATGATGGTGATTTTATATATAAGGTGACACATCCAAAATATGAGGTTGAGAAGACATATCAAGTTACAGTTAGAGGTATAGTAAATAATGATGAAATAGAAAGACTAAAAAATGGTGTGAAGATTGATAACTATATATCTGCAAAAGCAAAAGTAAAGATTCTAAAAATAGATAAAACAAAAAACGTCTCAAGAATCCAAATTACTATTCATGAAGGGAAAAATAGAGAGGTAAGAAAAATGTGTAAAGCTATAGATAAAAAGGTTATTGCTTTGCATAGAAGCAAAATTGAAAGTATTGATGTTAAAGACTTAGCTTTAGGAGAATGGAGATATTTAAACAAAGAAGAAGTTTTAGGATTAAAAGATAAAAAGGTATTGTAAAAACTGTAGTTTAATTATATAATAGTAACATAACAAAAGAAAAAAGGAGATAAAGATAAAGTGGAGTGCCAGAAATTTATTCCAGAAGGTTGGCTTGAAAACTTTTCAACTGTTACAAAGGATACATTAATAAATGCTATTGAAACAGGGAAAGTTATGCAGGGAATTGTAAATAAATGCGATTCGAATTATAATTTATATGTAGATTTTGGAAATAATCTTAAAGGAATTATTCCAAGAGATGAAATTGAAGCTGTAAATATAGATGAAACAGGTTTTCCAAAGCCCAATATTTGTGCATCAAAAGTTAACAAATATGTTCAGTTTAAGGTAAAAGATGTTGATAAAAAGGATTGTTTTATTTTATCAAGAAAAGCAGTTGGAAAAGATGCTTTAAATTGGATAAAACAAGATGTAGAGGCTGGTCAGATAGTAAAGGGAATAGTAAAAAGTATTAAGCCATATGGTGTTTTTGTAGAAATAGGTGGAGGTATTGTTGGTCTTTTACACATAGAAGACATATCAGTTGCAAGAATAAAAACACCACTAGAAAGATTATCTATAGGACAAAAAATAAATGTAATGATTAAATCTATAGATTATAAACTAGAAAGAGTTGTTTTATCATATAAAGAACTTTTAGGCTCTTGGGAAGATAATGTTAAAAAATTTGAAGAAGGGACAACAGTTGTAGGTATTGCAAGAGAAGTTGAGAAGTCTCGGAAATGGCATTTTTATAGAGTTAAAGCCTAATTTAGTAGGCCTTGCAGAATATAAAGATGGGATACAATATGGCGAAAACGTAAGTGTATACATAAAAAAAATCATACCAGAGAAAAAGAAAGTTAAGTTATTAATTGTATAAAATTTAAATAATGGAGGTTTGAAAGATATGGTAGAAGATAGTCAAATTAAAGCTACTGTGTCTCCTTTTGCAATTAGAGAGGGAGAAATTAAAGTATTTGATGGGAAAGATGGATATGTTTCCATGAATCAGATAATTCACAAAATAAATATAGGACATATTACAGATTTACATTTTGTGATATTAAATTTAGTTAATGAATTTGAATTCATTACTTCAAGACAACTTTATCAATTATTAGAGTGGAAAGGGATAGAAGTAAAGTCACAAGATAAGTTAAATAATAAGTTAGAACAATTAGTAAAATCTAAAATATTAACAAGATATTACTTCAACTCAGATGAAGGAAAAGGTATTTACCGTGTATATTGTTTGGAAAAAATGGGAAAATATCTATTAAATTCTAGAGGAGAAGAATGTAAATGGCAACCTACTGATAATACAAAACCAGTTGCTATGATTAAAAAGAGATTAGCAGGAAATCAGACAATTATTGCATATTTAAGAAAAGTTAAAGCTTTTGATACTTATACACCAAAGCCAAGTATAACTGCAAAGAAATTAGGTAAGGTATTTAAAGCGACAGGTGGAGATATTAGGCTAACTAAAAATGGAAAGTCAATAGATTTCCTATTTGAAGTAATAAGAAGAGAAGATGATTGGAAGAAAAAATTGTCAGATAAAATGAAACTTTATGGAGATTTTTATGAGAGTTTTGTCCCAAATGATTCTGGATTTCAAAATATGCCACAATTAATAATAATATGTGAAGATGATAAACATATGGCAGAAAGTTTTAAGGAAATTGTAATAAACAAATTAGAAATTCCTAAATTAAAATTATATTTTACTACAGATTTAAGGCAAAATGAGGAAACTTTAAATAAAACATTAGTAGAGTTTAAAATAGATAAAAACACAGAAAAATATAAGATGGTAGAAGTAGAAGTAAAATTACTTGGAATGTAATTAGGTAAAAATAGTAGCTTTTAGCTACTATTTTTTTGCTCTGTATTAATAGTTGGAGTGAAACATCTGAAAAGTGTTTTGCATCAGCTTTTTATATAATAGAAAAGTTCTAGTATAGACTAAAATTTAACTAATACAGAGGTTTATAGTTATATAAAATTGCACATGATTTTTTTAAAATTAGCACACGAACAATTAAACATGGGATGTAAGAGAATTATTAAGAAAGCATCTAAAAATACTGGCTACTATTGTTGTATTATAGCATAGTATGTATTTAGAAGGAGATAATTATAAGCTGTAAAAATGATATTTAAAATATATGTTTTAAGATTTGAAATATGAATCGTTATTTTTGTTTATTACATTAATAATTAACTTTAGAAATAAGTATGAATACATATCTTGAATTTTATGTGAATTTGTGCTATGATAAAAAGTAATACAGGCAAAGTTCTATGTAAATTAACTTAGTTTTCACTAATTAGTGAGAGAGGGGGCATCTAACTTTTAGTTTTATCAATAGTAAATCATATACATCAAAAAATAATATTGGGAGGATTATTATGTACAAAAAATCAAACATGTTACGGAAGGTATGCGACTTTATAATTTTTGTGACAGTTATAATCATCGATACATTATTATTAGTTGGAAACACTAATGAGTATTTAACTGCAAAGATTATAACTATTCTAATTGGATTAATCATATCTTTTGTTATGTGTATTGTAAAAAATGTAAATGTTGTAGTGGATATATTTTATATGTTTATGTTACTTTCATTTATTGGTTATGCAATTTTTACATTATCACTAATTTAATTTTATGAAATTAAAAAATTAAAACACCATATATTGTAGTATGGTGTTTTAATAATATTTATTTTAATTTGAATTTCCTTTTTTTAAATCAAATATTATTGCATCTTCATTATTTACAAAATAGTTTGCATCACTAGTATCTGTTTGAATTGGGTCAATTTCTCCTATATCATCATCAGAAAAACCTGTTATAGTAGATTTTTTCTTTTTAGTATGAGTTCTGGTCTTTTCTTCTTCAGCAATGCCACTAGTAAATTTATCGAATCTGTAAAATTTAACTGATTTAGGTTCTTTATATTTAGACTCTAAGAAATCTAATTTTCCAGTACCTACAACGTTTTTACCTTTTGTATTTTTCACTTTATACATACAATTTTTAAATTTTAAAGATTGTACTTTACCAGCTGCATAATTAGGTTTCCATTTATATTTAATACCACCAAGTTTAGGATCATAACTACCTTTAGTTGTATCATATGAACTAGACCACTCCCATTCACGTTTCTCTCCAAGTTCTTTTTCCCACCAATCATTATCTTCGGGTGAATTATTTCCAAATACAATTTTATTAGCACAATTAGCAAGAATAGTTCTTTTAAATCTTCCTCTTTCAACATCTAATTGGTCTAAGTTTTGTGCAGATACAACACTTGCAACTCTATATTTTCTATAAAGTGTAAATAGTGCTTCTGTGGAACTACAAATGAAGTCTGAGAATTCATCAATATATAAGAAATGAGGAATTCTTGAATTTTCATTTCCAGGTCTTCTTAATATTGAATATTGCATTAATAATATAAAGAATAGTCCAAATGCTTTATGTGCATTTGCTCCTAAATCTCCACGTCTTGTACAAACTAATGTGATTTCTCCGTTTTCTAAAGCATTATCAAAGTTAAGGTTGTTATTTCTTTTACATAGTATATTTCTAACTCCAGGATATCTTAATAATGTATCTAATTGACCACTTGCAGCAGATACGAATTTTTCCATATCTTTTTTTCCTACTCCATCACTATAGAAGTTCTTTTTAAAGTAAGAAAGAAGCATTTTATATTCTTTATGTAATTCTTCATCTTCTTCCATTTTTTCACACATTTCTTCAACTAAGCTAAAGTCATTTAACATTTCCATCATATCTTCTAAGTTTGGTAAATCTCCATCATGTAATCTAGGGTACATTACTTTTAATAAAATTGATAAATTTTCAATTGCTTGTGAAGACATATTTTCTCTATAAGCAAGTTCTATATCTGGACTATTACTTGAATACAATCCTTTAAGAACTGTAGAAATAGCAACAGAAATATGTAATGGATTATCAAATATAAAAGGGTTTAATCCAGGTGAGTTCATATCATTTGGGTCTATTAAATTTATAGGCATTTTATAATTATCTGCAACATTTAATATATGTGAAACTGATTCGAAGTCTGGAGATATATAAGTTATACCTAAATTGCGATATACTATCAAGTCTTGAGATACATTTAAAATAAGTTTCTTCATAAATGCTTGGTAAAGTTGTAATTTTGAATTATTTGGTTTTAGCATATTTAAATTAAAGTTTTTATTAATATAATCATTATTATAAGGATATTTTAATGTTGCTATACCAGTTTTTAGTGCAGTAAATGCCATTTCTTTTGATAATTCTTTAAAGAAGAATTTTTTATCGATATCACGAGCAATCATAGGTTCATATATCATAGATGTTTTTCCAGAGCCAGATACACCAATTACAAGTGTTGATTCAAATCTTTTTGATTCTGGGATTTTTACTGTTTTTCCAGTATCTCCATCCTTACAAATAGCTATCTCGCATGTATAAGGTCCTATTCCTACAGTTTTATCTGATAAATCGATTCCACTATAATCTCCAATAGAATCTCTTATATCTTTAGTGTCGTTAACTGTTGTAATTAACCAGTGTATTGGCTTATAAAATGTAGTAAGAGGGAAGAATAGTGCTAAAGCACTAAAAGCAGGTCTTACAAGTTCGCTAAATTCTGTTGCAATAACATGATAGTTAGGAACAGAAAGGAATGCAAGCCAACAGCCTAAATTTATCCATTGTGTTACCATTGATATTATTAGTATATATAAGGACATAAGATACAAATAAAAGAATGATAACTTGATTTTTTTAGAATCTGCATATTTAGATGAACCAGAAAATAAAAATGCGAATACAGGACAAGCAAAAGCTAATGTATATTGTATAGGATTCCAGTAACAACTTGATACACCTGTAAAAATTAAAAATAACATTTCTACTATTCTATCTACCACTAAATAAACAGAAAGCAAAGTTAAGATAAATGTCATAAATGTATTTCTATCTGTTTTTAATAATTTTAAGAATTTATCTATATATTTTAATATAAAACCAAAAAGAGCATTAATTGGTCCTAATAAAACTTTCAAATTTTTCACCACTTTCAATTAAAATCATACATTTATATTATCCTATAAAATTAGCAAAAAAACAAGTAGTTTAGCAAAAAAAGATATATAATATTTTAATGATTTTAGATGTTTTTTTAGTAAAAATATAATAATAGTTATAAACTGCAAATAAAATATAGAAATGGAAAAATATTAGGTTTAAACAACTCTCTATTAGAGTATGAAAATTATGAGAATGGAGGAATTTATGCAAAACAAAAAGATAAAAATGAAAAAAGAGGGGTTTATGCAGGGGATTATCGCACTTATTTTTTCGCAGGTGTTAATAAAATTATTAGGTTTAATATATAAATTATATTTAACAAATAAGCAAGGCTTTGGAGATGAAGGAAATGCAATATATAGTTCAGGTTTTCAAATTTATGCATTACTTTTAACTTTATCATCAATTGGAGTACCAAATGCAGTTGCAAAATTAGTATCTGAAAGGACTTCAATAGGTGATAATAGAGGAGCTCATAAAATTTTTAAAATATCATTTATAACATTTGGATTTATTGGTTTTTTAGGTACTTTAATTTTATTTTTTGGTGCTAAGTATATTGCAAATGTGCTTTTGCAAATTCCAGAAGCAGAGCTTAGTTTAATTTCGCTTTCTCCATCAATCTTTTTTGTTTCAATAATTTCAGTAATAAGAGGATATTTTAATGGAAAGCAAACAATGAAGGCAACAGCAAATTCACAAACTATAGAGCAATTGTTTAAAACAGTTTTTAGTGTGATTTTAGTAGAAGCTATTGGAATTACTTCTGGAATAAATACTACACTAATGGCAGCAGGAGCAAATTTTGCAACAACTTTAGCAACAATTGCAAGTTTTGTTTATTTGTATAGGTATTATAAAATTAGAAAAAGAGAAATAGCATATGAAGTAAAAACATCTGTTAATTATAAATGTAATCGTGTAAGATATATTTTAAAGAATATATTATTAGTATCAATTCCTATGTCTTTAAGTTCAATATTAACATCTGTTAATAAAAATGTGGATTCTATGACTGTTGTAAGGGGATTAAAACGTTATTTATCAGAACAAGATGCAAAAATACAATATGGAATATTAAGTGGTAAAGTAGATACTCTAATAACATTGCCATTATCATTTAATATAGCATTTGCTACAGCTTTAGTTCCAGCATTATCAAGTTCTATTGCTAGAAATGATATTGAAACTGGAAAAAAGAGAATATCTTTTTCTTTATTAGTAACAATATTAATTGGGCTTCCATGTACAATAGGAATGATAATTTTTGCAAAACCAATTCTTTCTCTTTTATTTCCAAATGCTAGTTCAGGAGAAACAATATTCCAAATAGCAGCAATTTCAATAATATTTACAGCACTTGAGCAAACTGTAAATGGAGCTTTACAAGGAATAGGAAAGGCTTTTGTACCAGCTTTTGCACTATCTTTTGGAGTCGTTATAAAAATTATTTTAAACTTGGTTTTAGTATCTATACCACAAGAGGTATGTATAATAGGTGGAGCTGTAGGAGCTGCTTTTGCAACAACAATTTGTCATATTATAGCCTTTTTTATAGGATTTAAAATTTTAAGAAAAAATATAAAATTAAATTTGAATTTTAAAAAATTTGTAATTAAGCCAATTATAGCAACATTAATGATGGGAATTTGTTCTTTTTGGGTCTATAATTATTTATCTGGAATAATTATAGAAAAATTGTCTATAATAATATCACTTGTAGTAGCTATAGTTATATACTTCTTAGCTATAATATCTCTAAAAATATTTAATAAAGAAGAAATAAGTATGATACCATTTGGGGCAAAGATATATTTTATTTTGGAAAAAATAGGATTATATAAGTTACAAAAAGTACCTAAAAATCAGTAATTAATCATAAAAAACAAACAAAACTTACAGAGATAAAGCTTTGAGAAGAAAAATAAGGAAAAAAAAGAAGGATTTTATATAACTTTGGCGAATATTGATAATAGTAGATAATTAAGTAATCTACATAGATGAAAAACTATAGGAGGAATGTATAATGAACAAATCTGATTTAATCGCGGCAATAGCTGCTAAGACAAACGAAACAAAAAAAGATGCTGAAGCAACATTAAATGCTTTTATCGAGGTTGTTACAGAATCTTTAGCAAAGGGAGAAAAAGTTCAACTAGTTGGATTTGGTTCTTTTGAAGTAAGAAAAAGAGCAGCTAGAAAAGGAAGAAACCCACAAACTAAAGAAGAAATAAAAATACCTGCATCAAAAGCTCCAGTATTCAAAGCTGGTAAAGCATTAAAAGATTTAGTTAATAAGAAAAAATAATTTGTGAAATTTATATAGATATATGAATTCATATAAAAGGATATAGAAAAGGTTCTATGTCCTTTTTTTAACTTTAATGATAAACCCACAGCTATGCTCACTGCCAACAACTTAAGAAAAAATAGTGTAATTATTTTCTTTAGTAATTACACTATTTTTTCTTAAGTTGTTGGCAGTGGGCATAGCCCCTCCGCTTTTCATTCCTTTGGGGAGTATAGAAATACCAAATATCCGTCTTCTTTGAGATTAATGAGCAGTAAAGCCTCTTTTCCAGGATGGAAATCAGCTTTGAACTGAATTCTCTTGCCTTCCTGAATAAGAATTGAGCCTTCTTTTGCCCATTCCTCTGCGATGTCAAAAGTATTTGCTACACAGTCTTCTACGCAAACACGAATGTGTAACTTTTCTACATTCTGACGAAGCCAGGACCGATTCTGGTATTCAATGCTCCTGTTATTTGAATCATCTAATACCTGAATTACCCATGTTGTTTGATCCATAAAGAACACTTCCAAATTTTTTTGTAAAAACATTATATAATATATTATGTAAAATGTCAATCATTTTTCTTTGTCTTTCCTTATATTTTACTATGAATACTAAATATTGTATAATTAAATGCACGTTGTAGACATAAAAATATAGACACATAATTAAAAATCAAATAAAATGTTAGTTGCGAGACTAAACATTGGAGGTTTTTAATTATGTGTCAAGAAAAGTATATCACAAATAAAAGAGAATTTAAACAACTAACGTATAAAGAAAATAAAAATTGAAACATTGTATAATGATCAACATTTAAATTATACGCAAATAGGTGAAATATTAGGAAAGCATAGAACAACAATAAGTAGAGAAATAAAATTAGGACTAATAGAATTAGAAACTTCATACTTACCAATATGGAAGTATTGTGCAGAAGTAGCACAAAGAAGAAATGAAGAGAATGAAACAGCAAAAGGAACAAATGTAAAAATAGGAAATGATATAAAATTAGCTAATTTTATTGAGAAAGAAAAGAAATTTTTAAAGAATATATTACAACAAGATTTTAATTTACTCAAATAATGAATTTGTATGTGAGCATAAAAAAGTAGATGGAACTAAGAAGATAAGTGCCGATATTAGACATTATTTAAAAACACTTACCTTCAAACCAGGAGCTTTGAAAAACTCATATGTTTTAAAAAGTAATCCAAAACTAAAATCCATCTACGATAGATATTATAGCAATAATCCAAAGAAATTCATAGATATAATAGAAAAAAATAAAGAAAAATCATCTGAAGAAATTCAAAAAATACTAATAAGTGATTCGGAAAATTTAGCTAATATTGCCAAATATAGTAAAGATATAAATAATTTAACAAGAGTACAAACATCTATGTATAACCAAATAATGATAGGAGTGGTAAATAAATGAATATAAAAGAAAATAGTAAAATATTAAAATTATCATATATATTTAAAAATTACGAAGAAGAGATAAAAGAAGCAAGACAAACGAAAAAAGATGTGGGAATATTTTTAGATGAACTACTAGAAAAAGAAATAAACCAAAGGAAAGAAAATGGAGTAAAAAAACGAATAACATATGCCAAATTCCCTATCAAAAAATATTTAGAAGATTTTGACAGAAAAAAGTATAAGGCAGAATTTATTAAAGAATTTGATGAACTTGAAACATTAGAGTTTATAGACAAAAAAGAAAATATAATTCTAATTGGAACACCAGGAGCAGGAAAAACACATTATGCAATAGGATTAGGAATGAAAGCATGTATAGAAGGAAAAAGTGTGCTATTTGTATCTGTTCCAAATTTAATAATAGAACTACGAGAAGCCTTAAGTAGGAGTGCCTTAAATGCATATAAAAGAAAATTCGAAAAATATGATTTAGTAATATTAGATGAATTAGGGTATGTTTCATTCGATAAAGAAGGTTGTGAAATATTATTCAATTTATTATCAAATAGAAATGATAAAGGCTCAATAATAATAACAACAAATTTAACATTTGATAGATGGGAGGAGATATTTAAAGATGCAATGCTTACAGGGGCTATGGTTGACAGATTAGCATACAAGGCTCATATATTAGATATATCAAGAGATGTTAGCCATCGATATGAGGAAACTCTATTTTGGAAAGAGAATAAATAACTAATTTTTTATATTTTGAAAAAGTGGTCCGTTTTTCAAATATAACTTGGTCCAAATTTCACTTGACAAATACATTAAATTAGAAAAAAATTATAATAAACAAGCACAGCAACTTGAAAATGATTATAATATTAAAGTTAAAGAATTAGAACAAAATTTTAACAAGAAATATGATAATTTACTAAAAGAAAATATCTATTTAAACAAAATTATAAATAAATTTATGGAAACTCTTGAAAAATTTATAAATTGGGTTTGTAAAAAGTTTGCCATTAGTGAAGAAGATAACCTTATTAGAGATTTTCAAAAAGAAACTAATACTTTTATTAATCCAGAAAAGCAAATTGAATATGAATTAGAAAATAAATCAGATGAAATGTACTTGTAAAACTATAATTTTTATAGATAACAAAACAAACCTAGTTCTTATTTAAGATACTAGGTTTGTTTCGTTTTAACTATTATTATGGTGTACGAATATCATCCAATTCTTCATTTGCAAATTTTAGATACCATAAAGAACGATAATCTTCCCAAGGTCTAGGTCTCATTTCAGTCGGTAAGAATATTTCCTCCATAATTTTCCTAGCTTGCAGATAATATTCCATATTATTTGCGGTTTCATGCCTAATTCTTTTATGATATTTATGCTCTTGAAAAATATTGATAATTGGGAAACTATTAATATAATGAATCATTTTTTCAAAATTTCTCTTTATGGTTTCCAAATCTTCCAATCCTACGATATAAGTAAAATTAGTTCGGAATCCCAATTCTTTAGCAGTGCCTAATGTATCAATTATATTTTCTAATGTAAATTTTCTTTTTTTATCTCTTAAAAAATATTCTCGATTTTCAAAGCATTCCAAAGAAATACAATATCCAAATTTTTTTATAGGCAAAAGTTTTTCTAATGATTCTCTTGTAGTTATTTGTGAACCAAGATAGAATATTTCTCCTCTAAATGAATACTTTTTAAGTACATCATTTAATAATAATAAAAAATTCACTACATCTTGTTCTGAATCAAAACAGCCTGTTACAATAGCAATTTGTAATATATGACTTAAATCAGAAAGTTCATGACTGAGTAACCATTTATCAAAAAATTCTTCAAGTGATTTTCTATCAGTCAACTTTTTCTTGTCCCTTGCTGTTTGATACGCTGTATAACAGAACTTACACCCTCTACAAGAAGTACGCGCATTTGGATTAACATTTAATACTGTTCCTCCTCTTCTTGAATAAGAAGAATCACAGAAATCTTCTGTTAATGTTCCAACTTCACCTACAATCATTTCATCTTTAAACATCAACCTATTATCATTAACCTGATAATTAGACTCTGATTTAACTGGTAAAGCAAAGTAATAATTCTCAATTGATTTTTTACTTGCTAAATCAAATAATTCATTATTGATATCTAATTTTAAAGCAAATCTAACCCGATCTAAATCATCTGTTGCATTGAGACCACTTAAATTCATATCCATAAATAAGATATCTTCTTTTGGTACTCCATATTTTTTCGACAAAGTTATCAATTCTTCAAAGTTTTTAATCATAATAAATTCCTCCTTATAAGCTCATGTCTATTTTTTCTGAAGAATATAAATTTGCTTTTTGGCAACCTAAATCATTAGTAAATTCCTCCCTTTTCCTGCAAATATATAAACTTGTTAAAATAGGTATTGTTATCCTGTTTCCATTTTTTACGATTACTTCCTTTATTTCTGCTAAAAACTTATCTCTCACTTCTGATTCCAACTTTATAATTTTAGGATAGGTATTTAACAAAGCTACGTAACTATCAGCATTATATTGATATTCAGTCTTGTATCTCTTTAATGCTGAAATGTAGAAATATTCACTTTGAATTAATTCTTGTTCTCTTTTTATTACCTTATCTAAAACACCTCTGTTAACATCAGATTTTTTTTCATATGTCTCAGATAAATTTCTAGCATAAACTTCATCAATTTCTTTCATAATCTGCGAGTTTTCACGGCAAAAGCTATTCCAGAATAATACCAAAAAGCCATTATCTTTTAAATATTTATAGCAATCATAGTATTTGCTCTCCTTCTCTAACCAATGAAAAGTAGTCGCTGATAAAATGATATCAAATTGACTTTCCTTAAAATCACAATTTTCAAATGTATCACAAATAAATTGAATATTGCGATATTTTGACAAATTCTGCTTTGCAACTTCTACCAAGTTTTCTCCTGGTTCTACTGTGATAATTTCTGGGTTTAGTTTTGCAATTTCTTCTGTTGCAATTCCACTTCCTGTTCCTATCTCAAGTAGATTAGTCTGAGATGAAATATCACAAAATCTCTGAATATCTTTGTACAATTGGATAGGATACCTTGGTCTAACATCATCATAGGTCTTTGCGAATTTGTCAAAAGATGCATCAAATAGTTTTTCTCCTCTAAAGTTCATAATAATCCTCCTTAATATCTCTTGTTATACTTTGCATATCGATTCCATTACTTTCAAGTACATTTTTATATGTACCATATGTAGAATCGTTATAACCTTTAAATAGCCATTTTGTTGTATCAAACATTTTAGATAATTCACCTCGGATTATATCACAATATCCAGTACAATACACTAGAACTTTATGATATTTTTTTATATCTATATTTAGTTCTTGTAAACAATCTGATTTTATTATACTTAAGACATCAATATCTCTATCAGATATTAATTCTGAAGCTTTTAAACATTCATTAGTTATAATATCTCCTATTGCTATTAATAAGATTTTATTAGAACTATTTGTATTCTTAAACTTCTTAATCCAATATCCTCTTTTGACATCTGTTTTAGCTTGTTCCATTGTTCTATAGGTATTTACCTCTGTTTTAGTAAGATATAACACTTGTATAGAATTTTTAGCTCGTTTCATCTCTTCAAAACAAAGAATTGCTTGTTTTGCTTCTGATGGAAAATAAATTTTAACATATTCAGATTCTTTACTTAATAGAGTATTCAATAAATCTGGATTTTGGTGTGTGTAAGTATTTCTCCATCCTAAACTAGTGATAATAATTTTTAAAGAATTGTGTATTTCTTTTACATTTCCTTCTTTTTGTTGCTTATAAAATTTATAACATTGTGATAAGAAACTAGAAACTAATGGAGAAAAAGCTTCATAAGTAATAAATACTCCATCTCCTCCACTATTCAAGTATCCGTATAACATAGTTATACATATCACTTCATTTAGAATTTCGACAATTCTTCCTTTTTCTTTTACCCTTATAGAACTATTAATTTCTGCATTATATCGTATCCCATATTGGTTTACAAAATCATTTAGTCCATTTGAAATAGATTCATCAGGGCTGAAAATCAAAAAATCTTCATCAGTAGATTCTATAAAATATTTTGATAATGCTTTCATTTCGTTTGATGGAAAACTATTAATGTTAATTCTTTTTGCATTTCTAATATTCTTTTCTACATTATTTTTTTTGATTTTAGGAATATTTTCTAAAACCATATTGCTCGGTACTCCATTAACAAATAATGATTCAGGTTTATAGCTCATCAACCATTTTTGAATAATTTCTACAGAATTTTTAATATCTTTTGGTATTTTGAGTGTAGAAACTTTATGACTCAGATGGCTATTTACAAACGCTAATCCGTCTATCGTTTCTGGAGCTGAAAATCCTTTTGGCGATTTCAGTATCACAATAGGAATCTTTGTTTTTTCTCCTTCATACCATTCTTTTTGACGGTTTGCAATCTCGTCAAAGATTCTCCCAGTTTCTTCATGATTATTTATAGAGGTATTAAATACTTCATATCCAAAACTTTCAAGTAGTCCTGCAAAATCTTCATTTAGACTTATTAAAGATCTACTTGTCATTTTATACCCATTTAAATTTATCATAATTACTAAGAAGCCATCATTTTTAGGATTTATCAACTGATTACATAATAAAGAAGAAAGTGTAGTTCCAGCTTCAAATTCTCCATCTCCGACAATTGTTAAAGTTGTTTGTTTTGGATTATTGATAACTGTTCCCATACTAACAGATATTGCATTTCCTAATTCTCCGCCAGCTAATATTACCTCTGGCAATAGAGGAGAAATTTCAGTTTGCAAAATCATATTCTTACCAAAATCACTAATAAGATTGTTCATTCCTTCCAAACCATACTTATATCTAGGATACATTTTTCCTAAACTTCCATTTATATAAAGGTTTGATATTAATGCAGGCGAACTGTGTCCTGTACCTATAATAATATTAGGCACTATTTTCGTTTTTCTAATTAACCTATTGAGATGTGCATAACAATAGTTAATTCCAGGGCAACATCCCCAATGTCCAAAAACTTTTTCTTTTAAATCCTCTTGCTTTAATTTATTTATATCGACATTAGAATTTAAAAAAAGTTGTGCAACAGATAAAAAATTACTTGCTCTAAAATTTGCCTCTAAGGCTTGTATTTCATTCCGTTCCATTTTTTACTCCTTTCAAGGTTAAATAATATATGACTATCCTCCTTCCATAATAATAGTTACACTTTGAATTATTAATGTAATATCATTAATAATATACCTCAAAATGTTTACATAAGTATTTTACCACAAATTTCCATATTTTTCAATACTAAAATGTAAAATAGTTATTTTTTTCGCTTTATTAGAGATATGTATATAAAAAAATAATAGTAGAATAATATCTATAATAAAGCGAATAAGGTGAGAATATGAAAATTAACAAATATAATAACTTTAGAAATATATCTGGCTCTGTTCTAAAAGAATTGAGATTAAAAGCCAACTTATCTCAACAAGATTTAGCAGAAAAATTGCAATTATTAGGTGTTGAACTAACCTCTAAAGAAATTTCAAAAATAGAAAATGATAACAGATTAGTTCAAGATTTTGAATTGTTTGCATTTGCTAAAGTTTTTAATGTATCAGCAGATGTATTTAATAAAAAACTTGATAAATAACAGTAAATTCAATATTATTTGCTGTTATCATTTTTTATACTTTCTAATATTGTTCTTATTCCATCATAAAATCCGAGTTTTGTAAAATTTTTCATTTTCATAAGCCATTATTAAATTTTCCCTCATCAAATATTCTTCTAATGCTTTTATTATAGTTTCTCTTGTATTTTTAAAGTGTGGTGGTAAAGCTTTTATAATACTAATAAGTCTGTCATAATCAATAGAATATTTTTCTGTTATTTTAGAAATTCGTTCATTATCTTTTTGAGTTTTTCTATATACCTCATCCTCTCTTTCATTAAAAATAGTATCTAGCATTGAATCTTCAATATATTCTTCAATATCTTTTATTTTTAACATAATTCACCTCCCAATTAACGATAATTCGTCTATATTATATCTCTAATAAAGAGATTTTTTAATGCTATTTTGACGATTTTTCGTCAGCGTTATTTCGTTAATTTTGCTATACTCATTTTATAATTAAGAAAAGAGGGATTTTATACGACTTTCAGAAGCAGTTAGGGAAAGAATTATAAAGTTAGCAGATGAAAGAAATATAACTTTACATAGGTTATCTTTGGAATCTGGAATATCATATTCTACACTAAGTAGTTTTATAAATGGAAAAAGCCAAAGTCCTAAACTTGTTACTTTATTACATATATGTGAAGGATTTGGAATTGAATTAAATGAATTTTTTACAGATAAATTATTTAAAGATGTAGAAGAAGATTAAAATTTTATAAATTTTGCTCAAAAATGAATTTAAAAAAATCGTTTGACATATACTAAATATTGTAGTATACTATATTTAACTTAAGTTAAATAGAAAAAAGCATTATTCATAGATGTTCGAGAAAAACTAAATGTGCGACAGCATTTAGTTTTTTTCATTTCATAAAAAAAGGACAATGCAGCGAAGCGACAGTGCTACATCATCCCTTTTCGGTTAGCTAAACCTCATTTTGTCTGTGGTCATTTGGTTTGTTGTTTTGTTTGGCTTGGTCAAGAGCTACTTGATTTAAGTCTTTTTCTTTTTGTAGTAGTAATTCCACCAAACGCCATACTAATTCAGCATTATTCATTTTTGTTCCTCCTTTCGCAAAGATTTCCTTTGAAAAGGATGCTGTTATTATATCTAATTATTCTATAAAAAACAATGAAATTTATAATCTTTTTACAATTTTCTTGTACTCATTTTTTCAAAATCCTTTCAAAATTTGTTCATTGAAATTTTTAACATCACTTGTTACAATCTATTCATAATTTATTATAAGTATTTTTAAGTTTTTAGAAAAAAGGGAAAAAAAGGGAATTGATTATTACTAATTATGATAATATAATTCCTTTAACAAATAAATTTAAAAATGAGTATTTAGCTATAAGTATTCATTTAGATTACTATGCTTAAAATTTATTAGCAAAAATTTAACCAATTATAAGGAGGTGCTTTTTTCAATGTCAAATAAAAAAAATCATTGATTTATTTTATAGTGAACATTCAAAACCTGTTGATTTTGCTTTAAAACTAAACGTCAGTAATGCCTATGTATCAAAAGTAATAAAGAAAGATTTTAGGTATCATGAAGAAAAGAATCAAAGGAAACAACAAAACAAACAAAAGCATAAAGAACAAACCATTGAATACATAAAATTAAAACAAAAATCTAATAGAGATAGTTATGAAGCTCTTAAAGCCCAATTGAAACAAGATGCTGAAGAACTATCTTATTATTTTGACATTTTAGATTGTAGTTTTAGAAAGTTTAATTCTAGTGCTTACAAGTATAATGTTAAAAGAAAAAGATTTGAAATAGATAGAAAATTGACTATTTCAATAGATGTTCCAAAAGCAGTTCATTAACTAAAAGGAGGTACAATTAAAATGGATGTAAAAGAACAATATTCTATCATGTTTACTAATTACCCAGATATTATAAACATTGAACAAATGCAAAATATGTTAGGTGGAATTAGTTTAACACTAGCTTACAGGCTTATTAAGGAAAACAAAATAAAAGCCATGAAAGTAGGCAGACAATATAAAATTCCAAAAGCTAATATAATTTCATACATAATAAGTCAAAATTGAAAATAAATACATTTACACGAGAATAAGGAGGTTATTTTATGATACCAGTAACAGCTACATTACAGCAAAAGAAAAATATTTATTATGCTGTTTTATATTATAAAGACGAATTTAATAATATCCAACGAATGTGGATTTCCACAAAATTAAAAGTAAAGAATAATAAGAAACTTGCAGAAAGAAAAGTTGAGGAAATAAGACATGAATATGAAAAAACTTTAAATAAAAAGCCAACTATTTCTGGGTTAGATATAAATAATAAAGCTAATATAAAATTTTGCAATTTTATGATAAATTGGCTAGATATTATAAAACCTAGGGTCGTAAAAACAACTTATTCAGGTTATGAAAGAATTGTAAAAGATAAAGTATATAACTATTTTAAGAAATTAGATGTTTCCTTAAAAGATTTAAAACCTTATCATATTCAAGATTTTGATACAGAATTATATAACTTAGGTTTGAAAGGTAATACGATTCTTCGCCATCATGCCAATATCAGAAAAGCCCTGCAATATGCAGTAAAATGTGAATTGATATTAACGAATCCAGCAGACAAAATAGCAAGCCAAAAAAAGAACAATATATAGTAACCTATTATAATAAAGCACAATTAAATGAATTATTAGTTGCAATAAAAGATACACCTATTAAGCTACCTGTTCTTTTAGCCTTATATTATGGACTTAGGCGAAGTGAAGCACTAGGAATAAAATGGGATGCTGTTGATTTTGAAAACAAAACAATTATTATAAGACATACTATTTCACAAACAAAAGTAGATGGTAAACTACAAATTGTAGCAGAAGATAAAACTAAAAATCAATCAAGTTATAGAACTTCGCCTTTAATTCCAGAAATTGAAGAAATACTTTTAGAAGAAAAAGCAAATCAAGAATATAATAAGAAAGTATAAAAAAAATCATACTTAAATGATAATGGCTATGTTTGTGTAAATACAGATGGCTCTATACTTAAGCCTGACTATGTTTCACATAAGTTTAATCAAATATTAAAGAATAATAACTTAAAATCTATTAGATTCCATGATTTAAGACACTCGTGTGCTAGTTTATTATTATCAAACAAAGTTAGTATGAAAGATATTCAAATATGGTTAGGTCATTCTAGTTATAATACTACAGCAAATATATACACTCATGTAGATGTAGAATCAAAGCCAAATTCTGCTTTAGTAATAGATAACAGCCTAAATTTTACTGAACCTAGTCAAGATGATGACGAAGAAGATGAGGAAATGGAGTTATAGATAAAAATTGTTAGAAAATAAAAAATCCTTATTTAAGCCACTAAATAAAGATTTTATAAAAATAAAATGTTGTGAATTTTGTAGAACTTTTTGTAGAACTACAAAATTTTTTAAAATTAAAACCTCAAGCTTAATCTCACGAAACACTTGAGGTTCTGATGGTGCAGATGGCCGGAATCGAACCGGCACGGTTTATTCAACCGCAGGATTTTAAGTCCTGTGCGTCTGCCAGTTCCGCCACATCTGCATTTATATAACTGGCATTTGTCTTACGACGTTATTTATTATAATATTAAAAAAACTATTTGTCAATCACTTTTTTATAAAATTATAAAAAAATCCAGAAAAACTATATACACTCGAAAAAAATCTTATTACATTTGTTAATATGTATACAGTTTTTTCTAATTTACATCTCAATTTTGCTATTAATTAAATAACTTTTACCATTATAAAACGTCCAAAACTGGACGTTTTACATACTTTATATACTTTTCAACAAACTAAAAATATTTTTTAATTTAAAAGAAATTCTACTAACTTTTTATTAAATCTATCTTTAGCATCATAAAATGCACCGTGTCCAGCCTTTTCAAAAGCAAATATAATAGAATTATTAATACTATTATTCATGATTTTTGCCATTTCAAATGGACATATTTTATCTTCTTTTCCATGAAAGATTCCTGTTTGTACATGTATATGTTTTAAATCATTAAAAACATTTTCGTTTTTTAAAGCTATTAAAGAGGACATTTCACCTAAACCAGAAGCACTATTATTTAAATTTTGCATCCAATTTTTAAAAGGATTAGAATGTTGTTTATAAAAGAAGATACTTCCAAAATATTCATTTAATGCAGGTCTATCATTATATCCTAGATTTATTAATTTATTAGTAGATTCTATGCTTTGACCATATGGATTATTAATAGATTTACAATAAGATGGAACAGCAGCATCACATAAACATAGTTTTCTAACACCATAACCTCTATATAATTGCATATATCGTGTAACAATAGCACCACCCATAGAAAATCCTAACAAATCAAAATTTGTTAAATTTAAAGAATATATAACACAATATAAATCTGTAGCAAATTGATTGTAATTATATCCAAAACTAGTTACATCAGAGTTTCCAAACCCTCTTAAATCAATACTAATTATTCTATATCCAGAATGTAATAATGAAGGAATTTGATATTCAAACATTTTGTGTGATAATGGCCATCCATGAACTAATATTATTGTTTTAATTCCTTCTGAATTTAAATCATATACTGCAATTTTTGCATTATCATTAGAGCTAATAAAAAACATAAAAATACTCCTTATTTATGAATTAATATATTATAATTTATTCGTAAAAATCTTATTTGTTAAAGTTAAAGTAAAAATAATTCTAGTAAATATTAATTATATCATATTTTAAAATATAAATAATAAAGATATATGTTACTAGAAAGTTATATTTCAATAATAAATAATTAAATAAATCTACATTTTGCAAAAAATCTTCTAAAACTGATTTTACAGATAAAAACTTTTTAATGACAAATAGTAAAAAATATATTAAATGATTTAATTAAAATTTAATATATAAACTTGTTTTTTTTACAAAAACACTATATAATAAGACACAAATTCAAAAAGGAGATGATTAAATGCAAGTATCGAAGGAAGAAATTTTACATATTGCAAAATTAGCACATCTAAATTTCAAAGATGAGGAAGTGGATAAATATTTAATATATCTGCAAGATATATTAAATTTTGCAAATATTGTAAACAATGCACCAGTTCAAGGTTTAGATGAAACAATAGGTGCAAACAACAATTACAATGTATTTAGAAGAGATGAGATTAAACAATTTGAAGATAGAGAAGCTTTATTACAAAATGCTCCAGAGCAAGAAAGAGGAATGTTTAAAATACCAAAAGTAATACAATAAAGAGGAATTTGTACAGGATATATATATATCAATTATGTAAAAAATGTAAATTATATAATTTTATAAAAATAAAGTGAAAAAATTGGTTATAAAACAATAGTCATTTTACTAACACTATGATAAATTCAGAAAATGGAATTTACAAGAAGTATAGATTAAAAAAATAAATAAGAAATCTATAATTAGAATAATTTCAAAGTATAAAGTAAAGTAGAGAGGAGCAAAAAGATGGAACTTTATGAATATACTGTTCATGAACTAATGGACAAGTTAGAAAAAAAAGAGATTACAATTACAGACATCACAAAAGCATATGTAGATAGAATAAATGAAAAGGAAAAAGATGTAGAGGCATTTGTTACAACACTTACAGATGAGGCAATTGTAAAATCACAGGAAATACAAAAAAGTGTAGAAGAGGGAAAACAAACTTCAAAATATGCAGGAATTCCAATTGGAATTAAAGATAATATGTGTACAAAAGGTGTAAAAACAACTTGTAGTTCTAAAATGTTAGAAAATTTTGTTGCACCATATGATGCAACTGTTATAGAAAAATTAAATAAAGAAGGAATAGTTAATTTAGGAAAACTTAATATGGACGAATTTGCAATGGGTGCAGCAACAGAATATTCTGCATTCAAAAAAACAAAAAATCCATGGAATCTAAATACTGTTCCAGGAGGTTCTTCAGGTGGTTCTGCTGCAGCTGTAGCAGGAAACTTAGTACCATGGGCATTAGGTAGTGATACAGGAGGCTCTATTCGTCAACCTGCATCTTTTTGTGGTGTTGTAGGTTTAAAACCTACTTATGGATTAGTTTCAAGGTATGGTCTAGTTGCGTTTGCATCATCGCTTGACCAAATTGGACCAATTACAAAAGATGTAAGAGATTCAGCAATATTGTTAAATTTAATTTCAGGACATGATGAAAAAGATACTACATCAATTAATAATCCAAAGGTGGATTATACAAAATGTTTAAAAAATGATGTAAAAGGATTAAAAATAGGTGTTCCAAAAGAATTTTTTGGAGAAGGTATAAATCCAGAAGTTAAAGAAAAGTTACAAGAAGCAATTGAAAAATATAAAGAATTAGGTGCTATAATAGAAGAATGTTCTTTAGATATTGCTCAATATTCTTTGGCAACATATTATATAATAGCTTGTGCTGAAGCAAGTTCAAATTTGGGAAGGTTTGATGGAATTAGATATGGATATCGTACAAAGAATTTTGAAAATTTAAAAGATATTTATAAAAATTCAAGAAGTGAAGGTTTTGGTGAAGAAGTAAAAAGAAGAATAATACTTGGAACATATGTCTTAAGTTCAGGATATTATGATGCATATTATAAAAAAGCTTTAGAAGTTCGTACATTAGTAAAAAATGAATTTGATAAAATGTTTGAAAAATATGATGTATTACTTACTCCAACATCACCAACAGTTGCATTTCAAATAGGAGGAAAATCCAATAATCCTTTAGAAATGTATTTATCAGATATTTGTACTGTTTCTGTTAATGTTGCAGGTCTTCCAGCAATATCTGTGCCATGTGGTGTAGACAGTAAAGGAATGCCAATTGGAATGCAATTGATTGGTGATAGATTCCAAGAAGAAAAAATATTAAATGTAGCATATACATATGAACAAGCTACAAATTTTAGAGAAAAATATAAACCAGAATTTAAGAAATAGAGACAAATTTTAATTATATAGTTGTAATTTTTTAAACTTATATTATTAGAATTTAGAATAAGAAATCTATACTTTATAAATTTATAAAGTAATTTGGCAGAATTAAAAGGGAGGAAAATATATGTCAAGACAAGATTATGAAATTGTAATGGGACTTGAAGTTCATGCAGAGCTTTCTACAAAAACAAAAATATTTTGTTCTTGCCCTACAGAGTTTGGAGGAGAGCCAAATACACATTGTTGTCCTATTTGTATGGCAATGCCTGGAACACTTCCAGTATTAAATGAAAAAGTAGTGGAATATGCTGTAAAAGCTGGCCTTGCTACAAATTGTGAAATTTCTAAAAATAGCAAAAATGATAGAAAAAATTATTTTTATCCAGATTTACCAAAAGCATATCAAATATCACAATTTGATAAACCACTTTGTGAAAATGGATATGTAGAAATTGAAGATGATAATGGCGAAAAGAAACAAATTAGATTAGAAAGAATTCATATAGAAGAAGATGCAGGAAAATTAAATCATAATGAATTTGGTGGTGGAAGTTTAGTAGATTTAAATAGAGCTGGTGTGCCTCTAATTGAAATCGTTTCTAAACCAGATCTAAGAACAAGTAGTGAAGTAGAAAAGTATCTAAGAAAAATAAAATCAATATTAGAATATATTGAAGTATCTGATTGTAAAATGCAAGAAGGTTCACTTCGTGCAGATGTTAACGTTTCTGTTAGAAAAAAAGGCGAAACTAAATTTGGAACTCGTACAGAGATGAAAAATATGAATTCTTTCCGTTCTATAGTAAGAGCTATAGAATATGAAGCAAATCGCCAAATAGATTTAATAGAAGAAGGTGGTGTAGTTGAGCAAACTACATTAAGATGGGATGATGTATCTGGAAGAACATTTTCAATGAGAGATAAAGAAGATGCTCAAGACTATAGATATTTCCCAGACCCAGATTTAGTAGCAATAAGATTATCTGATGAATATATTGAAAATATAAAAAATAGTCTTCCAGAGCTTCCTGAGAGCAGAAAGGCAAGATATATGGATAAATTTGGACTATCAGAAAAAGACTCTAAGCTATTAACTAGTTCTAAATATTTATCAGATTTATTTGAAGGTGCTGAGAAAATATGTAAAAATGCTAAAGCAGTTGCAAACTGGATTTTATCTGATATTTCAAAAATGTTAAATGAAAAAGAAATGGAAGCAGACCAAATACCATTTACTGCAGAAGATTTAGCTAAGGTAATTGAATTAATAGATAAAGGAACAATTAGTTCAGCTATTGCTAAAAGAGTAGTAGTAGAGTTGTTTGAGAATCCTCGTGCTCCAGAAGTTATTATTAAGGAAAATGGATGGATTCAAATTTCAGATGAGGGTGCAATAAAAGAGGTTGTATTAAAAGTATTAGAAGCAAATCCACAATCTGTAGCAGATTATAAAGGTGGAAAAGATAAAGCTTTAGGATTTTTAGTAGGACAAGCTATGAAGGAAACAAAAGGTAAAGCAAATCCAGGAATGCTTAATAAAATGTTTTTAGAAGAATTAAAGAAATAATTAATAATAATGTAACATAATGGAAGATGTTTTCGTATAAAAAAATAATTGTTTTAAGATAACTAAAATGGTACCTATAAATAGACAGTATAAAAAGAGTAATTTTTATACTGTCTATTTATAGGTACCATTTTAAAACAACATAATCACTCTTTTTTTATAATAGAAATGTTCTATTGTAAGAGTAAAGTTTAATAAATAAAGCTTTCCAATTATATAAAATTATTGTATATAATTTTTTCAGAAAATGGCACATGAACAATTAAATGTGGGCTGTAATAGGAGAAATTGTGTGTGAAATATAATTCAGCCCACTATTGTTATATACTAAAGATTTTATATCCAGATAGGACATAAGTAGAGATTTTTTATGCTAAAGAAATGTTAGCCAATCTCATGTGTAATCTTATCAAAAGCAAATCCACAAATAGTAAAAGCAACTATAAAAAATAGTCCAGATTTTAGTAATGAAATTCCAGCATAAAATAATGTTGGTAAACTAAAAAATTTATATGTAAGTAAAATTAATGTTGCTAAAATACAAAAGTAAAAAGAATATTTTAGTCCAGTTTTCATTATTCTTAGTATTTTTTTATCTATATTAAGGATTGATTTTAATAATATTTCAAATTTTTCTTTCATAATATCACAGCTTTCTATATTTTTATAAATATATATTAACATAAATCAATGGAGAAAATCAAAGGTAATTTTAGCCAAGTAAATAAATGTTAGATACTAAATGAATGAACTGTTTTAGGATGTTTTACATTTTATTATTGTATATACTAAAATATATATTGTAGATAAGGTATTTATTATACTTTTATTACTAAAAATTTTATTCATGTGTATAGTGTGTATAAAATGTTAAGTTTGAAGGTTTTAAAAAGATATTAAAAAGAGAAAAATATAGATAGTAAAAAGTTTAAAGAAAAAAATACAAAAGTTAATAAATCATATAATAAAAAACAATCTAGAAAATATACTAGATTGTTTTTATATAGTAAAAAACTGTGCACAATTTTTTACCTTAATTATGCTTGAATAGCATTTAATTTTTTTGCTAAATTAGATTTTTTTCTAGCAGCAGTATTTTTTACTATAACACCTTTACTGCAAGCTTGATCTATTTTTCTTGTAGCTTGTGAGAATAATGTTTTTGCTTCTTCAGTATTACCAGCTTCTATAGCTTGTTCAAACTTTTTAACAGCTGATTTATATCCTGATTTAATCATATTATTTCTTAATGTTTTCTTTTCAATAACACTAACACGTTTTATAGCTGATTTAATATTTGGCATGTTTTGCACCTCCCCTTAAGATAGTAAATTATAACGAAAAATATTATATCATGAGAAAACCAAAAATGCAAGGGTTATCACGAAAAAACCAGCATAAAGACATAAAAATTATTTTTTATAATATATGAACTTAGTAAAATCAATGGTTTAAAGCATTTTAAAATACAAAAATACGCTGTAAATATTTAAAAATCAATATTCTTTAATTTGAGCAAATTTTTTTTAAAATAAGTGTTAAAAAATCAATAATTCTATTAAATGAATTTTAAAAATTTTATTTTGATAAAAATGTAATTTTGAGTAAAAAAGTCTTATAATCACTGGTATACATAGCTTGTATCAATTTGAAAAAAATCATGTCTTTATCCTGCGAAAAAACAGAGATTTGCAGTTGAATTTCTGTTTCACAAAATGATACATTGTAAAATCTGTGCTTTTACATATAATATGAAAATTGTTGTGATATATAAATTTTAGTATGTTAGATTGAAAAATAAATGCACATATGTTAATATGTAAAAATAGAATGTGAGGCAAGATATGAAAAAATATGCATTTTTTGGAGGCAGTTTTAACCCACCAACATTAGCCCATAAAACATGTGCAGAAACAATATTAAAACAGCTTGGATTAGACAAATTGTTTTTTGTTCCAGTAGGTGATGCATATAAAAAACATGGGTTAATAAATGAAAAATATAGATATGAAATGTTAAAATTAATATGTAAAGAAAATCAAAAACTAGATGTATGTGATATTGAGCTAAATACAAATATTAATTATAAAGCAATTGATGTATTTAGATTAATAAAGAATAAATATAAAGATGATGAAATATATTTTATAATGGGAGCAGACAATTTTGAAAATATATTAAACTGGAAGAATTGTGAGGAACTAGTAAGTAATTATAATTTCATTTTATTAAATAGAAATAATATAAACTTAGAAAAAATAATATCTAAAAATGAGATTTTGAATAAATACAGCCATAATTTTTATTGTATAAATAATATGAAGGAAATAAAAATCTGTTCTACATTTATAAGAGATAAAATAAAAGTAGATAAAATAGAGCTAATTAGAGATAAGTTAGATATTAATGTATTACAATATATAGAAAAAAATGAATTATATAAATAATAATCATAATATAATATTTTTAAAATGGTGAACATATTTTATGTCAAAAATATACGCAAAACCAATGAATCCATATAAAAATAAATAAATTGCTTGAAAAATTTAGATAAACAATATATAATGAGAATAACAACGAAAGTTGTAACAAAAGAGCACTAAACAGTGGAAGGAGAGATTTTTATGAATATAAAAATAACAGGAAAGGAACTAAAGGCAACAGATTCAATTAAAAGTTATATTGAAAAGAAATGTGAAAGATTAGTAAAATACTTTGGAGATGATTTTGATGTACAAGCAACAATAAAAACAGAAGGTAAAGAGCAAGTTGCAGAAATGCATGTAAACACACAAAATGGCGTATTTAGAGCAGTTACAGGTAGTAAAGACTTATATGCTTCTATAGATAAAAATATAGATATTGTTGAAGGTCAAATTAGAAAAATGAAAACTAAAAAAGATAAACAAAATATGACAGAATCTATTCGTTTAAAGGAATCTAATATCAGTTTTGAAAAAGAAGAAGAAATAGAAAATGAAATTGTAAAAACATTATTTTATGATGTAAAACCAGTTTCACCAGAAGATGCTAAACTTATGTTACAAGAACAACCTCAAAATAAATTTTTAGCATTTGTAAACATTGAAACAGGGAAAGTAAATGTAATGTATAAATTAAAAGATGGAAAGAACTTCGGTTTAGTAGAACCAGAAGCATAAATAAAAAATAATAGTATCTATAAAATAGACAGTATAAAAAATTCTTTTTATACTGTCTATTTTATAGATATTATTTTACAAATATTTGCATGTTATTTTTTTATTTAAGTCTTTTAATTTATACTAGTATATGTTAATATTGGGTTAAAATATAGAAAATAGTAAGAGTATTAGCACAAAGTCAAAAGATATATCGCTCAGAATTATTGTAGATACAAAAACAATAATTGTATAAATGGATAAATCAATTTTAGAAAAACAAAACAGAATTTTAATAAATATTTAAGAATAAAAATAAATTAAATTTAATTTATTGTAATAAACTAAATAAGATTTTACACACATTATATATTAAAAATAATATTTTATAAAGTTTCAACATATTATAATACAAATAAAGTGAGGTATAGTTATGAAAGATAATCTTATATATAAAATAAAAAAAGATAAACATAATAAAGAATGTTTATTAAAGATTTTAGAGGAGAATAAACAAATAAAATTTGTTTCTTTAATGGCAGTTGATTTATCTGGAAATGTGACAGATGAAAGAATACCTATAAAAATATTTTTAGAAGATATAGAAAAATTTCTATATAAAACAGCAGTACAAACAGATGGCTCTTCAGTAGACCTTCCAGAAATTGCTACAATAAATGATGCAAAAGTTGATATGGTAGTAGATAGAGAATGTGATTGGTTTATAGACTATAATGAAGATTTATTTGATGAAAATACAAATCTTCCTATAGGCACATTAATGATTCCAGCATTTTTATATCATAATGGAAAACCAGTTGATTCTAGAAGTATTTTAAAACTTAGTAGTAGTAAAACAAAACAAGAGATACTTAGTTTAATAAGTAATAAACCAGAGTTGTTTGATAAATATAATATACATATAAATGATATAGATAAAATCGACTATACAACAGCAACAGAATTAGAGTTTTGGGTGAAAACTCCAAATGAAGAAACTGAGATAGAAGAACTTACAACATCACAAGGAATGCATGAGCAATACTGGAATAAAATTAGTGGAACTGTAAGAACTGCAATAGAAGAATGTTTAATAACAATGGAAAAATATGAATTAGAACCAGAAATGGGACATAAAGAAGTACGGTGGTGTAAAACCAAAACTAGGTTTTTTTGGTAAGTATGACCATGTTATGGAACAAATTGAAATAGATTGGAAGTATTCTAATCCTTTACAATCAGCAGACAATCAAGTTTTTGTTAAAGAATTAGTAAAAAGAATTTTTATGAAATATGGATTAGAAACAACATTTAGAGCAAAGCCAATAGAAAAAGTGGCTGGAAGCGGAATGCATGTACATTTAGGTATAAGTATAAAGAAAAAGGATGGAACAAGAGCAAATTTATTTAATAGTTATGAAGATGGATTTTTAAGTATTATAGGATATGGAGCTTTAATGGGAATGTTAAAAAACTATGAAGTAATGAATCCATTTATATCTTCAACAGATGATTCTTTGAGAAGATTAAAACCAGGTTATGAAGCTCCTATATGTATTGTAACATCATTAGGAAAAACTAAAGATGAACCATCACGAAATAGAAGTGTATTAATAGGTTTAGTTAAAGATAAACAAAATCCATTTGCTACTAGATTTGAACTTAGATCTCCAAATCCATCTTCTAATTTGTATATTACTATTGCAGTATCATACTTATCAATGTTAGATGGAATAAAATATGCTGTATTAAATAATAAAACAGAGGAGGCTTTATTACAAGAAATATGTAAAAAACAAGATGAGTATTATGGATATTTAGATAAAAACAGAGTATATAGAAGTGAAGAAGATGTATTTGAATATTATAGTGAAGAAAAAAGAGAAGTATTATTTGGCAATTCTCCAAGAACTGTTTGGGAAAATGTAAAAGTTTTAAATAATAAAGAAAAGCTTAAGGTGTTACAATATGGAAATATATTAACAGATATAATGATAAAGTCTTTTAAAACTACTACTTTAGAAAAATGGAGATTAATTGTTTGTAAAAGGAAAATTAAAGAGTATTTTGCAGAAATGAGTATGTGGAAAAAAATAGAAAGTGATGATAAGAAAGATAATTTAGACTGGGAGGAAATTGAACAGAAAAGAAAATATATTTATAAAAATACTAGTAATCAAAAGGGGTTATTTTGTAAAATATATGATGCTTTTGAAAAAGAAGAGTGGGAAAATGTT
This sequence comes from uncultured Clostridia bacterium, assembly GCA_948805675.1. Lineage (GTDB taxonomy): Bacteria > Bacillota > Clostridia > TANB77 > CAG-508 > CAG-492. The sequence continues at coordinate 22,105 of CAQIBN010000008.1, read as the reverse complement.
TCTAATTTAGTTATTGAATTAGAAGATAAAATTGAAGAAGTTAGAAGTTTATATTCTGCATATAAGAAAAACGTAATTTAATAGAAAATTTAAAAGAGAACGATAAAAATATTAATCATTTCTCTTTTATTTTTTTATTTATATGATATAAATATATAATGTAAAATAGTAAATAGAAAAGAGGTATTTAGATTTGAATATATTAATTAGTGCATGTTTGATGGGAATAAATTGTAGATATAATGGAAAAAGTGAAATAATTAATGAACTAGAAGAATTAAAGAATAAATATAATTTGATTCCTATTTGTCCTGAAATATATGGAGGACTAAAAACTCCAAGAAGTCCAGCAGAAATAGTGGATGATAGAGTTTTAACTAATAAAAATGAAGATGTTACAGATAATTATAAAAAAGGTGCAAAAGAAATCATAAAATTAGCCAAATTTTATAATTGTAAATATGCAATTCTAAAAGAAAGAAGTCCATCTTGTGGATATGGGAAAATCTATGATGGTACATTTTCAAAATCACTTATAGATGGAAATGGAATAACAGCAGACTTATTATCAAAAAATGGAGTAATAATTTTAGGAGAATCTAAGATAGAGGAATTATTCAAAAAGTAAAGTATATATAATAAGGAGAACTTTTGAATATAATTGATATAGAAAAGGGGATATTATTTAAAATAAAAATATTAATTATAAAATTAGTTTTAAAAAAGTATGAAAAATATAAAAACAGCATATGTTAACTATATATCATTTTAATACAAAAAAGTACTTAATCAACAAATATATTCTTATAGATTAAGTACTCTTTATTAAACTATTCTTTTATTTTTAAAATAGATTCATTATTATAACTTTTTTTTATTTCTTCAGAACGATAAGAGTGAATAAAATACTGTCTTTTGTTATCAAACCTAAAAATTAAACATTTTGAGTATTCAGATTCATTCCTATTATATTCTTCAATTATAAAGCTTCCATTAGTTTTATTTAATGTTTCAAATGTTGTAATAAATCCTATTCCATTTCCTCCATCACATTTATGAGTTGTTATTCTTTCTTTACCTAGTTTAACAAGAGTATTTATTTCAAATTCAATACCAGTATCATAAACACGAAATTCTAAATAATTAGTATTATTAAATTGAATTAATATTTTATTATTTTTATTAGAGGTATGATTTATAGCAATTATAGCATTATTTAAAATATCTGAAATTAAAATCTCTAAAAGATTTAATGGTATTGCCTTTTTTATTTTATATTCAATATTAGTTTTTACAATTACATTAAAAGAGATGTCTTTATTTATACATTCAGTTTGGAAATATTCTAATATATTATCTATATTTATAATACCTGTTTTATTAATAATAAAACTGTTTTGTAGATTTATATGCATTTCGTTGGAAAATTCACAAGATAAACTTTTGATTAATTTTTTTATTTCTATTATATGATGATTTTTATTAATATTGTTGGATAAATTATTTGGTAGTCTTTTTGCATATAACTCTAAAGCAGATATTCTACTACTGAATTTATGATTTATTATCGAAAGTTTTTCTATTTCATCTTTCATAATATCATTTATATGTATTTGGTCATTTAATTGATTCTGCAAATTTTGAATTGTATCTTTAACTAATAAATTCTTATAATGTAAAGTTATTCTTTCTTTTATCCAAATAAACATACTTAGTAAAATTAAAGTCAATCCTAATAAAAAAAATTCGCTTATTGAGTTATTAGTATAATTACCTAGATTAGTAACAATTAATAATACAATTCCAGATAACAATGATGATAAATTATAGGAATAATCTTTTGTTTTAAAAAAAGATAATCCATTTTTAAATCTTTTAAGTTTAAAAATAAAAAATACTAATATTAATTCAATAGAAATTGCAATAAATAAAATAATGGGATTTCTACTATCTAAATGAAGTATTGGTATGCATATAAGTAATGAAATAAATATACTAATTTCATATAATATAATTGTAATAGCAGATGATATAAAAGTAACAACTATATAATGATTTGATTTATATTTAGTTATATAACGTAGCAGAAAACTTATTATTAAATAAGAGCCCAAAAGCATATAGGAAGGATTAATGAAAGTATTAAAATGAGCTAACATTAAGGCTAAGATAAAACTAGTTAAGAATATTATTACTTTATTTTTTATATTTAATGGTTTAAAATCAAATGTTTTAAGATACAAGTAACATGTGATTAAATTTATGAAAAGATATTTCAATAACATATTAAAAAAATCAATATAATTCATATACAACACTCCATAAAGTAAATATTTATATGAAGTATTTTATATTAATATTTAAAAGTAGTCAATCGAGTGAAATATTACATTTAAACACTTGATTAACTACTTAGTAACTTCAGGAAATATTACCTAGACCAATAAGATAAGGCTTTCATTATTTCAGTCCACCAATCCATAATCTCACTTCCTTACTTCAAAATTATATAATTTATATTTAAATTATATAAATAAATATACCATCTAAAACGTTTAGTTTAAGTGGTATATTGAATGCATTTATGTGCAAAAATTGTGGATACATGTTATTGCTTTAACTTATTTACTATATAATATATAAATTCAGTAGGAGTTGGAACTCCAGTATTATAATTTATTTGAGCAGTGTAGTTAATTCTTAGGTCTTCAATAGATGATGTTCTCCAAGTATGATTAATGGATGTTTGAATAGCACGACTTATACTACTAATTAATAATTTATAATGATTAGATAAATATTGAAACACGGTAATATTAGAATTATCATTTGTTAATAAGAAATAAATTCCCTCAAATAGGTATTCTCTACCTTTAAGTTTATAACTTATACCAATTAAATCTAATTCTTTATTAATTTTATTCTTAATTTCTATATCTTTTTCTTCTGGAGAGGAAATAGATGTAGATTTTAAATAAGGTTCATGGGCTAATAAAACTAAAGCATCTATAACAAGTTTTGGTGAATAATCTGGTTGTTTTTTATAAAAAATTAAGTCTACAAAATCTTTATGAAGTTTATCATATATTGTTTGTGATGCTATATATGTAGTTACAATAATTAAAGGTTTATAAGGTAGTGATAAGTCTTTTAAATTATTTAGAAATTCGAAACCAGAACCATTACCTTGATGTAATTCTAAGTCTAAAATAATTGCATTTGGAGAATGCTTTTTAACTAAAATTAATGCTTCATTACTAGATTTTGTTGTAGATACTAATGTTATATCATTTCGTTTATTTATGAAGCTTTGAAACATTTTACTTTCTTCATTGTTATCTTCAATAAGAATAATTTTTAACTTTTTTTCCATTTACTTTCATCCTTTTTTTAAAAATAATACCACAACAATCGACAAAAATCTACAATAAATTTGTAGATAATTCATCATATTATTTTTATTTAATATATTATATTTTTATAGGTGATGAAATTGGAGAAAAAAGAAATAATAAAAAAGGATATTGGTAAAAGAATTGAATTTATAAGAACTGAAAATAATATGACAAAAGAGAAGTTTGCAAAATTAATAAATATTAGTGGTCAGCATTTAGGCAAAACAATTTCTGGAAAAAAGGGACTTTCAATAGAAAAAGTTATTGAAATTTCTAATATAACAGGATATTCAACAGATTTTATATTAAAAGGTGTTACTAATAAATCTGATTTTAGTAATGAAAAAATAAATGAAATAAAAAAATATATAAATAATATAAATGAAATAATAAATTCGTTATAAGAATACTTGTAAAAAAGCAAATATGTAACAGTGGAAAGATAAATTATAAATTACCTATAAATATATTAGTTAAGTAAAAAAGTAAACACAATTCTGAAAAGTAAACACAAGTTGTACAAAAAAAGCTATAAATATATTTACACAAACCAATCCAATGGATTGACAAAATCAACCTCATTTGGTAAAATATGTAAAGAAAAGATATATTTTATCGAATAAGTGCGAAAGGAGTCGGTTTGATGGATGGATATATTGTTAGGAGAATTGATGAATTAGGTAGAATTGTTCTTCCAAAAGAATGGAGAGATATTAATAATATTAGAGAAAAAGATGCATTAGAATTACATATAGATGGAAAATCGTTAACTTTAAAAAAACATAATAATAGTTGTGTATTTTGTGGAAATAAGAAGAGTTTACAAATGCATAATAATATACATGTATGTAAAAAATGTATTAATGTTTTAATTTTAACACAAAAAGGGAGTAATACAAAAGAAAAATAGTAAAAAGCAGAAATAGTTTGTGTTATTAATAAAAATTACAAATAATAAAAAATATATTTGTTTAAACTCTTACTATTAAATGATATATTAACTTTTTAGATAAAATAATAAGGCAGGAACACAATTCCTGCCTTTATGTATGCTCTTAAAAAGAGTATTCATAAAATCAAGAAAAATATTCCTGTCTTATTCTTATAACTATTAATAATTTTAATATTAAACAATATTAATACAAAAATTATTTGTTAGCCATTTGAGATTCAGCTTGTTGGATTAATTTTCTTACCATGTTACCACCGATTCTACCAGCGTCTCTAGCTGATATATCTCCGTTATAACCTTCTTTTAAGTTAACACCAACTTCACTAGCTACTTCATATTTAAATTTATTTAAAGCTTCTGTAGCTTCTGGAACTACTTTATAGTTACTGTTGCTTGATGAGTTTGCCATATCTTTCACCTCCTATAGAACGTGTTTTTATCTTATTTGTTTCTTTGTGAAAAAGCATTTTGTCTTTTCACATTATATATGTTATGCAAATATTATTTTTTTAAACTGGAAATTTTTGATAATTTTTATTGAAATGAAATATAAAGTATATTACAATTATAAAGACTAATAACAATTATTATATAAAAGAATAAAGATAAGTAAATAAGGAGAACATTATATGTATAAATTAATAGCAATAGATTTAGATGGTACATTATTAAATTCATATGGCAAAATATCAAATAAAAACAAAAATGCAATAAAAAAAGCAAAAGAAAATGGCACGCAAGTTATAATTGCATCTGGTAGACATATAACTTCTGTTAAAAGTTTTGCAAAAGAAATAAGCTCTGAAAACTATAGCATATGTGGCAATGGTGCTATTTTATATGATATGAAAAATGATAAAATTTTATACAATAAATTTATAGATAAAGAAAAGATATTAGAGATAATAGAAGTTTGCGAGCAAAATAGTATATATTATAATATTTATACAGAAACAGAAATTTTAACAAGAACAATTGAATATAGTGCTTTATTTTATAAACAAGAAAATGAAAAAAAAGATAGCAAATATCAAACAAATATAAGAGTAGTAGGAGATTTATATAATTTCGTAAAAAACAATAACAGTAATAATTATATAAAAGTTACTATTTATGATGATAATTTATTGATTTTTAATCGTATCATACAAAAATTAAGAGAAATTGATAATATAGATGTATTAGATGTTGGGCATATGTCTAGAAAAATGATAAAAGTAAATAATGAAGATGTAGAAATAAAATATTATTATACTGAAATTACTAAAAATGATGTTAACAAATGGAATGCTATTAAAGTTTTAATGAATAAATTAAATATTAAAGCAAGTGAAGTTATAGCAATAGGAGATAATGTGAATGATAAAGAAATGCTAGAAAATGCAGGACTTGGAGTAGTAATGGGAAATAGTGCAGAATATGTTAAGAAGTTTGGAAATGTTGTTGTTAATGATAATAATTCAGATGGTGTTGCACAAGCAATTGAAAAGTATGTTACACAAAACAATTAAAGAATATCGCTATGACTTTGGTCTTATTTTAATAAATAATTTGTGTTATATTCAAATAAATATAAATTATATTAGTGTGGGTGATGTTTATATTTAAGAATTATGATGGTTTACATATATAAATTAATAGATATAATTTATATAGTATAAATATTATATGTAATAATATTATATTATAAAAGTATAATAAATTATAACATGCACATAATTATAAAAGAGGTGTATGTAGTATGAATGATAAAGAAATTAATAAATTAAAAAATGAAATAGGAGAGATAGAAGATGCTACAAAATATGGCGAATTTGTCTCTTCTTATTTTGCTTGGCTTACATTATCAAAACAAAAACAAAGAGCAGAAGATATGGATAAAATGACAAAAGATAAGTAAATGTTGTTAAGTATTTTTGTTAGTATTAATGTTTTTACTATATATAATTTAGTAACATTATAATAATTAATGTATTTATAAATTTATATCAATATTGAAATGTAGTAGGTAGATGTGTGTAATAATACTAAGAATTTCTTTTTGTTTGATGGAGTATGAAGTATATGATTTGTGTAAATTTATAAATATATTAATTACTGTAATTCTATCAGGTATTGGTAAAATGTATATTCTAATTATATACTGTACATAAAATGTAAAATATGATTTTTAGTATTGACAAAATAAAAAATGATAGTATAATATGATTATAGGTCAAAGAAAGTCAAAGTCAAAAAACAATACCAAATAAATAGCAAAAGAAAAATAGAAAGATAAATATATAAACAAAAGTGGGGCGAAGTTTATGAGAATGTCAGATATGATAGAAGAATTTATAAAAGAATTATTTAATGAACAAGATGAATATATAGAGATACAAAGAAATGACCTAGCAGAATATTTTAATTGTGTACCATCACAAATAAATTATGTAATCTCAACTAGATTTAAGCCATCTCAAGGATATTATGTAGAAAGTAAACGTGGTGGTGGTGGTCATATTAGAATAAAAAAAATAGATATGTCAAGAAGTAAATATATTATGCATATTATTGCAAGTCTTGAAGATAAAATAACATCACAAGAAGTAGATATTTATATAAGTAACTTCTTATCATATAATATTATTTCTGAAAAAGAAGCTAAACTTTTAAAAGTAGCAACAAGTGATAATGTACTTAATATACCACATGAATATAAAGATACCTTAAGAGCAAATATCTTAAAAAATATGTTATTAAATCTTATAGAAGATTAAAAGGAGGATTTATTATGTTATGTCAAAATTGTGGAAATAATGAGGGAAATGTTAGATATACACAAATAATTAACGGTATAAAAAAAGAAATGATTCTTTGTAGTGAATGTGCAAAAGAAATGGGGATAGATGATATGGATTTTAATATGCCAATAAATTTTTCTAGTTTTTTAGGAGATTTATTAGATGAATATAATGATTCATTTATGCCAAGTTTTATAAAACAAAACACATTAAAGTGTAATAAATGTGGATTAACATATGATGAATTTACTCAAAGTGGAAAGTTCGGTTGTGAAAATTGTTATGAAACGTTTAATGAAAAGATTAATCATTTAGTTAAAAATCTACATGGTTCATCTATGCATATAGGAAGAAAACCTAAATATATAAAAGAAAATGTAATGGATATAAAACCTGAAAGCGATAATAAAGAAGAAAGTAAATTACAAAAGTTAAATAAAGAATTAAAACAAGCAATAAAAGAGGAAAGATACGAAGATGCAGCTAAAATTAGAGATGAAATAAAAAAATTAGATAAGAAATAAATGAATATAAAATTGGTTGTATAATTAATATAAAAATTAAATTTAGCAAAAAATTTTACTATTTAATTAAAATATAAAAAATTAACATTTAACGAAAAAGCTAATTTAAAATAGAGTAGGGAGGTTTAAAATAAATGAGTAATTGGTATTTACAAAATGGTAAAGAATCTGATGTAGTTCTTAGTACAAGAATAAGACTTGCAAGAAATATAAAAGAATTCGAATTTCCAAATAGATATAGCAAAGAGGAAAGTAAAAAAATATTAGAGAAATTACAAGAAATAACAATAAGTTTAGGATATGGATTAAAATTTATAAAGTTAAAAGACATAGATGACATTACTAAAATTAGTTTAATAGAAAAACACTTATTAAGTCCAGAATTTGCAATGTCTAAAGAGAATAATAAAGCAGTTTTAATTAATGATGATGAAAATATATGTATAATGATTAATGAAGAAGACCATATTCGTATGCAAGTATTTTCAGCAGGATTGGATTTAGAGAATTTATTAAATTTAAGTAAGGAAATAGACGAGAAATTAGAGAATTTAGTAAATTATGCATATAGTAATAAATATGGATATTTAACTTCATGTCCAACAAATGTAGGAACAGGAATGAGAGCATCTGTAATGGTTCATTTGCCAGCACTAACAGCCACAGGTAATATAGGTAAAGTATTACAAGCAGTAAATAATTTTGGGATGAATATTAGAGGAATTTATGGTGAAGGTTCACAAAGTCAAGGTAATGTATATCAAATTTTTAATAATCAATCATTAGGCATTAGTGAACTAGAAATTATAAAAAATGTAAGAGCAATAACAGAAAAAGTAATAGAACAAGAAAGACTTGCAAGAAAGTATTTAGGAAAAAAACAAATAAATTTAGAAAATGGTGTATATAGAGCATATGGATTATTATTATATTCAAGTAAAATATCATCTGAAGAATGTAGAAAATTATTATCAGATGTGAAACTTGGCACAGATTTAGGCATTATTAAAGAACTAAATGATATGCAAGTTAATAAATTACAGTTATATACTAAACCAGGCAATTTACAAAAATACTTTGGGAAGATATTAGCTGGGGAAGAAAGAGATATAAAAAGAGCAGAGATTATAAAAAAAATTATAAAAGAAGAGAATATATAAATAAAATTAAAAGCAAATAATTGCTAGAATGGAGGTATTTTATGACATATAAATTTACAAATAGAGCTCAAAAAGCAATAGAGTTTGCAAATGATGTTGCAAATGAACTTGGGCATAATTATATAGGAACAGAACACCTTTTATATGGACTTTCTAAAGAAGGGACAGGAGTTGCAAGTAAAGTTTTGGAAAATCAAAATGTAACTCCAGAAAGTATATTACAAGAAATAGAAGAATTGATAGGAAGAGCAAGTAATAATTTAAGTGGTGATACTACTATAGGTTTTACACCTAGAACCAAAAGAGTTATAGAAAATGCTTTTAGAGAGGCAAGAAAGCTTGGAACAGAATATATAGGAACAGAACATTTATTAATAGGGATAATGTTAGAAGGTGATAGTATTGCTGTTCGTATTATGATGGATTTGAATATAAATCCTCAAAAGTTATACAATGAGATTGTAAAAGTAATAAATGAGGATGAAACATTTACAGGAGAAAAACAAAATAGTAACAAAGGATTCGGAAGTTATAATTCAACAAATACATTAAATCAATTTGGGACAGATTTAACCAAACAAGCAAGAGAAGGAAAGTTAGACCCTGTTATAGGTAGAAATGATGAAATAGAAAGAGTTATTCAAATTTTGTCTAGGAGAACTAAAAATAATCCTTGTTTAATAGGAGAGCCAGGTGTAGGTAAAACAGCTGTAATAGAAGGATTAGCGCAAAAAATAGTTTCTGAAGATGTTCCAGAAATGTTAAAAAATAAAAGAGTTGTAAGTATAGATATTTCTAGTATGGTAGCAGGTGCTAAATATCGTGGTGATTTTGAAGAAAGAATAAAAAAATCTTTAAATGAAGTAAAAAAAGCAGGTGATGTGATTTTATTTATAGATGAAATTCATACAATAGTAGGTGCAGGTTCTGCAGAAGGAGCAGTAGATGCTGCAAATATTTTAAAACCACTTTTAGCAAGAGGAGAAATTAAAGTAATAGGTGCAACTACTCTAAATGAATATAGGAAATATATAGAAAAAGATGCTGCTTTGGAAAGAAGATTTAGTCCAGTTACTCTGCAAGAGCCGTCTAAAGAAGATACAATAAAAATATTAGAAGGAATTCGTGATAAATATGAAGCACATCATAATGTAAAGATTACAGATGAAGCAATAGAATCTGCTGTTAATTTATCTGTAAGATATATTAATGATAGGTATTTACCAGATAAAGCTATAGATTTAATTGATGAGGCATCATCTAGAGTTAAAATGAGAACATATACAAGACCAGAGAATTTAAAAGAGTTAGAAGATAAAATAATGCAATATGAAAAAGAAAAAGATGAAGCAATACGTTCTCAAGATTTTGAAAAAGCCGCAAGCTTGAGAGATAAAGAAAAAATGGCAAAGGAAAAATTAGAAAAAGACAAACAAAAATGGGAAAACAAAAATAATCGTAGTGTAACAACTTTAACAACAGAAGATATTGCAGATGTTATTGCAAGTTGGACAAAGATTCCAGTAAAGAAATTAACAGAAGATGAAAATGAAAAATTAAAACATTTAGAAGATACTTTGCATAAAAGAGTAATTGGGCAAAAGGAAGCGGTTGAAGCAGTTGCAAAAGCTATAAGAAGGGGAAGAGTAGGATTAAAAGATCCTAATAGGCCAATTGGTTCATTCTTATTTTTAGGACCAACAGGAGTTGGTAAAACAGAGCTATCAAAAGCTTTAGCAGAAGCTTTATTTGGAAATGAAGATGCTATGATTAGAGTTGACATGTCTGAATATATGGAACCACATTCAGTATCTAAATTAATAGGCTCACCTCCAGGATATGTAGGGTTTGATGAAGGTGGACAATTAACGGAAAAAATAAGAAGAAAACCATATTCAGTTATATTATTTGATGAAATAGAAAAAGCTCATCCAGATGTTATGAATATGTTACTTCAAATATTAGAAGATGGAAGATTAACAGATAGTCAAGGTAGAACAGTAAACTTTAAAAATACAGTTGTTATTATGACATCAAATGTAGGTGCAAGAATGATAACAGATAAAAAGACTTTAGGATTTACTAAAAATCAAAATTCAGATGAAGCTATGGAAAAAGAATATGAAAATGTAAAAAAAGATGTTTTAGCTGAACTTAAAAAGGAATTTAGACCAGAATTTATAAATCGTATAGATGAAATTATAGTATTCCATAAATTAATAGATGAAGAGATTAAACACATTATAGATATCATGTTAAAACAAGTTAAAAAAAGGTTAGAAGAACAAAATATGATTGTAGAAATAGATGATGATGTAAAAGACTTAATTGCTAAAAAGGGGATAGATACAAACTATGGTGCTAGGCCATTAAGAAGGGCAATTCAAAGCAATTTAGAAGATAAAATAGCTGAAAGTATTTTAGATGGAATAGTAAAGCCAGGAGAAGTTGTAAAAGCTATTGTGAAAGATGAAAACATTGAAATTGTAAAGAAGTAGTAACATAAAGGTAGTCTTGAGAAGTAGGCTACCTTTGTGGTTGTATGTGGGGATATTTAATTGGTATGTGAAAAGTTGCATACTTATATAAAAGGAGATAATCTAAGAATGATGAAAGATAACTTATTGCAAGTGTTACATTAAATGGAAGAAGTAAGCGGAGTTATTTGAAATTTATATATAATGGTTGAAGTGAATTTATATTAGGAAAATATACAAATAGAGTGACATTACATGTGGAATGTTGCTCGGTGCTATATCTAAAGAATTAGACGAAATAGTTGAGTTTACTGCTTTTGAAGATTTTATTAGTTTTGATAGAAAAGGTAAAAATAAGGTTAAAAGAATAGAAAATCATAAAATTAGGGTAACGATAGAAGTTGATATGGTGTGTGGAGTAGTTAAGTAAGCTGTTCGAATGAAATGAGTTACAGATTACTTATGCAATATTTAGAGAATGTTGCAACTTGTTGCATTACATTGTCTTAATATTGTAATAATTGATAGTAAATAACATAGAATGTTTGGAGATAAAACTTAATTGGAAGTGTTTGGAAAAGCACTTTCTTTTTTTGAGTTTTTATGATAATATATAAAAAATAAATAGTAAGGAAAATAGTAAAAAACTAGTAAGGAGAATACAAAAAAAATGGACAATAAAAAGAAATTAGTAGAGAAATTTTATAATGATTATTATTTGGGAGATTATGTAAAACAATATCGTATAAAGAAGATTGAATTTGATAAACAAGGGTACTTTGTTTTTTCAAAAATTAATCAAATTGATGATTATAAAGATTTTAATGAATATATTAATCATTTTTCTAAACAATTTTTTAAAGAAAGTTTAAGTATTGATTCATTAGACAAAAGTGATTCATTAGCAATAGACAAAGCAATGAGTAGTATACTATATCCATTTATTTTAAATATTGATAGATTAAAAATACTTGATTCTGCGATAACAGAAGAACAAGCAATAAATATTTTCGGGATTTCTATTTCAGATATTTATGCTATAACTGGTTTAATAATTTTGAGAGTATTAATATACAATGATTATATATATAGAAAAAACATGACAAGTAATGATAGAATGATTTTTTTTGGTACTACAAAACCTACATGTTGGTTTTCTGCAAAAGAAATAAATGTTCTAAATAAAGATATTGAACTAGAATGCATAAAAAAATATCTTGAACTATTTTCAGTTGAATTAGAAGGAGTATCTACAGTAGAAGACACTAAAAAAATTATTAAGACGGAGAATAATTATATATTAATGTATCTAGGAGAATTTTGCACATATATTTTTAATGAATGTGAAAAATTAATAATTGAACATTTTAAAAATCTTAAAGATAATAAATTAGATAATTATTATAAAAAAAGAGGAAAATCTTTTGAAAAATATGTTAGAAATATTTTGATAAACATATATGATGATGTAATAACGAATACAAAGTATATTGATGATAAATCAAGAAAAATGGAATTAGATAATTTAATTATTAAAGATGATATTTGCATCAATTTTGAATGTAAATCTTCTGGATTTAATATATATGATGCTCATAATGACACAGAGACAATGATGAATATGAAAAAAGCTTTTGGAAGAGGTTATTTTTCAATAGACACATTTCATAGAACGCTAGAAAAAAACGAAGGTTGCATTGAGCTAGAAATAGAAAATAAAAAGCAACAATTTAACTTAAAAGATAAAAAAGTAATTTCATTTAATATTACTTTATACCCTGTCGAATTTTTAAGTACAAGTATACATTTTTTTGATAAAGAAAGCAAAGACTGTATTTCTGTTTTCCCAATTACAATAAATGTTATTGACCTACATAGTATAATATTACTTAGTAATATAAATAAGGAATTATTTGAGATTTATTCAAAAGAGAGATTTTTTTCTATAAATAATATTAAGAAATTTAAAATAGATTATGATGAAATTGATGCATTTGGCTATGTAACAGATACCAATTTAAATAATGGATATAAAATGATGAAAAAACTAGCAAATGTAAATCAAAATGTTGAACAACATATTATGATAAACAACTGTGCATATAGAAAAGAAGTAAATGCAATATTAGCATCATTTGGAGTTAATGTTCTAGTCGATGAACTGCTAGATGTAGATTTGAAAAGAATTTTTGAAAAGATGTTCCCCAAAAAGTAAAAAGACAAACAGTTAAATCAATGTCAAAATTATTAAAAATATAATAAAGAAAATGGAGATAAAAGATGAGTGATTTTTTTGATTTTATAAAAACATTAATTGAAAAATATGGATTAAAAAGCTTGATAGCTTTTGTTTTGACTATATTTACAGTTACTGTTATACCTAAAGCATGGATAGAAAAATTGCCTTTTAATGATGTAAGTATTTATTGGGCAATGGGAGTATCATTTGCTATATGGCTTATTATTTTGCATTGTATTATTTTAATATTTGGAAAAATTAGGGACAAGATTAGTTATAATATATATAGAGAAAAATCTAATAAAGGAAGTAATAAAGAAGCATTAGAATTATTATGGACAACCATTGATAGATTTTCTGAAAATGATAGAAAAGATATTATGAATTTTTTAAATACAAATAATGAACCTGTTTCAAAAGGTGGAACATTTTTGGACGGGTTATATAATAGTAACATAGTTATTAAGACTGAGAAAAGAATTCCTGTAGATGAAAAAGTTGTTTATGGTACAGATGAGAAAATAAAAATGACAAGATATGATACACATTTATATAAATTACAAGATTCTATTTATAAAGCATTAAAATATTCTTTAGATGAATATGGAAGAATAAGTCACTTTGAATAAAAATGAATTAAATATAAAAAAGGAGGAACTTTATAAGTGATAACCAAATAAAAATACAACCAGAAGAATCATATAAAATAATTAGAAATAGTGTATTAACAGCACAATCAAAAGTATATACAGTTGTGAATTCAGCAATGGTACAAGCATATTGGGAGATAGGGCAAGAAATATATAAAGCATGTGGAGAAAATGATAGAGCAGAATATGGTAAAAAGTTGTTACAGTATTTATCAGAACAATTAACTAAAGAATTTGGAAAAGGTTTTACAGTTGCAAATTTAAAGAATATGAGACAATTTTATCGTATTTTTCCAATTCGCCAGACACTGTCTAGCGAATTGAGTTGGTCACATTATAACTTATTAATGAGGATTGAAGATGATAAAGCAAGAGAGTTTTATGCTATTGAAAGTGCAAAAGCAAATTGGAGTGTTAGGCAATTAAAAAGGCAAATAGGAACATTTTATTATGAAAGATTATTAGCAAGTCAAGATAAAGAAAGTGTTGAAAATGAAATTGGATTACCAGAGAAAGTAGAACCTAAAAATATTATAAGAGATCCCTATGTATTAGAATTTTTAGGACTAGAAGGTAATACAAATTTCTATGAAAAAGACTTAGAACAAGCAATTATAGACCATTTACAAAAATTTTTATTAGAACTTGGAAGAGGATTTTCATTTGTAGCAAGACAACAAAAAATAACATTTGATGGCAGACATTTCTTCATAGATTTAGTCTTTTACAACTATATATTAAAATGTTTCGTAATAATTGATTTGAAGTTGGGAGATTTAACACATCAAGACTTAGGACAAATGCAAATGTATGTAAATTACTATACAAGAGAAATGATGAACGAAGGAGATAATCCACCAATAGGAATTGTGTTATGTGCAGATAAAAGTGACCAGGTTGTAAAATATACTCTGCCAGAAGATAATAATCAAATATTTGCTTCAAAGTATAAGTTATATTTACCAACTGAAGAAGAATTTAAGAAAGAATTAAATTTAGATAATTATGTAAGAAAAGAGGATGATGAAATAAATCCATAGAAAATTATGTAAATTTTGAAATTGACAAATCTAAAATAAAATGTTAAAATATAAATTATGTTTAAGAGTTTACCTAGAATAGCAATGTTTGAGCGGTAAAGAGTAGTAAAAATATATGGACTACTTACACTTATAAAGTAAGATATATAAAGTCTTGCAAAGGAGTCTTAAAAGATTCTTTTGCGAGGCTTTTTTGATAGGAAGAGAGAAATAAATATGGAAATTAAAATAAAAAATAATTTAAGTGCAAATGAATATAACAACTTGAGGAGTAAAATTGGTTGGGATACGAAAGATATAGAAGTAGTACAAAATGCAATAAAAAATAGTATAATTATAAAAAAGGCAACTTTTAAAGATAAGACTATTGGAATGGCAAGAGCAATAGGAGATGGAATATATTATTTAATAGTTGATGTACTAGTTGATCCAGAATATCAAAAAAATGGTATAGGTAAAAAACTTATTCATGAGATAGAAAAAGAAGTTGAAAATAGAACTAAAAAAGGACAAAAGTGCAGTATAAATTTAGTATCTATGAGTGGTAAAGAGGAATTTTATGAAAAATGCGGATTTAAGAAAATTCCATTTGACTATACAGGACATGGTATGATAAAAAGAATTGAAAAATAGGAAGTGAATGATGAAACAAAATGTAAATATAAAAGAGCATAACAAATAAACCTAAAAGAGGCAATTTTTAAAAATTAATATAAAGTTAACAAACTACCTTGTAACGTTGTCGTTTAGCTAAAGCAATTGCTTGTTCAGGAGTAATTTCCTTAGATATTGGTAATTGGTTGTAATGAGAATAAAGTTTTTTATCATAGCAGACTTTATTCTTTAAAATGTAATAAATAACAGTCATAAGAAAACGAGCAATAGCAATAATAGCTTTTTTATGACCACGACGCATTTTAAGATTTTTGTAGCGATTACCAATTTCAGGATTATCTTTAGACATTAAAGCAGCTAAACCACATTGTACAAGTAAAGGTTTGATATAACAACCAGCTTTTGATATACGAACCAATTTCTTCTTGCCAGCACTTTCATTGTTTGTAGGTGTAAGACCAGCCCAAGAACAAAGGTGCTTGCTAGTAGGAAAGCTAGATACATCATTACTAACTTCAGCAATAATACGAATAGCAGTTAATTTAGAATTGATGCCAGGAATTGTTTGTAAGAGAGCAATTTCATGTTCATAAGGTTTAGCTAATTCGTAAATTAAATTTTCTAAATCAGATTTACAAACATTTAAATTATCAAAATGTTTCTTAATGATTTGTAATTTAGAAACTTGTTCAGTAGTGATAACACCATCAATAGCAAGAGCAATATCATCTAGTTTAGGTAACATACTTTTATGAAGAAGAGGTTCGATATCAAAACTAGTATCGCTAGGATTTTCTAATATTTTGCCAAGGATTCTTTGAGCAGACTTGCCATTAATATCAGAAACAACATTAGCAAGTTGAATATTAGAAACAGTAAGACAATTTTGAGTACGCAGAGTTTCGCTAGTAGTTAAAGAAGTAAGCTTGCAATAATAACGACAAAGGTCACGAAGTTGGCGAATAGCTTTAGCAGGGATAAAACTAGAAACAACTAAATCATGCTTAAAAAGGTCAGCAATCTATTTAGCATCTTTCTTGTCAGTTTTTTTGCCACGAATAGCTTTAACATATTTAGGATGAGCAACAATAACTTCACAAGAAGATTCAAGGATGTTAAAAACAGGATACCAATACTTTCCAGTAGATTCCATACAAACATTTTTGCAGGAATTAGAGCATAACCACTCTGACAATTCACGTAGACCATTTGTGAACGTGGAGAAACGTTTGGTCTGATAAGTTGTAACATTTTTATCATCTGTTTTTGCAATACAGGCAACGACGAAATCTTTATGGACGTCAATACCGCAACAAATTTTAAAAACAATTTTCAGCATAAAATAGACTCCTTTCTTTAAAATTAGTTAATAAAAAGGTATTAACTGTTAACCTAGCTAGACTACGAGTAGACTCAAAGATAATGATACGTGCTCTGGTATGGCACACTTAGTTGTGCTTGAAAAGGTTAACTACACATATAAATATACGGTCAATTTCGATAGAAACTGCACACTCACCTCCCCGTGGTTTGTAGTGTACCTTTTATCAACTAAGATAATTATACCAAATTTTATCGATTAAGGCATGTTTCATAACGTGTTGTGCCTTGAGCGAAGCGAAAGGAATGAATTATAAATATGAGTATAAAAGGAAATGAGAGTATTTTAGAATTGGTAAATCCAACTATGGAATATAAAGAACAAGTAATGAATTATAGAAAAGTATTTTTAGAGAATAATGAATCTTTTGATGGTTGCTCAGGATTAGAAGAATGTGAAACTTATGAAGAATGGATAGATTTTGATAATAGATTATCTAAGAAATATGGAAAAGGATATACTCCATCAACAGTATATCTAGCTATTAGAAAGTCTGATAATAAATTAGTTGGTATAATTGATTTTAGACATAGATTATCAGAATTTCTTCTAAATTATGGTGGAAATATTGGATATAGTGTTCTACCTGAAGAAAGAAGAAAAGGATATGCAAAAGAGATGCTAAAGCTAGTATTAGAATATTGTAAAGAGTATGGATTACATAGAGTTTTAGTAACTTGCGATAAAGATAATATAGGTTCATATAAAACAATTCAGGCTAATGGTGGTATATTAGAAAATGAAGTTATAGATGAAGTTAATCTTTCAGAATCTGGTGTTATACAGAGATATTGGATAAGACTAAAAAAGAGATTTGCAGATAGTGTAGGTAAGAGAGATAATGTTATAGAAATAGAACAAAAAATAAAATCAATAAATAATGAAGATTTTGTTGGAGATATTTATTTAAATAACTTTAAAAAAGTAGTTACACCATATATGTTAGAAAATGGAGTATGTTTGCAAGACAATAATTATAAATGGTTGGAGTTTTATGATTACAATGCTAAAGTTTTACTTACAGCAATGTATAACCAAAATAATGAAATTATTGAATGGTATTTTGATATAGCAAGAAGTATAGGCAAAGAAAATAATATACCATACGAAGATGACTTATATTTAGATGTTTTAATAAAATCAAATGGAGAAATTGTCTTGTTAGATGAAAATGAACTAAAAGAAGCATACGAAAGATTAGAAATTACAAAAGAAGAATATGATGAGGCTTATAAAACAGCTAATGATTTAATAAATAAAGTGAAAGGCAATAAAGAAAAATTAAGACAATTTACAGATAAATATTTAAATGACATGCTAAAGGAGTGAAAATAATATGGAAATAATAATTGAAATACCAAAAATAGAAGATTTAAAAAAAGTAAATAAATTAGCAAAACAAGTTCATGAACTACATGTAAATTGGAGACCAGATTTATTTTTTAGTGTAGATGAAGTAATTATTAAAGAAGATTTTGAAGAAATGATACAAGCTAAAGAAATATTTGTAGCAAAGATACAAGATGAAATTTTAGGATACATGACTATTAATATTAAAGAAAAAAATAATCCTAGTATGAGATATAGAAAACAACTACAAATTGAAGCCATATGTGTAGATGAAAAAAATAGAGGAAAAGGAATCGGAACAGAATTATTAAAATATGCAAGAAAATTTGGAAAAGAAAATAATTGTACAGACATATATTTAACTGTAAATAAAGAAAATGAAAAGGCGATAAAGGTTTATGAAGAATTTGGGTTTAAAGTAAAGAGCATAGCATATTCAATGCAAATATAGAAAATTAATTTATGTGAGGTATAGAAATGAAATTAAAAGTTTTAGAAGATAATAATACTTTTATTGATAATTATTATTTAGGAGAACCAGCTGTAAGTTATTACATAGAAGATGGTAATACGAAAATATTATTTGATGTAGGATATTCAGATGCATTTATAAAGAATGCTCAGAAGATGAATATTGATTTAAACAAAATAAGTAAAATAGTTATTTCACATGGACATAATGATCATACAGGAGGACTAACATATTTATTCAATAATATTAATAACAAAAATATAGAATTAATTGCACATACAGACTGTTTATATGAAAAAATATGTGATAATGAGTATATAGGTACATCGATGAAAGAAGAAAATTTAGCAAAAGTTTGTAATTTAAAATTAACAAATTTACCTTTAAAAATTAGCGAAAATATAGTGTTTTTAGGAGAAATACCACAAAGCAATAATTTTGAAATAAGAGAAATTATAGGAAAGTGCAAAAAAGAAGAAAATATGATAGATGATTTTGTAAATGATGACACAGCTATAGTATATAAGAGCGAAAAAGGATTATTTATCATAACAGGATGCTCTCATAGTGGAATATGTAATATTATTGAATATGCTAAAAAGATTTGTGAAGATAATAGAATATATGGAGTAATCGGAGGATTTCACTTATTTGATGCAAATAAAAGATTAGACAGAACAATAGAATATCTCAAAGAAAATTCGATAAAATGGTTGTATCCTTGCCATTGTGTGTCATTAAAAGCTAAAATTGAAATGGCTAAGCAAATACAAATAAACGAAGTGGGCGTAGGGTTAGAAATAAATATATAGAAATATCCTCTATACAATTCTAATGTGCTTTATAAAATTAAGTCAAGGTTAAAATGCATGTGCTGTCGCACAACCCTGACTTAAATTTTATAAGCACATTCTTTTTCAACTAAGAGGATTTAAGGATAAGTATGTTGATTTAAGTAGACATAAATGCACATTTGCCAAGTGAATTAAGGTGAACACTAAAGGCAGGAAAGCGAGTATTCACACATCGCCGATACACATTGAAGGGCAAGCCTTCAAGAGTTAATAAAAGAACAAACATTTTAAGCAAATATGATGCAGAAATTCACTTAGTGAACTGCCTCAAACCCGCTATTCTTGGTTAAAGTTAGAAATAGTGAACTAAAAATTTGAAAAAGTTCACTTATTTTAGGCAAAAGTTCACTGAGTGTACTCAATTTTTGTAAAGTACACTTAGTGAACTATATTTTATAAAAAAATTTTTTGTAAAACTAGAATTTTTAGTATAGATATGATAGAATATAATAAGAATAAAAAGAGGTGCTTATGGAAAAATTAAAAATAGATAATATAAAACAAATGGTTAAAGATGGAAAAATTAGATGGACTAATCATGTCATAGTTAGATTATTTCAAAGAAATATAAGTCAAGAAGATATTGAAAATGCTCTTTTAAATGGAGAAATAATAGAAGAATATGAAAATGATTACCCATATCCAAGCTGTTTAATATATGGAATAAATTTAAAAAATGAAGTTTTACATATAGTGTGTGGTCTAAATGAAATAGAACTTTGGATAATTACTGCATACTATCCAGATAATATAAAATGGGAAGATGACTTAAAAACGAGAAAGGAGAAAAAGTAATATGAATTGTTTTATGTGTAAAGGAGATTTAGAAGATAAAAATACAACATTTATGGTTGAATTAGATAATTGTATTATCATTATTAAAAATGTGCCATCTCAAGTATGTAAACAATGTGGCGAAGTATCATATAGTAATGAGGTTGCAAAACAATTAGAAAAATTAGTAAATTCAGTAAGGAATGCAATTACAGAAATTACAGTAATTAATTATACAGAAAAAGTTGCATAAAATAATAAGTACACTCAGTGTACTTAAAACGGATCAACATAATATCAAGAAGAAAATAGGGAATAAAAAGGGAATTGATTTTATAAAAACACGATAATATAATGGTAGCATGAAAAAGTGAGAGCAAGAAAAGTTAGAATTTAAAACTAATTTTTTTAGCTCTTTTTTCTTTTTCAAATTTAAAGAAAAGGAGCAATTTCATGCTACATGATTATAATATTGAAATTAATAACTCTAATGGCTTAAAAGATAATGCTATGCTAGATTGTAGTATGGAATTATCACTCTTAAATAATTTGTTTAGAGAAAACTTAATACTAGATTCGGAACATCAAGAAATTAAAAGAAAAATACTAAAAGATTACAAACTGGTTAAATGTAAAAGTAAATTCCACATTTAACAGAATTTACTAGTCCAAGAGAAAAGTCCATAGAATTAAGGATTAGTTCACCTTTTTAATTGCATTTTGTAATAAAAATATGCTAAAATATAATTAAATTAAAGAAAAATTTCAAATGGTAGCATGATTAATACACGACTGGCTTTGAATTTTTTAAAATAAATTCCACTCGTGTTTATGTGCAATTTTAAATTAAAACTTTACTTGGGTATATGTAAAATTTAGTTTAGATTAATTTTTCTTTAGTAAGTTAGGTTTAAGTTGAATCTCATTGGCGGGAACCTTTTTGAGATTCAACTTTTTTAACACCTCTTTATCTAATAGTATT
This sequence comes from uncultured Clostridia bacterium, assembly GCA_948805675.1. Classification (GTDB taxonomy): domain Bacteria; phylum Bacillota; class Clostridia; order TANB77; family CAG-508; genus CAG-492. Next base: position 457 of record CAQIBN010000008.1, on the reverse strand, counting down.
TGTGCTAAATCATAAGGAGTAGAATTGTTTAAACTAGGTCTAGTTAAGCTATTAATATGATTTATCATTAAGTCAATATCGTATTGAGTAAGGTTATCCATAGAAGTGCCTTTTGGTATAATGTAGCGAATAAACTCATGATTTTTTTCAATAGTTCCCTTTTGGTAAGAAGCACCTGGATTGCAGAAAAATATTCTAGTCCTTCCAATCCCATCATGGTTAAATTCTAAGCTTAAAGGATTTGAGAATTCAGAACCATTATCAGTAAGAATGATAGGAAAAGTTTTCGCAAATAAATCATTTCCGAGAATACTTTCAATCCAATTAAATACTTTAAGTACAGAATTTCTAGTTTTATCCTCTAATAGAAATGCTAACATAAGTTTGGAATTTCTGAAGAGAATAGTAAGAAGTACTTTTCCACCTTTTTTACCTTCAACTGTATCCATTTCAACTA
>CAQIBN010000007.1 GCA_948805675.1 uncultured Clostridia bacterium | reverse complement strand
GTGTGTTAGTAATGAAAATGAATATATGCAAATCTTTTTATGAATTACAATATTCCTGAAGAAATATTGTTTGGAATATATAATAAAAATAGGATAAGAAAAGAGGTATTTAAACAAATACTTCTTTTTTTACTAAAATTTTAATAATAATACTGTTCAAAAAATAATAAATTAATTATAATATAAAAAAGAAGTACTAGAAATAAAGAAATGGAGGAAAAAACATGAGTAAAGTACAATGGACTAAAGAGCAGATGCAAGCAATAGAAGAAAAAGACTCTAATATATTAGTAGCTGCTGCTGCGCGGAAGTGGAAAAACAGCTGTGCTTGTTGAAAGAATGATTAATAAAGTAATTAAAGATAAAATAGATATTGATAAAATTTTAATTGTTACTTTTACAAATGCAGCTGCAAGTGAGATGAGAGAAAGAATATTAGATGCTATATATAAACAAATAGAAGAAAATCCAGAAGATGAAGTATTGCAAAAACAAATTATTTTATTAAATAAGGCAAGTATTTGTACAATACATTCGTTTTGTTTAGATGTTATACGTAATCATTTTTATGAATTAGATATATCAGCTAATTTTAGGGTAGGAGATTCAGGGGAAATAGAACTGTTAAAACAAGATGTAATCGAAGAATTATTTGAAGAAAAGTATTTAAATAATGATAAAGATTTTATTGATTTAATAAATACATATACAAATTATAGAGATGATGAATCTTTAAAACAGTTAGTTATGAATATATACAAATTTATTCAAAGTAGTCCATTTCCAAATGAGTGGTTAAATGAAAAAGTGGAAATGTTTAATATTTGTGACAAAAAACAAGACTTTTCTGAAACTGTATGGGGAAAAATCTTACTAAAAAATCTTTCAGAAGATTTAGAAGATTCTATTATAAAATTAGATAATTTAGTATTAAGTATGAGAAGATTTGATGAGCTAGAAAAATATATAAAAGTGATTCAATCAGATATAATTAATTTAAAATCATTACTTAAAAATTTAGATTCTTGGGATAAAGCATATAATTTCAGCAAAATAAATTTTGAAAAATGGCCAGTAGATAGAAAAATAACTCTATTAATTAAAGATGAAGCCAAAAAAATAAGAGATGATGTAAAGAAAAAAGTATTAGCAAGTATTGATAAAGTATTAATATATAATTCAGAAACAGCAAATATGGATATTACAGAAATGTATAATGTATTTCGTAAATTAAAAAATCTAATAATAGAATTTGGTGATAGATTTAAAAGTAGAAAAAAAGAGAAAAATGTTATCGATTTTAATGATATAGAGCATTTTACACTTGAATTACTTGTTAAGAAAGATAATCAAGGAAAAATTATTAGTACAGATATAGCAAATGAATATAAAGAAAAATTTGAAGAAATAGCTATTGATGAATATCAAGATAGTAATTTAGTTCAAGAGTATATTTTAACAAGTATTTCTAAAGGAAATAACATATTTATGGTTGGTGATGTTAAACAAAGTATATATAAATTTAGACAAGCAAGACCAGAGCTTTTTTTAGATAAATACGAAAATTACAGTATAGATAAAGAAATAGGAAAAGACTTGAAGATAAAATTATTTAAGAATTTTAGAAGTAGAAAAAATATACTAGATTTTACAAACTTAGTTTTTGATAATATTATGAGTAAAGAAGCTGGAGATATATTATATAATGAAGAAGAATATTTGAATTTAGGAGCAAATTATGAAGAGCCAGATGATTTAGGTTCCAAATATGCAGGGATTACAGAGTTACATATTATTGATATGAAAGTAAATGAAGAAACTGAAATTTATAAATCTATTAATGAAGAAAAAAATGAAAAAGATAGCAAAAATGATAATAAAAGCAGAAATGAGTATGATAATGAAAGTAAAGACGAATCAGAGGAAGTTATAGAAAATAGTGTTATTGAAGCAAAATTAGTATCTAATAAAATAAAAGAATTATTAAACAGTTGCTATTTAGTATATGACAAAAAAATAGGATATAGAAAAATTACATATAAAGATATAGTAGTTTTATTAAGAGCTACATCTAATTTAGCTCCTATATATGAAAAGGAGTTAACTCAATTAGATATACCAGTGTTTAGTGATACTTCATCTGAATTTTTAGATAGTATAGAAATTCAAACAATTTTATGTTTGTTAAAAATAGTAGATAATCCTATGCAAGATATACCATTTGTATGTGTACTTAGGTCTAATATTGGAGGATTTACAGATGATGAATTAGTTAAAATTAGATTGTGTAATAAAGAATCAAGCTTTTATGAGGCTTTTCAAGCAGCACAGATACAATGTGAGCAAAACTTAAGAAATAAAATACAAAATTTCTTGTTAAAGCTAAAATCCTGGCAAAAACAAGTAAATGAAAAACCATTAGATGAGCTAATTTGGAATATTTATATTGAAACAAATTTCTATAATTATGTTCGGATTAATGTCGAATGGTTCTTTAAGACAGGCTAATTTAAAGATGTTATTTGAAAGAGCAAAACAATATGAAAAAGCAAGTTTTAAAGGATTATTTAATTTTATAAATTTTATAGATAAATTAAGAAAAACAAGTGGGGATATGTCTTCTGCTAAATTAATTGGAGAAAATGAAGATGTAGTAAGAATTATGAGTATACACAAAAGTAAAGGTCTAGAGTTTCCAGTTGTTATTTTAGCAGGGACAGGAAAAGGATTTAATTTGCAAGATTTAAATGATACTATATTAATGCATCAAGATATAGGATTTGGTCCTAAATACATAGATTTTGAAAGTAGAATAGAATATAATACTTTGGCAAAAGAGGCTATTAGAATTAATGCATATATAGAAACTTTATCTGAAGAAATGAGAATTCTTTATGTTGCACTTACAAGAGCAAAAGAAAAACTAATAATAACAGGAATAAAAAAAGATGCAGAAAAATCTTTAAAAGAAAAAGAGAATTTATTAGAATTATATTTTAATGATGATGGTTCGAAAATTAATTCATTATTAATTAAAAAGTATAAAACTTATTTAGATTGGTTAGAATTAGTATATTTAAAAAATAAAGATAAGATAAAAGATGTATTTTGTATAAAAACACATAAAAAAGATGAAATATTAAAAAACATTAATAAAAATAAACAAAAAAACAAACAAGAACAACAAGATTTTATTAAAAAAGTAAAAGAAAAGTCAGATAGCATATATAATGAAAATGATGAAATAATTAATAAAATAAAATGGGAATACAAATATAGTAATTCGATATTAATACCTACCAAAACATCTGTTACAAAAATAAAAGAGATAGAAAATGAAAATGTTATGAGTTTAGAGGAAAAAGAAGAAATAGAAAATATTAAAAAATATAAAATATTAACAAGTAGGCCTAAATTTATTGATGATAAAGAAAAGATAACAAGTGCGCAAAAGGGAACTCTAATGCATTTATGTATTCAAAAAATGAATGAAAAAGAAGATTATAATATTTTCAAAATAGAAGATATGATAAATGAATTATATAAAAAAGATATAATAACAAAAAATCAGAAAGATGTAATTAATATAAATAAATTATATGAATATACTAAATCTGATTTATGGAAAGAATTAAGATTAGCAAAAGAAATTTGCAAAGAAAAACCTTTTTATATAAATCTTTCATCAAAAGATATATTTAAGTTAGATACAAGTGAAGATATATTAGTGCAAGGAATTATTGATCTTTATTATATTAATAGTAATGATGAATTGATTTTAGTTGACTTTAAGACAGATTATATAAAAAGTGGAGAAGAAGATTCTTTAATAAAAAAATATAATAAACAATTAGAAATATATAGAAAAGCATTAGAAGAAAGCTTAAATAAAAATGTTTCACATACATATATATATTCAGTTAGTTTAAATAAATGTATAGAATTATAAAAAATATGTTAATATTAAAGAAAAGACAAAAAATAAATTTCAATTTATTTTTTAAATTATTATTTAAAATAAGATAAATTTTTGTTAATTAAAAAAGACAGAATACTCTAAAAATAAGTATTCTGCCTTTTTTCGTGTGTCTTAGGTAAGACAGTCACTTTTGAGGTTTGATGCATAAACACTTCTCATATTTGAATGTAAATGCATCCATTACAATAGACAAACGTATGCTCAAGTAAATGAGTAAAGATTTCCAAAAGATCTTCCGAAGAAAGCTTCTGAGAATCATCAGATGAATTTGTTACAACAATGAACTTGCCACAGACTTCATCTTTTACTCTATTGAGTATCTGCTCCATTGGACATAACCCCCTTTACTTTGTAATATTTTAATTGTACAACTAGTGGAAATAAATGTAAAGTTAATTCGTATAACATAATATACTGTGATTTTACAAATAAAAATAAATTAATATAATTTATTTTTTTATAATGCATAAATCGATATATATTTACGAATAAATTTGTCAGAATTAATCAAAATAACAATAACGAAATTTAAAATTAAAAACTAAAATACCTATTTACTAAAAAAGATAAATATGATATATAAAATTAAAAAAGGAGTAATTATGAGATTAGATAAATTTTTAAAAATTTCTAGAGTTATAAAAAGAAGAACTGTTGCAAATGAAGCGGCAGATAGTGGAAGAGTTTTTGTTAATGGAAAACAAGTAAAACCAAGTTATGAAGTAAAACTAGGAGATATAGTTGAAATTAAATTTGGAGATAAAGTTTCTAAATTTGAAATTATAAAAATACCTACTGTTCAAGGAAAAGATATGGGTGAATTAATAAAAGTATTGTAAGGGTGTGATTGAAATAAAATTAAATTCAAAAAAGCTTACAGATGAGCAAAGAGAAGAAAAAAATAAAAAAGTAAATATGATAATAACAAATATTGTAAGACTATTACTAGTTCTAATTATACTAAGAGGAATTTTTGTAAAAGATTACAGCCAATTATTCATTGCTGTATTAACAATTGCTATGACTTTTTATCCAAGTTTGCTTGAAAAGAAATTTGGTGTTTATTTGCCAGGAAGTATGCAAATTGTTATAACATTATTTATTTTTGGAGCACAATATCTTCGGTGAAATAAAAGATTTCTATAATAAAATACCATGGTGGGATACAATGCTTCATACAACATCAGGTGTGATTTTGGGAATAATTGGGTTTATGTTTGTTTACTTACTTAATAAAAGTTATAGTAATAGTATAAATCTAAGTCCTTTCTTTGTGGTGATGTTTGCATTTTGTTTTGCAGTTACTATGGGAGTGTTTTGGGAGTTTTTTGAATATGGAGCAGATAGAATATTAGGTACCAACATGCAAAAGTTCAGATTTCCAGAGCTAGGACAAGATGGATTAATAGATACAATGTCAGACCTATTTGTAGATACTTTGGGAGCATTAATTACTTCAGTTATAGGATATTTTTATATACAAAAAAAGAATGATGTATTACTAAAGGATTATTTTAGAACATGGTTTAGAAATGTGAAAAAAGAGAAATAGTTATTATGGAAGAACAGTGAAAATAAATAGAACTGTTCTTTTATTATTGAAAAATATAACATATTATGTTATAATATGATTATAAAATTTGTTAGGAGGTGCCATTTATGGCTCGGAAACAATACTGGGGACTCACAGTGACGAGAAAAGTCGAAAAAGGTATACTTGTAAGTATGCAGCTAGATGGAAACTTTGTTATAAGTGAAAATAAAGCAGGGAAAGTAACAAAAATACATCTATTTAACCCAGGATGTATTCTGGATATTACAGAGGAAAAAACTATACCAAAGAAGTTTAAAAGGTATGTTGCTGGCTGGACTAAGGAAAGAGTGAATATTACTCCAGAAGTAGCAGCGTATTTAATAAAAACTGAGAAGAAGTGTAAAAAAAAGTAAAACTATAAAAGAGTTAGTTATATAATTTTAATTATAAGCTAACTCTTTTTTGATTAAATAAAATTATATTGTTATTTTTAGATTTTTAATGTTTGTAATAACAATTTAAATGTTTTGTATAACTAAAAATAATAACAAATAATAAAATATTTTAATCAAATTTTATGTAAAATATTGATTTTTTGTCAAAATATAGGTATAATAATCGATATGTAAAAAATAAAGGAGATGTTAATTAATGAAAAAAACAAAAATTATTTGTAGTATAGGACCTTCTAGCACAGCTCCAGAAGTAATGAGCAAAATGGTAGAAGTAGGAATGAATGTAGCGCGTATAAACTTTTCTCATGCAACAATGGAAGAAAGAGTAGCTGTTGTTGATTCTGTACATAAAGTAAGAGAAATGACAAAGAAAAATGTTGCTATTTTATATGATACAAAGGGACCAGAATTTAGAAGTGGAATGCTTGAAAATGATGAAATTACATTAGTAGAAGGAAAAACAATTCGTTTAGTAAAAGAGACTGTTTTAGGAAATGAAGAAAGAATTTCTGTAAATCATCCACAAGCCATAGATAATTTAAAAGTTGGTTCAATAGTTCTATTAGAAAATGGATTAATGAAAATTGAGGTAATATCTGTAGAAGAAGATGGTGTAACATGTAAGATTATAAATGGTGGTGTTTTAGGAAACAAAAAGAGCTTAAATGCACCAGGTGTAAAATTAGATATTCCATTTATTAGTGATATAGATAGAGAAGATATTATATATGCTTGCGAACATGAAGGAGATTATTTAGCACTATCTTTTGTATCTTGCATGGAAGATGTATTAGAAGCAAGAGAAATCTTAAAACAATGTAATAGAGAAGATATGAAAATTATATCTAAAATTGAAAGTACAACAGGTGTTGAAAACTTAGATTCAATTATAGATGTATCTGATGGAATAATGGTAGCACGTGGAGACTTAGGTGTTGAAGTTCCAATGCAACAATTACCAAGATATCAAAAGGAAATGATTCAAAGATGTCGTGAAAAAGGAAAAATTGTAGTAGTTGCAACAGAAATGTTAGAATCTATGAAAAAAAGTGCAAGACCAACTAGAGCAGAAGTTTCTGATGTTGCAAATGCTGTTTTAGATGGTACAGATGCAGTTATGCTTTCAGGAGAAACAACTGTTGGTAAATTCCCTGTAGAAGTTGTTCGCTATATGGCAGAAATTTGTAGAGATACAGAAGAATATTATGATTATGATTACAAATTTGCTTCTGAAAGAGAAGTAGACATTACAGAAACAATTGCTGATAGTGTTGTAGAAGCAGCAAGTGTATTAGATATAAAATTAATTATTGCATCTACAGTAAGTGGAGATACAGCAAGAAGAATAAGTAACTTAAAACCAAGATGTTTAATATTAGCAGCAACAAATTCAGAAATAGTTGCACGTTCTTTAGCACTAAACTATGGTGTATATCCTACAATAGTACCAACATCTGAAAGTACAGATGAAGTAATAGCTGTAGCTAAAGAAAAAGCAAAAGAAGTAATGGGAGTTAAATCAGGTGATATTATTGCAATTACAGGAGGATTCCCAAAAAATGGAGCTAAAACAACAAATCTTTTAAAAATTGAAGAAGTATAAAGTGGAAAATAGAAGTAAAAATAGATATGTTTTTACTTCTATTTTGTAATATTTATGGATTTTCTGCATAAAAGGTTTTATAAAATGATAAAATCGGCTAGTTGCAAACTATGTAAAATTGTGGTAAGATAAATGTAATTGGTAAAACCAGAAATAAAAACAACAGCCCTATAGGGCAGGAGGTAATTACAATGTTAGAGGCAATGATTAGAAACACAGAAATCACCATAAGAGAAATGACAACAAGTCTGAATGAACAGACTATTGAAAATGCTCTTTTGGAGTATGTTGGAAGGCGGGAAGTAAAAGATATTGTAACTGCAGTTATGGAACTTGCAGTAAACGATAATCGAATTATTGCAGAGATATAACAAGATGTATAAGCTTGTTATTAATGATGGTGTACCTTCATTTGAAGAATGTGATTTTAAGGGCAAACTTGAAAAGCTTCTTGTTGAAAAAGGTTTTGAAGAAGTAGATGCAAATGAATGCGTAGCTTCTATGTATTATCATATCATCCATATATCTAAATTAAAATTTGCATTTTAATTTATGTTTAATATATTGATCTATTTTATTTAGATATATGTTAGCGAACATTTGAGAAGTATAGTTACCAAGTGGCAATCCTATTAATCCATCTGTTGATAATAATATTTCTCGTGTTAACCAAAGTAATTTTTTATCTTTCATCTTTCGTTTTAAAATGTCCCATAAAATTCTTTTATCTATGTTTTGAAAATATTTAGTAACATCCATTTTTAAAATGTAATAATCATTCCATTTTCTTTTTGCTTTTCTCATAGCAATTTGTACATCTTTAGAAGCTTTATGCATTCCTCTTCCTTTTATACCAGCATATGTATTTTCTATAAACAGAGGAACAAAATATGGTTTTATAAAACTTTCTACATACCATTGATGCATAACTCTGTCTCTATACTCAGAAGCCTTTATTATTCTTTCTTTTGGCTCATATATTTTAAATTCATTATATTTTCCTGTTTTATATGTACAATTTTTTAATTGTTGTTCTAACTTTAATAATTTTTCCTCTAATTATTTACTTCCTCCAATTCATGCTAACATAATTATATGCCACAAAAAAGGAATTTACAATTGCAAATTCCTTTTTTGTTCAGCAAAACTATTTAACTGTTAAAACAGTGCACAGTGGTACTCTTCTAAGCACGATACGGAAACCAACATCAACGTTTCTGGCGTTATAACCGACATAGTCACGCGACGCCATGGTATCAACGTCACCATTAGTACAAAAAGAGCCACCGCAGATAACAGTATCCAAATCTTCAGTTATCTCATTAGTTATACACCAAGTACCACCCGCAAAGTTGTCAATATTGTATAGCATAAATGCAGGATTCTCACCTGTATTTACTTCTCCTCCATTATTGTTGTAAGCACCTATTTGTGTACTATCATTATACACAAGAGCTTTTCCTATCTTAGTAGAAAGAAATCCACACATCTTTTGCCAATCGTTATAATCTTTAATCAGATCAGAGTTACAATTAGGTGCAAATGATCTTGCTACTTTTTTAGCTTCACGTTGTGTAATACATGTCCAAGCAGGTTTCCCTGGTACTGACATTGGAGTAACCCCATCATATCCTTTGGAAATTTCGTACCTTGAAATATACTCATCTGTTGCAGGCATGTAAGTGAATTCATTACCTTTTTTGTCCCTCACTACATAACCTATGTTTAAGTCTCCAGTATAGTATTCAAATCCTTCTGGAATCCATAATGGCTTATTAGTCTGGATTGACTCTGGACTCGGTTCTGCTATAGTAGCAAGCATAAAAGCTACGCATTCATTTGCATCTACTTCTTCAAAACCTTTTTCAATGAGTACCTTTGCAAGATTGCTCTTAAAATCATACTCTTCAAATGAAGATACACCATCATTAATAACAAGCTTATACATCTTGTTATTTGGCATTTGTAGAATAATTTGATTATCTTTTACTGTAAGTTCCATAACTGCAGTTACAATATCTTTTACTTCCCGCCTTCCAATATACTTCAAAATAGCATTTTCAATAGTCTGTTCATTCAGACTTATTGGAATTTCTCTTATGGTGATTTCTGTGTTTCCAATAATCATTGCTTTTAACATTGTAATTACCTCCTGCCCTATAGGGCTATTGTTTTTATTTTTGGTTTTACCAATTACATTTATCTTACCACAATTTTACATACTTTGCAACTTATCAATTTATACATTTTCCAATTTTTGAACTGAATTTTTCTATTAAATTTTTGCTAGCTAAAATTTAATGCATATATATTTTTCACATAAATTTCACACAAAATTACAAGAAAAAGTATTGACAATACCTTTTTTTGGTTATAATATATATGCAGTTTAGCAGTCATGTTAAATGAGTGCTAAAAAGAAGGTGAGGGCATGTTAGATAATAGAAAAAAAAGAATCTTGCAAGCAATTGTAGATGAATATATAAATACAGCTGAGCCAGTTAGTTCAGGAAGTATTGTAAATAAATATGGATTAGATTTTAGTAGTGCAACAATAAGAAATGATATGGCAGAACTTGAAAAAATAGGATATTTAGATAAACCTCATACATCAAGTGGTCGTATACCATCAGCTAAGGGATATCGTTTTTATGTTGATGAACTTGTGAAATATGATAATATTAGTTTAGAAGAAATAAAATATATTCAGTCTAAATTAGAAACAAAAGTAAACCAAATAGAAGAGTTAACTAAAATTGCTACAAACACATTATCTGAAATAACACATTATACAACTGTTGCAATAGGACCCAAAATACAAAATATAGAAGAAATAAAGTTTGTATTATTAGGAACAAGAATGTTAATGGCAGTTATTTTAACAGATAGTGGAGTTATAAAAGAAACTATTATTAAATTTGATGAAGATATAACAGATGAACAAGTTGAAATGTTAAATTTTATATTTAATAATAAACTAAAAGGCAAACCATTAAATTCGATAGATAAGCCATTAGAAGAATACATATTTTCAGAGATGAATTATAGCCTAAAAGTTATAAAACCAGTTATGAAAGAAATAAACAAGGTTATTAATGAAGATGCTAAAATTTATTTAGAAGGAACAAATAAAGCATTTGATTTACCAGAATTTAAAAGTCTAGAAGTAGCTAAAAATTTTATTAATGTATTAGATACAAAAGAGCTTGTATTAGACATATTAGATACTGGTTTTGCAAATGACATAAATGTATATATAGGAAATGAAACAGAACATAATGAATTAAAAGACTTTAGTATTGTTACATTTAAACATAAAATTGCTAATAAAGATATAGGAACTATAGGAATTATAGGGCCAACAAGAATGGATTACTCAAAAGTAATTTCAGTTATGAAATATATTAGTAAAAAACTAAATGGATATTAAGAAAGGAAGGTTAAAAATGCAAGAAGAAAAAGAAATGAATGTAGAAAATAATGAAGAAATTAAAAAAATTAAAGAGTTAATTGAAAGCCAGAAAGTAGAACTTGAAGAAAAAGATGATAGACTAAAAAGATTAATGGCAGAATTTGATAACTTTAAAAAAAGAAGTCAAAAAGAAAGAGAAGGTCTATATAACACTTTAATATCTGATATATTTACTTCATTATTGCCAGTAATTGATAACTTAGAAAAAGCAGTATCAGTAAAAACAGAAGATGAAAATTACAAGCAGGGTGTAGAAATGGTTTTAAAACAATTTAAAGATGTGTTATCTGCAAATGGAGTAAAAGAAATAGAAACTACTGGCAAAACTTTTGACCCAGAATTACATGAGGCAGTTGGTTCTGTAGTGGATGAAAATTTTGGAGAAAAAGAAATAAAAGAAGAATATAGAAAAGGATATATAATTGATGGAAAAGTAATTAGACATTCTTTAGTAGTAGTTGCAAACTAACAAATTTATAATAAATAAAATTGCTATATTAAGTAGCTAAAAGTAAGCGTATATGAGCTTTTATGCTTAAATATAAAATTACAAAAGATTATAAATAAAAATAGAAAATTAAAAATTAGGAGGAATTTAAAATGGGAAAAATAATAGGTATTGATTTAGGAACAACAAATTCATGTGTTGCAGTTATGGAAGGTGGAGAGCCAGTAGTTATTCCTAATGCAGAAGGAAATAGAACAACACCATCTGTTGTTGCTTTTTCAAAAAATGGAGAAAGATTAGTAGGACAAATAGCTAAACGTCAAGCAGTTACAAATCCAGATAATACAGTAATTTCTATTAAAAGAAAAATGGGGACAAATGAAAAAGTAAAAATTGAAGGAGATGAATTTTCACCACAAGAAATATCTGCAATGATTCTTCAAAAATTAAAACAAGATGCGGAAAATTATCTAGGACAAAAAGTAACTCAAGCTGTTATTACAGTACCAGCATACTTTACAGATAGTCAAAGACAAGCTACAAAAGATGCAGGAAAAATAGCAGGACTTGAAGTATTAAGAATTATAAATGAACCAACAGCAGCATCACTTGCTTTTGGAATGGATAAAGAAGACCAAGACCAAAAAATTATGATTTACGATTTAGGTGGAGGAACATTCGATGTTTCTATATTAGATATTGGTGATGGTGTATTTGAAGTTTTAGCTACAAGTGGAAATAATCATTTAGGTGGAGATGATTTTGACCAAAGAATTATAGATTTCTTAGTAGCTGAATTTAAAAAATCTAATGGAATAGATTTAAAAGCAGATAAAATGGCTATGCAAAGATTAAAAGAAGCTGCAGAAAAAGCAAAAATTGAGCTTTCTGGAATGCAACAAACAAATATCAATTTACCATTTATTACAGCAGATAGTACAGGACCAAAGCATTTAGATGTAAATTTAACAAGAGCTAAATTTGAAGAATTAATTAGTGACTTATTAGAAGAAACTAAAAAGCCAGTTATGCAAGCATTAAAAGATGCAGGTGTTAGTGCAAGCGACTTACACAAAATATTATTAGTTGGTGGTTCTACAAGAGTTCCAGCTGTTCAAGAAATAGTTAAACAAATAACAGGTAAAGAACCAGATAGAGGAATAAACCCAGATGAATGTGTTGCAATTGGTGCAGCAATCCAAGGCGGAGTTCTTTCAGGAGATGTAAAAGATTTAGTATTATTAGATGTAACACCACTTTCACTTGGTATTGAAACATATGGTGGAGTATTTACAAAATTAATTGAAAGAAATACAACAATACCAACTAAAAAATCACAAATATTCTCTACAGCAGCAGATGGTCAAACAAGTGTAGAAGTACATGTTTTACAAGGTGAAAGAGAAATGGCAGCATATAATAAAACACTTGGAAGATTCCAACTTTCAGGAATACCAGCAGCACCAAGAGGAGTACCTCAAATTGAAGTAACATTTGATATTGATGCAAATGGTATAGTACACGTATCTGCTAAAGATATGGCAACAGGAAATAGCCAACAAGTTTCTATTACAGCATCTACAAACTTAACAGATGAAGATATAGATAAAGCTGTTAAAGATGCAGAAGCACATGCAGCAGAAGATAAGAAAAGAAAAGAAGAAATAGAAGCTAGAAACAATGCTGAAAGCTTAGTATATAATTGTGAAAAAACAATTACTGAATTAGGAGATAAAATTAGTGGAGAAGAAAAGGCCAAAGCAGAAACAGAAATAGAAAATGTTAAGAAAGCATTAGAAGGTTCTGATGTAGAATCAATTAAACAAGCAACAGAAAAGTTAACAACTGTATTCTATTCAATATCTGAAAAATTATATAATCAAAATGCAACAGGAGCACAAAATGATGCAGGTGCAGAAAATGGAGCAACAGAAGGTCCAAATGTAGATGAAAATGGTAATGTATATGATGCAGATTATAAAGTAGAAGATGATGGAAATAAATAAAATATAATAGCATAAGAAGATTGGCAGACATTAATAGGATTTGTCTGCCAATCTTTGAAATTGATATCATAGATAGAAAGGTTTCTATAAAAAATATACATAACAACTAGCTAAATATATGTAATAATATAAATTTTATTTTATAAAATTAGTCAAAATACTGTATTAATAGATATTGTGGGAGGAAAAAGATGTCAAAACATGATTTAACTATATCAGAAATGAAGCAGATGCAATTTGATTTATATGAAAAAAATAGAGAAAAATGGAATGATATGAATCCAAAAGCAACTAAAAGTCATATTTTGTATATGATTGAAGAGTTAGGAGAATGTATTTCTATTATAAAGAAAAAAGGCATTGATGAGATAATGGAGAATAAAGAAGTTAGGGAAAGATTTCTTGAAGAGATAACTGATGTACAAAATTATTATATAGAAGTTTTAAATAGACTAAAGATAACTCCAAAAGAATTTTCGAATGCTTATATAGAAAAACATAATATTAATATGAATAGGAATTACATAAAAGATAATGAAGGAAAGTATAATAAAAAGACATTTTAAATAGGAGGAAAAAATGGCAGAAAAGAGAGATTATTATGAAGTATTGGGTGTAGAGAAAAATGCAACAGATGAGGAATTAAAAAAGGCATTTAGAAAAATGGCTAAAAAATATCACCCTGATGCTAATCCAGATAATAAAAAAGAAGCTGAAATTAAATTTAAAGAAGTAAATGAAGCATATGAAACATTGTCAGACCCTCGGGAAAAGAAGAATGTATGACCAATTTGGGCATAATGGTCCACAAGGTTTTGGAGGAGGGAATCCAGGTGGTGGATATTATTCATACTCTACATCAGGATTTGATGGATTTAGTGATTTTGGCGATTTAGGAGATATATTCTCTTCATTCTTTGGAGGAGGATTTGGAGGCTCTAGAAGTTCAAGAAATGCAAATAATGGTCCAAGAAAAGGCGCAGATTTAAAATATAATATGGAAATATCTTTTGAGGATGCATTTCTGGGTGTAGAAAAAGATATAAATATTACAAGAGATGATATTTGCATGGAATGTAATGGAAATGGAGCAAAACCAGGAACAACCATCGAAAATTGTACAGTATGTGGTGGAACAGGACAGGTAAAACAAGTTCAAAATACAATCTTAGGTCAAATGCAAACAGCTAGAACATGTAGCAACTGTCATGGAACAGGTAAAGTAATAAAACAACCATGTGAATCTTGTAGAGGAAAAGGTACTATAAGAAAACAAGCAAGAATAAAAGTGAAGATTCCAGCAGGTATAGATAACGACCAGACTATTGTACTTAGAGGAGAAGGAGAGCCTGGTACAAAAGGTGGAACAAAAGGTGACTTATACATAAATATGAAGTTAAAAAAACATAGTATTTATACAAGAAATGGAAGCAATGTTTTTTGCAATATACCAATTACTTTTACACAAGCTACATTAGGTGCAGAGCTTGAAATTCCTATGGTAGATGGAAGTAAAGAAAAATATAGAATCCCAGATGGTACTCAGAACCGGAACTAAATTTACAATAAGAAATAAAGGATTTAAAGCAGTAAATGGAAATTATCAAGGTGACTTTATTTTTACTGTTCAAGTTCAAGTTCCAAAAAGATTAAGTAAAGAACAAAGAGATTTGTTAACAAAGCTTGCATTAACTATGAATGAACAACCTCCAGTTAAGAAAAAAGGATTATTTGGATAAAAGGAGGTATTATAGGTAGTGATTATAAAGAAGAATATGATATTATAGATGATTGTAGTAAATATAAAGCTCTAAATGGATAGATATAGATGAATTTAAAAATGAGAATAAAATTTTATACCCTAGAGAAGTATTTAAATATATATAGCAAGATTTTATACTGTTATACAAAAATGAAATAAATTATTACATTTAAAATTATAATAATTTTTAGTATAAATGTAACTAAAAATAAAAGAAATTACCAAATATATTAAAAGTAATTTCTTTTATTTTTTTATTTAAGTTTAATTAATTACATAGAATCTGAAACAAAAATAAACATATAAGTTTTGTTGCGAATATAGTATGTCTTATGTTATAATGTAACAAATTACTAAAAAAGGAAGTAAAGAAATGCCAAAATTTTTTGTAAAAGCTAGTCAAATTAAAAATGATAAAATAGAAATAATAAATGAAGATGTAAACCATATAGCAAATGTGCTTAGATGTAAAATAGAAGATAAATTAAATATATGTAACATAGATGATGGCAAAAATTATGAAGCAGAAATAATACAAATAAATAAAGATAGTATATACTTAGAAATTGTAAAATACATAGAATCTGAATCAGAGTCTAATATATATATAAATATTCTACAAGGATTACCTAAAGCAGATAAAATGGAACTTATTATACAAAAAACTACAGAACTTGGGGCAAAAGAGATTACACCTGTTAATATGGAAAGATGCGTTGTAAAAATAAATACTAAAGATGAACAAAAGAAAATAGATAGATGGCAAAAAATTGCAGAGGTTGCATCAAAACAGAGTGGTAGAGATATAATACCAAAGGTAAATAACATAATAAAATTAAAAGATATAGAAAAAATATTAGTAGATTATGACTTAGTATTAGTAGCATATGAAAAAGAAGAAAATAATACTTTAAAACAAGAATTATTAAATTTAAAAGAGAAAATGAAAGAAAAAAGTAATGTAAATATTGGAATATTAATTGGACCAGAAGGAGGAATTTCAGAAAATGAGATTAACTATTTGGAACAATTAGGAATAAAGATTATTACTCTAGGAAAGAGAATATTAAGAACAGAAACTGTAGCACTTGCTATGACAAGCATAATATTATATGAACTTGAAAATAATTAAGGAGAAGATTATGAATAGTGTAAAAGAAAAGAAAGTTAATACTCAAGAAAATAAAGTGATTGAAAATATAAATAATGAACATGATGAAATAGATAAAAATAAGAAAGAAAAAGGAACAAATGAAGCAAAAGAAAGTGCAAATGCTAAATTATCTAAATCTAGAATTGCTAGCAAAAAGACAACTACTACAAGAAAAACAAATGAATCAAAGAATAAAACATCTAGCAAGAAAACGAACAATAGTAAAATAAGCACAGAAAACAATAAAACAAAAGCTAAAAAAAATGATAATACTAAGAAAGAAGATAATAATACTGATAAAGAAAGTATTAATAAAAAAAATAAAGATAGTGATTCTACGAAAAAAAGTGAGAGTATCACTAAGAAAGATACTAATAAAGTGAATTCCAGAAATACTAACAAAAATAATTCTAATATTAAAAAAGAAAAAATTACTAGTTTAAGTATGAAAAATGAAATAAAATTAAAAGAAGATAAAAATAAAGATAATAATATTGTTACTAATGAAAATACAAATGATAATAAAAAGTCTCAAATGAATAAAAAAATTGATGAAACAGAAAAAGGAACAAAAAAAGTTGAATCTAAAAAGAGTTCAAAAAAAACAAATGAGAGAAAGAAAGAAAAAACAAATATTAACAAGACTAAAGTAGATACTAAAAAACTGAATAAAAATTCCGAAAATGAAGATAAGCAAAATGAGAGTAGAGTGCAATTACAAGAAGAAACAGAAACTATAAAAGATATAAAAGAAATAGGACAAGTATTAAAGGAAGAAAGAAAAAAGAAATTACCAGAAAATATACAAAAAAAGATTATATCTAAAACAATAACCAATATAATAGTTGGATGCATAATTGCTTTGTATCTTATATTTCTAATACTAGGATTTAAAAATATAGAAAAAGATGTGTTTATAACAGATTTAAAAGTATTTAGTGTATCAATACTTGTTATTTCTATAATCTTGTTCGAAAGTTCATATAAAAGAGAGAATAAATCTCTTACGATTTCTGGTTTGGAAGTATTGGTCTTAGCTATTGTAAATATAGTATTAATGTATATATATATAATGAGAAATGAAATCTTTATGAAGACTACACTAATTATAACTATGGCATTTATTTTATATTACATAGTTAAATCTATAATAATATTTACAAAAATGAAAAATTCATATTGCAAAAAAAATAGTGAATTAAGTGAAATTATAGAAGAAGAGGTATAAAGTTTTATGAAAAGTATGACAGGTTTTGGAATAGCCAAACAAATTATAAATGAAAGAGAATATAATATTGAAATAAAGTCTGTTAATCATAAATATAGTGATATTAATATAAAATTACCAAGAAATATTAGTTATATTGAAGAAATGGTAAGAAAACAAATTTCAAACAAAATATCAAGAGGAAAGATAGACATATATATTACTTTTAATAATTTTAGTATAGATGGAAAGCTTGTTACAATAAATAAGGATTTGGCTAAACTATACATAAGCGAGTTAAAAGAATTAGCAAAAGAAACAGAAATAAATGATAATATAGAAGTTATAGATATTTGTAAATTTCCAGATATATTACAAATTCAGACAGACAAAGAAAATGAAGATAACATAAAAGAAGAATTAAGTATGTGTTTAGAGGTAGCAATTCAGAATTTGAATGATATGAAAATAAAAGAAGGAATAAAGATAAAAGAAGATTTAATTAAAAGAATGGATAAAGTAGAATCTATGGTTAATAATATTTTTGAGTTTTCTACTGGACTTATTGAAGAATATGTAGTAAAATTGAAAGAAAGAATACAAGATTTATTACATGCTAATATAATAGATGAAACAAGAATTGCACAAGAAACTGTAATATATTCAGATAAATGTTCCATTGAAGAAGAATTAACAAGGCTTAAAAGTCATATAAAGCAGTTTAGAGATTTAATGGAATTAGATTGCGCCATAGGAAAAAAGTTGGATTTTATTATCCAAGAAATGAATAGAGAAACAAATACAATAGGTTCTAAATCTGTAAAATTAGAAATAACTAATCTAGTAATTGATATTAAAACAGAATTAGAAAATATAAGAGAGCAAATACAAAATATTGAGTAATATATGAAGGGATGTGTATGTTATGCAATTAATTAATATTGGGTTTGGGAATATAGTTTCTGCAAATAGAATTATTTCTATTGTTAGTCCAGAGTCAGCACCAATTAAAAGAATTGTTCAAGATGCAAAAGATAAGGGGATGGCAGTAGATGCAACATATGGTAGAAGAACAAGAGCTGTTATTATTATGGACTCAGGTCATGTAATACTTTCTGCAGTTCAACCAGAAACTGTTGCAGGAAGACTAGATAAAGATGATATAGTAGAAGAATAAATAATTTTTACTGTTTAATAAATTAAATTTGCCCATAAATGTATTTGAAAAATATAGTCATTTTGGGCATTTGTATTTATATTTTTAAGTTTAAAAAACTATATAAAAAAAGGGAGGAATTTTAAAATGATGGTAAAACCAACTGTTGGTGAATTATTAACAAAAGTAGATAATCGTTTTAGACTAGTTATAGCAACATCTAAAAGAGCAAGACAAATAGCTATAGGAAGTGAGATTTTAACAGATGCAGATGATGAGTCACCTGTTACTTTAGCAGCAGATGAAATTGCAGAAGGAAAAATCGAAGTATCAAATGGATAATTACTATTAACAGGTAATTTTTAGCTGAAAATAGTAATTTGGATAAAGAGTAAAGTAATATGAAGTATTAAAGAGGTAAAAGAATGAAGAGAAATATAATATCATTAGGTGGAGAACTAGCTAGTGGAAAAGGAACAACATCTATTATATTAGCAGAAGATTTAAATTATGGGATTTATAGAAATGGAGAATATTTTAGAAAATTAGCTAAACAAATGAATATGGATGTAACAACTTTTAACGAATATGTAAAAAAGCATCCAGAAATAGATGTTGAAATAGAAAAAAGTGCATCAGAATATGCAAAAACACATGATAATTTTATTATTGATGCAAGACTTGGTTGGTATGCAGTTCCAGAATCTTTTAAAGTATATTTAACTGTAGATATAAATGAAGCAGCAAAAAGAGCTTTTTACGATTCTAATAGAAAAAATACAGAAAATCTTGGTTCTATAGAAGAACAAAAAGAAGATATAATGAAAAGATATAAAATGGAAAATGAAAGATATTGGAATTTATATCATGTAAGAAAAGAAGATTTATCAAATTATGATTTAGTTATAGATACAACAAATTTAACACCAAAAGAAACAGCTGAGAAAATAAAAGAGGAATATATTAAATGGCAAAAAAACTAGCAGGAAACTTTTATTCTTGCTATTTTTTTTGTTATATAGTAATATAAAATAGAGATTTTTTGATATTTTAAATTAAAATAAATAATATTTTACAACTAAAAAGGTAACTAAATGTTATTATTAGAACTTTTTATCTTATTTAATTAAGTTTAAAATAATGTAAGAAAATTGAAATAATAACCAATAAACAGGAGAAAATTTTATGATTGCAGAAATAATAATAAATAGTAATGTAAAAAATTTAAACAAAACCTTCGATTATAATATACCATATGAATTACAAGAAAAAGTAAAGATAGGGTCAAGGGTGTTTGTAAAATTTGGAAATATAAAGAAATTAGAAGAAGGATTTGTTGTAAGTATTAAAGAAAACTCAGAATATAAAGTAAAAGATATTGAAAAAGTAGAAGAAAATGACTATATTGGGGGAAGCCAAGTAGAACTTGCCAAATGGATGTCAAATAGATATTTTTGTAATACATCAGATTGTATAAAATTAATGCTACCACCAGGAACAACAACTAAAATAGTTACAAATAGAGTAAAAGAAAAATTATCTTCTTTTGTAAGTTTAATAAAAGAGGATTATGAGATAGAAGAAGATATAGATTCAAAAAAGATAAAATCAGATAAACAAATTAGAGTTTTAAGATTTTTAATAGATAATGGTGAAATAGCTATACAAGAATTAGAGTTATTTACAGAAACAACAAGAAGTATAATAAAAACATTAGAAAAAAATGGTTATATAGAAATATTTGAAAAAGTTGTAGAAAGAAATCCTTTTATTCATAAAGTTTGTGAAACTACACATAATTTGATGTTAACAGATGAACAAAAAAAAGCGTATGAAGAAGTTTGTGAAAGTTTAGATATGTGTGTTCATACAGAATTTTTACTTTTTGGGGTAACAGGTTCACGGGAAAACAGAAATATATTTGCAATTAATTGAAAAAGTGCTAAATGAGGGGAAAAGTAGTATAATGCTTGTTCCAGAAATTTCATTAACTCCTCAAACTGTTGATAGATTTATAGCAAGATTTGGAGAAGATTCAATTGCAGTTTTACATAGTAAATTATCTGTTGGAGAAAGATATGACCAGTGGCAAAAAATAAAATCTGGAAAAGCAAAAATTATAATAGGTGCTCGTTCAGCTATATTTGCACCTGTTAAAAAATTAGGATTAATAATAATTGATGAAGAACATGATTCATCATATAAATCTGAAATGACACCAAGATATAATGCAAAAGAAATAGCAAAGTTTTTAGCTGAAAAAAATAGAGTTCCTTTATTATTAGGAAGTGCTACACCTGATATTAATACATATTATAAAGCTATAAATAATGAAACTGTTTTACTTGAATTAACTAAAAGAGCTAATAATTCTAATTTGCCACGGTGTAGAAATAGTAGATTTAAGACAAGAACTTGCAAATGGTAATAGAAGTATGATAAGTACTAAATTATTTACAGAAATAGAGAAAAATTTAAAAGAGAAAAAACAAACTATATTGTTTCTTAATAGAAGGGGTTTTTCGACATTTATAATGTGTAGAGACTGTGGATATACTGCTAAATGTAAAAATTGTAATGTAACATTAACATATCATTATAAAGAAAATAAATTAAAATGTCATTATTGTGGGTATGAAACCAAAACTTTAGCTAAGTGTCCTGAATGTAATAGTAATAATATTAGATATTTTGGAACAGGAACTCAGAAATTGGAAATGGAAATTAAAAAATTATTTCCACAGGCAAGAACCATTAGAATGGATGTAGACACAGTAACTAAAAAAAATTCACATGAGCAAATATTAAGTACTTTTAAAAATGATAATTTAGATATATTAATAGGAACTCAGATGGTTGTAAAAGGACATCATTTTCCAAATGTTACATTAGTTGGTGTTATAGCAGCAGATAGTAATTTAAATTTAGATGATTATAGAGCAAGTGAAAAAACATTCCAAATACTAACACAAGTAGCTCGGGAGAGCTGGGAGAGAACAAGAAGGAAGAGTTATTATTCAAACATATAACCCAGATAATTTTAGTATTGAATATTCAAAAAAACAAGATTATAAGTTATTTTATAATACAGAAATCATGTTAAGGAAAAGTTTGAAATATCCACCATTTTGTGATATAATTATGCTAGGTGTTACAAGTGAAGATGAGATAGAAGTTAAAAAAATATCTAATTTATTATATAACTTTTTTAAAGAAAAGATATTAAAGGAAAATGCAAAAATATTATTATATAAACCTGTTCCATCACCAATTGAGAAAATAAAGAATAAGTATAGATGGAGAATAATAATTAAATGTAAATTTGAAAATGATATTATTATGCTTGTAAATGATGCATTAAACGAATTTAGTAAAATGAAAAAAAAGGATTCTTCTAAGGTATTTATAGACCTTAATCCTAACAATATGTTGTAATAAGGAGGCAAATGAAATGGCAATTAGAAATATAAGAGAAGATGGAGATGAAATTTTAAGAAAAAAATCTAGAGAAGTAGAAAATGTGGATGACAAAATAAGAGAAATCTTAAATGATATGGTTGAAACTATGCACAAGTATAATGGAGTAGGTTTAGCAGGACCACAGATTGGTATATTGAAAAGATTAGTAGTAATCGACTTATATGATGATAAAGGTCCAATAAAATTAGTAAATCCTGAAATTATTAAAGAAAAAGGTAGTAAAGAAGTTGAGGAAGGATGTTTAAGTTTTCCAAATAAATTTGCTAAAGTTATTAGACCAGAAGAGGTTATTATAAAAGCTTTAAATGAAAATGGAAAACAAATAAAAATATCTGCTAAAGGTCTTTTAGCTCAAGCTTTATCACATGAGATTGACCATTTAAATGGAGTATTATTTGTAGATAAAATAATACCAGGTACATTAGAAGTAGTTGAGCAAGAGTCAAAATAGATTATATTTGTAGTTTATTTTAAAGAAGATACTGTTTTTACATAACACAGATTAATATATTAATCTGTGTTATGCTAGTATATGTTTTTTTAATTTTTAAGTTGGATATAAATTATGATTAAATAGATGTAAAGGGAGAGAATATATGTTAAATATTGTATTTATGGGAACGCCAGATTTCGCAAAAGAATCTTTAAAATGTTTATATGAATCAAATTATAATATATTAGGAGTTGTTACAAATCCAGATAAACCAAAAGGCAGAGGTATGAAAATGATGTTTTCTCCTGTGAAAGAATATGCATTAGAGAAAAAATTGAAAATATTTCAACCTTTAAAAGTAAGAAATAATGAAGAATTTTTACAAGAAATTAGAATGTTAAATCCAGATGTTATATGTGTAGTTGCTTATGGAAAAATTTTGCCAAAAGAGTTATTAGATATACCTAAATATGGATGTATAAATGTACATGGTTCATTACTTCCTAAATATAGAGGTGCAGCACCAATACAATGGGCGGTAATAAATGGGGAAAAAGTAACAGGTGTTACAACAATGTATATGGATGAAGGTATGGATACAGGAGATATGCTTTTAAAACAAGAAGTTAGTATTGGAGAAGATGAAACAACAGGAGAACTATGGGATAGATTATCTAGTTTAGGTGGTAATTTATTAATAGACACTTTAAAACAAATAGAAGATGGTTCTATTAAAAGACAAAAGCAAGGAGATGACTTTTCTGTAGCTCCAATGTTAAAAAAAGAGATTGCTAAAATTGATTGGGAAAATAAGACTGCAATACAAATAAAAAATCTTGTTAGAGGGTTAAACCCTATAATGGGGGCATACACATATTTAGGAGATAAAAAGCTAAAGTTTTGGAAAGTAAAAGTAATAACAGAAGTGGAGTTGTTAAAAGATTTTACAGAATTAAAAGAATATAGTTATAGATTATGTGATATTGATTATGGTACAGTTGTAATATCAGATTCTAAAAAAGGATTAATTATAAAGGCTAAAGATGGATATGTGCAAGTATTAGAAATTCAAGGAGAAAATGCGAAAAGAATGATGATAGCAGATTTTTTAAGAGGTAATAATATACAAAGTGGAAGTATGTTTATATAATATTACAGAAATATTACAAAAATAAAACAATTGCGTTACAATTATAGTTTCGTAATTGTTTTTTTGGATAATTATGCTATTATTATATATAAATACCATATAGGGGGAATTGTTATGAGAACAAAAAATAAAAATATATTATTAGTAATATTATTAATTGCTGTTATGGGAATGGCAGTTGGATATGCAGCTTTATCACAACAATTAGTAATTAGTGGAACAGCAAATATTACAACAGAATGGGATGTACATATAAAGTCGATTACAGCATCTAGTAGCAATTCAAGTACTGGAGCACAAGACAAATCTACACCATCATTTACAGCAACATCTGCAACATTTAATGTTGATTTAGGATATCCAGGTTCTTCAGCATCTTATATAGTTACTGTAGAAAATTCAGGAACAATAAATGCTATGATAGATGAAGTAACAGGAATTGAAGTAGCTAATTCTCAAGAGCCAAGTGCAATTAAATATTCTATTAATGCAACTTCAAAAGACGAGTTATTAGCAGGAACTGAAAAAGAATATATTGTAACAGTAAGTTGGGATGAAAATGTAACACAAATAACTGATACAAAAACAAAAACAGCAACAATTACATTAAATTATGTACAAGCTGATTAGTATAAAAAAATAGTTATTGAAAAAGCGAATTAACAATTTCTAAATGATGTATTCATTTAGAAATTATCATATTCGCATATTTAATTTGTAAGTTAAGTTTGAATGGCTAGTTATTTACAATTTGAACAATAGAGCTAGGAGAAAACATGAACAAAGGAAATATAAATATTATTTTTTATTTAATAATAATATCAATTATATTAATAGGTTCTTCTATATTAACTTTTTTTATAGTACCAAATTATTTTCGGTGAATATACACGAATAATAAATTTAATGATTTGGATAGTATTATTTATTGTGTCTATTCCAGTAGAAAATGAACATTCAAGGTTTAAAGGAAAAAATGATAAAATAAAAACTACTTTAATAATAGTTATATTGTATTATATTATATATTTTTTATTGGGGTTAATTTATGGTTATCAAATTAGCCCATATTCTAGGAACTTTGGAATAATAGTTAAAAACATTATTTTTCTAGTAGGTACTTTATTGTTACAAGAATATGTAAGAAGTAAATTAGTAAATAGCTCAAATAATATAAAAAATTATATTATTGCTACAATAGTATTTGTTATAATTAATTTAGATTATAGTGATTTTTTTACTAATTTTGAAAATGGAGAAACTATTTTTAAATTTTTTGTAGCTAAATTAATTCCTCGGAACTGTTATATCTGCTATTTGTACATATTTAGCTAAAACAGGAGGATATTTATTAATATATTCATATAGAATACCTATTGCTTTAGCAACAGTTTTGTTACCTATTTTTCCTAATATAGATTGGTTTTTTACATCAATATTAGATATGTTATTAGCACTTGTTTTATTTATATACATAAATTATGAGCACACTATAAAAATAAATAGATTAACTAGAAAGCAAAAGAAAAATATAAATCCCAAAAAAACAGTTATATATATTGGTATGGTAATTTTTGTTGTTGTATTTATTGCAGGATTATTTCCATATAAACCTGTTGCAGTAATGTCTAATAGTATGGTACCAGATTTTTATAGAGGATATGTTGTTATTTGTAAAAAAATAAATTCAAAAGATGCCTCAAACATAAAAATAGGAGATATATTACAATATCAATTAGAAAGAAATGCTATAATACATAGAGTTACAAATATAGAAGAAGAGGATGGAAAGTTATATTTCACTACAAAAGGTGATAATAATGAATTTCCAGATACGAAAAGAGTAGAAGAAAATCAAGTGATGGGAATTGTAAAATTTAAAATACCATATATTGGTTATCCATCTGTATGGTTTAGTGAATTTTTATTCAAAAGAAAGTCTAATATTCAAACATAAGAAAAGGTTGGTGTCTAAATGGATAATAATGTGGGTAATAATTTAAAAAAGATATGTATATTTTTTATTGCATTATTCATTTCTTTTATTTGTATTGTAAAATCATTTAATACACCTAAAGAAGATATGAAAATGCTATATGCATATAATATAACTAGAAATAGTGACTATAAAGTATATTTAAAAAATAATAATTATATAAATCAACAATACATGGGGATGAATGCCACATATATAACTGAATTAGTTGATTATATAGATGCAAATTTTAGATATAATTATAATGTATCACAAAAGGCAACATCTAAATATAATTATAGTGTTATAGCTGAATTAAATGTAGAATATTATCCTACAGGACAGGCTCAGGGAACAAAACTTTGGTCAAAAGAATATGAAATTATAAAACCTAAAAATGTAGAATTAAATACTAATCAAATTAATATTAATGAAAATGTAAAAATTGATTTTAATAAATTTAATAAAGAAGTTAAAGGTTTTAAAGAGCAATTTGGATTACCAATAAAATCATATTTAGATGTTAAATTAATTGTAAATTCAGAAATTAATGTAAGCGAAAGTGAAAAAATACAAAAAGATAACTCAGTTATAGATTTAAGAATGGATTTAAATGGACAAGTATTTAATATTATACAAAATTACGAACCAGTTAATAAAGGACAAGTTTTTGATGAAGCTATAAATAAAAATGAAATTAATATAATTTTATTAATAGTTGGAATTGCACTTTTTGTATTTTCTATACTAGGAATATTAAATATATTTAGAAAAATATTTTTATCTAACAGAAAAACAGATTATGAAATTGCTTTAAATAGAATATTAAAAAATTATGGCGATATTGTTGCAGAGATTGTAACTCCAACAGAAATAGATGGATTAAAAATAATTGATGTTAAGAATTTTGACCAATTATTAGATATAGAAGAAGAATTAAGAATGCCTATATTATTTTATGAAACAATAGAAGGAGAAGAAGGAGAATTTACTATTATAAATGATAATATTGTTTATAGATATATTTTAGGTGGGAGAAAACATAATCATCAATAATAGTTTCTAAAAGGGATAGGACATATTAAGGATTTTAGTGAAAATTGTTAATATATCCTATTCTTTTGTTAAGTTTTTGTTTAAATTTTTTAAATATTGTTGTAAAATTTTTGAAATATTGGTATACTTATGATATGTTAAATAATTTGAAAATAAAAAAGAATTAGGAGGTTTATGTTATGGAAAATGAGGAAGTAAAAGAAATTGGAGAAGAAATTGCTTTAGAAAATAGTAATATAAAAATAGCAGATGATGTTGTAGCTGTAATTGCAGGTGTAGCAGTATCAGAGGTGCAAGGTGTATATGAAATGTCTGGAGGATTTGCTGGAGGAATTTCTGAAGTATTAAGTGGAAAGAAAAATTTAGCAAAAGGAATAAAAGTAGAAATAAGTGAAAAAACAACTAAAATAGATGTTAATATTATAGTTGAATATGGGACAAGAATTCCAGATGTTGCCTTTGAAATACAAAATAAAGTAAAAAAAGCTGTTGAAACAATGACAGGACTTAATGTGACAGAAGTTAATGTTCATGTTCAAGGTGTTAATACAGATAATGCAATAACAGACAAAAAAGAAGAAATACAAAAATAACATTATAGCGAGCACTGAATTTGTGCTCGCAAAATAATTAAAAAATTGTAATGAGGTTTAATATGAAAATTATAGAAAAAATAACTTTAATTATATATTCTATTATAATATTAATATTATCAGTTATTTGTTGTTTGTTAATTTTTAATTGGTTACAAATTGATAGTATTATAAATATTTTACAATCAATTATAACATATCGTTATATTGCAACTACTATTCTTATTATATCAGTATTTTTTATATTATTATCTTTAAAATGTATATTTTTTGGGACTAAAAAGAGTGATTTTTATAAAGATAATATATTATTAAAAAATGAAGAAGGAAAACTTATAATAACAAGGTCTTCTATAGAAAATCTTGTAAATAACACTATAAAAGGTTTTGATGGTATACAAGAATTTACCAATAAGGTGAAATTTGATAAAGAAAATAATATAATTATAAATATTAGTTTACTTGTTAAAGAAAATGTTACAATTAGAGAATTAACAGATAATATGCAAACAAAGATAAAACAAGTAGTTAAGAAAACATCAGATTTAGATATAAAAGAAGTAAATGTAAAAATAAAAAACATAGAGGCAATAAATAACATAATAAAAGAATAAATAAAATAGAAAGGTAAATATATATATGAATAAGTCTGCTTCAAGAGAACTTGTATTTAAGTTGTTATATAGTTTAGAAATTCAAAAAGAATTTGATTTAGAACAATTTGAATTATTTTGTGAAACTAATGAAATAAAAGATAAAAATACTAAAGAATATATGAAAGATATAATAATACAGGTAAACAATCATAAACAAGAAATTGAAGAATTAATTTCTAAGAATTTAAAATCTGGTTGGGATATAAAAAGAATATCAAAAATAAATGTTACATTATTAAAGCTTGCAATATGTGAAATGTTATATAAAAATTTACCTTATAAAATAGTTATAAATGAAGTTGTAGAACTTGCAAAAAGTTATGGAGATGATACTTCTTCAATGTTTATTAATGGAGTTCTTGCAAGTATTATTAAACAAAATAACATGTAGTTAAATTGCAAAAGGAGAATATATAAAATGCAATATAATCCAATAACGGTATCAGAGTTAAATCTATATATAAAGAATAAAATTGATGATGATGAATATTTAAATAATGTTCTAATAAAAGGTGAGATTTCTAATTTTAAACATCATTATACAGGGCATATGTATTTTACATTAAAAGATGAAAAATCTTTAATAAAATGTATTATGTTTAAATCATATACAGCAAATCTTGATTTTGTTCCTAAAGATGGAGCTAAAGTAATGATTTTAGGAACTGTTTCTGTTTTTGAAAGAGATGGTGTGTATCAAATATATGCCAAAGCAATTAAACAAGATGGAATAGGTGATTTATACAAAGCATATGAAGAATTAAAAGAAAAGTTAGAAAAAGAAGGTTTATTTGATAAAATACATAAAAAAAAGATTCCATTAATGCCAAAATGTATTGGTATTTTAACATCTAATACTGGTTCTGTTATTAGAGATATTATAAATGTTTCAACAAGAAGAAATCCAAATGTATATTTAAAATTATTACCTGTGCCAGTTCAAGGTAAAGGTGCAGGAGAGAAAATTGCAAGAGGTATACAAATCTTTAATGAAAAAAAGTTAGTAGATGTAATTATTTTAGCAAGAGGCCGGTGGTTCTTTAGAAGATTTATGGCCATTTAATGAAGAAATAGTTGCAAGAGCCATATTTAATTCAGAAATTCCAATAATTTCTGGAGTAGGACATGAAACAGATTTTACAATAGCAGATTTTGTTTCAGATTTAAGAGCTCCTACACCATCTTCTGCAGCAGAATTATCTGTTGCAGATACACGGAGAATTACAAAACAGGCTTATTAGTTATAGTTTTAGATATAAACAAGCTTTAAAAAAGAAAATAGAAATAATGAAATTAAGATATGAAAAATGTATGTCATTAAGAGTCTTTAAAGAACCAATGCAAAATATTAACGAAAAATATATGCTTATAGATATTGGGGTAAGAAATATTAGAGAGTATATAATGAATAAATTAAAATCAGATAAATCAAAACAAATGGAACTTATTTCTAAACTAGATGGATTAAGTCCACTTAAAACACTTGCAAGAGGCTATTCTATTGTTCAATCTGGAAATAATATTATTAAATCATCTAAACAATTAAAAAAAGGTGATGAGATAAGTATAAGATTTTCTGATGGAAATACAAATGCTAAAATTTTATAATGGAGGAAGATAAGATGAATAAAAATTTAAAGACCATTTTTTTAATAGTATTAGTTATAATAATTATTACTGTAGTAGCAATATTTGGATATAATATTTTAAATAAGAATGAGGAAGTAAATAACACACAAAGTTCTATAAATGAAACAAATCAAAGTACCAAAATAGAAATTAATGAAACAGAAAAAAATATAGTAAATGAAACACAAAATAATGTTATTGAAAATGAAGTGGAAAATAAACACACAGAAAATAATATTGAAAATAATATTACACAAAATGTTGTAACTAATGAAACAACAGAAGTTATGCAAAATAATGGAGCAAGTAATGAAGAAAAAGCAATAAATATAGTAAAAAGTGACTGGGGAACAACTGAAAATGTATATTTTGTAACAATGGGAATTGATGCATCTGGTAAATACATAGTTACTGTTAATGATTCTTCTACAACAGCAACACTTGCATGGTATTTAGTAGATGTTGTTACTGGAAAATTTGATATACAACAATAAAGGAGGGTTTGTTTTATGTCTATAATATATAAATAAGATAGACATAATCAAGTGAAAAATATGGAAGAAGAAAATATAAGTTTTGAAAGTGCAATGGAAGAGTTAGAATTAATTGCTAAAACTTTGGAAAAAGGTGATTTGAATTTAGACGAATCTGTTAAACAATTTGAAAAAGGAATTAAGCTTTCTAAAAAATGTAATGAAATATTAGAAAGTGCAGAAAAGAAAATATCTATACTAATTCAAGATGGGGAAGATTTAAAAGAAGAAGAGTTTACTCATGTAAGTGAATTATAAAATAGTTTATTTTATAAAATTCAAAAAATATATAAAAGCTAAAGAAGAAGCTTTAGCATATAGTTTTATTAATATTATACTAATGTAACAGTTTAATAAATATGATAGTTATATATAGTTTTAATTACTAGTTATTAAAAAGTACTTTAAAAAGAGTTGAAGGGGATAAACAAATGAATTTTTTTATGCAATATAAATATATTATTGTACCATTATGTATATGGTTTTTTATACAATTATTTAAAGTTTTCTATGATTTAGTTACAACT
Source organism: uncultured Clostridia bacterium (assembly GCA_948805675.1). Taxonomy (GTDB): domain Bacteria; phylum Bacillota; class Clostridia; order TANB77; family CAG-508; genus CAG-492. The sequence goes on along the minus strand of CAQIBN010000007.1, from coordinate 65,042 downwards.
AAAAAATTTAATTTTAAAAGAATATTGGGAGCAGGGCGGAATGCCAAGTTCTCATTCTGCTGTTGTAACAAGTTTAGCTACAATGGTAGGTAAGGCATATGGTATAGACAGTGCTATTTTTGCGGTTTCTTTAATTTTTGCATTTGTTGTTATGTATGATGCTGCAGGAATTAGAAGAGCAGCTGGAAAACAAGCAAAAATATTAAATAAAATTGTAGAAACACCTGGACTAACAGGAGTAGAAGTTTCAGAAAAGTTAGTAGAAGTATTAGGACATACTCCTATACAAGTATTAGTTGGTGCAACAATAGGTATTGTAGTTGGTATAATAGTTTAATTATATAAAATATAAAATGGACTATTTGTAATAATTGGCATTAGTAGAAGTAAAGGAGGTATGGTTATTAATTATGGAAGATGTAGAAATAGCAAGAAAAATTAAGTTAAAAAATATAAGTGAAATTGCTGGGTATTTAGGAATTAAAGAAGATGAAATAGAATGTTATGGAAAATATAAAGCTAAGCTTCCACTAGATATTTATGAAAAAAATAAAAAAGATGGGAAGTTAATTTTAGTTACAGCTATTAATCCAACACCATTAGGAGAAGGTAAAACAACAATTTCTATTGGTCTTGCAGATGCTATAAAGAAAATAGGAAAAAAGGTAGTAGTTACATTAAGAGAACCATCTTTAGGACCAGTTTTTGGTATAAAAGGTGGTCGGTGCAGGTGGAGGATATGCACAAGTAGCTCCTATGGAAGATATAAACTTGCATTTTAATGGTGATATTCATGCAATTACTTCAGCAAATAACCTATTATCAGCAATAATAGATAATCATATATATCATGGAAATGAATTAGATATAAAAACAGTTACATGGAAAAGATGTGTAGATTTAAACGATAGGCAATTAAGAGTTGTAGATACAGGATTGTCTAAAGAAAGGAAAATAGTTCCAAGAACTGATGGATTTGATATTTCAGTTGCATCAGAGATAATGGCAATTTTTTGTTTGGCAGAAGATTTACTAGATTTAAAAAGAAGAATTAGTAATATTGTAATTGGTTATAATAGTAAAAATGAACCTATTACAGTAAAAATGCTAAAGGCAGAGGAAGCTTTAACAATTCTTTTAAAAGATGCATTTAATCCAAATTTGGTACAAACATTAGAACATACACCAGCAATAATTCATGGAGGACCTTTTGCAAATATTGCACATGGATGTAATAGTATTGTTGCTACTAAATTGTCTTTAAAACTCTCAGATTATGTGGTTACAGAAGCGGGGTTTGGAGCAGATTTAGGTGCAGAGAAGTTTCTGGATATAAAATGTAGAAAAATAAAAAAGGTTCCAGATGTAGTTGTTTGTGTAGCAACAATCAAAGCTTTAAAATATCATGGTGGAATGCCAAAAGAAGATATAGAAAAAGAAGATTTAGAAGCATTAAAAAGAGGAATGCACAATTTACTAAAACATATAGATAATTTAAAAAATAAGTTTGGTATACAAACAATAGTTGCTATTAATAGATATAATCATGATACTGATAAAGAGATTAATTATTTACAGGAAGTATTAAATAAAGAAAATATAGAAATGAGTTTGGTTGAATCTTGGGGCAAGGGATCTGATGGTGCAATAGATTTAGCAAACAAGGTAGTAGTTTTAAGTGATAAACAAAATAATTTTAAATATGCTTATGAATTAGATTCTAATATAAAAGATAAAATTCAAAAAATATGTAAAAATATTTATGGAGCTGAAACAATAGAATTCTCTGAAAAAGCAATTGAAGATATGAAAATAATTGAGAAATTAGGATATAGTAATTTGCCAATATGTATTGCAAAAACACAATATTCTTTTTCAGATGATCCAAAAAATTTGGAATGTAAAGAACCTTTTTCGATACAAATAAATGAATTAGTATTAAGAGCAGGAGCTGAATTTATTGTAGTTATGGCAGGAAACATTATGACAATGCCAGGACTTCCAAAAGTTCCAGCTTCAGAAAATATGAAGATTAATGAAAAAGGAGAAATAACAGGTATTTTCTAAACATATAAATTAATATATTTAAAAAAAATAGTATAAATTCACATTATTTAGGAAAAAATAGTCTTAAATGAGGTGGATTTTTTATGCAAAGAAAAAATAAAATAAATATGAAAAGTAAAAATAGAATTAAAATGGGATTGATTTTAACAATTGTTTTCTCACTTTTTATTAGTTATAATATCTTTTTTAGGAATGATGAAATATTTGCTTTATCTAAATATGGCTCTAGGGGGGAAGAAGTAAGACTAATACAAACTAAATTAAAAAGATGGGGATATTATAATGGAAATATAGATGGAATATATGGAAGTCAAACACTTTCAGCTGTTAAATGGTTTCAATCTAAAAATAAACTTGCTGTAGATGGAATTGCTGGTAAAAACACTCTTGAGGCTATGGGGATTTTTGCATCATCTTCTGGAGGAACATCTAGTGGAGGAAGTAATTCAAATGATGTAAATTTGTTAAGTAGATTAATATATGGAGAAGCAAGAGGTGAACCTTATACAGGTCAAGTAGCAGTTCGGAGCAGTTGTTTTAAATAGAGTAAGAAGTAGTTCATTTCCAAACACTATAGCTGGTGTAATTTATCAATCACGGGGCATTTAATGTTGTAGATGATGGACAAATTAACTTAACTCCAAATAGTACTGCAAAAAAAGCTGCGCAAGATGCATTAAATGGATGGGATCCTTCATATGGTGCAATATATTATTTTAATCCAAGTACTGCTACGAATAAGTGGATTTGGTCAAGACCACAAACTGTTACAATAGGGAAACATAGATTTTGTAAATAGTATAAAATAAAAATTTACTGTGTTTTAAGTAATAGTTTTAAATTATGTATAAGTTTATATCTTTTAATTAGTATTAGTTTATAGTAAATACTTAAAGGTTCAATTCTTAAGGTCTGATATATATTAGGCCTTAAGAATATTTTATATAATAAGAAAGTTCTAGTATAGAGTGAAGTTTAACTAATAGAGCTTTCCTATTATATAAAATAATTGTACATAATTATTTTCAAACAGTTTTTATATACAAATAATATTTATATATAGCAATATTATAAAACCTTGACAAAAAATCAACATATTGGTAATATAATCAAGGAAGAGTAGGAGGATTATATGCTTTTTTATCCAAATCGGTTATTTTGATAGTGTAAGAGATATAAAAATAGAATATTTAAGAGAAAACAATATAAAAGGAATAATATTAGATGTAGATAATACATTAATAGATTATTATAGAGTTTTTCCAAAAGGGACAAAAGAATGGGTACAAGATTTAAAACAACAAGGAATTAAATTTTGTATACTTTCTAATAGTAATAAATTAGATAAAATAAGTAAAGTTGCTAGTGAAATTGATGTACCATATTTTTATTTTGGTAAAAAACCTTTAAAAATTGGATTTAATAAGGCTAGAAGAAAACTAGAACTTAACTCTAAAAATATTGCTGCAGTAGGAGATCAGATTATGACAGATGTTATAGGAGCAAATAGATGTAAGATGTTTTCTATATTAGTTAAACCAATTAAAGAAAAGGATATTTTTATTACAAAGATAAAAAGACCAATAGAAAATTTTATTATAAAAAGTTATTTAAAAAAAATAGAAGATAAAGAGAAAGGAAATTAGAAAATGTACATTAATGATATACATATATTATATTATGTTTTATTTGGTTTTATAGGCATAATAGTTGGACAATTGACTGATTGGTGTGTTATAAGACTAAGTGAATATAAAAAAGTGATTTCCAAAGACCTTTTTAAGATTTACTTAAAAAAATTAACGCCTAAATATATATTAATGTTTATAAATGCAGGTTTATTTATAGGTTTGCTTTATACATATGGATTATCAGATATAAAAACATATACATATATGTTTTTAACACCAATGTTAATAACAGTAATGCTAATAGATTATAAAAAACAGAGAATTCCTAATCGTTTAACTTTAACAATATTTGAACTTGGACTTATATTTAGTTTTATACAGGGCGTTTCAAATTTAAATGTAGCAATAGATTCAGCTTTGGGAATGATTGTTGGAACAGGTATTTTCTTGTTTATAACATTAGTAGGTTCTTTAATATCTGGAAAAGAAGCAATAGGATTTGGAGATGTAAAATTAGTAGGAGCTTTGGGATTATTTTTTGGGTGGAGAAGTATAATTACTATATCAATAATTTCTTTTTTAGTAGGTTCTATATTTAGTATAATATTATTGCTAATAAAGAGAAAGAAGACTAATGAATATATTCCATTTGGGCCATTTATTGTAATAAGTAGTTTTATAATTATATTTGTTCCATTTGAAATCTTATTAGGTGTAGTTGCAAATGCAATAGCACTAATAAAAAATAGAGTATAGGGTGATTTTTATGAATACAAAGATTAAGTGGTTAAGAGATACATTAAGAGTGTTAGATATGCAAGGAATGATAGTTAGTAATCCTGTTAATATTAAGTATTTAACTAATATAGATGCAGAAGGAGTATTGTTAATAACAAGAAAGGAAAATCTATTTATAACAGATGGAAGATATATAGAACATGTTAATAGTATAATTACTATTGATGATGAGATAATAGTTTGCAATTTTAAAGATATATCAAAAGATGATTATGAAAATTTCTATAATTTTTGTGAGAATGTAGGATTTGAGGAAAATCACTTAACATATGCAGAATACAAAGAATATATTCATAAATATAAAATTAATAATTTTGAGGAAACAGAAGGAATAATAGAAAAACAAAGAATGATAAAGGACGAAGAAGAAATAAATAATATAAAAATCGCTTGTAAGATAACCGATAATTGTTTTGAACATTTAAAAGAATTTATAAAAATAGGAATGACAGAAAAAGAAGTTGGATTAGAGATAGAAAGATTTTTTAAATTAAATGGAGCAGATGGAGTAGCATTTGAATCAGTTGTAGCTTCTGGAAGAAATTCATCTATGCCACATGCAATACAAACAGATAAGAAAATAGAGGCAGGTGACCCAATAACTATAGATTTTGGGTGTAAATATAAAGGATATTGTTCTGATATGACAAGAACAATATTTGCAGGATATGTTCCAGAATATGTTAAGCCAATATATAATTTAGTGTTAAAAAATCAGATTCAAACAACTGAATGTTTAAAAGAAGGGGCTAATATAAGAACAATTTCTAAAATAGTAGAAAATGACTTTAAATTAAATGGATATGATTTAGTTCATAGTTTAGGGCATGGAGTCCGGATTAGATATTCATGAAATACCATATATAAATAGTAAGGTTGATATGAATTTAAAAGATAAAATGATTATTACAAATGAGCCAGGTATATATATACCAAATAGATTTGGGGTTAGAATTGAAGATACAATTTTAATTAATAAATATGGGTGTGATATTTTAACTAAATCGAATAGAGATTATATTGTGGTGGATAGAGTGTAAATATATTCAGAAACTATTGATTTTTAAGCAAAAATAGTGTATGATATAAAAATATGAGAAATATAAATAATTTTTTTGAAAGGGGAAATAATAATGGCAGAAGTATATATGGCAGGAGATTTTAGAAATGGAACAACATTTGAAATGGACGGAAATGTATATAAGGTAGTAGAATTTCAACATGTAAAACCAGGAAAGGGAGCAGCTTTTGTTAGAACAAAATTAAAAAATGTAATATCAGGAGCAGTTTTAGAAAAAACATTTAACCCATCTGAAAAATATCCAGGAGCAGAAATAGAAAAAAGAGAAATGCAATATTTATACAATGATGAAGACTTATACTACTTTATGGATAATGAAACTTATGAACAAATGCCTTTAAATAAAGAACAATTAGGTGATAGCTTAAAATATATAAAAGAAAATATGAATGTAAAAATATTATCTTTTAAAGGAAATGTTTTTGCAGTAGAACCACCTATGTTTGTTGAATTACAAGTTACATATACAGAACCAGGATTTGCTGGAAATACAACAACTACATCTGGTAAGCCAGCAACATTAGAAAATGGATATACAATAAATGTTCCACTATTTGTTAATATAGGTGATACTATAAAAATAGATACTAGAACTGGCGAATATATGGAAAGAGTATAATAGAAAGGATGCTTTTACATGTCTGAATTTATAAAGAAGTATGATAAAATCATAGAGGAAATAGAAAAAAACATACAAGATGAAGAACAATTTAATTTTGTTAAAGATAAGATAAATGAAATTTCTACAATGTTTATGAATATGTTTGATAATATGTCTAAATATTCTGAATCAAAAATAAATGCTTTAGAAGAAAATCAAAATAAATTAGAGCAAAAATTAAATAAGGTACAAAATATAGTAGAAGATATGAAAAACGATATTTATGATGATTATAATGAAGATGATTATGAATTTGAAATAGTTTGTCCTTATTGTAATAATGTATTTACATCAAATGTTGAAACAAATGTGAACCAAGAAATAGAGTGCCCAGAATGTCATAATACAATAGAATTGGATTGGAATGATGAGGAATGTTGTACAGGTAGCTGTTCTTCATGCTCAGGTTGTTCTGGAATTGAAGAAAAAGAAGATTTAGAAGAAGAAGTTGACTTCGAGATAGATAAAGATGATGATGATATGTAAAACTTAAAAATAGTTTAATGGATTGACGGCAGTGCCGTCTTTTTTTATTGTAAAATGCAAATGTGGTCCAGTTGTAGCACCATTTGTAGGATTTCCATTTGAATCTTTATATGGATTATTAGAAAAGCCATATATATTTTTAGGTCCAACCTGGGCTATTAAGTCTCCTTTTTTTACATATTGATTTTGATAAACTAAAAAGCTAGGAGAAACATGACAATAAATAAATTGGTAAGAACTAGCAGATATAATAACAGTACATCCTCCAGAACCATTAAATTTAGCAAGTATAACTACTCCAGATTCGACGGAAAAAATATTAGTACCAGGTGGTGCTGGAATGTCAATCCCACTATGATAAGAAGAAGCACCTTTAGTTGGAGAGTTTCTTTTACCAAAAGGGGAAGAAATAGTTCTATATCCGTGGAAGTGGCCATGTAAATCCATTATTATTAATTTCTATAGAGTTAGCTTTATTTGTATTAGATGTTTTAAAAGATATGGAATTAAGATTACTTTGTTCTATATTACCAACAATTGTAGGTATGAACAAGAAGTTTATTGAGAGTATAATAATAAATATTGAAATTATTATTGAATAAAAGCGTTTGAAAAAACTACTAGACATATATAAGATAACCTCCTTAAATTTTTTCTAGTAGCCCCCGAAATAATTGATATATTATAAAATTATTTTTTAAAAGCGAAAAATTTACTAATAAAAAAGTTTAAAATAATAACTATAATTGTTATAGATGTTTTACTAATTAATTCTTGAATATGTAAAATATTAAATAGTAAGAAGAATCCGAACAGATTCTATAATCATAGTAAATAATCTTCCTAAAATAAATTTTCCAAATTCAATTAGCTTCTCTTTAAAATTAGATGCAGTTGAATTAAACACTAATTTTCTATTAGTAAAATATGCAAAAAGTACTGCTGCAATAATAGCAATATTATTAGAAATATTTTCTTCAATGTGAATAAATTTTGATAGTAAATAGAATACACCAATATTAATTACTGTTGTAAGAATACCAAATATACCATAAAAGATAACTTCTTTAGTACAGAATTTTTTTATTAAACTAATTAATTTCTCCATATATATACCTCTTTTGTTATAATATTTTTTTATGACGAACTAGTTTAGTTTTTGAGAAAATACTTGTATACAAATAAATTAGGGTATTGATGAAATGATTGTATACAAAAACTAGTTAGGTTAATGATAAGATAATTATGTATAAAAGCTATTTAGATTAAATAGTTTTAAATACAAATTCCTATATTAGATAAAACGATTATCTAATCAAAATAGTCTTGGTTAGATAAAATAATTATATATCTAACAATGGATTTAATTTTGTGATAAAAAAAGATTAGAACTAAAAGTTCTAATCTTTACTTGGCAGGGGTACTAAGACTCGAACTCAGACTTGTGGTTTTGGAGACCATCGTGCTAACCATTGACACTATACCCCTAAGTGTTACATACATTATAATAGCATAAAGAAAAACAAGATGCAAGTAAAATATAAAAAAATATTGTATATTTTAAAAAAATCGTATATAATAGTAATGTATATGGGGATGTAATTGGTTTCGACAGTAATTTAGAAGTACAAATAGCGAGTAGTGGATGGTTGCTTTGGCCACTATAAAAAAGCAAAAATAAATATAAACGCTGATAACAATAAATTAGCATTCGCTGCCTAAGATTGTGGCGACGTCTTATCATTAATACCCATGTTTTTGAATAAGGCGACAAAATAGTGGGAAACAAATCTATTTTTTTCTATAGAGAATAGAGGGTATTTATATAGATACCTAAGAGTGAGTATGTTTGTTTACGTACTTTTAGGGAAGATAAATAACAAACTGTACTCGGAGAAATTTGTATGGAAGAGTTATTGGACAGGAGTTCAACTCTCCTCATCTCCACCATGATAAGTTTTTGTCGGACTCTCTATAATACTTGATATAACTTAATTTCAAGGCTTTTAGAATTTGACAACACAAAAAACTTTAAACCGTTTCAAAAATGAAGCGGTCTTTTTTTGACCCCAAGTCTTAAAATAAGGAGGTTTTTGTGGTATTATGTTACATATAATTAAAAAAGAAATCAATATGAGGAAAGAATTACTCTCTAAAATTGAATGGACTTGCAAAATGAAAAAGGTAAAACTATAAATAATAAATGGTTGCCTAAGAATTGTGGAACATACCAATTTAGCGTATGTGGAGCCACACAGGGTAATTATTAAAGATAAGCTATATTTATTCTTTTATGAACAAGATTACTTTTACATAGATAGTCTGGAAAATAAATATCCACTATCAAAATTTAATAAAAACACAGTGTAGCAAGACAAAATGTTGATATTTTAGAATTTTAAAAATTGTACTATTTGATTTATTAATTGTATCTAAAAATAAGGGAATAGAGATAGTACAAGTTTATTATAGTGTTATAAACTAGAAAATATTAGAGTAGAGAAAGGAGATGTTGCTAAATGAAAGAATTAGATAATAAAGAAAATTATAATAAAACTTTTGAAGATATAAAGCATATTGATGAAAATGGTACAAATATATTCAGGAGCAGAAAGAAAGCAAAAAGACTATAAATTAACATGTTATGCCTGTTATTTAATAGCACAAAATGGTGATACTATAAAAGAAGAATAGCAAATTAAATATAAGAAAACAGATAAAAGATGTAGGAAAAGGATTTTAATTTTTGTAATAACATCTAAAATATTGAAAGCATTAATATTAGCAATAGCACTTATGAAAATAAATTAATAATATTCTAATAAAGGAAATGAAAAAAATATTTTCTGTTGTTTTTATTAAAATATATATTGAAAAATCTAAAATATATATGATAAAATACGAATAGATACAATATAATTATATTGTATCTATTATTAATACCTAAATTTAGAGGTGAAAATTATGATTAAATTTACAAAAATGCATGGGCTAGGGAATGATTATGTTTATATTGACTGTACTAATAGTCAAGAAATAGAAAATATATCAACCATAGCTCAATTTATTAGTAAAAGACATTTTGGAATTGGTTCAGATGGATTAATACTAATATGTAAAAGTGATATAGCAGATTTTAAAATGCGTATGTTTAACTATGATGGAAGTGAAGCAGAAATGTGTGGAAATGGAATTAGATGTGTAGGAAAGTTTGTTTATGATAAAGGCTTAACTAATAAAGAAACTATTAATGTGGAAACTTTAGCAGGAATTAAAAAACTAAAATTTAATATTAAAGAAGGAAAAGTACAAACTGTAGAGGTAGATATGGGTGAGCCTATTTTGGATGCAGAACATATACCAGTTATATCTAATAATTCGCCTGTAAAAAATTTAAAAATACAAATAGATAATAAAGAATTTAATTTTACATGTGTATCTATGGGAAATCCACATGCAATAACAATTGTTGATGATGTAAAAAACTTTGATATAGAAAAATATGGACCTATATTAGAAAAAGATAGTCATTTTCCTAAAAGAGCCAATATCGAGTTTATTCAATTAGTAGATAAAAATAATATAAAAATGCGTGTATGGGAAAGAGGAGCAGGAGAAACTTTAGCATGTGGAACAGGTGCCTGTGCATCAGTTGTAGCTTGTAATTTAAATAATTATATAGAAAATGAAGCAAATGTAGAGTTGTTAGGAGGAACTTTAAATATAAAATGGGATAAAAAAAATAATCATATTTATATGACAGGTTCTGCAACTACTGTATTTGAAGGAGAAATAGAATTACCAAGAGAGTTATAGAAAATTTTTTAAAAAAATCAAAAGATATTTAAAGATATATTATAGTTTTGTTTTATGTTTTATATAAATTTTAGTAAAAAATATAATTATTACTATGAAATTGTAAAATATAATTATTAAATAAAAGTACATATAAAAATATAAATTTAGAAAATATATTACCATTTGTATAACACTTTTTAAACTACATTAGTTTTTCTTATACAATCATTTAATTAATGTAATTTAAAACTAAAAATTGATTGTAAATACATTATAAAGGGCTGATAAATATGATTAATATAAACGAAAATTTTTTGGATTTGCAAGATAGCTATCTTTTTTCTACTATTGCAAAAAAAGTAGCACAATTCCAAAAAAATAATCCAAAAGAGAAAATTATAAAATTAGGAATTGGTGATGTAACTTTACCACTTGCAAAAGTTTGTGTAGATGCAATGAAAAAAGCAGTAGATGATTTATCAAAAAAAGAAACTTTTATGGGATATGGACCTGAACAGGGATATGATTTTTTAAGAGAAAAAATCATAGAAATAGATTTTAAGAAAAAAGGAATAAATATAGAAAAAGATGAAATTTTTATATCTGATGGAGCCAAATGTGATACAGGAAATATAGTAGATTTATTTGCAAAAAACAATAAAGTTGCAATAACAGACCCAGTATATCCAGTATATTTAGATACTAATATTATGTCTGGAAGAGCTGGAAAATATAATAATGAAACAGGTATGTATGAAAATATAATATATATGGCATGTAATAAAGAAAATAATTTTGAACCAAGTTTTCCAAAAGAAGTACCAGATATGATATATTTATGTTTGCCAAACAATCCAACAGGCACAGTACTTACAAAAGAGCAATTATCAAAATGGATAGAATATGCAAAAAAAAATAAATCTATAATTTTATTTGACTCAGCATATGAAGCATTTATACAAGAAGAAAATGTACCACACAGTATTTATGAAATAGAAGGAGCAAAAGAAGTTGCAATAGAATTTAGAAGTTTTTCTAAAACAGCAGGATTTACAGGAGTAAGGTGTGGTTATGTAGTAATTCCAAAGGAATTAAAAGGTTATACAGAATTTGGTGATGAAGTATGTTTAAATAAATTATGGAATAGAAGACAATGTACAAAATTTAATGGAGCATCTTATATAACTCAAAAAGGAGCAGAAGCTATTTATACAGAAGAAGGAAGAAAACAAATAAATGAAAATATTAGTTACTATCAAGAAAATGCAAAGATTATTAGAGAAGGTCTTAAAGAAGCTGGATTTACAGTTTATGGAGGTGTAAATGCACCATATATATGGCTAAAATTGCCAGATGGAGTTAAATCATGGGATTTTTTTGATAAATTACTAAATGAAGTAGCAGTGGTAGGTACTCCTGGAGTTGGATTTGGGCCAAATGGAGAAGGTTATTTTAGATTAACTGCATTTGGAAGTAGAGAAAATACTAAAGAAGCAATGGAAAGAATAAAAAATGCTTGCTTTTTCTAGAAAAACATGGTAAAATATACATGTTGCAAACAAATTAGCGACTTACCTTATACTTAGTTTTAGAAAAACACACCACTATAACTCAGTTTAAGGCAAAAATATCAGGAGGTGCAAAAAAATGACAAAGGAAAGAAAACAAGAAGTTATTAATACTTATAAAAGAGATGAAAAAGATACTGGTTCTCCAGAAGTTCAAATCGCTCTTTTAACAGAAAGAATTAATGAATTAACACAACACTTAAAGGTTCACAAAAAAGATAATCATTCTAGAAGAGGGCTTTTAAAAATGGTTGGTTCAAGAAGAAGTTTACTTAACTATTTAGGTAAAAAGGATGTCCAAAGATATAGAGACATTGTTGAAAAATTAGGATTAAGAAAATAAAAGAAACAATAGGACGTTTTTAGCTTTATGCAAAAAGCGTCCATTTTTTCTAAAAAGTAATGTCATAATATTTAGAAAAATATATGAAAATTGAAATTTTATAAAATAAACAATTATATTAATTAATGTATTTGCCTGGTGTGAGGTGAAAAAAATGTAAATAAGTTTGAAAGGTAACAAAAGTTAAAGATTTAAAATTATAAATTTAGAAAAAATTACTAAAATTAAATTTTAAAAAAAGCTTAAAATATTATTAATAATTAAAATTACTTGAATTAGTATGTAGCTTGGATGAAGTTTTTAGTTTAAAGAAATTTGTATATTATAAAAACACATTATATATTAAAAGTGTTTCAATAATTTTCTTTGTAAAAAACAAGTTAGACAAAAAGATTTCATCGAGGTTACCGCTAATTTCAAGTACAAAATATAAATAAAAAAAGGAGAGATTTTATGTTTAAAACTTATAGTACAAAATTAGCAGGTAGAGATTTAACTATTGAAACAGGAAAAATTGCAGGTTTAGCAAATGGAAGTGTAATGGTAAAATATGGAGATACTGTTGTAATGGTAAATGTAACAGCATCAAAAGAACCAAGAGATGGAATAGACTTTTTCCCACTTTCAGTAGATTATGAAGAAAAATTATATGCTGTTCGGAAAAATACCAGGAAGTTTTCAAAAAAGAGAAGGAAAGCCAGCAGATAAAGCAATATTAACATCAAGAGCAATAGATAGACCACTAAGACCTTTATTTCCAAAAGATTTTAGAAATGATGTATGTGTAGTAGCTACAGTATTATCTGTAGAACAAGATAATTCACCAGAAGTATGTGCAATGATTGGTGCATCTTGTGCACTTTCAATTTCAGATATTCCATTTGGTGGACCAACAGCAGCAGTAAATGTGGGGTATGTAAATAATGAAATAATAATTAATCCATCAGTTAAGCAAAGAGAAAATTCAAGATTAACATTAACTGTTGCAGCAACAAAAGAAAAAATAACAATGATAGAAGCTGGAGCAGATGAAATACCAAATGAATGCATGTTAGAAGCAATAAAAAAAGCTCATGAAGAAATTAAAAATATATGTGATTTTATTTCTAATATACAATCAGAAATTGGTAAACCAAAATTTGAATATAAATCTTTTGTAATAGACAAAGATGTATATGATGAGATTGAAGCAAATTTTAAAGATAGAATGTATAAAGATGTACAAGCTATAGATAAAGAAGTAAGAGATGAAAATATTACAAAAATTACAGAAGATATATTATCATATTTTGTAGAAAAATATGGAGAAGATGAAACAGAAAATAAGAAACAAGATATAGCAGATAGCATACACGATTTAGAGAAAAAATGTGTAAGAGAAATGATTTTAGAAGAACATAAAAGACCAGATGGAAGAGGACTTACAGATTTAAGACCACTTTCTTGCGAAGTTGGAGTTTTACCAAGAGTTCATGGAAGTGCTATATTTACAAGAGGACAAACACAAGTAATGTCTATTGCAACACTTGGAATGAAAAGTGAAGAACAAATGCTAGATGGTATAGACGAAGAAGATAGCAAAAGATATATGCACCACTATAATTTCCCATCATACAGTGTAGGGGAAGCAAGGCCATCAAGAGGACCTGGAAGAAGAGAAATAGGACATGGAGCATTAGCTGAAAAAGCACTAGTTCCAGTGCTTCCATCAGAAGAAGAATTTCCATATGCAATAAGAGTTGTATCAGAGGTTTTATCTTCAAATGGTTCAACATCACAAGCTAGTATTTGTGGTAGTACTTTAGCATTAATGGATGCTGGTGTTCCAATAAAGAAACCAGTAGCAGGTATTTCAACAGGCTTAGTAACAGATAAACAAAATCCAGATAGATATGTTATGCTTACAGATATTCAAGGATTAGAAGATTTCTTTGGAGATATGGATTTCAAAGTAGGTGGGACAAAAGATGGAATTACAGCTATACAAGTAGACATTAAAATAGATGGCTTGACATATGATATAATAGAGGAAGCTTTCGAAAGAACAAAAGTTGCAAGAGATTATATATTAGATGAAATTATGTTAAAACAAATTTCAAAACCAAGAGAAGAGATATCAAAATATGCACCAAGAATTTTAACTACAAAAATAAGTGTAGATAAAATAAGAGATGTAATTGGACCTGGTGGAAAAATGATTAATAAAATAATTGCTGAAACAGGTGTAAAAATAGATATAGAAGAAAATGGAGAGGTATGTGTATATAGTACAGATAATGAAGGTGGAGAAAAAGCATTAAAAATGATAAAAGATATAGTAAGAGAAATAGAAGTAGGTGGAATATATGATGGAATAGTTACAAGAATTATGCCTTTTGGAGCTTTTGTAGATTTAGGTACAGGAAAAGAAGGATTACTTCATATATCAAAAATATCTAGTAAAAGAGTAGAAAAAGTAGAAGATGTATTAGGTGTAGGTGATGAAATTACAGTAAAAGTTACAGAAATAGATTCTCGGAGGAAGAATAAATTTAAGTATGAAAGATTTAGAAGCAAAAAATGATGAAAGTATTTGTATTACAGAGTAGATAGTTGGAAATAATTTGCACTTTTTTTGACACAATGTTACCATCAAGCAAAGGTTTATATATTTATAAATTTAAAGCAATCTTGAAGAATGGCAGATGAGTAGTGTGAATTTGTTTTATACCACATATTATAGGATTTAACAAGGTTATACTTTAGTACCATAAGCGATTGGTTTAAAATATAAACTTTTGCTTGGCTAGTATGTACTTTTAAGTAATTGTGAACAATAAAATGATGAAAAAACTAGAAATTAATCATAAAAAGTTGCAAAAATAAAATAAAATAGTATAATAATATATGAAGTATATTTTTAATAATATAAAGTATTATTAAAGAGGAGAGAAAAAATGGAATATTTATATATGTTACAACAAGCTTTAGTATGGATAGTTACTATATATTGGTTATATCAATTAATGGTAAGTGTATGTTCTTTAGTAAAGTTAAAAGATAAACCTATTATTGAAGAGAAAAACAACAGATTTATGGCTATTATACCTGCACATAATGAGGAAATAGTTGTAGGAAACTTAATTGCAAGTTTAAAAAAACAAAAATATCCTAAAGAATTATTTGATATTTATGTAATAGCAGATAATTGTACAGATAATACAGCCAAGGTTGCAAAAGAAGCTGGTGCTATAGTTTATGAAAGATTTGATGAAGAACATAAAACTAAAGGATATGCATTAGATTGGTTTTTAAAACAAAAAATAGAAGAAAATGCTGAATATGATGCATTTTGTATATTTGATGCAGATAATATAGTTGATGTTAACTTTATAAAAAATATGAATAAAAAACTATGTCAAGGTGAAGAAGTAGTTCAAGGATATAGAGATATAAAAAATCCAACAGATAGTTGGGTATCAGCAGGATATGCAATATTTTATTGGACAATGAATAGATTTTATCATTTAGCAAGATATAATTTAGGTTTATCACCACTAATTAATGGTACTGGATTTATGGTTAAATTCGATTTAATAAAACCTACAAATGGTTTTGATACAGTTACACTTACAGAAGATATTGAATTTTCATTAAAAACAATAATATCTGGTAAAAAGTTAGGATGGGCAACAGATGCAATAGTATATGATGAACAACCAGTAGGATTTAAACAAAGCTGGTCACAAAGGTCAAGATGGACAGTTGGACATATGCAATGTTTAAAAGAATATACAAAACCATTAGCAGCAGCTGTAAAAGAACATAAAACATTAATGAATTTTGATGGTTTATTATATATGCTTGGTAGTATACCAATGTTTGTTTTAACAATAGTTTTATTAATACTAAATTTTGTTATGTATTTTGGAAATGGTATGTCAACTATGGATTTAGTTATTAACTGTTTAAGATATTTATTACCAACATTTTTATTACCAATATTTACTGCAATAATTATTATGATTTTAGATAAAAAGCCAATAAAACCTATGATTAAAGGTTTGGTTTTATATCCTCTATTTTTAGGTTCATGGTTATTAATTAATTTTAAATGTTTATTTAAAAGAGAAACTAAATGGGAAAAGATTAATCATGTTAGAGATATAAAAATAAATGAAGTTTCATAGATGTTATAAAAATTAGGATGTTATTTATAAAATGCATCCTATTTTTTTTCGATTTTAGTATATTAATATTGGAAACAATAAAATAAGTTTAACATAGAGAGTCCATTTTTATGTAATAAATTTCAAATGAATTTATATTACAAGTGTAAAAATATAAAAATAAATTATATACTTTTTTATAAACTATATTTTTTTATCATAAATAATAGAAAAATAATTACAATAGTGTTATAATACTAAAGAATGTGTAAATAAATAACATAAATTACAAAATAAGGAGAAAAGATAATGCAAAAAATAGAAGATAATAATAAATTAATTAAAGCAGGAAAAAATATGAAAATTATACATATAATAGTTATAGCTATTGGTGCTATTTTTATGATTTTAGCAGGACTACATACAAATATATGGTTTGATGAAACATATACTTTAGGATTAGTAAATCATAATTTTATAGATCTAGTAAGAATTGGAGCAACAGATGTTCATCCATTATTTTATTATATTTTTGCTAAATTCTTTACACTATTTACAGGAAATAGTATAATTTCACTAAGATTTTTTTCAATACTTGGAATGATAGTATTAAGTGCTTTAGGGTATACACATATTAGAAAAGATTTTGGAGAGAAAACTGGTATTATATATTCTTTTTTATCAATGTTTTTACCAGTAATGCTATTATATAGTAGTGAAATTAGAATGTATTCGTGGGCAGGAGTATTTGTAACATTAACAGGAATATATACATATAGAATAGTTAGTAAAGAAAGTAATAAAAAGAATTGGATATTATTTGCTATATTTAGTTTGTTAAGTGCATATACACACTATTTTGCAATGATGACAATAGGAATTATTAATCTTATGTTATTTGCATATACAATAAAAAATAAGAAGTATATTAAGGAATTTTTAATTACAGGAATAACTCAAATAATATTATTTATACCACGGTCTAATAGTATTTCTAAAACAAGCACTTAGAGTGTCTAATGGATTTTGGATACAAATAAAATATCCAGATATTTTATTCGATATACTAACATTTAATTATACAGGAATGATAGAATCAAAAATATTAAAAACAAGTATATTTATATTTGCAAGTATAGTATTGATTTATGTAGCTATAAAAATAGCTACAAAGAGAAAAGAAGATTCAAATATAAAAGTATGCATATGGGGATTAATTGTGTATTTTGGAGTAATATTTGTTTCATTAATACTATCTATAAAAACAGATATATTTACAACTAGATATACAATACCTATGATTGGACTACTTATATTTGCTGTTAGTTACATATTTTCATTAGAAAAAAAGAAATGGATAACTATAATATTGGCAAGTTGTATAATTATGTTATTTGGAATAAATGCTTATAAATTTTATTTAGAAAACTATAATGAAAGCAATCAAAAAATAACAAAAATTATTGATAATAATATACAAGAAGATGACATATTTATATATAGAGAAATAGGTGTAGGTTCAATATTTGCTATAAAATATCCAGAAAATAAGCAAATTTATTTTAATGCATATCATTGGACTGTAGAAGATGCATATAAAGCATATGCACCACAAATGGAAACTGTAGAAGATTTATCTATTTTAGATAATATTAAGGGAAGAATTATTGTTATAGATGATGGAAGTACAGCACTTTATGATGAGTTAAAAGAAAAACAAAATATACAAATTGTAAAAGAACCTGAAAAAATAAATTCTTCATACAAAAATCTTAATTTTACTATTTCTATATTAAATAAGACAAATTAACAATATTTTTATATAAGGGAGAAAACAATGATTTATAATATGAATAATATGAAAGTATATGCTTTTGTAGGTCCATCTGGAACAGGAAAAAGCTATAGAGCTCAGATGGTTGCAAACGAAAATGGAATAAATTATATTATAGATGATGGATTATTAATTAAAGATAATGCAGTAATTGCAGGCAACTCTGCAAAAAAGGCACCAACAAAAATAGAAACTGTTAAACATGCTTTATTCATTAAAGAAAAGGAAAAAGAAGAAATAAGAAAAGCAATAAAAAAATATAAACCAGATGGAATACTAATTTTAGGTACTTCTGATGGTATGGTAGAAAAAATAGCTGGAAATTTAGGATTACCTAAAATATCAAAAACTATATATATAAATGATGTTGCAACAGAAGAAGAAATGGAAAAAGCAAGAAGAATTCGTGTAACTGAAGGAAAACATGTAATACCAGTACCTACTTTTGAAATAAAAAAAGATTTTTCAGGATATATGTTAGACCCACTTCAAATATTTAAATCAAAAGGAAAAGGAAATGACCCATACATAGCAGAAAAATCTATAATAAGACCTACATTTAGTTATTTAGGTAATTTTACAATATCAGATAATGTATTTAGACAAATAATTGAATATTTAGCAATAAGAAATGATGCCATTTATAAAATATCTAAAATAAGAGTTCAAAAAACAGAAGCAGGACCTTATATTTATATGGAAGTAATAATAAATTATGGAGTTAATATAATAAAAGAACTTAGAGAATTTAAAATAAAATGCAAAAAGGAAATAGAAAGATTAACAACAATGAATACTCAAAAAATAGATGTTTTTGCAAAAGGAATTAATGTTCAAAGAAATAAAGAATAAGGGAGGATTTTATGGCTTTTATAGTAGCTTTAGATGGACCAGCTGGAAGCGGAAAGGGAACTGTAACAAAAATTTTGGCACAAAAACTTGGGCTTGTTAATATTGATACTGGAGCAATGTATAGATGTCTTGCACTAGAAATGCTTAATAAAAATATTAACCTAAATGAATTAGAAAAAATAATGGAATTACTTAATAATATGCAAATAGAATTAAAAGAAACAAAAAATAAACAAATAGTTTTGTTAAATGGACAAGATGTAAGTGAGGAAATAAGAACAAATAGAGTTACTAAAATAGTATCACCAGTATCAAGTATAAAAGAGGTTAGAGAAAAATTAGTAGAATTACAAAGAAATATGGCAAAATCGCAAGATATAATAATGGAAGGAAGAGATATAACGACTGTTGTATTTCCAAATGCAGATGTAAAAATATATTTAGATGCAGATGTAGAAGAAAGAGCTAAAAGAAGATATGAGCAAAATACACGAAAAAATATAGAATCTACATATGAACAAGTTTTAGCAGATATGAAAGCTAGAGATGAAAATGATAAAAATAGACAATATGGTGCTCTAAAAATTGCAAAAGATGCCATTGTTATAGATTCTAGTAAAAAAAATATAAATCAAGTTGTAACAGAAATAGAAAAAATAGTAAAAGAAAAGAAAAAGAGAATTATTTTAGAAGAAAAAATATATAAAGAAAGACCAAATACAAAATTAAAAATATTTGAAAGAAAGTTCTTTGTAGGTTTTGCACATTTTTTATATCGTGTTATGTTTAGAATAGAAAATATTGGAGAAAAGGGAATTCCAGAAGATGAAAACAGTTACATTGTATGTGCAAATCACTTAAATTATTTGGACGCAATTGCAGTAATAACATCATCTAATAGATTTATTAGATTTATGTGTAAAAGTAGTATGTTTAAAAATGCATTGTTCTCATGGATTTTACATATAGGTGATGTTATACCTATAAATAGAGAAAAAAATGATATTGAAGCAATGAAAAGGTCTATAAAAGCCCTAAAAAATGGAGAGATATTAGGTATTTTCCCAGAAGGAACAAGAAAGGGTATGGAAAAAAATTTAGATGCAAAAAATGGAGCAGCTTTTATGGCATTAAGAACTAAAACAAAGGTAATACCAATAGGAATACAAGGAACGTTTAAACCTTTTACAAAAGTCTATTTGAATTATGGAAAACCTTTAGATTTTAGTGAGTATTATGGAAAAGAAAAAAATAAAGAAGTACTAAATAAGGTAACAAAAGAAATAATGGATAACATAATTAGGTTGACAAATGAAAAAAATTAAGATATAATATTGAACCATTAAGGTGGGGAATTACCTATATAAATAAGTTCTCACAATTTAATAAAATTAGATATTTTAAAAATCTCAAAAAATAAGTTTTTATACTAAAATGTGACTTTTAAAATATAATGATTTTTAGGATTAATAAAGATGTGAGAAAAAATTACTCGAATGGAGTTTTTGTGTTATGGAAAAATATGAAGATAATATAAGTTTTGAAGAATTTATTAATCAGTCTTTAAAAGATATAAAAGAAGGAAATACTGTCACAGGAAAAATTATTAATATAAGTTCAAATGGAGAGATTTTTGTTGATATTGGATATAAAGCAGATGGAATAATTTCAAAAAGTGAATATTCATTTGATGAAGATGCAAATCCATTAGAAGAATTTAAACCAGGTGATAGAATAACAGCAGAAGTATTAAAATTAAATGATGGTTTAGGTAATGTTGTTTTATCATATAAAAAATCTAAAATTAAGCATGCAAAAAAAGAGTTTGAAAGTAAAGTGAATCATAAATGTATATTTAAAGAAAAAGTAACAGAGGTAAATGAGAATGGATTTATTGCAACTTATAAAGGGATTCGTATATTTATTCCATTATCATTATCTGGAATTACAAGAGCTGAAACTATTAGTGATTATTTAGATAAAGAAGTAAGATTTAGAGTAATTGAATATAATGATAAAAATAGAAAAATAATTGGTTCAATAAAAGATGTAATAGAAGAAGAAAAAGAAGCGAAATTAAAAGAATTTTGGGATAATGTTGAAGAGGGAAAAGTATATAAAGGAACTGTTACAAGTATAAGTACTTATGGTGCTTTTGTTGATATATTAGGAGTTCAAGGACTTTTGCATATTTCAGAGATGGCATGGGGAAGGAACCAAAAACCAGAAGAGATTTTAAAAATAAATCAGGAAATAGAAGTAAGAATAAAACAAGCAGACAAAGAAAATAGAAGACTTATGCTGATATATGAGAAAAAAGGACCAAATCCTTGGGATAAAATAGATGAAAAATATCATATTGGTGATATTGTTTGTGTAAAAGTAGTAAAAATAATGCCATTTGGAGCTTTTGTTCAATTAGAAAAAGGAATTGAAGGATTAGTACATATATCACAAATATGTGAAAAGAAAATAGCAAGACCAGATGAAGAATTAAAAATTGGTAATAAAGTTAATGCTAAAATAATAGAGCTTGATAAAGAAACTAGAAAGATAGAATTGTCAATAAGAGAACTAGAAGGAACTAGTAATGAATATAAACAATCTGTATAATAAATTTTTTTAATATAGTAAAAGTAAAAAAGATATACATAATTTCTATTTTTAAGTATATCTTTAAGGTGAAGGAAGGAATGTATTTTAAAATGAATAATAAGAATATAAGAAATATAGCGATAATTGCCCATGTTGACCATGGTAAAACTACATTAGTAGATGCTTTGTTAAAACAAAGCCATATATTTAGAGAAAATGAACAAGTGGCAGAAAGAGTAATGGATTCAGGTGATATTGAAAAAGAAAGAGGAATTACAATTCTTTCTAAAAATACATCAGTTATTTATAATGATGTAAAAATTAATATAGTAGATACACCAGGACATGCTGATTTTGGTGGAGAAGTTGAACGTGTACTTAAAACTGTTGATGGTGTTTTATTATTAGTAGATGCTTTTGAAGGACCAATGCCACAAACAAGAGAAGTTCTAAAAAAATCTTTAGCGTTAAATTTAAAACCAATTGTAGTTATAAATAAAATAGATAGACCAGGTGCAAATCCATTAAAAGTAGTAGACCAAGTATTAGAATTATTTATAGAATTAGATGCAAATGATGAACAATTAGATTTTCCAGTTATATATGCATCAGCTAAAAATGGTATTGCAAAAATGCATTTAGAAGATGAAACAGATAATGTTCATTGTATATTTGATACAATTATTGAGCAAATTGACCCACCAGCATGTGATATGGATGGAGATATGCAAATGCTTGTATCTAATATAGATTATGATGAATATTTAGGAAGAATAGCAGTTGGTAGAGTTGAAAGAGGAACTATAAAAGCAGGAATGTCTATTGCAATTTGTAAGCAAGATAAAAATGTTCGGAGGAAAAGTTGCAAAATTATTTACATATATGGGACTTAAAAGAACTGAAGTCGAAGAAGCTAAAGCTGGAGATATTGTTGCATTATCTGGTATTGCAGACATAAATATTGGTGATACAATTTGTGATATTAATAATCCAGAAAAAATTCCTTTTGTAGATATAGATGAACCAACAGTATCTATGACATTTAGTGTTAATAATGGACCACTTGCTGGAAAAGAAGGAGAATTTGTTACATCAAGACATATTCGTGATAGATTAATGAAAGAATTAGAAAGAAATGTAAGTTTAAGAGTTAAAGAAACAGATTCAGCAGATAGTTTCGAAGTATGCGGACGTGGAGAATTGCATTTATCTGTATTAATAGAAACAATGAGAAGAGAAGGTTTTGAACTATTAGTATCTAGACCAAAAGTTATATTTAAAGAAATTGATGGAGTTAAATGTGAACCAATGGAAAGATTAGTAGTTAATGTACCAGATGAAGCAATAGGAACTGTTATAGAAAAGTTAGGAAGACGTAAAGCAGAAATGGTAAATATGGAACCTGCTGAAACTGGTCATACAAAAATAGAATTCAAAATCCCTGCAAGAGGATTAATAGGATACAGAACAGAATTCTTAACAGATACAAAAGGTAGTGGAACAATGAATAGCATTTTTGAATGTTATGAATCATATAAAGGTGAAATATCATCAAGAACAAGAGGAGTATTAGTAGCCTTTGAAGCAGGAACATCAGTTACTTATGGATTATACAATGCACAAGAAAGAGGAGAATTAATGATAGGTGCAGGTGTAGAAGTTTATGAAGGAATGATTGTTGGTATAAACTCAAGAAATGAAGATATTGCTATAAATGTATGTAAAGAAAAACATTTAACAAATACAAGAGCTTCAGGTTCTGATGATGCACTTCGTTTAGTTCCACCACTTCAAATGTCACTTGAAAAAGCTATCGAATTTATTGCAGAAGATGAACTTGTAGAGATTACTCCTAAAAATGTTAGATTAAGGAAGAAAACTTTAGATACAAAAACAAGAGAAAGAGAAGCAAGAAGAGGATAAAATAAATAAAAAGAGCTTTTTTCCAAAAGCTCTTTTTATTGTTCATTACTTAAGGCTAATTTGGGAAAAACAAAAATGGTGTTCCATTAGTTGCCATATAAAAGTAATATTAATAAAAGATAATTAAGATAAAATGTAGATTTTGTGCCTTTCATAAATGTAGTGTTAGAAGAGGCAAAGAAAGGGATGTTATTAATAATGAATAAAAAAGAATTAGAAAAGATAAAAAAAGAAGCATTAGAAGAACATGTACCAATAATTATGGATGATACATTAGAAGTTATTAGTAAAATACTAATAGAAAAAAGGCCTAATAGAATATTGGAAATTGGTACAGCAGTGGGATATTCTGCTATATGTTTTTGTGAGTATTTAGATAAAAATGGAAAAATAGATACAATAGAAAGAGATATAGAAAGAATAGAAAAAGCAAAAAAAAATATAAAAAAAGCAGAAGTAGAAGAAAAAATAAATTTATATGAAGGCGATGCAGTAGAAATATTACCTACATTAAATGAAAAATATGATGTAGTTTTTATAGATGCAGCTAAAGGAAAATATCCATTCTTTTTAAGTGAGGCTATGAGAATGCTTAATGATAATGGTATTATTATAGCTGATAATGTCTTATATAAAGGATATGTAATGAGTGATTATAATAAACATAAGCAAAGAACTGCTGTAAGGAATTTAAGAGAATATATAAAAGAAACAACAGAAAATCCCATACTTGATACAAAAATATTAGAAGTTGGAGATGGTCTTGCTATTAGTATACTTAAGTAATTGTTGTAAATTTTAGTTTTTTTTTTGTAAAAATGAATTTATAACTTATCAACATTTAATATATTTATAAATTTAGAAAAAATATTGAAAAAAGTAGGTGTAGTGATAAGTGTAAGGTTGGTACTCACAGTTAATTTTGGAATATATTAAAACATGTATGGTTTGCAACTTTTTATTTATAAGTATATTAACTATTGGTATATTAGTATGTATTTTTGATATAGAATAATGCATTAAAATTGTTTATAATCAATTTTAATGCATTTTTATAGAATATAGCGTATACAAGATAAAAATGTGTCAGCTACAAAAATAAAAATAATTAATCTTAATATTGTTGTTAGAAAAGAATAAGGAATGTTATTTAAAATAATATCAAGCTTTTCCTGTAAAAAAGGAAATATATGATTAATAAATAAAATTGCAATTATTCCCCATGCAAAAGAATAGAAAATACTAATTCTTCCATTTAAATTAAAAAAATCATTTGTATAATCCCACCAATGTGCTCCAAATAATGCATCTAATATAAAACTAACAAGATATTCAAATGCAGAAAAGATAATAATAGAGTAAAAAAACAATTTAAATGAATTATTTTTATATTTATTTAAAAATGTAATCAACATTATTGCACCATATCCATATATAGGACAAATAGGACCATATAAAAAACCCCTTTTTGTAAAGTGTCCTAATTCATATACACTATATAAGCTTTCTAATATCCATCCTAAAAATGCAAAAATGAAAAAATATAAAATAAGACAATATATCTTAGATAATTTATGTGTAGATTTATAATTTTCTAATTGTGTCGCCATAATATCCTCCTATAGATTAATCAATATAATATCAAATAAATATAAAAATGTAAATAATTTGTGGAAATAAAATAATACATATGGTATAATACTTTTACTGATTTATTTTATATAAACAGTAATATAATTAATGAAAACATATGAAAAGGAGGTATTTTATGAGTAAATATGTTTGTACAGTATGTGGTCATATATATGATGAAGAAGTAGAAGGAGTTAAATTTGAAGATTTACCAGATACTTGGGTTTGTCCACTTTGCGGAGTTGGAAAAGATTGTTTTGAAAAAATGTAATTTGTAATGGTTATTAAAGTTGAAGTAAATAAATATACAAAAAATATTAATAATAACAATAAGGAAGCTCTTTTTATAACGAGAGTTTCCTTATTTGCAATTCACATAAATTTATGATAAAATTCTGGAAGACATAATAGAAAATGTTTTATTTTAAAAGTATAGAATGGAGGAATTTATGAAAGATATAAGTATTTCAGAAGATGTAATTTATATAGGTGTAGATGATAAAACAATAGATTTATTTGAAAGTCAATATGTAGTGCCAAATGGTATATCATATAACTCATATTTAATAAAAGACGAAAAAAATGTTGTTTTAGATACTGTAGATAGAAGAGCAACAGAAGAATGGATAAAAAATTTAGATAATAACTTAGATGGAAAAGAGGTAGATTATTTAATAGTATCACATATGGAACCAGACCATGCATATAATATAGGTTTATTATGTAATAAATATCCAAACATGAAAGTAGTTGGAAATGATAAAACATTTAATTTTATAAAACAATTTTTTGATATAGAAGATTTAGATTCTAGAAAAGTTGTAGTAAAAGAAGGAGATATTTTAAACTTTGGAAAACATAGCTTGCAATTTTTTATGGCACCAATGGTACATTGGCCAGAGGTAATGGTATCATATGAAATAAAAGAAAAGATATTATTTCCAGCTGATGGATTTGGAAAGTTTGGTACATTAGATACTAAAGAAGATTGGACATGTGAAGCTCGTAGATATTATTTTAATATAGTTGGTAAATATGGTATACAAGTACAAGCTTTATTAAAGAAATTATTAGGATTAGAAATAAAAATGATATGTCCTTTACATGGACCAATCTTAAAAGAAAATTTAGGATATTATATAAATAAATATGATATATGGAGTAGCTATAAACCAGAAGATGATGGAGTATTTGTAGCATGTAGTTCAATACATGGAAATACATTAGAAGTGGCAAAAGAAATGGTAAAGATATTAGAAGAAAAAGGAGCAAAAAAGGTAGCTTTTGCAGATTTAACACGAGATGATTTTGCAGAAGCAATAGAAGATGCTTTTAGATATGATAAATTAATTTTAGCAGCTTCAAGTTATAATGGAAACGTATTTCCACCTATGGAACACTTTTTGAATCATTTAAAAAGTAAAAATTATCAAAAGAGAAAAATAGGTATAATAGAAAATGGAACTTGGGCACCATCTGCTGGAAAAGCAATGAAAAACATAATAGATGGAATGAAAGAAATAGATTTATGTGATAATATGGTTACTATAAAATCAAGAATGAATGAAGATAGTAAAAAAGAAATGGAAAAATTAGCAGATGAGATATTAAATAAATAAAAATATTTTAGAGGATGGGAAAAATATGAAAAAACCAGAATTATTAGCACCAGCAGGCTCTTTTCAAAAGGCAAAAACTGCTTTTTTATATGGAGCTGATGCAATATATGCAGGAACATCATCATTATCATTAAGAACTAGAGCAGAAATGACAGATGATGATTTAGCAAAAACAATACAATATGCACATAGTATAGGAAAAAAAGTATATACAGCAATAAATATTTATGCATGGGATGAAAATTATGAAGAAATAAAAAAGCAAGCTAAAATGTTAGAAAAATTAAATGTTGATGGAATAATAGTAGCAGATGGAGGTATAGTAGAATTAATTAAAGAAGTAGCTCCAAGTATTCCTATACATATTAGTACACAGGCTAATACAGTTAGTCATCATTCTGCAAACTTTTGGTATAAAAATGGAGCCAAAAGAGTTATTTTAGGAAGAGAATTAAATAAAAGTCAAATTAAAGATATTATTAATAATACTCCAGTAGGTTTAGAAACAGAAATATTTGTTCATGGGGCAATTTGTTTTGGATATTCTGGTAGATGTTTTTTAAGTGATTTTTTGGCAGGAAGAAGTGCAAATTTAGGTGATTGTGCACAAAGTTGTAGATGGGCATATAATTTATATGTAGAGGAAAAAAATAATCCAGGGAATTTAATGCCTGTAGAGGATGATGACAAAGGAACATATATATTTTCTTCAAAAGATTTATGTTTAATTAAAGAAATTCCAGAAATAATTGATATGGGAGTAGATAGTTTAAAAATAGAAGGAAGATTAAAAACAGAATATTATCTAGCTGTTGTAATAAATACATATAGAAAAGCTATTGATGATTATATTAAAAATCCAAGTAATTATGATTATACTAAGTATTTAAAAGAACTAGAAAAAACAAAAACAAGAGGATTAACAACATTTTATTTTAATGATAGAAATAATAAAGATATTCAAGAATATGAAGGTAAACAATATAATGCAAATTACGAATTTGGTGGAAAAGTATTAGAATTTAATAAAGAAAAATCATTAATAGAAATAAAAAATAGATTACAAGTAGGGGATTATTTAGAGATTATTATTCCAAATGAGATAGATGCAATTGATTTTAGAATTAATGATTTATGGGATAGTGAAACAGGAGAAAGAATTGAATATGTAAATCCAGGAAAGCAAGGACAAACTGTTAAAATGAAGCTCCCAATAGATGTAGAACCAGGATGGATTTTAAGAAGAAGAAAATGAAAATTTTGGTTAATATAAAAAGGATTAATATTATAAAAAAATAATATTTCAATTCTTTTTATATTAAGTTGTAGTACAGAGTAGAAATTAACTAATCAAATTTTTGTTATATAAAATCATAGTATACAATTTTTAAATTTGTATACTATGATTTTATTTGTTAGATTAACAATAAAATATGATTAGTATTAATAAATTATAAAATATAATTTAGAACGTTTTTTTATAAATAAATGTTATGATATTATAATGTTTTTTACTTTGAAATTTTCTCTAAATTAAAAGAAATACCAAAACAAATAATAAACAAAACTATAGATATAATTCCAGATAAACTAATGCTAAACCCTGGATATAAGATTAGTGTAGAGCTAATTACAAAACCAATTATTGTAAAAAATGTCTGTGTATAATATTTTGAAAATAACCATTTTATTAAAACCATCCAAATAACTCCTCCTAATATTAAACCAATTCCCATAGGAATAAGAATTTCAAGATTTAAACAAGCTACAGCACTCAGATAGTTTGAATAAACACCTAAACACATTAATATAACTGTACTGCTAACACCTGGAACTACTATTCCTGTTGACATTATAAATCCACATAAAATAAGATAAGAAAAAGAGAATGTATTTGCTATTGTACCTTGAAAATCAAAACCGTTTTCAAAATTTATTAAAAGTAAAGTAAGTAAAAAAGATGCTAGTGTATATATTAAGTAATGTAATTTAAAAGTATTCTTTTTACAACTATTTTTGAATAAAATAGGCACACTTCCAAGTATTAAACCCATAAAAGCAAAATTGGTTTCTGATGGATAAGTAAAAAATAAGTATTTTAATGCATTTCCAAAAAGCAATACACCTATAAAACCACCTATAAAAATAGGAAGTAGGAATTTAAAAGAATTTTTAAAATCCTTAAAAATTGCAAGTATGCTATTTATTAATTTTTCATAAAATCCAAAAATAACACATAAAACACCACTACTAATACCAGGTAATATCGCTCCTGCACCTAAAGCTATACCTTTTAAACAATTAACAAAAAAACTCATAAATTGTACCTCCAAATAATTTGTACAATATATATAATATGCAATAATTAAAAATAAATTAATAAGCCATGCACTTTTATAAAATAAAAACATATATTTAATTGTATAGTAAAAAATGGAGGTACGTTTATGTTTGTACTATCAATTTCAGGTTTATTAACATTTTTAAAAACTGCAATTTTTCTTGTAGGTTATATTTCAAGTAATAGTTTATTTCCAGAACCATTAGATTCTGAAGAAGAAAGAGTCTGCTTAGAGAGATTTAAGGCAGGAGATGAAGAAGCTCGTAATATATTAATAGAAAGAAACTTAAGACTAGTTGCACATGTATGTAAAAAATATAGTACATCTAATGTGGATTTAGATGACCTAATATCAATAGGAACAATAGGTTTAATTAAAGGAATTAATAGTTTTGATAATTCTAAAGGAGTAAAGTTGGCAACATATGTATCTAGATGTATTGATAATGAGATTTTAATGCATTTAAGAAGTATAAAAAAATTGGGAGCAGAAGTGTTTTTAGATGAACCAATAGGGAAAGATAAAGATGATAATATTGTAACATTACAGGAAATTTTAGAAAATAATGATAAAAATATAGAAGAAGAAGTAGATTTAAAAATGAAATTAAAGAAAATGTATGAAAAAATGAAAGAAGTTTTAAAAGACAGAGAAAAATTAATTTTAGAACTTAGGTTTGGATTAAATGGAGATAAACCAAAAACTCAAAACCAGATTGCTGAAATGATGGGAATTTCTCGTTCTTATGTATCTAGAATTGAAACAAAAGCAATTGGGAAATTATCTAAAGAATTTGAAGAAGAAATATCTACTAATAACTAGTAGATGTTTTTTTATATAATAGGAAATTATATGCAAAGTTCATCAAATTTAATATATAAAAAATATATAATATTATTAAAGATTATTAATTATAATATTATAAAAGATAAATTTAGAAGCTTTTTATTATAACTTAAAACTTAAAAAATAATTAAAATTTGTATAAAAAATAAAATATGTATAAAGATAAAAATATAAAAGTAAATATTATGTAAAAAACTACTAAAATTTTCAAAAAAATCTTAATATTTTGTTGCTATTTTAATTATTGTATTGTATGATATTGTAAGTAAAGATATAATTAATATTTGTAATATATAAACAGTAGAAAGGAGTCTAATATATGAAGAAAGTAGTAACTTGTTTGCTAACTGTATTTTTTATTTTTGCTATATGTAATACAGTAGTAACTGCAAATGACACATCTAAAAACAATGTATTGCAAAGTGAAAGTTCTACAGGGGAATTAATTAAATTAAAAGAAAAAGAAATGCAAACAGTAGAAGATTATAAAGTAGCTTATGGCTCAGATACATATGGATTATCAGCATATATATTAAATAAAATAAGAATATATAGTATACCATTATGTTTTGTAGGAATAGCAATTGCAGCTATATATCAATATGTCTTAGGTATAAGAAAATTGGACGTAAGAGATAAAGGTTTTAATATTATGATTGCAATTATAACTGTAGCTGTAATATGTCAAGTATTACCACTAATTTTTGCAATAGTAGTTAAAGGTTGGAGGGGTTAAACAAATGAAGGTTTTATTTGCGGTAAATAATGAAAAGATTTCTGAGTCGATAATAAAAAGATATCAGAGAGATTATAAAGAGATAATATCAAGTAAAAATGTATATTATTTTAACGCAATATTAAAAGAATTACAAAAAGATAAATCATATGACAGAATAATTATTAGTGAAGATTTAGAGCCATTTTCTAATAATAATTATGAAGCGATTGATAAATTTATATTTGATAAACTAGATAAAATAAGTGATGAAGCATTTAATCAAGATGGCACAAATATACCAATTATCCTAATTGGTACAGATAGACGCACAAGACCAGAACCATTATTAGTAAAATTATTTGGTATTGGTATATATGATACATTAGTAGGACAAGATAGAAGCGTAGAAAAAGTATGTGAATTATTAAATAAGCCTAGAAGTAAAAAAGTGTCAAAGGCATATTATAAAATTGATTCAGATGATGTTGATTATAAACCAGAAAATGAGAATGATGTAAGTGAAGTAGAAATACAAAATATATTAGCACATTATAAAAGACTTGGAAAAAATGAAGAAAAATATATTGAAAGCTTTGATAGTATAGCTGTACAATATACAGATGAGCAATTAAAATTAATAGTTACTTTTTTTCCAAAGAATGTTACATCAGTTTTAGAAAATGGGTCTTCTAAATATAGACAAATAATGGGATTAAACCCAAAAAATTTTAATTCAAGAGAAAAGAAATTAAATGTGAAAAATGGAGAAAATCAAAAAATTGAGTTTATAGAAAAAGAATTAAATAAACAAAAAATGAGTAAACCAGTAATAATTCCAACTTCAGTAGACACAAGTAAAGTAAAAAAAATAGTAGATAAAAAAAGTGAAAAAGTATCAAAAGAAGAAATGCTGAGAAAACAAGAAGTATTAAAGAAGAAGAAGATGCAACAAAAACAGGAAATGTTAAAAAGACAAGAAGACAAATTTACAGAAAAAACAGAAGGAAAATTATCTTCAGAGAATAAAACAGATAATAGTCAAGAAATTAAGAGAAGAGGAAGACCATCTAAAAATAAAAAAGAAGATATTCCAAATGTAGAAGATATTATACAAGAGCCAGTAAAAAGAAAAAGAGGAAGGCCTCCTAAAAATAAAAAAGAAGACATTAAAGATACAAATATTAATATAGAAGAACCAGTAAAGAGAAAAAGAGGAAGACCACCTAAAAATAAGAATGTCATAGATGATTTAGAAATAGAAGAAATTAAAAAGAATAAATCAGTTATTGATGAGGATTTTGTTGGATTACCAGGTTTTGATAATTATGATGAAGAAGACGATACATTACTACCAGGATTTGACGATTATGAAGATGAAGAAGAAGACGACACATCACTACCAGGACTTGACGATTATGAAGATGAAGACGACATATCACTACCAGGACTTGATGATTATGAAGATGAAGAAGAAGACGATACATCACTACCAGGATTTGATGATTATGAAGATGAAGAAGAAGACGATACATCACTACCAGGATTTGACGATTATGAAGATGATGAAGAAGACGACACATCACTACCAGGATTTGACGATTATGAAGATGATGAAGAAGACGATACATCACTACCAGGACTTGACGATTATGAAGATGAAGACGAAGACGACACATCACTACCAGGACTTGATGATTATGAAGATGATGAAGATGATGAAGATGATGACACATCACTACAAGAATTAGATGATGATGAAAGTAATAAATATACTCAACCAATTAGTAATCCAAATTTTAGAAGAATGAATCCTATTAGTAAACAAAGTTCAAAAGAAATAGAAAATGTTAATAAATTTAATTCTTCAGTTAATTTTAATATAGATAATTTGATAAGTAGTGACCAAAAAATTGTATCATTTATAGGTACATCTAAAAATGGAACATCATTTTTAGTAAATAATTTAGCTCAAATGTTTTCAGAAAAAGGAATAAAAACAGCAATATTAGACCTTACACAAAATAGGAATGCATATTATATATACACAGATAATAGAGAAGAATTAAGAAATATAGCCTATAATTGTATAGAGAATCTAAGAAGGGGAGTACCAGAAGGAATTCAAGTTAATAAAAATTTAACTGTTTATACATCATTACCAGATGAAATAGAAGGATTAAAAGATTATGAAAATGTTTTAGAAACTTTACTAAATAATTATTCACTTGTATTGTTAGATTGCGATTTTGAAACAGAAGACCAATATTTTAATGCAGTACAAGAAATATATTTAGTACAAAGTTTAGATGTATTAACTATTCAACCATTAACAGCTTTTTTAAGAGAATTAAAAGCAAAAGATATACTAGATCAAAATAAATTAAGAATAGTAATTAATAAACATATGAGAATAAACAATATGAGTGATAAATTATTAATTGGTGGAATGAGCTCATATAATGACCCTAGTATGTCTTTTATGACAGAATTATTTGATAAAAATAATGTGAAATATACAACCATTCCTTTCGATCAACAAGCATATTGTAAATATTTAGATGGTCTAGTAGATTGCAAAATTTCTTTAAGAGGTTATTCAAAAAATATGATACAAAGTTTTAATAAATTAGGAAATATGGTATTTCCATTAATTAGTAATAAACCATCAAAAGAAAAAAGTAATAATAAATACAATAATTATAATAGTAATTTTTCAAGCAGTACAAGTAATACTTTAAATAAAATGAAGAAAAAATATTAAAAATAGAATAGAGAGGGGATTATTTTGGCAGTAGCAGTTATAATAATACTAATATTGTTGTTATTTACAATAGTAGGATTAGTTTTATACAATATGTCTATACACAAAAAATTAGAGCAATTTAATAATACAAATCAAAAAATAGCAAGTCTAAATGTATTACAAGACTTTATGAATACTGTAAGTGAAGTAAGTACTGTAGACCAAAAAATAAAGAAAATTAATGATATACTAATAGAAAGATATGATATAAAATATTCTACTATAGTTATATATAATGGAGCAGAATATAAAGTGAAAGCATCCAATGTAGAAGAAAAGCACTGGGATACTTTAAGAACACTTCAAAATGACCCCATTTTTAGAGATAGTATACAAACTGCTACTCCCAAATATATAACAATAGATAAAGAAGGAGAAAAATTACCATATCAAAAAATGGAATTTGGACGAGCAAAATCTACTATGTTTTTTCCTCTGTATGTGGATAATATATATATAGGATATTGGATAATAGAAGGAAGTAAACCACATGAATTTGATAATATAGATACAACTATCTTGGAAGTGGTAAAAAATAATATTGTTTCAGTATTAAGAACAGTAGAAAATCAGAAGATAATAGAAAATATTGTAAGAGAAGATAAATTTTCAGGACTTAAATCTGTAGAATATCTTTATGGAACAGCAAGAAATATAATAGATAAATATGCAACATCAACAGTATGCCTTTTCAAAATAGTTAATTTACAAAAGATTAATGAAGTGATAAGTAGAAAGACTGGTAATACAGTTATTACAGAAGTAAGTGAATTATTAAAAGTTAACTTGGCAGAAGAATATTTCTTTGTAAGATATATGGGACCAAAATTTGCAATAGTTTTTTCAGGTATAGATACTGCTGGAGTAGTAAATTTTATGAAAGATATGAAAAGAGAAATTGAAAGACTGCAAATAGAACCAGAAGAAGACTATAGAGGAAAAAAACATATAGTTGTTAGACCTAAAATTAATATTGCACTAACAACATATTACAAGGGAACAGCTTTAGAGGGGGTAACAGCAAAACTAGAAGAATATTTAGATAATGCTGAGCCTACAGAAAATAATATAAATTGTTTATAGGAGGTATTTTATTATGGCTATGGATGAAACAATGAGTTTTACAGTCGAAAAAGATAAAAATATTAAGGCTAGAGAGATACTAAAAGAAGTACATCAAGCACTTGTAGAAAAGGGATATAATCCAATTAATCAAATTGTTGGATATATATTATCAGGTGACCCAACATATATCACTAGTCATAATAATGCTAGAAACCTAATAAGACAAATCGAAAGAGATGAATTATTAGAAAAAATGGTAAAAAGTTATATAGGATTGGATGACTAATATATGAGAAAATTAGGAATTGATTATGGTGATTCTAGAGTTGGAATATCAATTACAGATGCTCTTGGTATAACAGTTCAAGGTTTAGAAACAATACATCATAATGGAAATGACAAAATTGTATTAAAAAGATTAGAAGAATTATTACAAGAATATGATGTAGATACAATAGTAATTGGTCTTCCAATTAACATGAATGGAACAAAAACAGAAAGGGTAGAAGTTACAGAAAAGTTTATTCATAAATTACAATGTAAATTTAACAAAATAAAAATAGAAAAAATTGATGAAAGACTTACTACTGTTGCTGCTCATAAAACTATGAATTATTTAAATATTAATAAACATAAAAAGAAAGATATTGTAGATACAATATCAGCTGTATATATATTAGAAACATATATGAAAAAGATTACTACTTAAATAAAAAAAGTAGGGTTTACATTTTTAAATTGTTTTTAACTAGTATATTAAAGTATAGCATGAATAAAAATGTAAATAATATTTATTAGTTATTATTGTTGTAGAAATACAATTAAAATATAAAAAATTGAAAGGAGAATTGAACATGAATGAAGATGTAAATAATATTCCAGATGCAGAGGAGATAGATAACATAGTAGTTCTAAATGATGAAGATGGAAATGAGATTGAATTTGAATTCTTAGACTTAATTCAATATGATGGAGAAGATTATGTTGTTCTATTACCAACAGAAGATGAAGGTGAAGAGGCAGGAGAAGTTGTAATCTTAAAATTAGAAGATACAGAAAACGAAGAAGAAGAATCTTATGTAAGTGTTGAAGATGAGGAAATATTAAATAAAGTATTTGAATTGTTTAAAGAAAAATTTAAAGATGAATTTAACTTTGTTGATGAATAAAAGTAAAAGCTATTAACTAATCTGTACTGAACCCAAAAAGTTGGACAGTATAAATTAGACTACTAACTTGGAATGTTCTCTGTATTGAACAGGGGACATTCCATTTAGTTTGCTCTTAATTCTTCTGTTATTATAATATTCTATATATTCGATTATATCTTTTTCTAATTATGTAGTTATAACTATTTTTTGTTATCATCAAACAGTATACCACCTACATCTAATATTATATTTTTAAGTACTTTTTATATATTCTAAAACATTAATTCTTTAATATCAAGGTTTTTACAATTTTTAATTTTGAAATTTATACTATTAAATAAAAATAATACAACTTTATTTTGCTGTGATGAATCCATTTCCATAATTTTGCTTGATACAAAAATTGTATAAGGATAGTTTGCAATGTTAACAGTAGTTATTCTATATTATATATTAATTTCTTTTAACAAGTTATCAAAAAGTTTATACATTTCTTTTTTATCATATTCTAAATTTGTATGACTGTAATTATTGCACATAAATATTGCTTTTGCAAAAAATGTATAATATAATCTAATTATATTTTTAAATAGATATATTATCCGAAAAAAGGGGATGGATGTAGTATGAATAAAAGAACTAATACTAAAAAAATAATGGTAAAAAATGTTCAAATAGGAGGTCAAAATAGAGTTGTAATTCAATCTATGACTAATACAAAAACAAAACATGTAGAATCTACAGTAAAACAGATATTAGAGTTAGAAAATGCAGGATGCGAAATTGTAAGAGTTGCATGTTTAGATATAGAAGATGCAAAAGCTATTAAAGAAATAAAAGAAAATATTCATATTCCAATAGTTGCAGATATACACTTTGATTATAAAATAGCTTTGCAAGCAATTGAAAGTGGTGTAGATAAGATTAGAATTAATCCTGGAAATATAGGAAGTGAAGATAGAGTAAAAAAAGTAGTAGAAGCTTGTAAAGAACATAAGATTCCAATTCGTATAGGAGTGAATGCAGGTTCTTTAGAAAAGGATTTATTAGTAGATGGAAAACCAACTGCTAAAGCAATGGTAGAAAGTGCAAAAAGACATATACATATATTAGAAAAATTAGATTTTTATGATATTTGTATTTCATTAAAAGCATCAGATTTAGATTTATGTATAGAGGCATATGAAGAAGCAAGTAAAACTTTTAATTATCCATTACATTTAGGTATTACAGAAGCAGGAACAGCATTTAGTGGAACTATAAAATCAAGTATCGGTTTAGGTGTGCTTTTAAGACAAGCAATAGGAGATACAATGAGAGTATCTTTATCAGATAATCCAGTAGAAGAAATAAAAGTAGCTAAAGAAATTTTGAAAGATTGTTGTTTATATAATAAATCACCCAAATTAGTTTCTTGTCCTACTTGTGGTAGAACACAAATAGATTTAATACCCATAGCAAAAGAGGTTGAAGAATTTTTACAAAAAATAGAGTCAGATATTACTGTTGCTGTAATGGGTTGTGCAGTTAATGGACCAGGTGAAGCAAGAAATGCAGATATAGGAATTGCAGGAGGAATAAATGAAGGTTTATTGTTTAAAAAAGGTGAAATTATAAAAAAAGTAAAACAAGAAGATATAGTAGATGTTTTAAAACAAGAAATTCTTAAAATGATATAAAGTAAATGTTATTACAATATGTAACTTTAAAATTAAATATAATTTTCTTATATAATAGGAAAGTTTTAGTATAGAGTAAAGTTTGATTAATGATGCTTTAGAATTATTTAAAATAATTGCATATATAAATATATATAGTATAACTAAATTTATATCAAAAATAATTTTAAAAGAAATTTTAATTTGTTTAAGAAGGGAATGTATTATATATGGAAATTGTATTAGGAAAAACTGCAGGTTTTTGCTATGGAGTAAGAAATGCGGTTCAAAAGGCAGAAGAGAAACTGAAAAAACACAAAAAATTATCTTGTTTAGGAGAATTAGTTCATAATGGACATGTAATAAGAAAATTAGAGAAATTAGGATTAAAAATAGTAGAAAGAATAGAAGATTCAAATAATAAAATAATCATAAGAGCACATGGAATCGCAAAAGAAATTTATAATAAAGCTAAAAAACTAAATATAGAAGTTTTTGATTATACATGTCCAAATGTTTTAAAAATACATACTATTGCAGATGAGTATTCAAGTAAAGGATATTTTGTTTTCTTAATAGGAGGAAAAAGTCATCCAGAGAGCTTAGGAACAATAAGTTTTTGTGGTAAAGATTCATATTTAATAGAGAAAGAAGAAGAAATTGATGAAGCAATTAAAATATTTAAAAAGTCAAATATAAAAAAATTGTTAATAATTGTACAAACAACATTTAGCCTAGATAAATTTAATAGATTTGTAGAGCAAATAAAACAAAAGATAGGTGAAAATATAGAGTTAGAAGTAAAAAATACCATTTGTAATGCAACAAAAATAAGACAAGAAGAAACCTGTGAAATTTCAAAAAAAGTACAATGTATGATTATTATAGGAGGAAGAAATAGTTCTAACACAAAAAAGTTATTTGATATTGCGAAAGAAAATTGTAAAAATACAATAATAGTAGAAACAGAAGATGAATTAGATGCAAAATTTATAAAACAATTCGAAAAAATAGGGATTATGGCAGGTGCTTCTACACCAGATGATAGTATACAAGGTGTAATTAATGTTATCGAAAATTAATATGATGATTAAATATAATCAGTTTTTTGTTAATAGTTACACTTATTTTAGATGTAACTATTGATAAAAGGATATTTATAAAAGTTTTAGTTATGTGTCAATAGTTGGTGTGAAACATCTGAAAAGTGTTTTGTACCAGCTTTTTTATGTTTTTAAATAAGAAGCATAAAAATTAGTTAAAATAGGCAATTTTGAGCATCTCAAAGTTTTATAGTGGACAAATACATAAGATAAAACCATTTTTATAAATATCCTTTTATAATGAAAATATAATAGAAATTAGTGCTTAATCAACTAATAACATTTTTCACAAAAAGCTATAAAATACATATTGACAAATGACACAGTGTCACTTATAATAATGACACTGTGTCATTATTTTATTTATAAGCATTAAAATTAATATAAATTTCTTAGTTTAGAAAAGAGGTGAAAATATGCCAACAGATACCTTTAAAAATTTACCACAAGAAAAGAAAGAAAAAATAATTAAATCTGCAGAAAAAGAATTTGCAAGAGTACCATTTGCAGAAACATCAATAAAAAATATTGTAGAAAATGCAGGAATTGCAAGAGGGAGCTTTTATCAATATTTCGAAAGTAAAGAAGATTTATTAGAGTATATTATAAGCAATCATGCAATAATGGTAAATAAAAGTATAGAAGAAAAGTTTTATAACACTAATGGAGATATATTTGAAGTATTTATATCAATTTATGATAATGTCATAGAACAATGTATTATAAAAGAAGATATGGAATTATATAAAAATATTCTAGAAAATATGAAAAATACTGAAGAAGGAATATTTTTTTCAAATATGAAGAAATATAAACCAAAAGATATTTCAGAATATTACAACTTTATAAATAAAGAAAAATTAAATGTAAAAAATGAAGATGATATGAAATTAATTATAAAAATGTTAGATAATATAACTAAAAGAGCAATTATAATGAGTTTCAAACATAATGATAAAAGTAAAGCAAAAATAGATTATCTAAAAATGATTAACTATTTAAAATTTGGAATAATGAAGAAAGAGAGGGAATAAAAGAATGCTAAAAATATTAACCAATTTAAAGAAAACTAAAGCCTATGTACTTGTAATTATTATTCTTTTATGTGTTCAAGCAATGGCAGATTTAAGCTTACCTGATTATACATCAAAGATTGTAAATACTCGGTATACAACAAGGGGGAATTGAAGAAACTTCACCAGAAGTAATAAGAAAATCTCAAATGGATAATTTATTATTATTATCAAATAATGATGATGAAATATTAAAAAATTATGAACTTATTAGCAAAAATACTATCTCTAATGAGGAATATAACAAATATCTAAAAAAGTATCCTAAACTTGAAACAGAAGATTTATATTTAAGAAGAAACTTAAATAAAGAAGAACAACAACTATTAGGAAATTTAATGGAAAAACCATTAATGGCAATATCTTCATTAGAAAATGAAGATACAATGAATAATCTTAAAAATAATATGTTAGAAAATGCTCGGAGAAGAACAAAAAGCTATTTTAAATAACATGTCTTTATTAGAAATAATAAGAAATATGCCACAAGAACAAGTAAATGAAATGATAGAAGAATTAAATAATAAATTAGGAGAGGTTCCAGACACAATATTAAGTAGTGCAGTAATAGCAGAGATTAAAACAGAATATGAAGATATTGGAATAGATACTAAAAAATTGCAAAATGATTATATTTTCTTTGCAGGACTTAGAATGCTTGGTGTAGCATTACTTAGTATGGCATGTGCAGTTATAATAATGTTATTATCGTCAAGAGTGGCAGCAAAACTTGGAAAAATATTAAGAGAAAAAGTATTTAAAAAAGTTCTAAAATTCTCAAGTAGTGAGTTTAGAGAATTTGGTGTTGCATCATTAATCACAAGAAATACAAATGATATTGCACAAATTCAAAATTTAATTACAATGCTTTTTAGGGTTGTAATTTATGCTCCAATTATAGGAGTAGGGGGATTTTTCAAAGTATTATCTAATAAAGCAAATTCTATGGCTTGGATTATAGGGCTTGCAATTATTTTAATAATAAGTATTGTTATGATTTTATTTATTATAGCAATGCCTAAATTTAAAAAATTACAAAGCCTAATTGATAAATTAAATCTAGTTGCTCGTGAAATTTTAACAGGACTACCAGTAATTAGAGCATTTAATAAAGAAAAATCTGAAGAAGAAAGATTCGATATAGCAAATAAAGATTTAATGAAAGTAAATATTTTTGTTAACCGTGCAATGAGTATTATGATGCCTGCACTTATGTTTATAATGAATGGAATTACACTTTTAATTATATGGTCTGGAGCAAAAGGTGTAGACCAAGGTACTATGCAAGTTGGAGATATGATGGCTTTTATTCAATATACAATGCAAATTGTTATGGCATTTTTAATGATATCTATGATTTCAATTATGCTTCCAAGAGCATCTGTGTCAGCAAAACGTATAAATGAAGTATTAGAAACAAAAGAATCTATAAAAGATGCTAAAGAAACAAAAGAATTAAATAAAGATAAGAAGGGTTATGTAGAATTTAAAAGTGTGTCATTTAGATACCCAGATGCTGATTCTGAAATTTTAAATGATATCACATTTACAGCAAAACCAGGAGAAGTAAC
The DNA here is from genome assembly GCA_948805675.1 of uncultured Clostridia bacterium. Classification (GTDB taxonomy): domain Bacteria; phylum Bacillota; class Clostridia; order TANB77; family CAG-508; genus CAG-492. Next base: position 23,676 of record CAQIBN010000007.1, on the reverse strand, counting down.
AGCTATTATAGGAAGTACTGGTAGTGGTAAATCTACTATAGTAAATTTAATTCCACGTTTTTATGATGTAACAGGTGGAGAGCTATTAATAGATGGAGTAAATATAAAAGATATATCTTTAAAAACTCTACGTGATATTATTGGATTTGTACCACAAAAAGGTGTGTTATTCTCAGGTACAATAGAATCAAATATAAAATATAGTGATAAAAATATGTCAGATGAACGTATGATAGAAGCAGCCAAAATAGCACAAGCAGAAGAATTTATATCTGCAAAACAAGAAAAATACAATTCAGAAATCTCACAAGGTGGAACTAATGTATCAGGAGGACAAAAGCAACGTTTATCAATAGCAAGAGCTATTGCAAAAGAACCAGAAATATTTGTGTTTGATGATAGTTTTTCTGCATTAGATTTTAAAACAGATGTAAAATTAAGAACAGCACTTAGTGAGAAAACAAAAGATAAAACAGTAATTATAGTAGCACAAAGAATTAGTACAATATTAAATGCAGACCAAATTATTGTATTAGATGACGGAAAAATTGTAGGAATAGGTAAACATGAAGAATTAATGAAAAATAATGAAACATATAAAGAAATTGCATTATCACAACTTTCAAAGGAGGAATTAGAATAATGGCTGGAAATGTAAAAAAACCTCCAATGGGAGGTATGGGACCAGGCCCTAAAGGAGCAGGAAATATAGAAAAAGCAAAAGATTTTAAAGGTACTACTAAAAAATTAATAAAAAAGTATCTTGCAAATTATAAACTAGCTTTAGTAATTGTATTAATATTTTCGGTAGGAAGTACTATTTTTTCTGTTGTAGGACCTAAGATTTTAGGAAATGCAACAACAGAAATTTTCAATCGGATTAGTGGGAAAAATTTTTGGAACAGGTGAAATTAATTTTGAGAAAATAGCAAATATTTTATTAACATTATTAGCATTATATATTACAAGTAGCCGGATTTTCACTTATACAAGGTTTTACAATGACAAGTGTTGCACAAAAATTAACATATAAAATAAGAAATGATTTAACAAAAAAAATAAATAAATTACCAATGAATTATTTTGATAAAAAGACAAATGGTGAGGTATTATCTATTTTAACTAATGATATTGATACTTTAAGTATGAATTTAAATCAAAGTATTACACAAATTATAACTGCAATTTGCACAGTGATTGGTATATTAATTATGATGTTTTCTATTAGTGTTAGTATGACAATAGTATCTTTAATAATACTTCCAGTAACAGCAGTTGTAGTAAAATGGATTGTTGGAAAATCACAAAAATATTTTAAATCCCAACAAGACTATTTAGGGCATGTTAATGGTCAAGTTGAAGAAATTTTTGCAGGACACACAATTGTTAAAGTATTTAATGGTGAAGAAGAGGCAGTAGAAAACTTTAAAAAGGCAAATAATGAATTATATCATTCTGCTTGGAAATCTCAATTTTTATCAGGTGTAATGCATCCAATAATGAATTTTGTAGGTAATCTTGGATATGTATTAGTGGCTATTTTAGGTGGCTATTTAGCAGCAAATGGAAAAATAACAGTAGGAAATATCCAATCTTTTATACAATATAATAAACAGTTTACTCGGACCAATTATGCAAATTGCACAGGTTTCTAGTATGCTTCAATCTATGGTAGCAGCAGCAGAAAGAATATTTGAATTTTTAGAAGAGGAAGAAGAGGTTCGGAACTATAGAAAAACCTGTAAGTATTGAAGGAATAAAAGGAAATGTAGAGTTTGAACATGTGCATTTTGGATATAATAAAAATAAAATTATTATAAATAATTTTAATGCAAAAATTAATGAAGGACAAAAGATTGCAATTGTTGGACCAACAGGTGCTGGAAAAACAACAATAGTAAAATTATTAATGAGATTTTATGATGTAAATAGTGGAAAAATTTTAATAGATGGACATAATATAAAAGATTTTGAGCGTGGTAAGCTTAGAAGTTTATTTGGAATGGTACTTCAAGATACATGGTTATTTGGAGGGACTATAAAAGACAATATAAAATATGGAAAACCAGATGCCACAGATTCAGAAGTAATCGAATCTGCAAAAGCTGCACATGTGCATCATTTTATAAAAACTCTTCCAAATTCATATGATATGATTTTAAATGAAGAATCAAGTAATGTTTCTGCAGGACAAAAACAACTTTTAACAATAGCCCGTGTTATACTTGCTAATCCTAAAATACTTATATTAGATGAGGCTACAAGTTCTATAGATACAAGAACAGAAGAACAAATACAATCTGCAATGGATAATTTAATGAAAGGAAGAACAAGTTTTATTATTGCACATAGATTATCAACAATAAAAAATGCAGATTTAATTTTGGTAATGAATCAAGGTGATATTGTAGAACAAGGAACACATGAAGAATTACTAGAAAAACAAGGATTTTATGCAGATTTATATAATTCTCAATTTGAAGATTGCAAAGATGAGATAGAGTAAAATAAATTTGTAAATAATTAATTTATAATAAATAGAGGATACTAAAATAAATTATTTACCTTAAAAAATATGTTAGTAGTCAGATATATATATTTTTTGATATTGCATTACTTTCAGTTTTTTAATATCTTTTAAAATTAATTTTAGATATAAAAACTTTATTAATGGTAGCAAATCAAAATTTTGTATAATAATTTATTTTAAAAATCCTCTTTTATATACTAGACAAAAGAAACAAATGTTTATATAATTTGGAGAATGTTAAAATAATGGTGAACGAAGATTCATTAAATATATAAAGATACAAAATTAAAAAAGCAGTTTATTATAATGGATAAATAATTACATATTACTTGGTATAAAAAAAGAAGATTATCACTAAAGAATAATATTATAGAAATAGGAAAAATAAAAGAAAAAATTTTCATAAATATAAATCATTAATAAAAATAAAGGAGGAAAATTATGCCAGCATGGGGAATTCATTTAGCAACTACTAAAAAACTACTAGAAAAAATTAATATAAAAGATAAGAATGACTTTATATTTGGAAACATACTACCAGATATTTTAAATGGATATTTAATTAAAGATGTATCAAATATAGTAACACATAAAGATTCTCATTTTGATATATATAAAGGAGAAAAGTTTAGTAATTATAAAAGATTTTATGAAGAATATAATGATAAACTTAATAATAAAGTAGTGTTTGGATATCTAATACATTTAATGACAGATAATTTATGGAATAAGAAATTTTATAATAAAAAAGCAATATATAAAGATGATAAAATTATTCGGATTAAATCTACTAGGAGGAAAAATAGAAGAAAGTAATCACGAAATAATAAGAAAAATAAAACAAAAAGATTTTAAGATATTTGCAGATTATTTGTTCCATAAAGAAGAGATAGTAGAGCCAATATATGAAGATTCTCTAGTAAATAAATCAAATGTAATTGATATTATTAATATTAACAAAGAAGATATAAAAAAATCAATTAATTATATAAATGAAGAAAAGGAAAAATCATTAATAATAGATACCAATTTAGATTATGAAACATTTACACAAAAAGAAATTGAGAACTTTTTTTCAGAAGTAATAGATGATATTGTTAAATTTATTTATGAAATAACTTTGAATGAAAATTAAAAAAGTTTAAATGTGATATTTTCAGACTATATCTAATTTAGTAATTTATTCAATATGTTCTTAAACACTAAAATTTTATTAAAATGTTGTAAAATTAATTTGTATAGTGAAAATATAGTCTGAATAATAACTTATATAGTTACTAGTCAAAATTAATAAATTTTTCATATCCGAAATTAAATTTTAGTTATTTTAAACAAAAATGTATATAAATAGTATTCTAAAAATAATGTATTATTTAATATTATTTACTAGTAACCTTAAATATACTAAGAAAATTAATATCTAAATATTTTTATTGACATATAAAATATTTCATGTATAATATCTTTTATAATTTATTTTAAAAATCGTTCTGATTTTATTACAATTCCTAATATTTTTAGTTTTTTAATATCTTTTTCTAAACAGATTATTGTTTCATAATTTGCATTTAGTGGTTTAAGAATAAGCCCAATATCTGTTTTACTTATTTTTCTTACTAATATTTCATTATTATAATCAATTGCACAAATATCTTCTGTTTCAAATGTAGATTGACATTTAATTAACAATTTGTCACCTTTTAAAAGTTTAGGACTTAAACTATCATCTTTTACATTGAAGGCAATGTAATCATTAGAATCTGCAAGAATAGTAGAAATAATAATACCATCATCAGACTCATCATTTAATATTTTAATTTTTACATATTTATCAGAATTTGTATTATCATATTTATTTTCAGACAAACCAATTAACCAAGCTGGTGAAACATCATATAGCTTAGCGATTTTTTCAATAGTACTAATACTTGGATTTTTTATTTGACCATTTACATATTTTGTAATAGTACCTTTAGATTTTATTCCTAATTTTTCTGATAATTCTTCATAAGTATAAAGTTTTTTAGATAATAGTTCATTTAATCTTTGTTGAAACAATTTATTCATATTTCAGCCCCCTAAATTATAAATCAAGAAGATTATAACATTTTGTTTCTAATTTGTAAACAAAACGGTGCAATAATATATAAGAAAGTTTCTTACAATTATTGACAATAAAGTTTAAATATTATATCATATTTCTTATTAAGAAACGAATAAAAAGGAGTAAGCATATGAATCCTGAAATCATTGGAAATAGATTAAAAGCATTAATGACAATAAGGAATATAAAGAGGAGTTATTTAGCAAAAGAATTAGGAATAAGTTATAATACTTTAACTAAGAAGTTAAATGGACAAAGAGAATTTGACATTAATGAAATGTGGAAAATAAAAGAAGTATTAGAATTAGATCAGAAACTATGTGCAGATGTATTTTTTAATCCCAGATTTTTAATAGATGAAGAAAAGATTTAGTAAAAAAAAATATTTTTTATAAATAAATTATATATAGGTTAAAAGGATGGAAAAAATGGACGAGTGTAAAATGTTAGATATATTACAATTATACATAAAAGAAGAAATGTCGAAATGTGATAATGGACATGATTGGTGGCATATAAAAAGAGTATATAATAATGCAATATTAATTAATGAAGAAGAAAATGGTAACCAATTTATTGTTAAGGCAATTGCACTATTACATGACATTTATGACCATAAATTTAATAAAGGAAACATAAAATCAAATCTTACAAATCTTTTAATGAAGTTAGATTTATATAGATTTATTAAATATGAGGATATACAAAATATACTAAATAGTTGTCAAAATTTGGGCTTTTGTAGCAATTTGGAAGGATTAAAAGAATTATCAAAAGAAGGTAAAATAGTACAAGATGCAGATAGATTAGATGCAATTGGTGCAATAGGTATAGCAAGAGTTTTTACATATGGTGGGAAAAATGGAAAGCAAATATATAATCCAGATGAAGAAACTAATATTATAACAAATGAAGAGTATTATAAAAGAGGTTCAAATACATCAATTAGTCATTTTTATGATAAATTATTAAAATTAAAAGATTTAATGAACACCAAAACTGCTAAGAAAATAGCAGAACATAGACAAAAATATATGGAACAATTTTTAGAGGAATTTTATGAAGAATGGAATGGTAAAAATTAAAATATATAATTTAGTTTATATATATGTTTTAATAAATAACAAAACAAATAATTAAAAGAATAATTTAATCTAGTGATTTTTGTACTATATAATAAATTATACTAATTTTGAGTAATAAAAAATAAATAAAACATTCAATGTTAAAATATCTTATATGGTACCAAAGTTCCAGTATATAGTAAAGTTTAATTAATAGGGCTTTTCAATTATATAAAATAATTGTACACAATTTTTTTTATATGATTGGAGAACAAACAATTTAATCCAGGATATAAGAGTATTAATAAAGAAATAAATATAAAAGCAGTCCACTATTGTTCTAAAAGTAATATTACATATAAAGTTTATTATTTTACATATTTTACTTTTAGCGTAAATAAAATTTATATAAAAATAAAAAAGAAGTATTTCTTTTTAAAGTGAATCATAATTATTACTTTTTCTAATACTTTTATCTCACTTTAATTTAAATAAATACTTCCTTTTAGTTTGTTTTATTATAATAGGAAAAACTAATCTCTTCTTTTTCCAAATATAGATAATACTCTTAAGAAAATGTTAATAAAATCAAGGTATAGTTGCATTGCACCATAAATGTATAATTTTTCTTGATTCAAATTAGAGTCAAATTTTAACTGTTTGATAGTGTTTACATCATATGCAGTTACTCCAAAAAATACAAAAAGTATTACCCAATCTAAAATTAAGTCTAACATAGAATTTCCAATAAATAGGTTAATTAAACTTAATATAACACCTGCTATTAAAATTCCAAATAATAATGTACGCCATGAACTTAAGTCTTTTTTTGTAATAAACCCTATAAGAGCAAATACTCCAAATAAAAGAGCTGATACAATAAATAATTGAATAATAGAGCCAAGTTCAAAAGCAATAAAAATTGTTGATAATGAAACACCATTAAGCATTGAGTATATGAAATATAATATGGCTACAAGCATAGGTGATAATTTTTTAAACAAAAATGAGAATAATAAAACAACAACTACTTCTAGTATAAGTAAGATGTTGAAATATCCATTAGTAATAATATCAACAAATAAGCCAGATGAGTAAGTATACCATGCTACAATTGCTGTACTTAAAAGACCTATAAACATCCAGAAAAAGGTTTTGGACATTAATTTGTTATCTTCGAATTCCATAAATTCACCTCCAATAATTATAGTATACTATAAATGATAATAAGAATTCAATAAGTTGTTATTAATTGTTTTTATATATTATTTTTCACAAGTTAGACCTAAATAAGGTTGAATAAAATAATGTAATATTATAATTTATTTTTTAGATATAATGTTATTACTTATCGATAGTTAATATATTTATAAATTAAAAACCAATCTTGAAATGTATAAGTAAGAGTGCTAGTTGTGAAATTAAAGTCTGATTTTAATTTACAGTCTGTTAAATATTAAAACAGTAGAGTAGTAGCCTGTGTATTTATATATAAAAATGCAGTGATGCGCAGTTTGGGAGGACACATACTCATACAGATTAGCCAGATTAACTGTTCAAACAATGAACTTTGTACATATTTGCTCATGTGATTAGTCCGACCAGCAAAGAACAAAATTTTTATATATAAATACACAGGCTACGCACTAATTTTATATGTGTTTTAGAAATTAAGGCTGACTAGTAACATAAGATAAACAGTTGAAATTACTAAAAAATACAAAAGTACTTGACAAATTTAAAAAAATAGTGTAAAGTATATTAGCATTACAAAAAGAAAGGAATCCCTATAATGGAAAAAAATGTCCAAATAAGTATGTTATGCCAAATATATGGAAAATTATTAACAGATAAACAATTTGAATTAATAGATGATTATTATAATAATGATTTATCTTTATCTGAAATAGCAGAAAATAATGAAATAACTAGGCAAGCAGTTAGGGATATTATAAAAAAAGGCGAGAAGAAACTTTTTGAATATGAAAAAGAACTGAAAGTTATGGAGAAAATGTTAAATCAAGAAAAAAAGCTTAAAAATATAATACAGGATTTAGAAAATTTAAAGAAAAACTTAAGCTTTAATAATAATAAAATAGACGAAATAAAGATTAAACTAGAAAGCTTAATTTAAAGTTAAAATAAAATGTCAGTAGGTTTTAGTTAAGGAGGATGAAATATGGCTTTTGAAGGAATATCCTCAAAATTTCAAGAAATAACAAGAAAACTAAAAGGAAAAGCAAGGATTACAGAATCCGATTTAAAAGAAATGCTAAGAGAAGTAAAACTTGCATTACTAGAAGCAGATGTTAATTATAAAATTGTAAAAGAATTTATAAATACAATACAGGAAAAGGCTTTAGGTCAAGATGTTTTAAAATCATTAACACCAGGTCAACAAGTTATAAAAATAGTAAAAGATGAATTAGTAGAATTACTAGGTGGTACAGAAAGTAAAATTAATTTTACACCAAATCCACCAACAATAATTATGATGGTTGGTCTTCAAGGTAGTGGTAAAACAACAACATCTGGTAAACTTGCAAATATATTAAGAAAACAAGGTAAAAAGCCACTTCTAGTAGCATGTGATGTATATAGACCAGCAGCTATTAAACAATTACAAGTAGTTGGGGCACAACTTAATATACCAGTATATGCAAATGAAACTACTAAAGATGTTGTACAAATTGCAAAACAAGCAATGAATGTAGCAATTAGCAAGTTAAATGATGTTATTATTTTAGATACAGCTCGGAAGATTACATATAGATGAAGAACTTATGGAAGAGCTAAAAAACTTGAAATCAAGTGTTAAACCACATGAAATATTATTAGTTGTAGATAGTATGACAGGTCAAGATGCAGTAAATGTTGCTCAAAGCTTTAATGAAAGTTTAGGTATAGATGGTATAGTTCTTACAAAATTAGATGGTGATACCCGTGGTGGTGCAGCAATTTCTACAAAAAAAGTAACTAGTAGACCAATAAAATATGTAGCTACTGGTGAAAAACTAAGTGATATAGAAGAATTTTATCCAGAAAGAATGGCTTCAAGAATTCTAGGAATGGGTGATGTTCTATCAATAATTGAAAAAGCAGAAGAAGCGTTTGATGAAGAAGAAGCTTTAAAATTAGAAAAACAGCTTAGAAAAAAGGAATTAGATTTAGATGATTATTTAATGCAATTAAGACAAGTTAAAAAAATGGGTTCATTTTCTTCAATATTAAAAATGATACCAGGTATGAATCAAATTAAAGATTTAAAAGTAGATGATAATGAATTTAATAAAATAGAAGCAATAATTTGTTCAATGACAGCTAAAGAAAGAAAAAATCCCAAATTATTAAATGCAAGTAGAAGAAAGAGAATTGCAACAGGTAGTGGAACAACAGTTCAAGCAATAAACAAATTTATGGAATCATTTGAAATGACACAAAAAATGATGAAAAAAATGCAAGGTCGGTAAAGGTATGAAAAATATGATGAAAAACTTTAAAGGCATGAATCCAAATGATTTAAAAAATTTAAAATTCTAAATTTTAATACTAAAAATATAAATAAATTTAAAAAGTTTTGTTTATGAAATCTAAATTTGAAAAATATATTAAAAAGATTTTTCAAAGATTAGATTATACACATTGAAAAATTTGGTAATATATATTTTGGCTGAATTAGAAATCTAATAAATTTATTAAAAGAAATTTATATAAGAACAAAGACTACATAATTCAAAATACAAAAAAATAAGTTTTTGTTTCTAAAAAATTAGTTATTAATATTTGAAATATATAAAACTTAGTAGGAGGTGAAAAAGATGGTAAAGATTAGATTACAAAGACAAGGTGCAAAAAAAGCTCCATTCTATCATATAGTTGTAGCAGATTCAAAATCTCCAAGAGATGGTAAAATAATAGAAAAAATAGGAACATACAATCCTATGACAGAACCAGCTACAATTGTTTTAGATAATGAAAAAGTAGCTACATGGATAAAAAATGGTGCAAAACCTACAGATACTGTAAAAGCTTTAATAGAAAAAGCAAAATAATTTTTAAATAAAAGCCTTTAAGAAAGAAGGTAAATACATGAAAGATGTTTTAGAATTAATTGTTAAAAGCCTTGTAAATAATCCAGATTCTGTACAAATTACTGAAAATACTACAGATTATTCTATAGAATTAAAAGTAAAAGTAGCAAAAGAGGATATGGGAAAAGTTATTGGTAAACAAGGACGTATAGCAAAAGCAATTAGAACAGTTATGAAATCTTTAGCTTTTAATGAAAAGAAAAAAGTTGATATAGAATTTTTAGATTAAGAGGAATTATATATGCATGATTATCTTGAAATAGGTCAAATTGTAAATACATTTGGTATAAAGGGAATCCTAAAAGTAAATCCTTTTACAGATGATATAACAAGATTTGAAAAATTAAAAACAGTATATATTTGTAAAAAATCTTCTATGGAAGAAGTAGAAATAGAAGAAGTAAAATATCATAAAAATATGGTTTTATTAAAATTAAAAGGCATAGATGATATGAATTTAGCCGAAAAGTATAAAGGAATGTATTTAAAAATACATAGAAAAGATGCAATTAAACTTCCAAAAGATACATATTTCATTGCAGATTTAATTGGTTTAGAAGTATATACAGATGAAGGTGTATTACTTGGAAAAGTAGATGACATATATAATACAGGAAGTAATGATATATATGTTGTAAAAGATGAACTTGGAAAACAAGTATTACTTCCAGGAATCAAAGAAGTTCTAAAAGATATTAACTTAGAAGAAGAAAAAATAATTGTTCATTTAATAAAAGGTTTAGTATAATTAGTTTAAAATGGAGGAATTTATGAAGTTTGATGTGCTAACACTCTTTCCACAAAGTTTTGAGCCAATAAAACAAAGCATATTAGGAAGAGCTTTAGAAAAAAATCTAATTAGTTTAAATTTAATAAATATTAGAGATTTTTCAAAAGATAAGCATAAAAAAGTTGATGATACTCCATATGGTGGTGGAGCTGGAATGGTTATAAAACCAGATGTTGTATATGATGCATATAAATCTATAGAAGATAAAAATGCAAAAGTAATATATTTATCACCACAAGGAAATGTATTAAATCAGAAAAAAGTTGAATCTCTTAGTAAAGAGGAACATCTAATTCTATTATGCGGACATTATGAAGGAATAGACCAAAGAGTAATTGATGAAATTGTAGATGAAGAAGTTTCAATAGGCGATTATGTATTAACAGGTGGGGAAATACCAGCAATGGTACTAATTGATTCTGTTAGTAGATATGTAGAAGGGGTAATTACAAAAGAATCTATAGAAGAAGAATCTTTTTCTAATAATCTTTTAGAATATCCACATTATACAAGACCTGAAGTTTTTTTAGATAAAAAAGTTCCAGAAGTATTACTATCTGGTCATCATGAAAATATTCGCAAATGGAGAGAAGAACAATCTTTAAAAAATACATATCAGAAAAGGCCAGACCTTTTGAAAGAAAATAATGATATGATTAAAAATTAAATAATAAAAATAAGAGGTATTAGGAGCCAAAAAGTAAATCCTAAAATAAGAAAGGGAGGAGAATATCGATGGATATCATAAAATCAATAGAACATGAACAATTGAAAAATAAGATACCTGTCCTTAAAGTTGGTGATACAGTAAAAGTACATCAAAGAATTAAGGAAGGAAACAGAGAAAGAATCCAAGTATTCGAAGGAATTATAATAAAAAAACAAGGTGGCGGAATTAACGCTACATTTACAGTAAGAAGAGTAGCATATGGTGTAGGAGTAGAGAAAACATTTTTAGTTCACTCACCTATGATGGAAAAAGTAGAACTAGTAAGAGTTGGTAAAGCAAGAAGAGCAAAACTATACTATTTAAGAGATAGAGTAGGAAAATCTGCTAAAACTAAAGAAGATATTGGTGCAAGAATTGAAAATAAAGAAATTATTTTAAAAGAAGAATTAGCTCCAGTTGAAGAAGTAGCAGAAGAAATTCCAGCAGTAGAGACAGAAGCTGTAGCTACAGCAGAAGTGAAAGAATAATAATACAATCTCTGTTGGATAAAATAAATCAAAAAAACCATTTTTATGAATCTATTTCATAAAAATGGTTTTTTGGGTTCAAATAGTATATATAATGATTGTTGTGTATAACATTACAACCAATAAAACATATTTATTCCTCCTTAAAATTATTATGTGTCTTATTTAAAACCATAAAAAAGCTAGTTGTAAAACATTTTTCAGATGTTTCACCCTAAATTGATATAGAGCCAAATTATTTTGTTACTATACTGCATTAGAAAGTTATTCTGGTCTAACAAAATGTTTACTAAAAACAATATATATAGTTAAAATAAAAAGTGTTCATTTGGAACCATAACCAAATAGAACACTAATAAATATTATTTTTTACTAATTTCCGCATATTTTTTTAATTTCTCATAAGCTAAATAATTAATCGAACCAGCAGGGAAGTGACCTTTATTATCTTTCTTTCCAGCAGGAACTCCTGTTAAAATTTCAATACCTTCTTCAATTGTTGAAATTGCGTATATATGGAATTTTTTATCTTTAACAGCATTAATTACTTCATCAGAAAGATTTAAATTTCTTACATTTTGTATTGGAATCATTACACCATGTGTACCATTCAATCCACGTAATTTACATATTTGGAAAAATCCTTCTATTTTATCATTTACACCACCAATTGGTTGAATTTCACCTTTTTGATTTACAGAACCAGTAACTGCAATTGATTGATTAATAGGAACACCTGATAAACTAGATAAGATTGCATAAAGTTCTGTACTAGAAGCACTATCTCCATCAACACCATTATATAATTGCTCAAAACAAATACTTGCAGTAAGAGACATAGGGATATCTTGTGCAAACATTTCACCTAAATATCCACTAAGTATAAATACACCTTTTGAATGTGTAGAACCAGATAATTCAACTTCACGTTCTACATTTATTATACCTGTTTTTCCTGTGTAAGTATTTGCTGTAATTTTAGCCGGTTTTCCAAAAGTACAATCGCCAATATTCATTATAGTAAGACCATTAATTTGTCCAACAACAAAGCCTGATGTGTCAATTAAAAGAGTGTTTTCTTTAATCATTTCTACATATTTAGTATCATATTTTTTTACTCTTTCAATTCTTTCTCTTAATGCTTTATCAACATATTCAGCTGTTACAACTTTTTCTTTAGCCATTTTAGCCCAGGTAGCAGATTCACCAACAATTTGAGCTAAATCATTAAATCTTGTAGATAATTTATTTTGGTCATCTGCAAGTTTAGATGCATATTCTATAACTTTAGCAACAGCTCCTTTATCTAAAGGAAGTAGTTCCTCCTGTTCACAATATCCATGAATAAATCTTGCAAGTTTATTCATATTTTCTACATTTAATGGTGAAGAATCTTCAAATTCAACTTTTATTTTAAATAATTTTCTAAAATCAGAATCAAATGATAATAATGTTTGATAAATATTTTCATTACCAATTAAAATTACTTTGATATCTAAAGGAATAGGCTCAGGTTTTAATGAAACCATAACCATAGAAGAACGTTGGTCTGCAGTGTTTTCTATCAATAATTCTTTCATTCTTAAAGCTTTTTTTAATGATTCATAACATAAACTATTAGCAATTAAGTCACTTGCTTGAAATATAATATAGCCACCATTTGCTTTATGAAGTAAACCAGATTTTAACATTGTATAATCTGTTTTTAAAGCACCATAATAATTTTCATATTCTAACTTTCCAAATATATTATGATATGAGTAATTAGAATCCATAATAACAGGTGCACCTTCTTGTTCACTATTATCAACAAACAAATTTACACGATAATTAAGCCATGGCTTAGGAAGTTCCACTCTAGGAGATTGTACTTGTGTTTTGCTATCATTTTTGTCTTCTGCTAAAAAGTAATCAATATTTTTTAATATATCTTTTTTTATGTTGTCTAAAAAAGTATTAATCTTTTTATTTCTTTTATATTTAGATTTTATTAAATTAATATGACCATTAATTGTTAACAAAGCAACATTAGATTGCCAATCATTTAGTTTTTTATCAGCTTCACGTTCTATAGATTTTATTTCACTAATAACATCCATTATATGTTGTTGAACTATTGTAGATTTATCTTCAAATTCTTTTTTTGTTTTATCATCTAATTTTTCGAATTCAGATTCTTCAATAGTTTTCCCATTAATAACTGGCATCATATATATACCATTTTTTGCAGATTTTACTTGGAAGCCATATTTTGCTGATTTTTCATTTAATTTTTCCATAAGAACATTTCTTTTTTCTTCATATTCTTGCTTAATTAATTTCTTTTCTTTTTCAAAATCGTCATTATTGAATGTATTTTTTATATCTAATTTAATCTCTTTTATAAATTGTTCCATAATATCTCTAAATTCTCTACCTTGACCAGCAGAAAGAGAAACTGCAATTGGTTCATTAGGATTATCAAAATTATATATATAACACCAATCAGAAGGAGTCTTTTTCTTTTTTGATATTTTATCTAAGTAATGTTTGGTATACATTGTTTTACCAACACCACTTGGACCTTCTAAGTATAAATTGTATCCTTTAATATCTACATTTATACCAAATTCTAATGCTTTAATACCACGGTTTTGACCAATTCCAGTAGAAATAGAATCGATTTCAGCAGTTGTATTAAATTTGAAGACATTTGGGTCACATGTAACCTTTAAATCTTTATAAGATAATTCATTATTTTTTTTCATTTGTATCCTCCTTAAAATTTATCTTTTTAAAAATAAAGTCATTATAATAGCATCATATGTGTTATTGTAATATTTTTTCCTTAATCCCACTTTTTCAAAATGGAATTTTTTATATAATTTAATTGCTGGTAAATTATTTTCATTAACTTCTAATGTTATATTAGAACAGTTTTCATATTTTGCAAGATTTATTAAATATTCTAACATTTTAGAGGCAATTCCTAAACCGCGTTTATCTTTTTTTGTTACAATATTCATTATGTCAGCAGTATCCCCAATTATTAAAATTCCAGCAAAACCAACAATCTCTTCAAATTGTTTAGAAACTATGTACCTAGAATTAATATTGTCAATTTCAGATTTTAATATTCCATAAGTCCAAAAATTATCGAAGTTTTTTTCTAAGGTTTCTTTTATAATATCTAAATCTTGTAATGTCATTTTAGAAATTTGAATTGAGTTCATAAATTTTAATTTTTTGTTAGTAATATTTAAACTAACAAATCGCCTTTCTTTATATAGTGTTTAATTATTTTTTATTTTAGTGTCTTTGTCAAGTTAATTAAATGTATAAAATTATGTTCTAATTTTTAGCCAATTTTATGCTTTATGGTTCTCATAAATTAAGAATATCAACTAAAATGACAAAGAACCAATTTTTTGTAAATAGTATTAAATTTATTTTTCGCCATCTAATGCACGTTCTGCTTGAGATTTTCTTAGGTATAGAGGTGAAAGTGTATTAGAATTTTGTATAAAGCCTTTTTGAAATTTATCAAAAGCAGCTAAAGCTATGCTGATACTTGTTTGCATGTTTTGTTCTTCTGTAGCAAATTCTATTTTTTTAAAATTTTGAGATATATTATCTTTATGAACTACAGAACCATCACCAACAAAAGTTATATTTTTATCTTTATAATTTTTTAACAATATAATAATATCATTTATATTGCTTGAACATAATTCTTCTTTTAATGTATATATATTATTTTCTAAATTGTATAAAGCAAAATATACATTATCGTTTTTAGCATCAATCATACAAGCTATTAATCCATCTTTTTTTATATTATATGCTAAACTTTCTAAAGAACTAATTCCTATAATAGGAATATTTGTTACATCAGAAAAAGCTTTCACTGTTGAAATACCAATTCGAAGACCTGTAAATGAACCGTGGACCAATAGAGCAACTAAGTAAATTTATATCTTGCAAATTTATATTAGATTCTTTTAAAAGGCTATCTACTAGTGGCATTAATTTTTGTGAATGTGTTTTTTCATCATCATTATGTTTTTCCATAATTAAATTTCTATCTTCTAAAAGACAAACACTACAAATTTTAGAAGAAGTATCTAGTGCTAGTATTTTCAATTTAAAGCTAACCTCTTTTCGTTTAATTTAAAATTTTACTAAAATCAAAATTAGAAAAACGTTCTCCATGTGGAATGATATTTAGATGCCTTGCTTCAAAATCATTTTCATCTTTTGAAAAAATTATATGAAGATGATCTTTTGGAAGAGCATCTTTTATAAGTTCACCCCATTCTATTATGCAAATACCATTATTAAAATATTCATCTCCGCCAATTGCATAAAATTCATCTGTATCTGATAAACGATACACATCAAAGTGATAGATATTTATAGAATCTTTATGATATTCATTAACAATAGTAAAAGTAGGACTAGATATTTCATCATCTAATCCAAAATATTTTAATATGCCTTGTGTGAATTTTGTTTTGCCAGAACCAAGTTCACCTGTTAAGACAATAACATCTCCATTTTTCAAATTTGAAGCAAGTTTAGTTGCAAAATCAATTGTGTCATCTTCTTTTTTACTAATAAAATTATACATAATTCCACCTTTTTATTTAGTATTATTTCTTTTGATATTTTATATTAGTTTTAGGCATTTGTAAACAATTTAAGACAAAAAAATAGATGTAATTTTACGAATTGAAATAAGTTTAATAATTTAAAATATTTAATTTTTGATAAGTTTTTTTATATATTAAAATAAATGCAAAAAAGATATTGAAAAAAATTAAATATCTTTTTTTATCATATTGCTAAAAAAAACACTCTATGTTATGATACAGTAGAAATAATCAGGAGGAAAATTAATGAAAGACAGAAAAAAATATATAAGAAATTTTAGTATAATTGCACATATAGATCATGGAAAATCTACACTTGCAGATAGATTAATTGAAATGACAGGCGTACTTTCTAAAAGAGAGATGGAAAGTCAAGTTCTAGACAATATGGATATAGAACGTGAAAGAGGAATAACAATTAAATCTCAAGCAGTTAGAATGTTATATAAAGCAAAAGATGGACATGAATATGAATTTAATTTAATAGATACACCAGGACATGTAGATTTTAACTATGAAGTTTCAAGAAGCTTAGCTGCATGTGATGGTGCAATATTAGTAGTAGATTCAAGCCAAGGTGTTGAAGCACAAACTTTAGCAAATGTATATCTAGCAATAGATAATAACTTAGAAATATTACCAGTAATTAATAAAATAGATCTGCCAAATGCAAGACCAGAAGAAGTAAAAAAAGAAATAGAAGATATAATTCGGAATTCCAGCAATAGATAGCCCATGTATTTCAGCAAAATCTGGACTAAATGTAGAAGAAGTGCTAGAAAGAATAGTAACAGATATACCAAGTCCCAAAGGTGATGAAAATGAAAGTTTACAATGTCTAATATTTGATTCTTTATATGATAATTATAAAGGGGCAATAGCATATG
The DNA here is from genome assembly GCA_948805675.1 of uncultured Clostridia bacterium. Lineage (GTDB taxonomy): Bacteria > Bacillota > Clostridia > TANB77 > CAG-508 > CAG-492. The sequence continues at coordinate 6,382 of CAQIBN010000007.1, read as the reverse complement.
TTAGAGTGAAAAATGGAAAAGTAAAACCAGGTGATGAGATATTATTAATGGCTACTAAAAAGATATTTACAGTTACAGAAGTAGGTTACTTTGAACCTGGAACATATATACCATCAAAAGAACTTGAAGCAGGAGAAGTACGGATATATTGCAGCAAGTATTAAAAATTTATCAGATATTAGTGTTGGTGATACAATTACATTAAAGACAAGCCCTGCAAAAGAATCACTTCCAGGATATAAAAAAGTAAATCCAATGGTATATTGTGGATTATATCCAATAGATGGAAGTGATTATGAAAATTTAAAAGTAGCACTAGAAAAATTAAAATTAAACGATGCTGCTTTAGAATATGAGCAAGAAACTTCAGCAGCGCTAGGATTTGGATTTAGATGTGGATTTTTAGGATTGTTACACTTAGAAATAATAGAAGAAAGACTAGATAGAGAGTTTGATTTAAGCTTAATAACTACATCACCATCAGTTATTTATAAAGTATATAAAACAGATGGAGAAGTAATTGAATTATACAATCCATCAGATTTACCAGTTCCAAATGAAATATCATATATAGAAGAACCTTTTGTTACAGCAGAAATCTTAACACCAAAAGAATTTGTTGGAAATATAATGGAAATATGCCAAAATAGACGTGGTATATACATTGATATGAAATATTTAGACGAAACAAGAGTAACTTTAATTTATGAATTACCATTAAATGAAATTATTTATGACTTTTTTGATAATCTAAAATCTAAAACTAAGGGATATGCATCATTTGATTATGATTTTAAAGAATATAGAAAATCAGAGCTTGTAAAATTAGATATATGGGTAAATGGAGAAAGTGTAGATGCTTTATCATTTATTGTACATAAAGATAGTAGTTATGATAGAGGAAAAAAGATGGTAGAAAAACTTAAACAAGTAATACCAAGACAATTATTTAGTATTCCTATTCAGGCAGTTATTGGAGGAAAGATAATAGCAAGAGAAACAATATCTGCAATGAGAAAAGATGTTTTAGCTAAATGCTATGGTGGAGATATAACAAGGAAGAAGAAATTGCTAGAAAAGCAAAAAAAAGGAAAGAAAAAGATGCGACAAATAGGAAATGTAGACATCCCACAAGAAGCCTTTCTTTCTGTGCTTAAATTAAATGATGAATAAATAAAATTATTTAATTTAATATCATCAAGATTTCGTTTACTTAAAATAGTGTAAATTAACATACATTTTACAATTAAATAGGATATCTAATTTCTTATATAAATAAAAATGAGCTGTAGATAAAAATGTGTGAAATAAGTTTAAAGATTATAAAAAGTTTTGTAAAAGGATAAATATCAGAAATAATTATTAAACAATATAAAAAAGTTTAAATTAATGATATAATATAACAATATAGCAAAAAGATATATAGATTTTTAATTTCTAAATATGTCTTTAAGCGAAATTAGAGAGGAATGGACTTAAAAATGGAAAAAGAATTTCATGATCAAGTAGAAGGCAGAAATGCAGTTATTGAATTATTAGAATCAGGTAGAGATATTAATAAAATATTTATTTCAAATGGAGAAAAGCATGGTTCTATAAATAAAATAATTAATATGGCAAAACAAAGAAAAGTCTTAATTACAGAAGTTAATAAAACTAAATTAAAAGAAATGGCTAAAACAGAAAATTATCAGGGTGTAATTGCAATTGTACCACCATTTGAGTATTGTGATGTGGATGATATTATAGAAGAAGCAAAAAAAAGAAACGAATCTCCATTCATTATCATTTTAGATGGCATAGAAGACCCTCATAATTTAGGTTCAATAATAAGAACAGCAGAAACAGCAGGAGTACATGGTATAATTATTCCAAAAAGAAGAGCAGCATCTGTTAATAGTACAGTAGCAAAAGTATCTGCAGGAGCTGTAGAATATATGAAAATTGCAAGAGTAAATAATATTAATGAAACTATAAAGTTTTTAAAAGAAAATGGCATTTGGATATGTGGAACAGATATAAGTACAAATACATACTATGATAAACAAGATTTTACAGGCCCTATTGGTATTGTAATTGGAAGCGAAGGCTTTGGAATGAGTAGACTTGTAAAAGAAAACTGTGACTTTTTAGTAAAAATACCAATGAAAGGAAAAATAACATCATTAAATGCAGCAGTATCTGCAGGAATAGTAATATATGAAGCGGTTAAACAAAAGAAGAATAAGGGGGAATAGATGTGGAGAAAAATCAAAAGAAAAAAATTCCATTAATAATTATAATAATAGTTTTAGTAATATTTATTACAACAGGTATATTAGTATATTTATTTACAGATTTATTCAAATCTGATAAGCAACTTTTTTATAAATATTTATTAGATGAAAATGAAATGTTTAGTATTTTAGATGAATTTAAACTTAAACAAGATATTAATTCATATGTAGCAAATACAAATATTCAAACTATTTATGAATATGATGATAGAATAGAAAAGCTAGAAAATGACCAAATAATTAAAAATTTAAAAGAAAATATACAATCATTTGAATATTTAAATAATTTACATGCTATGGTGGAATCAAGGGTAGATAAGCAAAATAAAAAACAATTTCATGATATACAACTAAATAAAAATGATAATAAAATTATGCAAATAGATATTGTAAGAAATGAAGATATATATGCTCTAAAAGCAGAAGAAATATTAAAAGCATATATTGGGATAGAAAATAAAAATATTAAAGAGTTGGCTTCGAAATTTGACCTACAAAATGCACGGGGATTTTCCAAATAAAATAGATTATGAAAATAAAAAGTATAAAGATTTATTTATAATAAGTAATGAAGACAAAAATCATATTAAAACAATGTATAAAGATTTATTGTATAATGAAATCAATAATTCAAGTTATAGTAGAGAAAATAAATGCCAAATAGAAATACAAGATGAAAAATTTGAAGCAAATAAAAATGTTCTTCTTTTAAATAAAGAACAAAGTATAAATATTGCTATTAAGATATTACAAAATTTAAAAGAAGATAGTATTACATTAAATCTTATTACTAATAAAATTAAGACTGTAAGTCCAAATAGTGAATATATAAATATAGATAAATTAAACGAACAAATACAAAAATATATAGATGAATTAGAAAAACAGGAGAAAAATAGTGAAGAATATATAAAAATAGAGGTTTATGACTATAAAGGGAAAACAATAAGATTTGATTTATATATAAAACAGGAAAGAAAATTAAGATTAGATTATATAGTAAAAACTGGAGAAGAGAAAATATACATTAACCAATTATTTACAAAAAATGAGTCTGGGGCAATTATATATGATATAGGAGCGTCTTTATTAGGTGCAAATAATATAATGATAACTAAAAATGTTAATAGTCTAAAATTAGATGTATATTTATATAATATTAAAGAAATATATGAAACTATATTAAAGGAAATGAATAATAAATTAGAAGTACAAAATAATAATATGGAATTAAATGAAAATGATATTAGTAATATAATACAAGAAGATATCAATGAGATAGAGAAAATTTATAATCAGTATAAAAATACTAATAGAGAATTATTAAATATAGGATTCTGCATACAAATAAAACAAGATTCTGAAACAAATGAAGAAATATGTCTATATACTAATATATGTAATTCCAAAATAGGAGCAAAGTTTAATATAGAAAAGAAATATATAAATGATATAGGAGATATACCAACCATAGATGAAAATAATACTGTAATTTTAAATAAACATTCTAAGGAACAAATAGAAGGTTTTATAAAAATTATATTTACTAAAATCTTAAGTACAATAAAAGAAAGGATATAATAGTCATAAAAAGTTTCATTTTTATGACTATTGGCTTTTCATGGATATTGATAAATTTTATATTTGTGATAGATTTTAAATATAAAATAATGAGAAGACCAATTATGAATATTTTTAATGCAAATATAGATTTTAATTTATATAAAACATTTTATGTAGTAATACAATATTTAATAAATATTTGCTTTAAATAAATTATGCTCTTTCAAATTATGATTTAATAAGAATAACAGAAGGATACAAGAATGGTAGTAATAAATTAAAAGAAAAAATTATTTTAACAGATTGTAATATGCTTAAATTTACCTTTGATTAAATACTTTATCTTAATTGCAATAAAATTCCATTGAATAAATAATAAATATACTATATAATATAATTAAATAAAATTTAGGAGGTAACCTGGTATGAGTGAGGTAATAACTTATCATCATTTTAGTTTGGGTCAAGAATTTGTAATTAGTGAAGTCGTAGATTTAAAAAAATATAAAGATTGCATTATGTATTCTCTGAAATTAGAAGGAATAGATGAGATGATCAAAATTATTATAAGCCCTAAGAATAAATCTTTGGTTAAGACTGGTGCGATTATATTTTTTTCAGATAACGATAATGCTAAAGGTTATTCAGTATGGAGAAATGGCATGGGCCCTTATGATATTAAGGTACCAAAGGGAGCTTGTAGTTCAGAACCCTAAAAATGAAAAGTTAGTCGAGGCTGTACTGAACCAAAAAAAGTTGGACAGTATAAATTAGACTACTAATATGGAATGTTCTCTGTATTGAACAGGGAACATTCCTTTTAGTTTGCTCTTAATTCTTCTGTTATTGTAATATTTTATATATTCAATTACATGAATGGTTGCTACAAGAAGAAATAGAAAAAATGATAGATGAGGCATGTCAAGAATATAAAAGAGAAATTGAATTGTTAGATAGTATTCCTGGAATAGATAAAGACATTGCAAAGGCAATAATTGCAGAAATAGGAATAAAAATGAATCAATTTGCAACAGAAAAACATCTGACGTCATGGGCAGGAATGAGTCCTGGAAATAATGAAAGTGCAGGAGTAAAAAAAGGAAAGTCAACAAATGGAAACAGAGCATTACGAGCAACCTTAAATGAATATGCATGGACATGTATAAGAAATAAAAAAAGTAGAATATCAGCAACATATTGGAGATTTGTAAAACGAATGGGACCTCAAAAAGCAATACATGCAGTAGGAAATCTAATACTTAGATTATGTTATCATATATTAGTAAGTAGTATAGAATATGAAGAACGAGAGAAAGAAGATTATGAAAAAATATTACAGAAGAAAAAAGAAGAAAGAATAATAAAAGAACTTAAAAAAGTTAGATATAAAATAGGAGTTGCTAGTTAAACAATAAAAAGAATTAAATAAATGCAATTGGTAAAATATGTAGTATTTAGACAATAGGGACTTTACGTGCCCAAAATAAGCCCCTATTATATAAATAATATTTTATTTTCAAAAGAAAGTTCTGGTATACAGTAAAGATTAATTACTAGAGTTTTCCTATTTTAAAAAAAATGTATACAATTTTTTTATTGGCACACGAATATTGGATACTAGCTGTAAGAGAATTAATTAAGGAACGAATATAAATCCAATCCACTAGTGTTTTATATAGGAAAATTCTAGTACAGAGTAAAAATTAATTAATACAGCTGTTCAATTATATAAAATAATTGGTACACTAACAATTAAACTTGAAGTGTAAGAATATTAATTAAGAAACAAATATTAAATACTAATAAAAAGGATTTGTACTAATTCAAAGTGTCTATATTATTATATAATAGATTTAAGAATAAAAAAGATATATTGAACTACATATTTAGTATACAAGTATTTAAGAATAATATTTATAACTAAATATTTCAAATAAAAAATAAAATTAATAATTTTTAATATATGTAATATATTAAAAGAACTTTTCATATAATAAAAATATAATGGTTTAATATAAAACATATATTAAAATTAATATTAAATAAAAAACAATATATTTTAGCAAAATATATTATAAAAAAAGAAGTTGTTAAAATGCCAAATTACTAATTTTAATTAATTGGTATAAAAATATATTGCAAAAAATGTGTTCTAGACTGAATTATGAGGCATAGTTAAATAAAAAATAAAAAAAGTTTTAAAAGAGTATTGACTTAATATTATAAACATGTTAATATATGTAACAGTCGTTTGAAAAGCAGTAAAAAACACTAAAAAAATTTTTTTATAAAAATTTTAAAAAAGGTATTGACTTAAAATTATAACCGTGTTAATATATGTAACGGTCGTTCAAAAAACGACAAAAAAACAACTTGATTATGTAATGATTTTCCAATAAAAAAATATTTAAAAATATTTAAAAAAAGTGTTGACATTAGATAATAAGTTGTGCTAAAATAAATATCGTTCTCACAGAGAACAATATAGAAAGTACATTGAAAAGTAAACAATAAACCTTTAGAGAAACCAAAAGCGGTAGTAC
>CAQIBN010000006.1 GCA_948805675.1 uncultured Clostridia bacterium | reverse complement strand
TAACTAATCTACAAGCACTTTTTGAAGAACAAGAATTACAAACATAAGGAGCTTGTGTTAAGCTAAGACAAATATCTTCTTGAAAATCAGAGCAATAAGAGTTACATCGTTTACACTTAAAACACAAAAAGTTGCAATTTCTACCACATACATTTTTTTCTCCTACATGAGAATTTGTTTTTGCAAATATTACCACAACCATTAAAAGTATTAAGTTCTTTTCTTATCCTATGTTTTTTAATTTCTTTTGAAATTGTAGTTGGATATTTAGATAGAAATTTAGCAATTTCTTTAAATGTCATACCATGATTAAGTGCTTGTTCAATATAATTTCTATCTTCTAAAGTTAAATGTTTTTGATTTGTATTTTCCATGATAATACCTCCTTGTACCCAAGTAAAGTATTATATAATTATAGCATGAAATATTCCAAAACTAAATTCTTGTTAAGCCATCACTGGAATTTACTTTTAAATTTAAGGCTTCGGTGTATTTTTTAATAAAATACTATGAAAATTTGGAAATTTGTGATATAAAGTAATTAATGAAAATAGTAGAGATTGGAGAATTTTATAATGTTAGATGAGATAATTAAAAGTTGTAAATATGTTTCTAATAATTCAAAATCAGTTAAAATAAATGAAATAGAATTAAATAAATTTATAGAAACAATTAAGAAGGTAGAAACTAAACATTGGTTAAGTTTTTCTCCGTATAATTTATTAGATTTACCTACAGAAACAATAATAAACTTTTTATTGATATATGAGTCAATAGATTTTTCATTTTGGGGAAGTCCTAAATGGACAATAGATACAGATAATGGAAAAGAAGATGGAAGTATTGCATTGTTATATGCGATATTAAAGTATGTAAAAGATAAAAATACTACTGATTTTTCTAATATAACTAAAGATGAATTTAGAGAAATATTAAAAGGAAATATAGAAATTCCGTTATTTGAAGAAAGATATAAGATTACAACAAATGTTAGTAGAATAGTTAACGAAAAAATGAATGGAAATTTCTATGAATTTATAAAGAATATTACTACTGATACAGAATTAATCGAAGTAATTGTAAATTACTTTCAAAATTTTAAAGATGAAAGAACATACAACGATAAGCAAATTTATTTGTATAAATTGGCACAGTTGTTAACATCAGATATATTACATATAAGAGAGTTAAGAGAAAGTATAAAAGTAGATTATTCTCATCTAGTAGGTTGTGCAGATTACAAAATTCCACAAGTGATGAGAGGATTAGGAATACTAGAATATAGTAGTGATTTAGCTGATATTATAGATAACAGAAAAGAGATAGAAATAAATTCAAAATATGAAGTAGAGATAAGAGCTAATATGTTAGTAGTAATTGATTTAATAAAGAAAAAATTGGAGAATAAAGTTTGCTCAATAGATATTAATGATTATATTTGGAGTCAAGGAAGAAATAAAACCATAAAATTAAAACCATATCATTTAACTAGAAACACTAATTATTAATGAAATATCGAATAATAAAATATCTGGATTTGTAAGAAATCTAAAAAATGAAAATATAAAACAAAGGTATGAGTTAATATTAAAAGATATCGAAAGATCAAACTGAATTATTTAATAAATTTAAAGGAGAAATATTGTGGAAAGAAAAAATATTATGATAGATATGGACGAAGTGATAGTAAAAGGGAGATTTACAGAATTTTTAGATGAATTTTTAGGAGGAGTAGATTTTGAAGAACTAAATGGATTTTTCAGACAAGATCTTATAAAAGGAAGAGAAGAAGAATTTAAAAAAATATATGCATTTAAAAATCTGTATAAAAAAGAAGATGGTTCATTTGTTGATCCGTTATCAAATTGTGTTGAAGTAGTAAAAAGATTAAATCAAGATTATGATATTTATATTGTCACTTCATATGTTTGGAAAGAGAATGTAATTGATGCTGCTCATGATTTAAAATATAAATATGAATATTTAAGACACTTTTTCCCTTTTCTAGATTGTAACAATTTTATTTTTATATCTGATAAAAGTAAGATAAAGTTCGATATTGGAATAGATGATAGAGCTAAAAATTTAATTAGTTGTAAGAAAAAATTATTATTTACAGAATTTAGAAATAAAAAAATATCAAGAGAAGATTTAGAAAAAGATAATATAATTAGGGTAAATAATTGGCTAGAGCTTCAAGAGATCTTAATGTAAGTAATTATAAAGAAAAGGAAATGAAAGATAATTATGATAATACGTTTTTTACAGTAAAATTTGAATACGATGGAGATAAATTAATTAGATATTCCTTAAAAGAGTATTAAGAACTATTAAAATAATAATTAATATTATAAATAGCAAGTATTCTGTTCGAAAAACATCTAACTAAAATCTAATCAAAGTAAAAATAATTTACAAAAAAGCCTTAAAATTTAAAACTATTGTTATTAATAAAATTCATCAAAAGAGTGTCAAGATTTACTAGAATTTCAAGGTTTTAAAGTTATTTAACATACTCTAAAAAATCTTAAAGAATTTTTACATAAAAACATGTGGAATGTTGCACTGTGCTATATCTAAAAGATTCGATACAATAGTTGAATTTAGTGCTTTTGGGAATTTTATTAGTTTTGAGAGAAAAGTAATAATGTTTTAATAAAAGAGTATGGGAACAAAGAAAATAATGAGTCAGTAATACTACAAGCACATATAGATATGGTATGTGTAAAGAGTGAGAATAGTAATTATAATTTTGATATAGATGGAATGTTAAATTTATATGTTATACATCTATATCCACCATGTTGTTCATTGTAATATTTTGTTACTTCCAATTTAGATTCATTTGAATATTTAGACATAAAATGAACCCAGGTTATTAAACAAAAGAGTTTAATAACCTGGGTTCAGTACATAATGCATACACATTTTAAATAGGATTTACATGAATAATAGTTTTATAAACTTTATCTAATTTATCTATGTCTTTTTCTAAATTATCAGCTAATTCATGGCTTGCAAATGTAGTCATATTTCCATCTACATATATAGTTAAAACAACAACATATTGATATCCAACAGGTGTAGAAGAGATATTATCCAATTTTTTTATTTCTTTATAAGTATGTGCTAAATCTAAAATCATATCTTTGGTTTTCACATCTATAGATATATCCATTAAAACATTATAACTTTCTATAAATATTTTAACACCTGTATAACATATCCATAAAGAAATACCTATACCAACAACTCCGGTCAAACCAATAAATATTATAATAGCTAAGGATTATAGAAACTAATGTAAATGTAGTTACTATACAGTCATTTCTATGGTCTTTTTTATTTGCATCCAAAAGTATATTTGGGTATTTTTTGGATAATGAATTTGTATATAAAAATAGACAAAGTTTCACCAAGATAGTTATAATACAAACTGCAATTAAAAACATAGAAGATTCAAATTCATTGTTGTTAATAAGTGAGATTATAGAGTCATATAGTAGTTTTAGAGCCACTATAGTCATAGAAATACTTATAAATAAAGAGAAAATATATTCAGCTTTTCCATGACCAAAATTGTGAGTATCATCTTTGGGTTCACTTGCAATTTTATTTCCAATAAATGTCATTAATGAGGCAAAAATATCTCCTGCACTATTTGCTGAATCTGCAATCATTGCTTGGCTTCCACTAATAAAACCAACAATTGATTTTATTATTAATAAAAAAATATTTCCAAATATTCCTAAGATACCAGCTTTTTTTGTTTCTTTATATCTATCCATAAAACTCTCCAATCAAAAAATATTAAATTATTATATCACGAATTTTAAATATGTAAAATGGAAAATAATAATAAATATTGAAATGTAAATTTTTATTATTTAATTTTATTTAAAAGTAATATTATCACATTCACATGTCTAACATATAAATTTGTTTGAATTTATATGTTAAATATATGGATATTAGTGTGCTTTTTATAAAATTACCATAAAATGTATGTTACAACTATATTACGAGAAGTTTGCAAAAATATTACAGGTGTGGTATAATTAAGTATATTAGTAAGAAGGTGGTAAAAATGACTATACTAATCATTATTATTTATACATTATTTTTAATCATATTTGCATTAATAGGATATGCAATTATGCAAATTAAATTAGCAGGAATGAATGTTAAAGATTTTTGGAGCTTTATAGAGGCTAATAAAACTTTAGATAAATTATACAAATTATCTAAACAATATCAGCAAATGAATGCTGGGCAACAAATTATCTTTTTAGCACAAGCAGAAAATGTATTTAATGCATTTGATAAAATACCAAATGCTATTTGGGAAGAAGAATATTCAAAATATAGACAAGTCTTAGAAACTTATAGAAATATAAGAGTTTTAAGATGGGCAGAACAATAATTAAATATTTTATCTTATTGGCTAGCAAGAGTATTTATATACTTTCTTGCTAGTTTTATATTTATACTAGGAAGTTTTGTAAGAGCTTTTTGTATACATTTTAGAAACATATGAAATAACTGCAAAATTTATTGCATAATAAAGTAGTAGGCAAAGTATAATAAATAATAGGAAATTTATTAAAAAGTGTATAGTTATTATACAAGAAAGAGAAGTGAAAAATATGAAGATTAGATATTTTGACCATGCAGCAACAACAAAAGTAAATGAAGAAGTAATAAAAGAAATGATTCCATACTTTGGTATAGAATATGGAAATGCTTCTTCACTTTATAGTATTGGAAGAAAATCTAAAAGAGCTATAGAAGAGGCAAGAAATAAAGTTGCTAAAGCTATTAATGCAAATTCTAAAGATATATATTTTACTGCATGTGGAAGTGAAAGTGATAATTTAGCAATAAAAGGAATTGCATATGCAAATAAAGAAAAAGGAAATCATATTATAACAAGTAAAATAGAACATCATGCAGTATTAAATAGTTGTAAGACACTAGAAAAACAAGGATTTAGAGTTACCTATTTAAATGTAGATGAAAATGGAATTATTAATTTAGAAGAATTAAAAAATTCAATTACAAATGAAACAATATTAATTACAATAATGTATGCAAATAATGAAATTGGAACTATTGAGCCAATAGAAGAAATAGGAAAAATAGCAAAAGAAAATAATATAATTTTTCATACAGATAGTGTTCAAGCAATAGGAAATGTAAGAATAGATGTACAAAAGTTAAATATAGATGCACTTTCTATGTCTGCACACAAATTTTATGGCCCAAAAGGTGTAGGAGCTTTATTTATAAAAGAGGGGATTAAATTTGATAAACTGCAAGATGGAGGACATCAAGAAAGAAACAAAAGAGCTGGAACCGAAAATGTAGCAGGTATTATTGGTTTAGGTAAAGCTATAGAAAGAATATATGAAAATTTTGATGAATATAATGAAAAACTTACAAATTTGAGAGATTATTATATTAAAAATATAGAAGAAAAGATTCCATATATAAAATTAAATGGGCATAGGAGTAATAGACTTCCTGGAAATGCAAATATATCTTTTAAATTTATAGAAGGCGAAGCATTACTTCTTAATTTAGATTCTAAAGGAATATGCGCATCTACTGGCTCTGCATGTGCATCAGGTTCTCTTGACCCATCTCATGTACTATTGGCAATTGGTCTTCCACATGAAATTGCACATGGTTCATTAAGAATTACAATAGGTGAGGAAAATACTAAAGATGATATAGATTATTTAGTTGATTGTTTAGTAGAGATTGTTAAAAAATTGAGAAATATGTCACCTTTATATGAGAAATTTGTAAATTCAATTAATACTGGAAAAGAGGAGTAATATGTATTCTGAAAAAGTTAAAGATTATTTTTATAATCCAAGAAATGTAGGAGAAATAAAAGATGCAGATGGTATAGGAGAGGTTGGTAATCCTGCTTGTGGAGATATAATGAAGATTTATTTGAAGATAAAAGAAGATATAATTATTGATGCAAAATTTAAAACATTTGGATGTGGTGCAGCAATAGCAACAAGTAGTATGGCAACAGAACTTATAAAAGGAAAAACTATAGATGACGCATTAAATATAACAAATAAGGTAGTAGTAGATGCCTTAGATGGTTTACCACCTTCAAAGTTACACTGTTCATTGTTAGCAGAGGAAAGTATAAGATTAGCAATTATAAATTATTTTAAAAAAATAGGAAAGGATACGAAGTTCTTAGAGGAAAAAAGTAATAGTTGTATTTGTGAAAATTGTATAAATGAACAAATGCAGATTTCATAGATTTAATTAAATGTATGTTAATATAAATATATATTTAATTAAATAAAGTTTTATATTATAGTGCAATATTTTAGTAAGAAATTTAATTACTATGTAGTTGCACTTTTATTGTCTAATGAAAGCCTCACATGGTATATGTGGAGGTATGAAAGCTTTTAGGCATGTAGATTCATCCTTTTACATATAATAAATGTGGTTAGTCAACCTCAAATAAAAATCAAATAGCTTACAATATTACAAAAGCTCTGTTTGAAAATTAAATAATTAAATATTAAAAGAAAGTATTTGATAATAAAATACTTTCTTTTTTATGCATTAAGGAGTTGGTTTAAAAAAATAAAATAGTACACAAAATAATGAATGATATAATAACATATTTATTGCTATATGAATTAAAAAAGTTAAAGACAATATTGCAAGGACAATTGGAAGATGTCAAAATTAATTTAATATTAAACAAAGACAAAACTAATAAACAGAGATTTTCAAATATAAATTACTTAAAAATGTTTATATCAACTAAGGTAATTGAAGATGTTTTTTCTAAAACATCAAGATATTATAAAAAATGCTCCAGAGACTCCACAATTTTATAATTAATATAGACAAATCAGTAAAAGAAATTACAACAGATAAGAACATAGAAAAAATGATAAGTTAATACATATTTTATTATTAATAATAAGTTTACATATAATTTGTATATTTTTTATAAATATCGTAAATTTAACTAATAAATTAAAATTAATTTCAGGATAAATATTGTAATTTTACAATATTTGTGATAATATACTAAAAATTTACAGGAAAAAAATGTATTATTTTACTTTTTTTGTAAAAAATGGTTGAAATTTACATTTTAATGTATTAAAATGTAAATAACAAATTAATGGGAGGACGAGGAAATGGAATTATTTACAATACAAAAGAACTTTTTTTTAAATAATGTAGTTGGAGAGGAATGGAAAAATAGTGATGAAAAGTATTTAGAAGCATTACAAAGATTTCTAGACAGAGCAAGTAACATTGAAAATGAGCAATTAAGAGAGAGCATAATTGGTAATATGTTAGTATGTGATAAAATATTAACAGATATTTCTGAAGCACAATTTGTTAAACTATACAAAAGAGCATACAGAGAAGGAAAAAAGAATAAATTATTCAAAAAAGAACATAATAATAGAGATAAAAATAAAAATAAAAATAAAAAAGTGGTATAGAATGATAAAAAAAGTAATAATAGGAATTACAGCTGGTTTCTTTAGTGGCCTTTTTGCATCTGGTGGAGGGTTAATATTGCTTCCAGCTTGTATTTATTTTTTAGGATTAAATGAAAAAGAGGCAAGAGCAACTACTATTTTTGCAATATTACCAATGGTTTTAACTAGTACTTTTTTTTATTACAAAAATAATTATATAGACTGGAACATAGGAGTAAAGACAGCAATAGGTGGTATAATTGGGGGATTTATAGGAGCTAAATTATTAAATAAAATTAATAACAAGTTTTTAAAAATTATATTTATTATGTTTTTATTCTATGCAGCATTTAATATGTTAAAATAGAAAAAAATATAAATTAATTAAATATCAGTTTTTGTTTATTATGTATTAGTAAATTTTATAAATTATTAAAAGGAGAGTTTGCTTGTCGTACTTTAATATAGCAAACGAATTTTAAATATGGTAGAAATATTAATAGGTATTGTTTCAGGAATTGTTACTGGTATTGGAATGGGTGGTGGAACAATACTAATTCTTTTACTATCTATATTTTGGAAATATGATCAACATATAGCTCAAGCAACTAATTTAATATTCTTTATTCCAACTTCCATTATATCTATAATTGTAAATTTAAGACAAAAGAATATAAATGTAAAATTGGCTCTTTTTTTATCGGGTTTTGGAATTATAGGAGCGATTATAGGAGCACATATAGGAAGTAATATAGATGTAAATAAATTAAAAAAGTGGTTTGCAATATTTTTAATTATAATTGCTATTCATGAAGTATATTCTTTATATAAAGAGTATATAAAATCAAAGAATAAGGCATAATATATTTAAAAATATGTAGAAGGAGGATATTTATAATGAAGTTTGTTAAAGGTATGTTAATAGGAAGTATTGTTTCTGCAGGTTTAGTAATTGCATATACAGAAACAATGGCACAAGATAAAAAGAAACTAATGAAAAAGGGAAAACAAATGATGAAGAAAATAGGAATTATATAAAAATTCAAATGGATAAACCTTTTTTCAAAGTTTATCCATCTGATATATTACATAAATTGCTATATTTTATCTATAATAAAAAGGTCTTTGTTCACATTTTCCTTTATGGTCACATTTATCCATGCATCCTTTTTTTTCTTCTTTACAATCACATTTATCCATGCAATCTTCTTTTTCTTCTTTGCATTCACATTTGTCCTTGCAGTCACATTCTGGTTTACAACAATGTTTACACTCATGTTCTTTTTTACAATCACATTTATCTTTACAGTCATGTTCATTTTTGCATTCACATTTATCTTTACAATCACATTTATCTTTGCATTCATGTTTTTCCTTGTGGAAACATTTATCTTTTTTATCACAATCCATATCTACACCTTTTAAACATGCTCCTTCATGTTCACAAGTAGCACAAATTTTGGCATGTTTTACATGATCTACCCAAATTTGTATCTCATAAAATTTATCTGGGCATAAAGGTCCAAATACAAATTCACCATTTTTATCAGTAAAAGTATGAGAAACTGGTCTTCTCTCTTCTTTACCACATTCACAAACTACTTCAATTAATTTTACAACAGCATCACGAACAGGTTCTTTATAACAATCTCTTATTATTCCATAGATTACATTTCTATTATCTTTTGGTAAAGTAATGTCTAAATCAAATTGCTTACCAGTTGCAATCACACCATCCACATCTACTACTGGACATATATTTTTATCATATTCCATTATTTTTCATCATCCTTTCATAATATTACAGCGCCTAGGCTTAATATATATTATGAAATATATTATATAGATGTGATAAAATGAAAAAAGTTTATATGTTAATTTCGATTTATATGTAAATAAATACAAAATAAGTTTTCTATGCCAGGTTGCTGGTAAACTATTATATATGTTATAATACTACAAAAATATAAGATAGTATATAATTAATTATTTAGTAGTTTGATTTATTAGGTTACTTAATAAATTATATTACTAATTAGTTTTATTTATGATAACTCAATAAATAATTATATTATAAATTAATAAAAAATGTAAAAAGATTGGTTTATAATAAAGTTTTTAAAATATAAATAAAAAAGGAGGAAATATATTAGTTTTAAAAGCTAATATATAATAGTAAAAATGGATAAAAGACCAATTGGAATGTTTGATTCTGGAGTAGGTGGAATGACAGTTCTTAAAGAAATTAAAAATAAATTGCCAAATGAAAACATTGTATATTTAGGTGATACTAAAAGATTTCCATATGGAAGTAAATCTAAAGAAACTATAATAGAACTAACTAAAAAGGGAATAGAATTTTTGTTAAAGAAAAATGTAAAAATAATTATAATTGCATGTGGAACAGCAACAAGTCAGGCTTTAGATGTTGTTCGTAAAATATATAATATACCAATTATAGGAATAATAGAACCTACAGTAGAGTACATTTATAATAAACAAAATATAAAAAGAATTGGTGTAATTGCAACAAATGGAACTATAAGAAGTAATGGATGGGAAAAATCTATAAAAGAAAAGATAAATAATATTTTTGTAACAAATAAAGCTTGTCCATTACTAGCACCTATGGCAGAAGAGGGATGGACAAATAATGAGATTGCAAAACTTGCAATAAGCAAATATTTAGAGGATATTAATAATGTAGATGCTTTAATATTAGGATGTACACATTATCCATTATTTGAAGGAGTAATAAAACAAGTTTTAGGTGATAAAACAGAAATTATTAATACTGGAAAAACTATAGCAGAGTTTACTAAAAAATTGTTAAAAGATAAAAATATTGAAAACAAAGAATTAAATAATGATTATAAAATATATCTAACAGATATAGAATGTAATTTCGTAAATATTGCAAAGGAATTAATAAAAGAAGATTTAATTATAAATAAAGCAGAGATTTAATATTAAAAAATTTTTTATAAGTAGATAAATGTATATAATAAAAGGCATAATATTGTAATATAAATGTGTCTTTTTTGTTAAAATAGTATTGATATGTTAACTATTATATGTTATAATGGTTAACATAAATTCTTTTTAAAGGAGAAAATAAAATGGAATTATATAACAAATTTTATTTAGATAAAGAAAAAGATATTATAATAAATCTATATAGAAAAAATGCAGATGAATTAGAATATATATTAGAAACTCCAAATCATAAAACTGGTAATTTAATTACAAATTTAGCTAAGATATGTAATGTTCAAACAGTAAAAAATGAGAAAGATATGAAAATAATTAAAGGTGTAATTCCTGCTAGCATAAATGCAGATAATGAAGAAGTATATATTTTTAGACTAGGAGGTATTAAGATTGCCAATATATATAATGATGGAAGAATAGAATTAAAGGCACAAATACCAGCAATTAATAAAACATTAATGTCACAAACAAAAGATTATAAAATTGATGTTAGTAAGACAATAATAAAAACATATATTATGAAGAAAAATAAGTTCAGAACAGATTTACATACACATATTCATGCTAACTTAAATTCAGATGTTTTAATAGCATTAGGTATTAAACATCAGATAAAATATTCACTTTATTATATAAAGAAGTTAGGACTAAAGCTTTCAGATAAACAAGCAAAAGAGATGTTTGAAAAAAGATGTGAAATTGAAAAGAAATATGCTTATTGTGATTTACCAGGAAAAAGATTAACTCGTAAGATAGATGATGAAACATTTATTAATTTTGCAGATTTAATATTAAACAATAAAAAGAATATGGAAGAAAATATTGCTAAGATAAGAAATAGTTTAGTATTAATGAAAGATGGGCAAGCGGTTTTTACAAATTTAGAAAAACTTTATATTTACCGTTATGCTTTTTCTAAAGGTCAAGTAAGTGAAAATAAAATAGAGATAGAAGAAAGCAAAGTAGATTCTATCACAGAAAAAGATATAAAAAGAATCCTAAAAACAATGTTAGAAGATAGTAAAAAAGAAGAATATAGAGAAAATAGTCTCCTTCAAGATAAACTTCTTTGGGTAGCAAGACAATATCAAAGACAAGGTATTAGTTATGCAGAAATATCTGTAACATGGATTGTAAGAAAAGGAGAAGAAGGTGCAAAAATCTTAAAAGAATTACATGAAATAATGCCAAGAATTGAAGCAGATACAGGCGTTAAATTAAGATTTTTAGGCTCACTTAGTAGAACTTTAATGACAGAGAAGCAGTTAAAAGAAGGAGTAGATGTTTTAAAAGTAGCTGCTAAAAGTCCATATATTGTTGGAAGTGACATTATAGGTGAAGAAATTAATGATATTCGTAATTTTAAACAAGTTATTAAAGAATTAGTAGAGTTTGCAGTTAAAGAAGATAATGGATTTACAATTAGAATACATGCAGGTGAAAACGATAGCTTTAAGGAAAATGTACAAAGAGCTGTAGATTGTGTGAAAAACGCTGTACCAGAAGGTGCTAAAATGCCAAAATGTAGAATTGGTCATGGTCTATATGGAATTGATTTAGAGACAGTAGAAGGAATAGCTTTAATGAATGAAATGAAAAAAGATGGAATTGTACTAGAATTCCAATTAACTTCTAATGTTAGACTAAACAATTTAACAAAAGTGGAAGAACATCCTATAAAGAAATATTTAAGTAATGGAGTATCTTGCCTGCAAGGGTCAGATGGATGTGGATTTTATGGTACAGATTGTATGGAAGAACAAATGGCACTTACTAATTTATTAAATTTAACTGAAGATGATTTATTAAAAATTAGAAAAGTTGAAGATAAAATAATAAGTGATAGTGATAAATATTTTAAAATAAAAAGTGAAAAATTTGTAGAATGGCTAAATGGTAGAGATATTAAAGATGCCATTTTAGAAGAAGAATTAAAAGAAATAAAACTAAATGAAGATAGAGAATTTAAAATATTAGGGAGTACAAATATTGATTCAGAAGAAATTTTAAAAGAAAAAATAGTTAAACTTCCAGATAATAAGGTACCAATTATAGTTGCAGGAGGTAGCTTTAATTCAAAAGGTAGAGAAACAGTTTTAGATGAAAAGGGAAAAGAGATACTAAAAGAACTAATGCAAAAATTAAATAATGAAAAAGTGTATTTTGTAATTGGTCATAAAATGCAAGGATACGAGAAAGCAATTATAGATATTAGCAAAGAATTAGGTAAAAAGTTCGAAATAGATGCTATTATTCCTAAAAAGATTTCAAAAGAAGTAGGGGGAGCTCTTCTACTTGATGAATTAGATGGTGTTTGCATTTCTACAGAACAAGAAGAACTTGGAATATATAAAAGTTTTAATTATGAAATTTTTGAAAGAAGAGGGTCAATAGTTATAGCTTTTGATGGAAATTCACCAGTTTCAAATTTAATTCAAGAAGCAAAAAATGGAAAAGGAAAAGCTAAAATCTATGTATATGATAATGTAAAAGCATTGCAAGAGAAAGCAAAATCTTTAGAAGGATATGTAACAACATTTAGTCAAAATAAAGATATTATTAAAAAAATTGCTTTAGATAATCCAGAGATAATGAGTAGTTATGAGGAGGATTCTATATATAAAGTTATAAGTTAAAATGTATTTTATGAAAATGAAATGGTAAAATGAATTTTTGTTTTTTATTTTATCTTTTCATTTTTTTCTTAGAAATTTTGTTATAAATTAATGATGTTTAAAACTATTATACAATGTTAAAATATTAAACTGTAACAGATTTTACAGGATAATATAGTATATTGAATTTAGTATCAAATATACTAGAATTAGATTTTAGATGGGTAGATATTTTTAGCTAAAGAAGGAACATGTATGTCAGATATATAAAAATTGAAACTAAAGATGAAGAGGGCAACTAAATGAAGTGAGGTTTAAATAGGTTGCAAAAGTATTACGATACAGTGGATATAACATGAAAGCGAAGAGTATTTTTATACAACAGTGTTAGAAGTAAATAGATGTCAAAGTATAGGAGATACATTTGAAGAGGCATATGAAAATTTAAAATATAAATTACCAAGTATTTTAATTATATACTAATTAAACAATAAAAAACCACCCAACAAAGGGTGGTTTTTTGTGTACAATTAAACACTGAGTTTGCATTTTAAAAAATTACATATGTATTGGCATGTATTTTTTTCATTGCAATCTGCACAACGTGTAGTAGTGCACTTTTTTTGGGGAAATTCAGTTGTCTTTTTAGGGTTGCTTTTACTTGGGTTGTTCATACTATCACTCCTAAATAAAATACATATACTAAAATAAGCTAATTTGCTAGTTAAAGTATGCCGATTATATCATCAATATGTCAAAATGTACAGATAAATATCAAATTTTGTATATAACTTTCTGAAATTTAATAATAATAAAGTCCACAAAATATATTAAAAATATTTGAAATTAATAAAAAATTGTGATATTTTATAAAAGAACTAAAAATTAAATACAATAAGAATGAGGAGAGGAAGTTAAAATGATAAGAGAAGTAAATGAAGAAAAAAGAGCAAAATTTATGGAATATGCAGGGAAAAGAGTAAACAATGTATTACATGATATCCAAATTCTAGAACCAATGGCAAGAAGTAATAGTTACGATTTTACAGAAAATGATGTAGAAGAAATGTTTAATGCAATGCAAGAAAGTTTAAATGATGCTAAAGAAGAATTTTATAAAAAATTTCAAGAAAAAGCAAAATCATCTAAAAAGGTATTTTCTTTTGGAAATGCTACAAACGTACAAACAGAAGAGATAGAAGAATCGAAACAAGATGAAGAATTAGTAGAAGAAGTATCAGAAAATATAACAGAAGAAAATAATACAGTAGTAGAGTAGTAATATTAGATTATTCATATAATAAATGTAAAGGATGTAAAAATGAAAAAAATATATAAAAAAGCTAATATATCAGAAACAGAAACAACAGTTAATGTGTTATATGGAGAAAAAATATTATCTATTTATACCAATAAAGTAGAATTACAAAGAGAACTTAATAAAGTTCTTGGAGAACCAAAAAAAGAATATATAAAGGGAAGGTCTATTATAGGTAGTTGCTGGGAAGTGCCATTGAAAGATAAAATAAAAATATCAAAAATGATATTAAAAGCAAATATTTTCGAATTATAATATAAAATAAGTAGTTATTCGTAGTAAAGTAACCAAAAATTATTAAACTTGTGTGTAATAATTTTTGGGGAGCTTAGTACATTAAAAAGAATATCTACTTATTTTTGTTAGTTGTGTATCTATAAATAAACTATTGATGAAAAGTTAAATAATAAATAAATTATACAAACATTAATAGTATCATATTGGGTTTAAGCAATTTTGTATATAATACATTCATAGTAAAATTTGATAAATCAAAATTTTAGTGTTAAAATATGAATTATGTATTCTAGTATATATTTTTTTGTATATTAGATGTGAAAAATAAGTAAAAAAAGAGGAAGAATTAAATGGAGGAAGTATTAAAAGAGGAAAAATTAAATACAGGTTTAACAAATGAAGAAGTAGAAGAGAGGATAAATAAAGAGCAAGTAAATTACGATACATCAATTCCTACTAAAAGCATAAAAACAATAGTAAGAGATAATATATTTACATTATTTAATCTTATTAATATATTACTAGGTATAGCAGTTTTTTTAGTTGGTTCATATAAAAATTTATTATTTCTTATAATAATTTTTTGTAATACAGCAATTAGTATTATTCAAGAAATTAATTCAAAAAGAGCAGTAGATAAATTATCAGTTCTTGCTACTGCTAAAGCAACTTGTATTAGAGATGGCAAAATACATCAAATTGGAATTAATGAAATTGTTTTAGATGATTTACTAATATTAGAAACAGGAAACCAAATTGTAACAGATTCTATAATATTAGAAGGAGAGGTAGAAGTTAATGAATCATTTATTACTGGTGAATCTGATATAATATACAAAAAACAAGGAGATACTTTATTATCTGGTAGTTTTATTGTTAGTGGAAAATGTAAGGCAGAAGTTATACATATAGGAGATGAAAATTATACATCAAAAATCTCAAGTGGTGCAAAATATGTAAAAAAAGTAAATTCAGAAATTATGAATTCTTTAAATAAAATTATTAAGTTTATTTCTATAGCTATTATACCTATTGGAATATTACTATTTTTAAATCAATTTGATTTAGAGGGGAATTGTTTAAGAAATGCAGTTGTTAATACAGTTGCAGGAATTATAGGAATGATTCCTGAGGGATTAATATTATTAACAAGTACAGTTTTAGCAGTTAGTGTAATTAGATTGTCTAAAAGAAAGGTTTTAGTACAAGAACTTTACTGTATAGAAACACTAGCAAGAGTAGATACTTTATGTTTAGATAAAACAGGTACAATAACAGAAGGAAAAATGGAAGTAAATGATGTTATTGAAATTTCTGAATCTAAACATAATTTAGAAGAGATCTTAGAGCAGATTTCTATAGCATCAGAAGATAATAATTCTACAATAGAAGCAATAAGAAATAAATATAATGGAAAAGAAAAATGGAAAATTGTTACAAAAATACCATTTTCATCACAAAAGAAGTGGTCAGGGATTTGTTTTAAAGATAAAGGTAGTTTTGTAATAGGTGCACCAGAATTTGTTTTAAAGGAAGATTATGAAAATTATAAAGATATAATAGAACAATATTCAAATGATTTTAGAGTAATAGCTATTGTACATTCAAAAGAGAATTTTAATGAAAAAGATTTACCAAGCGATCTTAAGCTTTTGGGGTTAGTTTTAATATCTGATATAATTAGAAAAGAAGCAAATAAAACATTGAAGTATTTTAAAAAGCAAGGTGTAGATATAAAAATTATTTCTGGAGATAATCCTATAACTGTATCTAAAATAGCAAAAAGAGCAGGTGTAGAAAATAGTGAAAATTATATTGATATGCAAACAGTTAAAACTAAAGAAAAATTAAAAGAAGTGGTAGGTAAATATACTATTTTTGGAAGAGTAACTCCAGTTCAGAAAAAGGAACTAGTTCAAGCTTTAAAACAAGATGGGCATACAGTTGCAATGACAGGTGACGGAGTAAATGATGTTTTAGCATTAAAAGAAGCAGATTGTAGTATAGCTGTGGCATGTCGGAAGTGATGCAACTAGAAGTGTTTCTCAACTTGTATTATTAGATTCTAATTTTGCTTCTATGCCTAAAATTGTGCTAGAAGGAAGACGAACAATTAATAATATACAAAGGTCAGCTAGTTTATTTTTAGTAAAGACAATATATGCAAGTATATTAGCCATAGTTTTTTTGATAGCTAATATGCCATACCCATTTATGCCAATCCATTTAACATTAATAAGCATGGTTACAATAGGAATACCATCATTTGTATTAGCACTAGAGCCAAATAAAGAAAGAATAAAAGGACAGTTTTTAAAAAATGTAATTTCAAAGGCAATTCCAACAGCTTTAACAGTTGTAAGTAACATTATTATTACTGCAATAGTAAGTTATAAATTAGAATTAAAAACAGAGGTTTATTCTAGTATTTGTGTTATATTAACAGGACTTACAGGATTAATGCTTTTATCAAATTTATGCAAACCACTTGATATTTTCAAAATAAAAAATAATAAGATAGAAAAAACATATGCTTCTCAAGGAATAAGAACTACATTGTTCATTTTAATGATTATTATGTTTACAATAGGAATAACAGTTTTTAGAAATTGGTTTTCAATAACAATTACTAATGAAGTAATACCATTAATTATAGGGTTAAGTATTATATCTTTTTTTATTTTCTTTGGATTAAATTGGTTAATTAATATGAAAAAAGATAAGTTAAAATAGATAAAATTAATTATTAGATACAATTAGTTACTAAAAGTATAAATATTAAATAATAAAAAGAAAGAGAAATCCCCATTAGCTTTATATAAAGTAATGGGGATTTTAAAGTGGTTAGTTACATACAATTGCAACAGGCTCATCAAAGCTCTCAGATTTAAAACAGAAAATTACATTTGTTGCTTTTGGAGGTGTGGTAATGAAAAATCCTTGAAAATTAACAATAGGAAGCTCATAAGATTTACCTTCTATTTCAACCATGCCAATATATGTATTTGTTTCAGAAGAAATAAAGTAGGATTTTAGAGTTCCTTTCATTCCTATTCGTACTGCACTTTCAAACACATTTCTAATATGATTCATACATTTTCCTTTCATGAACAAGAAGTGAATGCTTTTTCTTGTATTCTTCTGCGGTAGCTTCTAGCATTCATAACAAAATCTGTTATAGAAACTAATCCACTTTACTTAAAGTTGTATTTTGAATTTTAATTATTTAATTAATCATAACTGATTTAGTTAGATTCGCAACAACAAATAATAAGTTAGATAGGATAATTATAGCATATTTACATAAAGTATGCAATGCCAAATTTTTAATAAAATATATTAGAGTATTGTTTTACAATATTTATAAAAGTGTTAAAATATAACTTATATGAATTATCTAAATTAATGAGTTTAGTAACATAAACTAAGTGAATAAAGGGGGAAGAAACTTTAGATGAATTGTAGTAATAATGATAAAAAGGTTAAATTAGAAAAAGAAATAAATAATGAAAGTGGTGAAATGGAATATATAAAAATAGCTAATTATGAATTAGAATCCTCATCTAGTTTTATAAGAAGTAAATTAAAAAATTTAGCAGATGAAAAATATAAAAAGTTTCATAGTGGTCTATGTCCTAATAATAATAATATTTTAGGAGTGAGAATTCCAAAATTAAGAAACTTAGCAAAAGAAATTTCTAAAGGAGATTGGAGAAAGTTTTTAGAGGAGAATAAAAATGAATATTATGAAGAAACGATGTTAGAGGGATTTGTAATAGGATATGCTAAAATGGAACTAGAAGAAAGATTTAAACTATTAACTACATTTGTTCCTAAAATTGATAATTGGGCAGTTTGTGATTGTTCATGTTCTACATTTAAGTTTGTACAAAAGAATAAAAAGGAAATGTGGGAATTTATTAAAATATATCTTAACTCAAGTAAAGAATTTGAATTAAGATTTGCAGTTATAATTATTTTGGACTACTATTTAACAGATGAATATATTGATGAGATTTTTAAAATATTTGATAATATTAAAAAAGAAGACTATTATGTAAAAATGGCTATTGCATGGACTTTACAAGTAGCATATGTAAAATATAAGGAAAAAACAATAAAGTATTTGGAGAATAATAAATTAGATAATTTTACACATAATAAAGCAATTCAAAAAATGATGGAGTCTTATAGAATAGATAAAAAAGAAAAAGAAATTTTAAGGAGCATGAAAAGATAAGAGTTAATAGGACTTAATTTAGTGTAGAATTAATTTGAGTTTAAATATTTTTAAATTTATAAAAATTAATTTTATAAACTGTTTAAGCAGATATATTTCTAAAACTTTTTTTGAATATTTGTATGTACAGAAAAATATGAATAGAAAAAGCTGATGATAATTATATTTATGCCAAATTTTTAATAGTAGATAATTACAATTATATAGTATTAATAAAAAAATATAAAAAAGACTTGAAAAAGTATTATATGTTTGTTATATTAATAACAGATACTTACTGTAGTATTTGTAATACTACAGTAAGGGTTTTGAATAAACGGCAATTTATTCAAAACTATTAATTAGAAAATACTTTGCATTCAAGTATTTGTTCCAATTTTAGTATAGCATAAATTAATAAAAAAGCAAAGTATTATCCTAATTTTTTAGATAAAGTTCATTTTACTAAAAGAAAGGAGTGATACAAAAATGCGTTATGTAGTTAACAAAAATGCTCAAATGTTAACTGGCGACCACAAGATACACAAGGAAAATTGCAAAATGAAACCAGATTATAAAAACACAATAGAATTAGGTGATTTTTATAATTCTAATGTAGCACAATATGAGGCAAAAAAGTATTACATAAGTGTAAATGGTTGCAAATATTGTTGTAATGAAATCTATTTAAAAAAGTAAATTTGAGTAAATAAAAATTAAATGGTGATTTATATGAAATTGTGTCAGATGGCAGAAATATCAATGGGGATTCTGCTTAGCAGAGAACAAAATAAAGAGGGATTAAGACAGTATAAGTTATTTGATATAAAAAATTGTGAGGAAAATAGTAAATATGGGATTTTATATACAGATAAAGACTTTGATAATAAGCTAACAAAAGAAAATGATTTATTATTTAGATTGGTATATCCTAATAAATTAGTATATATTGATAAAAAGAAAGAAAATTTATTAGTTCCATCTCAATTTTGTATAATAAGAACAAATAGAGAAATATTAAATCCAATTTTCCTTAAGTGGTATTTAGAAAGCAAAATTGGAATGGAAAAAATTATGTTAGAAATGAGAGGGTCAAGTATACAAAAAATATCAGTAGCATCATTAAAAAATATCGAAATTCCTGAAATACAAATAGAAAAACAAAGGAATATTGAAGATTTAATAAATTTATGGAAAAAAGAAAAAGAAACGTTAGAATCATTAATTAAAAGCAAAGAAAAACTTTATAATAGTATAATAGAAGAAATTGCTATAGAAAGGGAAGAAGATGTTAAATCAAAATGAAATAAACAAACAGCTTTGGAAGATATGTGATAACTTTAAAAATAAAACAGAAATAAAAAAGAATTATATAGTGTATATTTCTATGTTATTATATATAAGATTTGATTATACTGGTGAATATTATTTTAATATACTTTATAATAATAGAAATAATTATTATATTGGTGATGCTATTGATAGAGAAAAAGAAAGGATTACAAAAAACGATAAAGATTTATTTTCTAATATAAGATTTAGAGATATTAAAATATATAGAGATATAGGAGAAGAAAATATAATAGGTAAAACAATAGAAGATATACATAATTTGTCATATAAAATACCAAATAAAAAAAGCATAGCAGAAGCTTATGAGTATATATTAGAACAATCTGTATATAGAAATGATATAATTAAAGAGTTAGGTGAATTTCATACTCCAGCAGAAATAGCCAAAGTAATGGCAAAACTTACAATTAATGATGATTATATGAATGTATATGACCCAATATGTGGCAGTGGTAATCTTTTAAAAAGTGCAATAGAATTTCATAAAGTAGAAATTTATGGAAGAGAAAATAACTTAGATTATTATAATATATTAAAAACAAGGTTTTTATTAAATGAAATAAATAGTAAAAATATAGTATATGGCAATGAACATATAAATAATAATTTTAAAACTAATGTTATTTTATCTAATCCACCATTTGCAGATAGAACATGGAAAGATAATGATTCACTTAGAAATATAACATATAAATATAGAATACCAAATTCTGCAGTAGGAGATTATATATATGTATTAAATATGTTAGATAAACTAGATATATATGGAAAGATGGCTGTTATTTTACCACATGGAGTATTATTTAGGGAAAACGAAAAAGAAGTTAGAGAAAGGTTAATAAAGGATAATTGTATAGAGGCAATTATTGGATTACCAGAAAACTTATTTCATAGTACAAGAATACCTGTAATAATAATGATTATTTCTAAAAATAGAAAAGAAGAAAGTGTATTATTTATTGATGCAAGTCAAGATTATGAAAATGATAGGAAAAATAATATATTATCAAAAGAATATCAAGATAAGATAATTTATACATTTATTGAGAAAAAGGAAATAGCAGATTATTCACATTTAGCATCTAAAGAAGAGATTATAAATAATGAGTTTGATTTAACAATAAAAAAGTATATTCAAAAAAGAAAAAAATTAGAAAAAGTGGATAGAGAAGAATTAACAAAAGATGTAAAAAAATTAAAATTAGAACAAGAGAGATTAGAAGAAAACATAAAAGATGTATTAGAAGTTTTAGGATATAAAGATATTGGCGAAGTACAACCCAAAGAAAGTCAAATTAAACAAAAAAAAGAAAGTTTATATGTAGATGAAATACAGATAAGAAATAATAGTGGCATAGATTATGTAACAATAGGGAAAAGAATAAAAGAAGCTAGAAAGCGAAAAGTTATGTCACAAGAGCAATTGGCAGAATTTATGGATGTTAGTATTGCTTATCTTAGTAGAATAGAAAGAGGAACCTCACAAATAAATTTAAAAAGATTAACACAAATATGTGATATTTTAGATGTTTCAGAAGGAGAGATGTTAAGAGGTAAAATGTAAAATAGGCATATTTTAATAAATAATTTGTTATATTTTGAATTTTATTATTTAACAAAGATAATAACCAGTTTAAGGAATAACTATGGGTCAAATAGAAAAGTAAAATCAATTCTATAAAGTAAATCAAGTTGTATAATTAAAAGCAGTTTAAAAGCAATATTTCAAGCAAGAATATTGCTTTTTTCTAGGAATGATTGTGTGTAAATTTTTTCGGGTACAACTATTGTCTTTTTATGTAAAATGTTGTATAATAAAAGATACTAGTAAAAAATGAACAAAAAGGAATATCCCTTTTGTTCATTTTTATATAAATAAAAGAATTAAAGGGGGAAATTTAAATATGGCAAAAATACTACAAGATGTATCAAGAACATTTAATGAATTTTTGTTACTACCAAATTTAACAGATGAAAGATGTATACCAAGTAATGTTAGTTTAAAAACACCACTTGTAAAATTTAAAAAAGGTGAACAACCAAAATATTCAGAGAACATTCCATTCGTATCAGCTATAATGCAAGCCGTTTCAGGAGAAAAGATGGCTATTGCTTTGGCGCGTGAAGGTGGATGTTCTTTTATATATGGTTCGCAATCAATCGAATCACAAGCAGAAATGGTAAGAAGAGTAAAAAAACATAAAGCTGGTTTTATAGATAGTGATTCAAATGTAAAAAGTGGAACAAGCCTAAAAGATGTAATTGCTTTAGTAGAAAAAACAGGACATTCTACAGTAACTATTACAGAAGATGGAACAAGTAATGGTAAGTTTTTAGGCCTAGTAACAGATAAGGATTATAGAATTTCTAGAGCGAATTTAGATGAACCTATAGATAAGTTTATGACTCCAAGAGATAAAATTGTTTGTGCTAAAAAGGGAATTAGTTTAGCAGAAGCAAATGACATTATATGGGAAAATAAAATTAGTTGTCTTCCAATATTAGACCAAAATGATAATCTTGAACATTTAGTATTTAGAAAAGATTATGAAGATAGAAAAAATAACCCAGATTCATTATTAGATGAAAATAAAAGATATATAGTAGGTGCAGGTATTAATACAAGAGATTATGCCGAAAGAATTCCAGCATTAGTAGAAGCAGGAGTGGATTTAATTTGTATGGATTCATCAGATGGTTATTCAGTATGGCAAAAGAATACTATAGATTGGGTAAGAGAGCACTATGGTGATGATGTTAAAATAGGTGCTGGAAATGTTGTAGATAAAGAAGGATTTTACTATTTGGCAGAAGCAGGAGCAGACTTTATTAAAGTTGGTGTTGGAGGAGGTTCAATTTGTATAACTCGTGAGACAAAGGGGATTGGACGTGGACAAGCAAGCGCATTAATAGATGTTGTAGAGGCAAGAGATGAGTATTTTAAAAGAACTGGTGTATATATTCCTATTTGTTCAGATGGAGGAATTGTGCACGATTACCATATTACACTTTCTTTAGCAATGGGGGCAGATTTTGTTATGATGGGAAGATATTTTGCTCGTTTTGATGAAAGCCCAACAAGAAAAGTAAAAATGGGAGGAAACTTTGTAAAAGAGTATTGGGGAGAAGGTTCTAACCGTGCAAGAAACTGGCAAAGATATGACTTAGGAGAAGCTGGAAAAAATAAATTAAGCTTTGAAGAAGGGGTAGATTCATATATACCTTATGCAGGACCATTAAAAGATAATTTGGCTGTAACTGTAAGTAAAATAAAATCAACAATGTGTAATTGCGGTTCAATTTCTATTCCAGAATTTCATGAAAAAGCAAGATTAACTTTAGTATCTAACATTAGTATTAAAGAAGGTAGTGCACATGATGTTGTTTTAAAAGAAGTTCAAAATGAAGATTAATTTATAACCCAATAATAATGGAGAATTTGGGTTATGTTAAAATAACAAAAAACAAAAATCGAAAAATAAGATTATGACCCAAATTTTTCATACATGTTGGGTCAAAAGAAAGGAAATCTAAAAATGAACGAAAAAGAATTAATATTAATTATAGACTTCTATGGTCAATATAATCAGTTAATAGCAAGACGTGTTCGTGAATGTAATGTATATTCTGAAATAGTACCATTTAATACAAATATAGAGAAAATAAAAGAAAAAAATCCAAGGGGAATTATATTTACAGGTGGACCTGCTAGTGTTTATTCTGAAAATGCGCCAAAATGCACAAAAGAGATATTTGAACTTGGTATTCCAATACTTGGAATTTGTTATGGTATGCAACTTATGACATATATGCTTGGAGGGGAAGTTCAAAAAGCAGATAAAAGAGAATATGGAGTAACTAGTGTAAAAATAGATAATTCATCTAAATTATTTGCAGGTTTTGAAGAAAGTAATAATTGTTTAATGAGTCATACAGATTTTGTAAATAAATTACCAGCTGGATTTGAAAATATAGGAATAACAAATCATTGTCCAAATGCAGGAATGCAAAATGTAGAAAAGAACTTTTATGGAATTCAATTTCATCCAGAAGTAAATAATACAAATAAAGGAACAGAAATTTTAAGAAATTTTGTATATAATATTTGTGGATGTACAGGAAATTGGAAGATGAGTTCATTTGCAGAAGAAACTGTAAAGGCTATAAAAGAAAAGATAGGGGACAAAAAGGCTTTATGTGCACTATCTGGAGGGGTAGATTCTTCAGTTGCAGCAGGATTAATTAATAAAGCAATAGGAAAAAATTTAACTTGTATCTTTGTAGACCATGGATTATTAAGAAAAAATGAAGCAGATGAAGTGGAAGAAGTTTTTACTAAAGATTTTGATGTAAACTTTGTTCGTGTTGATGCAAAGGATAGATTTTTAAACAAATTAACAGGAATATCTGATCCAGAACAAAAAAGAAAAATAATTGGTGAGGAATTTATTCGTGTATTTGAAGAAGAGGCAAAAAAGATAGGAACAGTAGATTATTTAGTACAAGGAACAATTTATCCAGATGTAATAGAAAGTGGAGTAGGAGTAGGTGCTAAAATAAAAAGCCATCACAATGTAGGTGGACTTCCAGACTATGTTGATTTTAAAGAAATAGTAGAACCATTAAGAGATTTATTTAAAGATGAGGTAAGAAAAGTAGGATTAGAATTAGGTCTTCCAGAGTTTTTGGTATACCGTCAACCATTCCCAGGACCAGGACTTGCAATACGTGTAATAGGTGATATTACAGATGATAAATTAGAAATTTTAAAAGATGCAGATTACATATTTAGAGAAGAAATTGCAAATGCTGGTTTAGATAGAAGTATTAATCAATATTTTGCAGTATTAACAAATATTAGAAGTGTAGGTGTAATGGGTGATGAAAGAACATATGATTATACTATAGCTTTAAGAGCAGTAACTACATCAGATTTTATGACAGCAGAATGGACTAAAATTCCATATGAGGTATTAGAGAAAGTTTCTGCAAGAATTGTAAATGAAGTAAAACATGTTAACCGTGTTGTTTATGATATAACAGGAAAACCACCTGCAACGATTGAGTGGGAATAGAGTAAATATTAAACAGAAATAAATCTAGAAGGTAAATTTATTTTTATTTTGAATTGACAATTTAATGTTTTTATAGTAATATATATATAGTTTAAGAATTGACTAAAGGTTCTGCAAAAGTCAAATATAGTTAAAAGGAGATGCAATGGAAGAAGGCATCTCTTTTGTTTTAATAAAGGAGTAGTAAATGGAAGTTACTACTCCTTTATGATTAGATATGTACTAATCTGTGCTTTGACTATTTTGATTATTAGTTTTGGCTTCATGTTTCTTTTCAGATTCAATTAGCATTTCAACTAACTTCAAAATTAGTTCTGCATTTGTCATATAGCTTCACCCCTTTCAAAAAGATTTCCTTCAAGAAAAGGATGAACATATTATACTTTAATTATTACTATTTTACAACATGCTTTAACATTTTTTACCATTTATATAAAATTTTCATAAACAAGAATTAATTGACATAATTTATAAAATGTGCTATACTAACAAAAGTAGAAAATAACGAGATAAAAATAGTATATTAAATTTGTTTATAAATATAATTGTGTATGTCGATTGAAAAATTGTCGTTTTCAAGTAGCCTAAAAACAGATTGATATATCTGTTTTTAGGTTATTTTTGTGCTCAAAAAACGATTCGTTAAAGACGTAAGAACAAAGTAAGGTACTTAAAAATCTGGGTCGTTATAAAAAATAGAAAAATAAATTATATTTTGAAGTGACCAAAGTTCTTAAGTGGATTCTATATCTATAACTGGTCACTTTGGTCCTTAAGATGGGGCAGAAGGAGAGAAAATGGAAGAAAAAAATGTGAAATTTGAAGATTTAGGATTATCAGAAAATGTCTTAAAAGCATTAGATGAATATGGATATAAGGAGCCAACACCAATTCAAGTAAAAACAATTCCTTATATTATGCAAGGAAAAGACGTAATTGGTCAATCACAAACAGGAACAGGGAAGACAGCTTCTTTTGGGTTACCTTTAATTGAAAGTATTGATGCATCACTAAATAAAGTTCAAGCAATTATTCTTTGCCCAACTAGAGAGCTTGCTACTCAAGTAACAGGAGAACTTAGAAAATTCACAAAATATAAAGAAGGTGTTAAATCTTTAGCTGTATATGGTGGCGAATCTATAGAAAGACAAATTAAAGCGTTAAAACAAGGGGTTAAAATTGTAGTTGGAACACCAGGTAGAATAATGGACCATATGAGAAGAAAAACATTAAAATTAGATAATGTAAAAATGTGTGTACTTGATGAAGCAGACGAAATGTTAAATATGGGATTTGAAGAAGATATTGAAACTATATTAAAAGAAGTGCCAAATCAAAGACAAACTGTATTATTTTCAGCAACAATGAATAAAAGAATTTTAGGAATCACAAAAAAATATTTAAAAGAACCTAAAAATGTAAAAATAAAGGCTAAAGAATTAACAGTTGACCGTATAGAGCAGATTTCCTTAGAAGTAAAGCAAGCTATGAAAGATGATACAGTTATGAGATTGATAGATTTGAATAATCCTACAAAAGCTGTTGTATTTTGTAATACAAAGAGAAAAGTAGATGATTTAATAGAGAAATTAAAATCAAATGGATATAAAGCAGAAAGCTTGCATGGGGATATTAAACAAGTTCAAAGAGATAGAATAATGAAAAGATTTAAACAAGGAGAGTTCCAGATTTTAGTTGCAACAGATGTTGTAGCAAGAGGTATAGATGTAGATGAATTAGAACTTGTAATAAATTATGATATTCCACAAGAAGAAGAATATTATGTTCATCGTATAGGAAGAACAGGAAGAAATGGAAGCATAGGAAAAGCCTATACTTTTGTTGTAGGAAAAGAAAAAAATAAAATTTATAGTATTCAAAAATATGCAAATACTAAAATATTATCAGGTAAAATTCCTACTATAGAACAAATAAAAAAGGTAAAAAATCAGAAAATGATTGATGATATTCAAGAAGTAATAGATACAAATAAAAATGAGTCATCAGAAATAAATGATGAAATATTAGAAAAACTATTACAAAAAAATGATATAAAAATAGTAGCAAAAGCATTACTTTCTTTAATTACAAATAAAAAAGAAAAAAGAGAAAAACAAGATTTTTGTTTTAAACCAGGAGAAGAAATTAAGCTATTTTTAAATGTTGGAAAAAAAGATAGGATAATGGTAAAAGATATTGTTGGAAGTATTTCTGCAAATACAGCAGTATCTGGAAGTGATATAGGAAAAATAAATATATTAGATAAATTTTCTTTTATAGAAGTACCAGGTGAATATGTAAATGAAATTTTAACATCTATGAAAGATAAACAAATAAAGGGTAGAGATGTTAGAATAGAAGTTGCAAATGGGTAAAAACAAACCAAAACGAACGAACATTGGGGACGGGGTTAAATGTTCGATTTCTGGAACATTGGGGACAGGGTTAAATGTTCGCAGAAATTGAACACTTAGCCCTGTTCTCAATGTTTATTTAAAAGCAAATAACTAGCTTTGTTTCTAATGTTGAGATTCTTTTATATCATTCTAAATATTGATTTAAAAACAAAAACTTAGATATTCAGGACTGTCCCAATATTCTCAAAGAGCGAACATTCAACCCCGTCCCCAAATGTTCAAAAACAAATTGAATAAAAAAACGAATAATTCAAAAACTAAATATTGGTGATGAATATATGAAAATATCTTGGATAAAGTATGAAAAGGATAAAGATAGCTTTAAAATGCCAGAAAATTTAGGTTTTGATGTTTTTAAATTGCAAGATTTAGAAAATACAGATAATAAAATTAAAGAATTAATAGAAAAAAAATATCACACTATAATTGTTACTAATGAAGTTGCATCATTTTCAGAAGATATGATAAAAAAATATAAATATAGTACAGATATAAATATTATTATTTCACCTAGAAAAGATTAGCTTGGTATAAATAATTTTAAATAAGCATAATATTGCATTAGATACTACATAAATAGGAGGAATATATGGCTAATATAAGTAACACGATTAAATATAATAAATTTATATGTGATTTCTATAATCAATTTATTAAAATAGATAATAATTATTCAGACTTAGTTTTTTTATGTATTGGTACAGATAGAATGACAGGTGATTGTTTTGGGCCATTAGTAGGAAATAAAATTAAAAATGCAATTATAAATTATAATATAAAATGTACAGTTTATGGAGATTTAGAAAGTCCATTAATATATTCTAATGTAGATAAAAGTATAAAAGAGATTAATGAAAGGTATAACAACCCATGTATTATAGCTATAGATGCAGCTCTTTCTAAAGAAAGTAATATTGGTAAGATTCTAGTAAGAAAAGGTGGGTTAAAATTTGGTGGAGCTATAAATAAAGGAAGAAAAGAAGTTGGAAATATTAGTATAAAGGCAATTATAGGAAAAAATTATAAAACAACACATCAAAATATGGAATTATTACAAAATACATCTTTGAATTTTGTAATGAATTTAGTAGATATTGTTTCAGAAGGAATAGTAGAAATAATTAAAAAAGAAAACAATTATTCTGAAAATTCAATATTATCATATGTTATAAGGTAAACATAAATAACTATTGTATTAGTTATTTTTAATTAAGATTGATTAGTACTTTAATGTTCTATAATATAAATTAAATTAACTTCATATAGAATAAAATAGTAAAAAAAGGAAAAAATCTATATATAAATTGCAAAGAGAAAATTGGGAGGTATATATGGATATAAGTAGTATGAAAAATATGATTGTGCTTAAAAATTTGCCATCTAATATAGTGGAGGAAGCTATTGTTGTTTTAAAAACTAATAAAAAAATAAAAAAGCCAGAACTTGCAAAAAACAAATCGGAAAATTTTAAAAATAGTAAAAATAATAGGCAAGATAAAGATAATAAAGATTATATAATAAAAGAAGCTGAGATTGTTATATCAAATTATATTTCAAAAATTGAGAATCAGGATATAAAAGGTACAAAGGAGTTAAATCAATTACAAAAAAAGTATAAAAAGTTAAAAATATGTACAACAGGAATAGTAATAGTTGCATCTTTAAGTATTATTTTTAATATATTTTAAATTAAAGTTTAAAGCTATGCATAAAACATCTCAAATAAGAATATACATTAAAATGTAAAACTGCAAAGGAAATAATAGTGCGAAATTAATGCACATTTGATAATAAAGATGTGTACTATAATGAGTGCACATTTTTATATACCTAATATGTATTAACTTATTTTTAAAGACAAAGGAAGAGGTGTTTATATTTTGGATAGAATAATAAGTACAGAGGAAAGAATAAGAAGAGCAGAAGAAATATATCAAAAAAGAAAAAGTCAAGGTGTTAGACTAACAGGTAGTACAGTTAATATTAGTAGTAAACCAGATATTTCTTTATTTAAAAAGATGATTTGTAAAATAATAGTTTGTATTATTATTTATTCAGCATTTTACATGATAAAAAACTCAAGCGATTTATTTTCACAGGATGTGCTAAAAAAGACTAAAGAAATTTTATCTTATGATATGAATATTAAAGTAATGTATGATAAGACAGTGGATTATTTTAGAGGATTAAATATTAATTTTAATGAAATAAATGAAAATATAATAAAAAAAGACAATAATATGAATGAGATTAAAGATGAGAATAATATAAATGAAAATCAAAATGATGAAAAACAAATGCAAAATAATCAACAACAAACTGAAGGTGAAAGTAATAATGGAGAGGTAAATATTGAAAATGGAAATACTAATATAGGAATAGGTGGAGGTAGTGAAATAAAGTCACAAGAAACATTAAGTCAAGAACAAAAAAGTCAAATGGATATTGATGCACAATATATAAAAGATAATTATAAAATTATCCTTCCATTAAAAGGAACAATTACATCTAGGTTTGGACCAAGAACACCAAGTAGTATTATTTCTGCAAATCATGCAGGAATAGATATAGGAGTGAATGAAGGGACTAAAATTCAAGCAGTTATGGATGGAAAGGTGACTGTATCTTCTTCACAAGGTGATTATGGGAATCATTTAAAAATAGTTAATGGAAATGTTACAACATTATATGCTCATTGTAAAACTTTGTATGTAAAGGAAGGAGATGAAATAAAACAAGGAATGGAAATTGCAGAAGTAGGAGCAACAGGAAAGGCTACTGGACCACATTTACACTTTGAAATAAGAGTTGATGATAGATTAGTTAATCCAGAATTTATTTTACAGTTTTAAAAAAGGAGTTGTTCTATCATGCAAATAAAGTTTGATTTAAAAATATTTATTGTAGTTTTGATTTTTCTACTAACAAGACAATTAGAAATATATTGTGTGATAATGTTATTTGCTATTTTACATGAGATGGGACATTTAATTACAGGAGTTATGTTAGGATTTAAACCAAGAAAGTTAGAATTATTGCCTGTAGGGGTATCTGCATGTTTTTATATGAACTTAAAAAATTATAATGAAAAGCTTGAATGTGCAAATATGGTAGCATTAAAGAAAATAATTATTTCTATTTCAGGACCAATTACAAATTTTGTTATTGCTTTAGTATGTGGTTTTTTTCAAATTTCAATATTGAATATATCTACAGAGTTTATAGTTTTTTCTAATTTATTAATTGGATTTTTTAATTTAATACCAATTTATCCATTAGATGGAGGAAGAATTATAAAAGGTATTTTACATATAAAGCAGGGATTAAAAACTTCTTATCATTATACATATATTTTATCAAATGTTACTATAATTTTTATTACTATTGTTTCTAGTATAGCTATTTTATATTTAAAAAATATATCTATTTTATTAATTTTAATATATTTATGGGTTATGGTAATTATAGAAAACAAAAAATATAATTCTAAAATGAATATATATAGATTAATAGAAAATATAGATAGTAAAGATAAATGTACATCTGAGGTATAAAAGATGTGAAATGTGTTGTTACTTTTAATTAAAAAGATTTGGGTATGTGGTACAGTTATTTTTAATTAAGGTATTATTGATGATAGTAGTTATGATTATAATGGTATTTTCTTATGACGAAAAAATAAAATGTAGTAATAGCAAAGGTTTCTTTCTAATGATAATTTAGATTAGAAATTATAAAATTTACACATATTAAAAAGATGATTTGTAAAAAATAAAATTACAAATTCATCTTTTTTTATTTTTAATAATAATAGTAAAATGATAAATACTCACATATGGAGGCTTGTTTTAATATATAGGTTAATATAATTTAGCAAAGTAATTTTACAAAGTATTTGAGGTATTTTTACACTCTAGCTCTGAAGTACAATGAGGACATCTTGTAGCTTTATAGTTTATTTCAGAAAAGCAATAAGGACAAGTCTTAGATTCAGGTGTTTCTTCTTCTGTTTCTACTGATTTTTCACTTTTTTGTTCTTCTTTTTTATTTTTTAGTAATCTTTTTGTTTTTTTATTTAATTTATCTAGTTCACCTTTCGCAATTTTTTCCATTCTTTTATTAATACTATTAGCAGTTTTTATTGCAATAAAGATAGAAAAGGCAATAATTAAAAAGTCAATTATAGCAGTTACAAAAGCACCATATTTAATTGAAGCATTTCCAACTGTGAATATCAAATCTGAAAAATCTACTTTTCCAGTAAATATTGCTACAGTAGGCATTATAATGTCATTAACTAATGATGTTACTATTTTTTGAAATGCTCCACCAATAATTACACCAATTGCCATATCCATTATATTTCCACGAGTTGCAAATTCTTTAAATTCTTTTAACATAAGAAAACCCCCTTTTTATTTTACAATAATATTACGATAACTGTAGAAAAAAGTCAAATGAAATTAGATGTTCGAATATAGATTATGGTTATATTTCATTAGAAAAGCTTAAATAAAATTGTTTGTGCTAAAAAATAAATATAAAGGTTACTTAAAAAATAAAAAGTCTTGCAAAGTATTATGAAATGTGATAAAATACCAATACTTAGAAAAATACAAAATATTTTTCTAATCCTTACTTACATATAAAGTGTAGGTTATAAATCCATAAGGAGGTGAAAGAATAATGAACAAATATGAAAGTGTTATCATTATTAATCCATCTGTAGATGAAGAAGGTGTTAAATCTTTAGTATCAAAATTTACAGATTTGATTAATACTGATGGAAAAGTTGAAAAAGTTGATGATTTAGGAAAAAGAAAATTAGCTTATGAAGTAAAAAAACAAAAAGAAGGATATTATCAAATATTCAATTTTGAAGCTAATCCTGAATTAATAAAAGAACTTGAAAGAAATTACAGAATTACAGATGAAGTAATAAAATTCATGACAATAAAAGTTGATGAATAAAATTTCGGGGGCCTTTAATTATAGAAAGGTAAGGTAGAATAATATGAACAAAGTAATTTTAATGGGTAGATTAACAAGAGATCCAGAAGTAAGATATACACAAACAAATAATACATTAGTTGCTTCTTTTTCTTTAGCTGTGAATAGAAGATTTGCACGCCAAGGAGAAGAAAGACAAGCAGATTTTATTAATATAGTTGCATGGAGCAAACTAGGAGAGTTTTGTAGTAAATATTTTAAAAAAGGTCAACAAGTTGGTGTTATAGGAAGAATCCAAACAAGATCTTGGGATGATGAACAAGGTCAAAAACGTTATGTAACAGAAGTTATTGCAGAAGAAGCTTATTTTGCAGATAGCAAAAGAGAAGGTGATTCTGGTGCAAACTTTGATGCAACTTTTGGTGCAATGCCATCATCAGGAGCAGGTTCAGACTTTGAAATATCATCAGGAGATGACCTACCATTTTAATTAAAGATAGGGGGGAATAAAATGGCAGACAAAAAAAATAATAGAAGAAATAATAGAAACAATGATGAAGATTACAATCCAAAATTTAGAAAAATGAGAAAAAAGGTATGTCCTTTATGTAAAGATAAAAATTTAGTTTTAGATTATAAAAATCCAGAACAATTAAAGAAATTTATTAATGATAAAGGTAAAATATTACCAAGAAGAGCAACTGGAGCTTGTGCAAAACATCAAAGAGATATTACTCTAGCAATAAAAAGATGTAGACAAATTGCAATGCTTCCATATTCTCAAGAATAATAAAATATTAAATAAAAGCTGTAAGTTAGAGGTATCAACACTTATAGCTTTTATTTTTTATATAACAGGGAAGTTCTAGTATAGAGTAAAGTTTAATTTATAGAGCTTTTTTTATTATATAAAATAATTGTATACAATTTTTTCAAAAATTGGTACATGAGCAATTAGATGTGGCTGTAAGAGGATTAATTAAGTATGAAATATAATTAGCCTGCTATTGTTGTTTTTGAGATTGAAAATAATGCAATTTGAACGCAACTAGAAATTTTAATGTAATTCTAATTGCATTACTTGGATAGTTAGTAATTTTATTTACTTCTCATTTGGATATTTATTAAAAATAGTTTAATAGATATATTGACAATAAATTTAAAGAATAATAAAATTAAAATAGAAAGATGAATTATCATATTAGTTTTTTATGGAGAAGGAAAATGTATAATAATGAAGAAATAAAAGAAAAAGTAGATTATTGTTTAAATTGTAAAGTAAAGCCATGTACTAAAGGATGTCCATTAAATAATGATATTCCAGAATTTATTAATAATATAAAACAAGAAAAATATGAACAAGCTTATAAGATATTAAGTAGAACTACTGTTTTGCAATCCATATGTGGAAGAGTTTGTCCTCATATGAATCAATGTATGGGAAGTTGTATAAGGGGGATAAAGTCAAATCCAGTTAGTATAGGGGAATTAGAATATTATTTAGGAGATTTAGCCATAGAAAATGGTTTTTCTATGGAAGAATTAGATAAAGATTGTAGTGGAAAAAAAGTTGCTATTATTGGAAGTGGTCCTGCACGGACTTACTTGTGCAGGATTTCTAGCTAGAAGAGGGGCAATAGTTACAATATACGAGAAATATTCTAAACTAGGTGGTATTTTAAGACATGGAATTCCAGAATTTAGATTAAATAAAGATATATTAGATAGTGCAATAAAAAAAATATTAGAGCTAGGAATAAATGTAAAATATAATATAGAGATTGGAAAAGATATTTCTTTAGAAGAATTAACTAGTATATATGATGCAGTTTT
Organism: uncultured Clostridia bacterium; assembly: GCA_948805675.1. Classification (GTDB taxonomy): domain Bacteria; phylum Bacillota; class Clostridia; order TANB77; family CAG-508; genus CAG-492. The sequence goes on along the minus strand of CAQIBN010000006.1, from coordinate 73,451 downwards.
TATTGGAATAGGAGCTAATATTCCATGGAAGATGGGTATACAAGGTGAAGATTTACATGGAGTTTATGGAGGAAATACATTATTAGAAAAGCAAAATCATCCAGATTATATAGGAAAGAAAGTTGCAATAATTGGTGGTGGTAATGTTGCTATGGACTGTGCAAGAACAATAAAGAGATTAGGTGCAGAAAGTGTATGTGTTATATACAGAAGAAGTGAAAAACAAATGCCAGCAGAGAGAAAAGAGATTGAGGATGCAAAATATGAAGGTGTAGAATTTTTATTTCAAAATAATGTAACTAGAATTTTGGGACAAGACAAGGTGGATAAAATTGAATGTATTAAAACAGAACTTGTAAAGAAAGAGGGAGAAACTAGAGAAGTTCCTATTGATATTGAAGGTAGTAATTATATAATTCCAATGGATTATGTAGTAATGGCAATAGGGTCTGCACCTGATGAAGATATTTTAAGTAAATTTGATTTAGAGAGAACTAAAAAGGGATATATAAAAGTAGATGAAGAGTATAGAACATCTAATGAAAAAGTTTTTGCAGGTGGAGATGTAATTGGACAAAAAGCAACTGTAGCTTATGCATCAAGAGCAGGTAGGGATGCTGTGGAAAGTATAATTAAGTACTTAAAAAAATAAAAATAAAAGTAAATTGCAGAAGTATAATTTGTAATTTACTTTTATTTTTTATTATAGTGAGTAAGAGTTTTAGTTAATTATAAAATAAATATGTTGTGTGTTAAGTAGGTTATGAAGTTGCAATTTTTTTCAAAAATTGGTGCACAAACAATTATATGAAAGCTATAAAAGAATTAATTATGAAATATAGTTTTAGCTCTCTATTGTTTTTAGTAGGTATAAGTTAGTTTTTATTAAATATATTTTTGAAAAATTCTATAAGTTTATTTTGTTTGTGTTCAATTAGTGATTTATTAATAATAGAAGTATATTCATTATTAATTTTATCTATTATTTTATTTGTATAATTAGTAAATGTATAATAGTCATCTGATTTTCCTATTAAATCTTTATATATTAACAATTTATTTTTAAATATTTCAATATCACTATCAGAATTTAGTAGTTTAAATTGATTATTGAAATATGAAATAAATAACAAATTTTGCGTTTTTAAAAATGTATATTTTATTTTTTGTTTATATTTGATAATTATATTAGCATATTTTTTGGATTTAATATTTGAACAATTATTGTCATATAATTTATTAGAAATTAAAGCAATTTGCTCTTCAAATTGTAAAAGTTTATCAAAGTTATTAGATATCTTGTTAAAGTTTTGCTTTCCTATTAAATCGATTAGTTGATTTTTAAAATTATTGTTACTATAGAAAGTACTATCATATAATGTACTTTCTCCAACTAAATAGCAAATTTGACTCATTAAGTTACAAATTAATGGATAGTAATTAGGACTTATAGTTGAAAGCTCTATTCCATAATATTTTACAGAGTCTAAAGGTTCTCCGTAATATATATGAGCTTATAATTTGTACTGATGCTTCATTTAAACCCATTCCAAAGGCTTTAGATTTGTTTAACTCTAATAAACCTAGTCTAATTAATGAATTATCATCATCTATAACTTCTTGTAGATGATGTATTATTTCATGTACAGCAAATTTTTTTAAATCTGATAAACCCATTCCATCTCTAAAGTAAATAGATGAGTTTTTATAAAAGTAACTAGCTTCAGCAAGCCCGAGCAGGCATATTTGCTATATACATTGGTAAATTACATATTTCATCAAATAAATCATGAAAATTAAAACGTAGTTTAGGAAATGTATTACAAATGCTAGATGCTACAAATTCTGCAATAGATTTAGCAGTATCTAAATCTAGTCTTTCTAGTACTTCTATACCATTTGATTTTAGTTCTTCTTCAATCCCCATATTAAGACTTTTCTCCTTAGTAAATTCTAATATATATTATAATATAACTTTTTTTAATAAGCAATAAAAACATGGAAGTCGCTTAAAAATTTGCAAAGTATTGAAATTACAGTATTTTTATATTCTAGTTACTTTTATGTTATATTTTGAAATTATTTGAAACTGTAAGAATACAAAGTTTAAAATTTTTTTAAGCGATTGCGATACAATAAAAACTAGAATAAAGTTTTGGGTTTATAGGAAGATTTATTTTACCTTGATTAAATATATTTAATAATAAAATTATATATATATTTTATTGTATTGACAAATATATTAAATACCAAATATAATACATATTATAATAACTTTAATTAAATTTAATGTTATTATATTGGTTTCCTGTACCCAAAGTTAAAAACAGTGTATAAAAGCAGTTTTTCTGTATCTTGTAAAAACAGAAAAAATAAGAAGCGGGAAAATAAATTTCTTACTTCTTATTTTTTACTCAAAAGTCACATTCTTAGTTAATATTGAAAAATTATTTAACAACAATATTATAAATTTTATTTTTTACATAAATTTCTTTAACAACATTTTTATCTGAAATTGCAGTTTGTACATTTTCATTTCCATAAACTATTTCTTTAACTGTAGATTCTTCACTATTTATAGGAATCATAACAGTAGCTTTTACTTTTCCATTTATCTGAACAGGTAATTCTATTTCATCATCAATTGTTTTTGCTTCATCAAATTCTGGCCATTTTGAATAAGCTATTGATGAATTATTAACTAAAACTACATTCCAAAGTTCTTCTGTAATATGTGGTGCAATAGGGTTTAATAGTTTTAAAAATCCTTCTGCATATTCTTTTGGAAAACAGTTAGTTTTATATACTGCATTTATAAAAATCATTAATTGGCTAATTGCTGTATTAAAGTTCATTGTTTCATAATCGTTTGTAACTTTTTTTACTGTAAAATGGTATACTTTTTCTAGGCTAGTATTTTCTTCATCTTTTATTTTATCAGATTCTGTATATAGTCTCCAAACTCTATCTAAGAATTTCTTAGAACCATCAATTCCTTTTGGATCCCATGGTTTGGCAGCGTCGATTGGACCCATAAACATTTCGTAAAGTCTTAAGCTATCTGCACCAAATTCTTTTACCATATCATCTGGATTTACAACATTTCCTTTAGATTTACTCATTTTTTCACCATTTGAACCAAGAATCATACCTTGATGACGAAGTTTTTTAAATGGCTCTGCTACAGGAACTACACCTTTGTTATATAAGTAATTATTCCAAAATCTTGAATATAATAAATGACCTACAGCATGTTCTGGTCCACCCATATATAAATCTACAGGAAGCCAGTGTTCAAGTAATTTTTTGTCTGCTAATTCTTTATCATTTCTTGGGTCTATATAACGTAAGAAATACCAACTAGAACCAGCAGAACCAGGCATTGTACTTGTTTCTCTTTTTCCATGTTTTCCGTCTATTGTAATATCTATCCAGCTTTTAGCGTTTTCTAAAGGAGAATTACCTGCTTTTGATGGTTTATAATCTTCAAGCTCTGGTAAGATTAAAGGTAAATCATCTTCTTTTAAGGTAATCATTTCACCATCATCTGTATGAACAATTGGAATTGGTTCTCCCCAATAACGTTGACGTGCAAATATCCATTCACGTAGTTTATAATTTACTTTTTTAGTTCCAATTTTATTTTCTTCTAACCATTTAAGCATTTTTTCTATTGAATCTTCTTTATTTAAACCATTTAAGAAATCAGAATTAATATGGAGTCCGTCATCTGTAAATGCTTCTTTTGAAGTATCTCCACCTTCTAATACAGGTATAATTTCTAATCCAAATTTTTTCGCAAATTCATAATCTCTAGTATCATGTGCTGGAACTGCCATGATTGCTCCTGTTCCATAAGATGCTAAAACATAGTCTGAAATCCAAATTGGAATTTCTTTTCCATTTACAGGATTTATAGCATATGCTCCTGTAAATACACCAGTTTTTTCTTTATTTAATTCTGTTCTTTCTAAGTCTGATTTTGAACTGCAAATTTTAATATATTCTTCAACTTCAGATTTTTTGTCTTCAGTTGTAATTTTCTTAACTAGTTCACTTTCAGGTGCTAAGACACAGTAAGTAGCACCAAATAGAGTATCACATCTTGTAGTAAATACAGTAAAGCTTAAATCTTCGTTACTTGCTATTTTGAAGTTTACATGAGCGCCAACAGATTTTCCAATCCAGTTTCTTTGAATTTCTTTTGTTGATTCTGGCCAGTCTAATTCATCTAAGTTTTTTAGTAATGTTTCTGCATAAGCAGGGATATCTAATACCCATTGTTTCATGTTTTTACGAACAACTGGGAATCCACCACGTTCACTTTTTCCATCAATTACTTCATCATTTGCTAAAACTGTACCTAATTCTTCACACCAGTTAACAGGCATATCTATTAGTTTGGCTAAACCATCTTTATACAATTCTTTAAAAATCCATTGTGTCCATTTATAGTAATTTGGGTCACATGTTGAGATTTCTTTATCCCAATCAAAAGAAAGTCCAAGCATTTTTAATTGTTTTTTAAATGTTTCTATGTTTTGTTTTGTAAATCCATCAGGGTGGTTTCCTGTTTTTATAGCATATTGTTCAGCAGGAAGACCAAATGCATCCCATCCCATAGGGTGAAGTACATTATATCCTTGCATTCTTTTCATTCTAGATACTATGTCTGTTGCTGTATAACCCTCTGGATGACCAACATGTAAACCTTGTCCAGATGGATACGGAAACATGTCTAATGCATAAAATTTTGGTTTTGAAAAATCCCATACATCAGTTTTAAATGTTTCGTTTTTATCCCAATATTCTTGCCATTTTTTTTCTATTTCTTGAAAATTGTAAACCATTAAAACATCTCCTTTTTTGCTTTTAGATTATTTATGTTGTAAATTTCCATAATTATACTACGATTTAATGAAAAAAGAAAGAGAAAATACTTTAAAAAATATATAAATATTTGTCGCCCGATTTCTATTGACAAATATCATATTTAATAGATAAAATTAGGACAAAGTAAAAAAGGAGGTTTTTATGGCAACAGAAATTAATGAAGAAGAGAGAAACAGAATAAAATCAATGATTGATGATTTAGTAGAAAAAGCTAAAAAAGCATCAAAAGAGTATTTAAAGTTAGAGCAAGACCAAGTAAATAATATTATAAGAGCAATGGCAATGGCAGGATTAGAACATCATATGGATTTAGCTAAAATGGCTGTAGAAGAAACTGGTCGTGGAATTTATGAAGATAAAATAACTAAAAATATGTTTGCAACAGAATATATTTATCATAGCATAAAGTATGATAAAACAGTAGGAGTAATTTCAGAAAATGAAGAAGAAGGTTATGTAGAAATTGCAGAGCCAGTTGGAATTATAGCTGGTGTAACACCAGTAACAAATCCTACTTCAACAACAATGTTTAAGTCTATTATTGCAGCAAAAACAAGAAATGTTATTATTTTTGGATTTCATCCATCTGCGCAAAAATGTAGTGTTGAATCTGCAAAAATTGTAAGAGATGCTGCTATTAAAGCTGGAGCTCCAGAAAATTGTGTTTTATGGATTGAAGAGCCATCAATTACTGCAACAAATTTCTTAATGAATCATCCAGATGTAAATTTAATTTTAGCAACTGGTGGGACAGGAATGGTTAAGGCTGCATATTCATGTGGAAAGCCAGCTTTAGGTGTAGGACCAGGAAATGTTCCATGTTATATAGACAAAACAGCAAAATTAAAAACTTCTGTTAATGATTTAGTTCTTTCAAAATCATTTGACAATGGAATGATTTGTGCATCAGAACAATCTGTTATTGTAGATAAAGAAATACAAGATGAATTTGAAAAATTAATGTGTGATGCTGGATGTTACTTTTTAAGTGCAGAAGATACAAATAAACTTAAATGTAGTATGTTTATTGAAGAAAAGGGATGTGCTTTAAATGCAGATATTGTAGGAAAAAGCCCTTATAATATTGCCAAAATGGCGGGAATAGAAGTTCCAAAAGAAACAAAAGTATTAGTTTTAAAAGAAAATGGGGTAGGAGTAAGTTATCCATTTTCAAAAGAAAAGTTAAGTCCAGTTTTGGCATATTATGTAGTAGATGGAGCAGATGAAGGAATTGATTTAGCAGAAAAATTAATTGAATTTGGTGGAATGGGGCATTCAGCAGTTATTCACTCTGAAGATGATGAAACAATTTTGAAATTCTCTAAAACTGTAAAAGCTGGAAGAATTATTGTTAATTCACCATCTACTCATGGTGCGATTGGAGATATTTATAATACTAATATGCCATCATTAACACTTGGATGTGGTACTTTTGGTGGAAATTCAACAACAGCAAATGTTTCTTCTGTAAATTTAATTAATGTAAAAAAAGTAGCAAAAAGGAGAGTTAATATGCAATGGTTTAAAGTTCCAGAGAAAATTTATTTTGAAGCAGGTTCTATCCAGTACTTAGAAAAAATGCCTGATATTACAAGAGCATTTATTGTAACAGACCCATCTATGGTTAAACTTGGATATATAGATAAAATATTATATCATTTAAGAAAAAGAAATGAATATGTACATTCAGAAATATTTTCAGAAGTAGAGCCAGATCCATCATTTGACACTATAAATAAAGGTGTTAAAATGATGAATGACTTTAAACCAGATGTTGTTATTGCAGTAGGTGGAGGTAGCCCTATAGATGCAGCAAAAGGTATGTGGCTTTTCTATGAACATCCAGAAGCAGATGCAGAAGGAATGAAACTTAAATTTATGGATATTAGAAAACGTACTTATAAATTCCCAAAACTTGGAGAAAAAGCAAAATTGGTAGCAATACCAACTACTTCAGGTACTGGTTCAGAAGTAACATCTTTTGCAGTTATTACAGATAAACAAAATAATAAAAAATATCCACTTGCTGATTATGAATTAACACCAGATGTAGCAATTGTAGATCCAGATTTAGTTATGACATTACCACAAAAAATAACAGCAGATACAGGTATGGATGTTTTAACACATGCAATAGAAGCATATGTTTCTAATATGGCATCTGATTATACAGACGGTTTAGCTGAAAAAGCAATTGAACTTGTATTTAAAAATTTAAGAGAAAGCTATAACAATGGAAGTAATAAATTTGCAAGAGAAAAAATGCATAATGCAAGTACAATAGCTGGTATGGCATTTACTAATGCATTTTTAGGAATTAACCATTCGATAGCACATAAACTTGGTGCAGAGTTCCATATGGCACATGGTAGATTGAATGCAATTTTGTTACCTTATGTTATAAGATATAATGCTTCAAAACCTACAAAATTTGTGTCATTCCCTAAATATGAATATTTTATTGCAGACCAAAAATATGCAGATATTTCAAGAAGAATGGGATTCCCTGCTTATACAAATGAAGAAGGTGTAAATTCTTTAATATCAGAAGTTAAAAAATTAAATGCTGATTTAGGAATAGAAAAATCATTTAAAGATGCAGGTATTAATGAAGAGGAATTTTTATCAAAAGTAGATATGTTGGCAGATAGAGCATTTGAAGACCAGTGTACATCTGCAAATCCAAGAGTGCCATTAGTAACAGAATTAAAAGAAATTTTAATGGATGCTTATTATGGGAAAGAGATTTGATTAAATTGACTTAAATGTTTCAATATGATATAATATTTATATAATATTGAAAGGAGGGCTAATAATGCCCAGCATAATAGTAGGTTTCTATTTGAATTCTATGCAATCAGCGATTAAATGTGTAAAAGGTGAATCGCATTGTTATTGGCGGAAGAAGATACCAGATGTAAAGACAGTTACTCAGTACAGCATTGCTCTTGAAGAAGCGGTACCTAACTTGCTCAAAGCAGAAAATGACGAATATATTGTTGAACTTTTGGATGATGCTAAAAGAAACAAAAAATGGCCAAAGAATTATGAATCTTTTATGGTTGAACAATGTCTAATAGGTAATCAGAAAGCTAAAGGTAAGTTTATTATAGGTGATGAATTAAAGATTTATATCGAATTTTCTTTACTGAAAGTAATAATATATCCATCTCATTTTGAAAATGAAAAAATAAAAAATGCAAAAGACGACGATATAAATAAACTCTTAAATAAAACTGTCTTAGCGAGAATGAATGAGCTTCAGGAGATACTAAAAAAGCTTCAGAAAATTAAAGAGTCATAGTGCTGAAACAACTCTAATTAATTACTTCTGCTGAAATTAACTCTCTCTACTTAGTTGTTAGGGAGAGCTTTTAATTAATTAAAAAGAGAAAGATAATTGTGATATATCTATAAGAATAGCTGGATTAATAGTAAATGAGTTAGACTTTCTTTAGTTTTTGTGATATAGTATATACTGATGATAAACATAGAAGATGTAGATAGAAGGAGAAGATAATGGAAAACAAGATAATTAAATTTTTAGCTCATAATGGAAAAGTATCAGTTAAATGTATAGATTCTACAAAAATAGTAGAGGATGCAAGAAAGATACATGATTTAAGTCCAACTGCTACAGCTGCACTTGGAAGATTATTAATAATGACAAGCTTGATGGGAGCAGATTTAAAGGAAGAAGAAGATTCTATAACTATTCAAATAAAGGGTGATGGTAAATTAGGTACATTAACAGCTGTTACAGATTCTAAAGGTAATGTAAAAGGGTATGTTACAAATCCAAGAGTAAACTTGCCTTTAAACGATATTGGAAAAATAGATGTTGGAGGAGCAGTTGGAAAAACTGGAATGATGTATATAATAAAAGATATAGGTTTAAAAGACCCATATGTAGGTATGACACCAATTGTTTCTGGAGAGATTGCAGAAGATTTTACTAATTATTTTGCAACATCTGAACAAATACCAAGTGTAGTTGCATTAGGTGTTTTAGTAGATAAAAATGGTGTGAAATCAGCTGGAGGATATCAAATTTCACTTATGCCAGATGCAAACGAAGAAGAAATTAGTAAAATAGAAGAAGCTGTGAAGAATTCAGATAGTATTAGTAAAATGTTAGACGACAAATTATCTTTAGAAGAAATTGCAAAAAAAGTTGCAGGTGATGAAAATATTAAAGTTATTGAAAAAAATATATCTCCTGAATATAAATGTGATTGTTCTAAAGAAAAAATAGAAAGAGGACTTATTGCTATTGGAAAAAAGGAATTAGAAGATATAATAAATACAGATGGAAAAGCAGATACAGTTTGTCATTTTTGTAATAAAGAATATCATTTTTCAAAAAATGATTTAGAAGATTTAATTAAATAGGCGAAAATAAAAATTATATTTTAAAATATTTTAGAATAAAAAGGAATACCTTCAATAAATTATTATTGGAGGTATTCCTTTTTTACTTATAAAAAAAGTGTTTTTAATCATTTTTTAAATCTAACTTAATATGAACATCTTGTAATTGCTCTTTTGTAACGCTTCCAGGTGCCGACATTAATAAATCTTCTGCCTTACTATTCATAGGGAAGGCAATTACATCACGAATTACATCGCTTTCTGTAAGAAGCATAATCATTCTATCAACACCTGGTGCAATTCCAGCATGTGGTGGTGCACCATATTGAAATGCATTAAATAAAGCTGAGAATTTTTCTTCTATAGTTTCTTTTCCATATCCTGCAATTTCAAAAGCTTTTATCATAATTTCTGGGTCATGATTTCTAACAGCACCAGAAGAAAGTTCTATACCATTACAAACTATATCATATTGATATGCAATTATATCTAGTGGCTTCATAGTATTTAATGAATCTAATCCACCTTGTGGCATAGAGAAAGGATTATGACTAAATGCTACTTTTCCATTATCATCTAATTCATACATTGGAAAGTCAACTATCCAACAGAATTTTAATTTGCTTTCATCTATTAAATTTAAACGGTTTCCAAGTTCTGTTCTAATTTGACATGCATAATTATTAGCATTTGTTTCATTATCTGCAATAAAGAATATTGTATCTTCTTTTTCCAATCCAGCAAGTTGCATTAATTCTTTTTTCATTTCATCTGGTATAAATTTATCAATTGGTCCTTTGTAACTTAAATCTTCTTGTACTTCTAAATATCCAAGGCCACCCATACCAATAGATTTAGCAAAGTCAAGCATTTTTTCATGGAATCCTTTAGACATATGACCTTTAACTTTTATAGCACGAACTGTTAAACCATGAAATGGTTTGAAAGTACATTTTTGGAAGAATTCTGTTACATCTACTATAATTAAAGGGTTTCTTAAATCTGGTTTATCACATCCATATTTAAGCATTGCTTCTTTATAAGGTATTCTTGGGAATGGGTATTCTGCTATTTCCTTATTAGAGAATTTTTTAAATGTATTATATATAACGGGTTCCATAACTGAAAACACATCTTCTTGTGAGCTAAATGCCATTTCCATATCTAATTGATAAAATTCTCCAGGAGCTCTATCTGCTCTTGCGTCTTCATCTCTAAAACATGGAGCTATTTGAAAATATTTATCTATTCCAGATACCATTAACAGTTGTTTAAATTGTTGTGGTGCTTGTGGAAGAGCATAGAATTTGCCAGGATGAACTCTACTTGGAACAAGGTAATCTCTAGCTCCTTCAGGTGATGAACTTGTAAGTATAGGTGTTTGAATCTCTAAAAATCCTTGTTCTATCATTTGACTTCTTAAGTATTGAAGAACTTGGGCTCTTAAAATTAAATTGTTTTTTAATTTATCTCCTCTTAAATCTAGAAAACGATATTTTAAACGCAAGTCTTCTCTTACATCTTGATTGGAATTTACTTCAAAAGGCAGATTTTTTGTTCTTTTCCCAAGTATTTTTATGTTTTTTACAAAAATTTCTACTTCACCTGTTTTTATATTTGGATTAAAAGTTTCTTCATCTCTTTTTCTTACAGTTCCTTCTACACAAACTGTAGACTCAATTGGAATATGTGATGCAAAATCTACAGCTTCTGCTTCTCCAGATGTAACAACTTGTGTTACTCCATACATATCTCGTATATCTAGAAAAACCACACCTCCTAAATCTCTGATAGTTTGAACAAAACCTGAAATTTTTACTTCTTTTCCAACATCTGCTAAACTAATTTCATTACAATTATGAGTTCTGTATTGGTTCATAATTAAACATCTCCTTTATATAAAATTAAAAATAAAACAAAAAAGTCCACAAGCATTATCAAATAATGCTGGGACGAAATAACTTTTTCGCGGTGCCACCCGGCTTGAAAAGACTATATTTAGTCTTTTCCACTTTATAAAATTTGCTCCAATGTGTTAGTTTGCTATGTTCTTCTAATAAAGGCTTTCAGCTACGACCTTTAATCTCTTTTAGTAACTTTTAGCAAGTCGCCATTTTCATTGCAAATATAAATATTAGGAATATTATTTATTACTAAAAATTTTTAAATTCTTAATATTATTTTTATACATAATATAACTATTTTACATAGTATATGCAGATTTGTCAATATTTATAAGTTGTTTTTGGAAATTTACCTGAAAATTCTTTACTTTTTATAGTTTTTTATGATAATTATGATTTTAATTAAATAATTAAAAGTTAATATCTTAGAATTAATGATATTGGCTTTTTCAAAGTAGATACAAGATAACATTCTTATTGGTTTGTAGGAATACAGTGTTTAAATTATGCTAAATAGTAAAAAATTTTAAATTAAATATTAGTATTGTAAATACTAATATAATATTATTATAATAAAATAGAAAGGCAATGCCTTTCTATTTTTTAATTTTGATTAAAGCTGCTAATACCTCTTCTTCTAGTACTGAAGAGTTAGGATTATGAATATAATCATGTAATAGTTCTATACAAGTTTTTTCTTGTGGGAACTTCTTACTAAATAAAGAAAAAAGTTTATACAAATTCTTATTTGTAAGTGATTGCTGATTTTTTTTCATAATATCCCTCCTAAAAGAATTGATACTAAAATTATATAAAGAAAACACAAACAAGTCAACATAAATTTACTAGAAAGAACAAGAATAAAATTTTCTTTAATGTATAACTATATGAGAGCTTTTTTACAAATTAAATTGTTGGGAACTGGAAAATCTTTTTCTGATAAGGATTTAACAAATGAAGCAAATAAAATGTATGTATATATGAAATTATATGGGAAGGGATTTTGGAATATATTATATAATGATAAAAGGACAGCAATTTTAGAAGAATTATATAAAAATATGGAGATAAACAAAAAAATAGCAGATTTTAGAGCAAAATTAAGTAAGTAGCCTTATGAAAATATTACAATATAAATGTAAATTTTTGGCATTTTTTAATACAGGATTTATGTAAATAAGTATCATAAATTATAAAAGTGTGACGAAAAATGTCAAAAAACCAAAGAATAAGACGATGAAAACTTGTTGTAATATGAAATATTATGTTGTAAAATATCAACACAATATGAAGAAGAAAGGGGTAAAAAGGACCAATGAAAAGTTTATATGCATGTATAGAAATAAACAAAAAAGGAGATAGTGTAACAGAGAAAATTGAGTATTACAAAACAAAAGATGAATTATATGGAATAGAAGTTGTAAAAGAAAATAATTTACCATGCAAAGAAATAAGCGATATTGCTCAAATAACAGAAGATGAAAATGAAATTGATAGTATATTAGATAAGTTAGTTAGTAATGGAGTAATGTGTAATTTTGAAGATATTGTAAATGATTTAATAAGAAATAGATTATGTGTTAATTAAAAACTAACTAATTAAATATTAAATAGAATTGCTAGAATATAAATTTTTAGAAGAAAAATGTTTTTAGTAAAAGAAAATTTTAAAACTATAAAAAATCCAGATTTTGCAATCTGGATTTTTTAGTTTAGGAATTGTATATCCTAAATATTTAAATTAGAAATTATTGTTATTATTTCTTCTTTGTTCTTTTCTAGCTTTTCTACAAGCTGGACATCTTTGGGGTTCGTTTGTGAATCCTTTTTCTTGGTAAAATGCTTGTTCACCTTCTGTAAAAATAAACTCAGAACCACAGTCTTTACATACTAAAGTTTTATCTGCCATTATAGAATACCTCCTTCTTAGTTTTGAGATTTAATATTTTTGACACATTGATCCTAAATAATAAAGAAGGAAATAGTCTAAAAAATTATTAAATTCATTTAAGCTTTTATTTAAGCCAAATCTACTATATCACATAACGAAATAATATACAACATATTTTTTCATAAAATTTATGAACCATATTACAAAATTCGACATATTATATAATAACCTAATAAAATGAGGTGAGATTAGCTTGAAGAAAATAAAAAAAGGAGATATTGTAGGAAGAATTTCATATGGAAAAGATATTTTGTTTGTTGTAGATAGAATTATAAAAACAACTGATAAAAATGAATTTGCAATTTTAAAAGGATTAACTGTAAGAATAAAGGCAGATAGTCCAATTAATGATTTAGAAGTAGTTGAAAAAAGAATTGTACAGGAAAATATAAAATTATTTGAAAATAAAATAGAAAATAGATTAAGAAAATGCTTATATTGTATAGAAAGTGATAAAAGAAGTAGAAGAGTTTTTAATAGTGGTAGAATTTTGCATTTAGATGGAGAGTGTATTTTTGTATACATATTCAACTATTGATAAATACAAGGTTTTAGAAAATATAATTTATGAAGAAATGACTATTATTTATTATACTGTTTTAATGGAATAATTAATATAATATACAATAATAAATTTTATATTTTCAAGAATTGATACTGACACCAGTTCTTTTTTGTAATTCATTGAAAAATCAAGTAGTCAAAAAATTGAACGCCATGTTGTCAAAAATTTTAATATAAATAATAATAAGATAGACAGATTATTTAATTATAATATTGACAAAATTGACATAAAATGTTAATATGTTTACATAACTTTGATATAAACACAAATTAAGGAGGAATTTACATGGAAAATTATTTAGACTTAATTAATGACTATTTAAGAAAAAAGAATGATTTGATATGTTTTAATTCTTTTAGTAATGATGTAAGATTATTTAAAAATCACATTATTAAAACTTTTAATAGTCGGGAGAGATTAGAAAAATGCATTATAGGATTGCAGATTATGAGCAATACTTCAATAAATGTACCAAAGGTGTTGTTTGTTTGTCCAGAAAGGAACATTATAGTGGAAAACTATATCAATGGAGTTGCATTAAATGAATATACAATACATTTGACTAGAAAAAGTTTGTATGACATTGGTCAATTAATGGGAAATTTCCATAATGTTAATGTTAGTAGTTATGATAATGAGGATTCTTGGGTTATTACTATTCTATCAGATATGTTGCAAATAAGACAAAGTCTTGCACCTTATCAAGATGATTTTCTTGATAGTATTGATTTTGTGGAAAGAGAAAGTAGACAGCTCTTTAAAGATTTACATTTTACATATGTTCATGGAGATTTTAGACCAGCTAATATGCTCTTTAGCCAATCTGAAGATAAATATTATTTAATCGATTTTGAAAATTTTATGATTGGTGATCCAAGTTTGGATGTTTATAAGATGCTTTGTATTCTCAAATCTAATTGTTATTATAACATTGAAGATGTAAATTCATTTTTAGATGGTTACTCGAGTATTAGAGCACTTCCTAAAAAAATGGTTAACAAGTGGATTTTTTATGATGTTTATTACTCATTAAGAAGTGTACGGAGAGCAATAAATGATAAGCATTTTAGAAATTCTGATGATGCTTATATTATTAATGCTGATAAAAGTGCACAAAGGAAAAATCCACAGACACTCATAATGACAAATTGGCTAGAGAAATATATGAATAATTTGCATTAATGTGTAGAGGGTCTCCTATTTTAGGGCACCCTCTTTATAAAAATATTTTATTAAATGTAAAAATAATAAAAAGAGGTAAATATGATATTAGATAATCAAGAAATTGTAAGAAAAAAAGATAGTATAAATAATATGGGTAAAATAATCTGTGATGGGTTGAAAAATCCAGTAGTGCAACATTTTTGCATTCAAGAAAAAAATAAAAGTTATGATGAGGTAAAGAAAATACAGAATGAATTCTCTAGATTCGTTGGATTTTGTATATTATTTAGAAGTTCACAGGACGTTGGAAGTTATATGTTATTAAGAGATAAAGAGGCTCAAATAAACTTTCTAAAAGAGAAAATCGCAAGAGAATTAGGAATTCCTAAAAAGGAGATTGGACAAAGAAGGAAAGAGATAGTACAATATGCATATGAGAATTTCAAGAAAAATGGATATGTATATCATGCCGCAAATAGTGCATCAATAGAAATGAAAATGATAAGTGGACTAAATGGGAATATTACAAATATTGAACAACAGAAAGAATTATTATACATAGAATCTATATATAGAAAATATGAACCAGACAATCCTTATAGTCCAATAGGACATGGTGCAACTGATATAATAGATAATAAAACAGGTTGGTTTTTTGATGGATTGCCAATACATTCAACAGGATATGCAAATTCTCCACAATGGTTTAATTATCTATGTGGAAAAAGCTATGTTTACTTTGAAAGTATACCAGAGGAGCGAAGGAATGGCTATGCAAATAAAGATTATAGAACTTCATTAGAAGCAGTTATTTGGCTGGTAAAAAGTAAGAAAATGTCAATAGAAGATAGAAAAGAAATATTACGTTTTTTTATAAAATGTTGGAATAAATATAAGGATACAACACCTTGTTTAATGTTTGTTCCAGTTGAAGAAGTTGGAGTAAACGATGAAATTAAAATTGAACAATTTTTAACTGATGAAGGTATGGATATATTATTTAGTGATATTATTTCTGGAAGAGTGAATCCAGTAAAGAATTGTTGTTGTAAGAAGTCAGTTCCGCCAGAAAAACTATCATATGTTGACTTATCGCCAATTCTTCCAAAGTTTAAGATAGATAAGGATAAAGTAAAAAAAGATACGGCTCTAAATAGAACAGCTCAATTGAAAATTATAGATGAAGAAGAAAGATAATATATCTTGTAAAGAAATTTATATAATTGTATAATTAATGTTGGAGGAAAAGATATGAATTTAATTAAATATAAAAATATTCAACTAACTGATGAATTTGACAATGCTAATTGTATAACACATTCAGGTAGATTTCACATTGATGATGTTATATCAACAATATTCCTAAGCAAAATAATTGACAAAGTTGTTTTATTAAGAATAGCCACTATTAGAAATGAGGATTTAAAAAATAAAATAGTTTATGATATAGGGTTAGGAGAATTTGACCATCATCAAAAAAATAGAAATGGACAAAGGGAAAATGGCATTTATTATTCGTCGATTGGTTTACTATGGAAAAAGTTTGGAAAAGAATATTTAGAAAAGATAAAAGTTAGAAATATAGATAAAACATTTATATACATGGATAAGGAATTAATACAATATATTGATGCAACAGATAATATGCAAATGGAATATTTGGAAAATAAAATATCACCAGATTTTATAAAATTATGCAATCCTGAATGGAATGAAAATATATCTGAAGGTGAAGCATTTATAAATGCATTAAGATTAGCAGATGAATTCTGGGAAGTATATATTAAACATGCAATAGCAGAAGTAGAAGCAACAGAGATAATTTTAGATGAAATAGAAAAATGTCAAGATTGTTATTTAGTATTTGATAATGAGATGCCATATAGAAAAGCTGTAAAATTATCTAACAGTAACAAAATAAAATACATAATTTGTAAGTCACGAAGAGAAGGATATGATGTTAGAGCAATAATAGATTCATGCAGGTTTAAAGATGAGATAGTTCAGTCTCAAGACATAGATACATGTATAAAATTAACAGGAATAAATGAATTAACATATGTAGATATTCATGGAAAACTATGTTGCACAAAAACATTGGATAGTGCAATCAAAATTGTAAAATATAATGAAAGCAAATAATAAATGGAAAAATTATAGATTATGAGGTATAAAAAGTGAATTATAAATTTTTGGAAGGAGATAGTCAATTTTCAAAATCGATTAATGAGATTTCAAAAAGTGATTTTTACAGGAAATTGACACCAGAACTTGGATATCAACATAAAATAGGTCATATTCAGAAAGTAATGTTATTAGCACAAATTATTGCACAAAGCGAAAATATAGATGAAGAGCAAACAAGAATATTATTAGCTTCAGCTGCATTTCATGATTCAGGAAGAACGAGAGATAGAGATAATGGTGAACATGGCGAATCTAGTGCAAAAATTGCTGGAGAATATTTTAGAAAAAATCAAAATAATCAATATGGAGTTATGCAAAGTGAGGTGGGGATAGTTCAAGTAGCAATTGCATATCATGTTATTATTGAAAGTACACCAAGAAAAATAGATGAAAAAAAATTGGCTGAATTATGTTATAAGTATGATGTGAATATTTCAGAAAATTTTGAAAAGGTGAAAACTATTGCAACTATATTAAAGGATTCAGATGCTTTAGATAGAACACGATTTTCATCTAAAACTTCATTAAAAAATAACTTGAATCCTGAATTATTAAGAACAAAAACAGCTAAACAACAATCAGTTATTGAGTTGGCAAGAAAAGTAAATCAAATTTATGCAGGCTATATGTTGAGGGAAAATTATCATAATAAGCAAGTCGTACAAGGTGATAATGCAAAAACATTGCAGTTTTTAAGACATGATTATAAAACTAAAAATGGTGGAATACGTAAAAAAGAAAAGGAACCTCCTATAGAAATAGTTAAATTAATATTTAAAGAGTCTTTAAAAGATATAAGAACAAGAGATAAAGAACAGATTTCTGAAAATACTTTGTATAATAGGCGTGAAAAGGATGAACTTGAACTGTAAGTGAGTAATGAAAAGATATGAATTAGAAAATATTGTATAGTGATTTGGCGAAGGAAAAAATAATAGTAATAAGTATAAATTTTAGGTAATACACAAAAGAATATATAAAAAAGAAAATGATATTGTACATTAGCAGTATTACATACTAGATCAGATATAAACAAAGCATTAAGAAAATTAAAAAGAGATATAAGTTAAAAAGATAATTTTAAAAAACGTTTCAAAAACACTTTATTGTTTTTATAGGAGAAGCAATTATAATTATATTATTAGATATAAGGAAGTCCTTATTTTATAGACTTCTTTATTTTTGTTTTTATTTTTAATAAAAAATGAAGGAGATTACGAATATGAAAGTAAAAAACATATAAACTGGGATTACATAGCAAAATTTTTGAATAAAATGAAATTTGAATCATAAAATTGAATAATATACTTTAGAAAGGTAATGAATATGAATAAAGATGAGAATATTGTGATTATTTATGATGAGAAGTCAGAAAATGTAAAAAGTATAATATTGAAAATATTTAAAAAATTTTTAGAATTAAAAATGCCATAAAATGGATGACAAAAGTGTTTTGTACGTTATAATGCCTTTAGATAGGCATTTTTTCTTTCAAGGAGGAAAAAATGAATTTATGTAAGAGACAAGTAGGAGCATACATAAGATTATCAAAGGAAGATGAGAAAGAAGGGGAAAGTGAAAGTGTAATAAATCAAAAGGTTTTAATACAAAAGTATGCAAGTCAAAATAATTTAGGAGAATGCGAATTTTTCATTGATGATGGATATAGTGGGGGGAATTTTGAAAGACCTAACTTTAAAAGAATGATTAAGGAAATTGAAGCTGGAAATATAAAAACGGTTATAACAAAAGATACATCAAGACTAGGAAGGGATTTTATAGAAACAAGTAATTATATGTTTAGGTTTTTTCCAGAGCATAATGTTAGATATATAGCAATATTAGAAAATTTTGATACATTCAATCCAAATGGTGTTGAGGATATGATTCCATTTCAGACAATTATAAATGACTGGTATTTAAAAGATACATCTAAAAAAATAAAAAGTGTAAGACAAAATAAAATGAAACAAGGCCTTTATATGGGAAGTACAGTTGCATATCGGTTATAAAAGGTCAAAAGAAAATAATTGTAAATTTGAAATAGATGAATATTCGAGCAAGATTGTAAAGAGAATTTTTAAAATGAGGCTAGATGGTATTAGTCCCACTATGATAGCTAGAGCTTTATCAGATGAAAAGATTAGTCCACCATCTATTTATAATGGAAAAAATATAAAAAAGACATTTACAACATATTTATGGGGACTTTCTACAATTAATCAAATTCTAAGTAATCCAATTTATATAGGAGATTTAGTACAAAGAAAATATGATAAGGTAAATTATAAAAGCAAGAAAAAAATAAAATTAAGTGAAGAAGATTGGATTATAACACAAAACTGTGTACCACCTATAATAAGTAAAGATGATTTTAAGATTGTTCAAGATATGAAAAAAAATAATATTAAAAGAGATTCAAAAGGATATAATTATTTATTAAAAGGATTAGTAGTATGTGGAGATTGTGGTAGGGCTATGAGTGTTAGGAGAAGAGTTAATAAAAGAAAGACAAAAGATGATCAAGTTGAAATTTATTATTGTTGTTCTAGCTATATAAGATATAGGAATTCTGTTTGTAGTTTGCATTATTTTAAAGAACAGAGACTTAATGAAATAGTTATAAATTATTTAAAAGATATTTTTACCAAATATGTTAATAAAAAAGACTTAGAAGCAATTGGAAACCATAAGGAGAGTACTATAAATGAAATAAATAACTTGAATAATGAAATCATTAAATATAGTAAAAAAATAGAGAGCATTAGTATAGCATTAAAAGATATATATATTGATAAAACTAATAATATAATATCAGAAGATGAGTTTATAGAAATTAAGTCTGGACTTGAAATAGATAAAAAAATATATACAGATAAAATTGTTGAACTTAGTAAATTTATTAAAGATATTCAAAAAAATAGTGACAATTCTTTGGAACTACAAAAAAAGATAAAAGATTTTTTAGAATTAAAGAATCCAAATAAGCAGATTCTAATGAATTTAATACATAGAATTGAAATTACAAAGGATAAGCAAGTAAAAATATTTGTTAATTTCAATTTGAATTGAGGTGTTTACATGTGAAGATAAATTGTGCTTATATAAGATTATCAGAAGAAGACATTGGAAAAAGCGAAGAATATTCGAATAGTATAGTTAACCAAATAGAAATAATAGAAGAATATGCAAAAAGAAACAATATTCGTATTGATAAAAAATTCATTGATGATGGTTATTCTGGTATAAATTTTTGTAGACCTGCATTTGAGCAAATGATTATGGAAGCTGAATCAAATAATGTTGAGACAATTATTACAAAGGATTTTTCTAGGTTGGGTAGAGAATTTATTGAAACAAGCTTTTATATAACTCGCTTTTTTCCAGAACATAGTATTAGGTATATTGCTGTAAATGAATTCTATGATAGTTTTAATAAAAATGATGATTCTAAAGAAATGATGGTTGGTATAAAGGGTATTATAAATGATCGCTACATTAAAGAAACTTCAAGAAAAATAAAATCAGTTAAGGAACAAAAAACAGAGAATGGTTATTATATGGGGTTCATTGCACCATATGGATATAAAAAGATTAGAGCAAATAATAATAGAATTACATTAATAGAAGATGTTAAAGTTAGTGAAATTGTAAAGCAGATTTTTCAAGATACAATAAGTGGTAAAAGTAAGAAGGAAATAGCTGAAGAGTTAAATTTAAAAGGAATAGATCCACCTATAATATATATGAATATGACTAAGTCAAGAGGGAAAAGTTATTATGATAAATGGAATTCTGGTATAGTATATAGAATAATAAGAAATATAACTTACACAGGAAATACATATAAAAGGAAATCATCTAAAGAAGATTATAGACAAAAAAAGCGAAAATATATATGCTTAAGTAGCAGGGAAATAATAAAAAATACTCATCCTGCTATTATTGATATGGAAACATTTGTTAAGGCTAATAACACTATAAGAAAAAATTCAACCAAAACTAATAGAATAAAAGATTATATAGGAGTATTAGATGGTATAGTTAAATGTGGAGAATGTGGAAAAAAAATGAATGTGTGCAGTAGAAAAAGGAAGAAAGGAAAAGTTGAGTATTATTTTTATTGTACAGATGGAAAAAATAAGAATAAAGTGTGTACAAATAATAGAATAATCTATATAAAAAAATTAGAAGAACTTATATATTTTCATGTAAAAACGATTGTAGATGATTTAGATAATGATGAAATTGTAGATAGTATGTACAAATATGTAATAAGTAGAAAAAAATTGAAAAGTAAAATAGAGGGAATAAATAAAGAAATTGAGTTTGGAAAAAATAAAATAAAAGAGCTCTATCTACAAAAAGTTGATAATCTTATTTCTTTGGAGGAATTTAAAGAAGAGATAAATAAAATTAATGAACAAAATAAAGAGTTACAAAATCAAATTATTGAGCTTACTAATAATATTGATTTTGCTAAACAAAAAGGGGAAATTAGTAAAATATATAAAGATTTAAAAAATGAAAATAATCTAATGAAATATATAAATAACCTTGTGAAAGAAATCAGATTCTATGGGGATAGAAGAATAGAAATTAAAGTATACTAAATTACAGTCCCCAGATGGAGATAAAAAGTATAGTGAAAAGTCGTTAAGATATTATAAAAGCTTAGGATTAGATGCAATAGTAAAAAACATTCCAGAAAGCAGACAACCAAAATTTGTAAGAATGTTATTAGAAAAATATAAGCCAGATATACTTGTTATAACTGGTCATGATGGAATGATAAAAAAAGGTACTAAATATAATGATATATATAATTACAGAAATTCTATATATTTTATAAATTCTGTTATAGAAGCAAGAAAATGGAATAGTATGGGAAGAGATTTAGTTATTTTTGCAGGTGCATGTCAAAGTTATTATGAAGCAATTATGGATGCTGGTGCAAATTTTGCATCATCTCCAGGAAGAATATTAATAGATTTTATGGACCCATTAATAGTAGCAGAAAAAATAGCTCTTACTGATGAAAGTAAATATGTAACAATTAGTGATATAGAAAATGAGTTAAGAGATGGAATAAAAGGTGTAAATGGAATTGGTGCTATGGGAAAGAAAAAAATAATTGTAACAAAAATGTAATGTAAATGTAATAAAATATGACTAAAGCTTATAAACCTTTTAAATTAGGCGTTACAAGAAACGACAATAAATTATACTTTTTGACAAAAAATATAGCAAATGATATAATCAGACCATCTTAAAGAAGTAGGTGATTAAATGATTTGCAAAAAAGATATTACAGATTTAAAGACTGATATTGGAGAAATGGTTGGACAAAAAATCGTTGTTAGGGGAACTCTTGGAAGGAGTAAATCGTTTGAAAAAGAAGCTACAATAGAAAAGGCATATCCAAATATTTTTGTTGTAAAGTATGAGGAAAATAACCGTAATGTAACTTATAGTTATACAGATGTATTAACTAGAACTGTAGAAATAGATGTTATTGATGGAAATATAGCTACACCATTAATACCACCACAAATTGAAGAATTAAAAAAAGTAAAAAATTTATAATATAAAACAAAAATTCCTATTTAATAGGAATTTTTTTTGTCTTAGTTAATATAATTAAATAACAAAATAAGGAAGGAGTTTGGATATGAATATAGAAACTAAAAAAGATAAATTATGTATTAATCAGATAATTGGACAAAAAACAGAAAGTATTGAAGTAGAGGGTGATGCAATAATTCCAGATATAAAACCAGATATCTTAAAATCAATAAATACAAGTGGTAATATTTGTATCTATAAAAAGGAAGTTTTAGATGGAAAAGTAAGAATAGATGGTTGTATTAATGTAAATATAATATATTTAGCAGATAATGAACAAGGTAATGTAAGAGGATTAACAACAACCATAGATTTTACAAAAATAATAGAAATGCAAGAAGCAAAAACAGGAATGATGTTAGAATGCAAAATGGAATTAAATGAAATTGAATGTAAGATATTAAATGGAAGAAAAGTTAATCTTAGAAGTTTAGTAAAGGTAGATTTAAAGATATGTTCTAATGAAGAAATAAATTTTATTGAAGGTGTTGAAAATGTAAATGACATGCAAATATTAAACAAAAACTTTAATATTAATTCTTTAGTTGGGAGTGGAACTACAAAAGCAATTGCAAAAGATACTGTTGTAATAGATGGTATTGATAATTTAGCAGAAATAATGAAAGTAAATATAGATATTGTAAATATAGAAAGTAAAGTTAGTTATAATAAAGTTTTGGCAAAAGCAGATAGTGAAATAAAAATTATGTATTTAACAGATGATAATAGAGTAAATACAGTAGAGTGTAAAATTCCAGTTATGGGATTTGTAGATATTTTAAATGTAACAGATGATAATATATGTGATGTGAAAACTGAACTTAAAAATTTAGTTGTTAAACCTAATAATGTAGAAGAGCATTCTATATATGTAGAAGCTGAAATTGAGCTTAGCATATTTGTTTATCAAAACAAACCACTTGAATTAATACAAGATTTGTATAGTCCAAATATGACTTTAAGTACTAATGTTGGTAGAATAAATACAATGCAAGAGAAAAGATTAATAAAAGATGTATGCAATATAAGAGAAAAACAAGTTATAAATGAAATAAGAAATGAAAAGATATATGATGTAGATATAAAACCAATTATAAAAAAACAAAATATTTTAAATGATAGAATTATATTTGAAGGAGAGTTAAATATAAATTTTATATACTCAAATAGTCAAACAAGTGGAATAGAAACTAAAAATATAGTTATACCATTTAATCATAATATGAATTGTGAGGGTGTAAATCAAAATTCTAGGTTAGATGTAAAAATAGAAATAGGAACAAAAGATATAATTGTTATGCCAGATGAAAGTATTGAATTAAAGATTGATTTGAATTTGTTAGTAGATATATTTAAAAGTGTAGAAATAAATATAATAAATGATATGCAAGTAGAAGAAAATAAAGATAATGAAGTATATAGTATAATTATATATTTTGTAAAACCTGGTGATACTTTATGGAAAATAGCTAAAAGATTTAGAAGTACAGTAGATAATATTGCAAGAATTAATGGAATAGAAGATGAAAATAAAATAAGTGTTGGTCAGCAATTATTTATTCCAAAATATGTAGCAAATAGAAGTAGTGTATCTGCTTAAAATGGAGAATAATAGATGGATAAGATTTATTCTAGAAAAAGAATAAAATTACCTAAGTTTAATTTTAATAATAAAGGTACTAAAGAATTAAACTCTAAAAATATAAAAAGAATTAAAATTATATTTATAGTTATAATTGCGAGTTTTGTATCAATATTAATTATAAGAGCAATAGAACCAATACTTAGCAAACAGTCTGTAGTTATTGCAAAAAGTATTGCAACCAAAATATCTAATGAACAAGCAACAATTGTTATGGCAAATTATAAATATCAAGATTTATGTACTATAGAAAAAGATGAAAATGGAAGAATAAAAATGATTAAGTCTAATATAATACCAGTAAATGAGATTATATCTGATGTGGCAGTAAAGATACAAGATGAATTAAATAAAACACAAGATGGAGAAGTATTTATTAGACTTGGAACCTTAACTGGTAGTAAATTTTTATCTGGTAGAGGACCAAAGGTAAATTTTAAAATTGCAACAATTGGTAATGTAGAAACAGATTTAAAATCGGAATTTAGTTCTGCAGGTATAAATCAAACTCTACATAGAATATACTTACAAGTTAAATGTAAAGTTATAGTATTAACACCATTTAGTAGTATAGAAGAAGAAATAACAAATCAGGTATTGCTTGCAGAAGCAGTGATTGTTGGAGATATTCCTAGTACTTATTATAATTTAGAGGGAATTAATAAAGATAATGTGTTAGATATTATAGAATAGAAAATATAAGTCCATTATAAAGAAATGAAAATCTAAACTGTGGAATTTTCATACTAACTTTATAATGGGCTTAAAAATTGACGTAAAATATGGTAAATGGTATAATTGTATGTAAATGCAATACTAGAATTGATAGGATATGAAAATTAGTAGTAATAATAAAAAGAATTTTATATAATCCTTGAAAAAAATGGTATTTTTTGTTATAATAAATTTTGTGATTTTATTCATAAAACTCTATAAGTATGAATATATATTTAATATTAACAAATTCATAAAGGGGGAGTTTTGTGGAACATACAAAAGATATAATATTTAGTATAAAATACAATAAAGAAAAGGATTGTTTAGAATTAAATAATAATAATGTAATTAATAAGTTTCGTAATTTAATAAGAAAAAATAAGGCAATTTCTATAATCACAATAATAAGTACTTTTTTAATAATATGGGATATAATATTAATTAGTAATTTTATTAATTTATTAAGTAAGCTTTAATAAAAGAGAGGAAAAATAATGAATATAGCAAATAATTGGAAAGATTATGAAATATTAGATATGGCAAATGGCGAAAAATTAGAAAGATGGAAAGATGTAATTTTAGTAAGACCAGACCCACAAATAATATGGAAGGACAAGTCTTTTAGTGAAAAGTGGAATAAAGTAAATGCAAAATATATTAGAAGTAATACTGGTGGAGGAAGATGGGAATATAATAAAAAAATTCCAAATTCTTGGCAGATTAAATATAAAAATTTAACTTTTAATATAAAGCCTATGGGATTTAAACACACAGGTCTTTTCCCAGAACAAGCTGTTAATTGGGATTGGATGATGGAAAAAATAAAAAATGCAAATAGAGAGATAAAGGTTCTAAATCTATTTGCATATACTGGGCGGTGCAACAGTTGCTTGTTTGTCTGCTGGTAGTAGTGTATGTCATGTAGATAGTTCTAAAGGTATGGTTTCATGGGCAAAAGAAAATGTAATATCATCAAATTTACAAGATAGAAAAGTAAGATATATTATTGATGATGTAGTTAAATTTGTAAATAGAGAGATTAGAAGAGGGAATAAATATGATGCCATTATAATGGACCCACCTTCTTATGGAAGAGGTGCAAATGGTGAAGTGTGGCAATTTGAAGATAATATATATAATCTAGTAAATTTATGTACAAAGGTATTATCTGATAATCCATTATTTTTCTTAATAAACTCATATACTACAGGAATATCTAGTACAGTTTTAGAAAATATATTAAGAATAAATATAGATAAAAAGTATAAAGGTACTTTTAGTAATGGAGAAATAGGACTTCCTATGACAAATTCTAAATTAATATTACCATGTGGCATATATGGAAAATGGGAGAAATAAAATGCAAAGTTTAAATGTAATATATGAAGATAATCACATTATAGTAGTAGAAAAGCCTGTAAATATTCCTTCTCAAGGAGATAAAACAGGTGATAAAGATATGCTTACAATAATAAAAGAATATATAAAAGAAAAGTATAATAAACCAGGTAATGTGTATTTAGGATTAATACATAGATTAGATAGACCAGTTGGAGGTGTAATGGTATTTGCCAAAACATCAAAATCAGCAGGCAGATTAAGTGAACAAGTAAGAGCTAAAGAGTTTAAAAAAACATATTTAGTAATTGTAGATGGCAAGTTTGAGGAAAATAAAGGTATATTAGAAGACTATTTGTTAAAAAATGAAAGAAATAATATGAGTAAAGTTGTAAAAGAAGAAACAAAAAACTCTAAATTTGCAAAACTTGATTATGAAGTTATTAAATATAATGAAGAGATTAACTTGTCAGTACTTAAAATTAATTTACATACAGGAAGACATCACCAAATACGAGTACAACTTTCTAGTAGAGGGCATAGTATTTATGGTGACCAGAAATATGGTGGAAGAGGGCATGGAAAACAAATTGCACTTTGGGCTTATAAACTTAGTATAAATCATCCAATTACTAAAAAAGAAATGGAATTTAGGTGTTTGCCTAAATTAGAAGGTAGTTGGAAGATTTTAGAGGGAAATGATATATAATATATATTGATTATGTAAATTTTACGAAAATATAAAAAAACTATACAAAAATTAAAAAATGATTTTTTGTATAGTTTTTTAGTGTTTTTATAAAATTTTAAATACAAGTATAAATTTTAAGTTTATTATTAATCCAGAAATAAGTGAGGTGGCAAAATGGTTGATAAATTTTGTACATATCTAACTAATAAAATTAGAAAAGAAATGCCAGAGGTAGATGATGAAAGGGCAGAAGTAATAAATTATGGTATACAATTAATTGTAGGAGAGATACCTAAAATATTATTACTTTTTGTGGTAGCATTTATATTAAAAATTGGATGGTTAACATTATTTGCTTTTTTTGCAATATTACCATATAAGAAATATTCTGGTGGCTTTCATCTGAAAACTCATGTTGGTTGTATAATAGGAACTTGCTTATTCTATTTTTTAACAATATATGTAAGTAAATATATTGTCTTTGAACAAACATATATAAAATATGTAACTATCTTAGCTATATGGATATTCTCTATAATAATGGTGAAATTATATGCACCAGCAGATACAGAGAATTTACCAATATTAAGTGAAAAGGAAAGAAAATATAAAAAAATAATGTCATATGTAACTTTAACTATAACATTAATAGTAGCAGTAATTATACCTAATAATATAATGTCTAATATCCTTATAATAGGAACTTTTTTACAAACTATATCCATAACAAAAATTGCTTATAGATTGTCTAAAAACAAATATGGATATGAAGTTCATACTGCATAATTATAATGACAATTAAAAATGATTTCGAAATATATGTGTTAATAATTACATTACCGGTAAATGTATTATTATATAAATAATTTTGAGGGGGAATTTTTTATGTTCAAATTTCTAGCAAAGGTAGCAGAAAAATATGCTAAAACTACAAATACTGCATGTGTTTTAATGGGAATATTGCATCAACCAAAAATGCCAGCATCTTTAATAAAAAAAGACTAATCTAAACATATAAATAATTTTTTTAAACTATACAAAAGAAGGCTTTTAGCCTTCTTTTGTAATATTATAATACATTTCAAATTGTTGTCTAAAATATTCATTATTTTTAGTTGTAAATAAATTTAAGTTTTCATTTTTCTTTAATATTTCTCTTACTTTCCATAAGCCAAGACCAGTATTTCCAGGTTTTGATGTAAAACCTTTGTCAAAAATAATATCTAAATTTACATCTTTATTTTTATATGTATTTTCTATTATTACAAGTTGTCTATTTTTATTTTGGTCATTTCTTATAATTAAGTTTATTATTTTTTCATCACATTCTTTTGTTGCTTCAATAGCATTATCCATTAATATTCCTAAAATTCTAGTAAATTCATAAGTTTTTATTTTTAAGCTATTTAGGTCTAAGAATACTTCTAAGTTTATTTTTATTCCTTGTTCATCAGCTTTATGGTATTTTGTAGCTAAAACATTGTAAATTGCAGGATTGTTAATTAATTCTGGTGTTAATGCAGATAAATTATTAGTGGTTTGACAATCTGATAAAAGTTCTGAATAATATTTTTTTAAACCATCTAAATCTTCAGTTTGAATATATCCACCAATACCAGATACAATATTTGCAAAATCATGTCTAAATGAACGTATATTATCATGTAATATTGTTAATGTCTTATTATATAATTTTATTTCTTTAAGATTCATTTCTGTTTCTTCTAATTGATTTATTTTAGCAAAACTAATGAAACTTATAATAAAATAAGCAATTAAGATAAACACATTTAGTAATGTAACTAATAAAGGCAAATTAGTACTATAAAAATTGATTAAGTAAAATTGTGAAATAATAACAATAATTGCTAAAACACAATTAGTAAATACAATAGTTTTACTTTTTTTGTTCATAGTATCTAATAAAGTAATATTAAAGTCAAAATGTTTGCATACTTTTGATATTGAATATACACATATATATATTAAAGATGTTATTGATACTCTGAAAATAGGAATATTTAATAATGTATCCCATGTTGTACCAAATAAAACATAATATATTTTACTAAAGATATATTCTAATAAAATAGTGATAGCATATTGCAAAATCAATGCAAGTAATCCTTTAAGGAAATTTGTCTTAAATATTTTTATTATTAAAATTAATTTAAAAGCCATAATTACATAAGTTGCTAATGGATTTATAAAGAAAATTCTAATAATAAAGCCAATAATTGATAACAATAAGATATATTGTATATTTTGCTTTTTTGAAGTCTCAAAGTTTAATATAGTAGTAAATAATAACATTCCTACATATGCATCAATAAAACTTAAGAAAAATAAAAAGATATTAACTAATTCTTCATTTGTTGTAGTTAGTGCAGTCCACACTGCATTTAATGTTTCCATCATGATTTAAAACCTCCATTAAATTATTTTTATATTTAGGACCAATAAAACATTTACTGTTTGAGTTGCTAAACAATATAGTGTTATTACTAGTCTGTAAATCGGTTATTTTGTGAACATTTGCTATATAAGATTTATGACATCTTACAAAGTAGTTAGGAAGTAAATGAGCTATTTTATTAAATGAACTATAAACTTCATAATCGTGGTTATCTGTGTGAAAAATTAATTTCATACCATCTTTTTTTATATAGCGAATAGTATCCACATTAATAATAGTATTTTTATTATCAATTTTAATAAAATTTTTTGGCATTTGTGAAACATCTTCAAATAATCTTAATACAGTTTCTTCAAGTCTTTCTAATGTTATAGGTTTTGACAAATAATCGAAAGTTTTATATTTATATGCAATTAATCCATATTCTAAATGACCAGTTGTAAAAATTATATAAATAGATTTATTTTCTTTTCTAATTAAATTAGCAACTTCTAATCCAGATATATTAGATTTCAGTTCGATATCTAATAATAAAACATCTACTTTATTATTAGATATATATTCAATTATTTCGTCCGACTTAGTAGATGTATAGCTAACTTCAGCAGACAAGTTATTTTTTATAAAGATTGATTCTAACATTTTACTTAACTTTGATAGAATGATATTGTTGTCATCGCATAAAACGAAATTTAACATATAACTCTCCTGTATATATAATTTATCAAATAGAAATACTTAAAAATTCGACAAAAATAAAAAAATTACCTTATATTTCCAATTGATAATAAACAATATAATCTAAAAATGTCAAATTGTCAAGGTTAATTTTATTAACTATTACAAAATGTCGAAACATGAAATTGGAATAATGTATAGATATAGGCAGTTTTCATGTATAAAATAATAATTAATTATTTTATAAAAAATATTGTAATAAAATGGTAAAATGTGATATTATGATATAAAATAAATTAAGGAGGAATTTTATGCCTACTAATGTAAATGTTAAATTAATAAAAAAAGAACTGTTAAAACCAGATATTTTAAAATTTACTTGTGAATCTAAAGAAATATCTAATAGTGCAAAACCAGGTCAATTTATAGAGATAAAGGTTTCAGAAAGTTATGAACCTTTTTTAAGAAGACCAATAAGTATCTATAATATAGATAAATCTAATAATTTATTTGAATTTATTTTTCAAATAAAAGGAAGGGGAACTAATTTTTTATCTAATGTTAAAGAAGGTGAATTTATAGATATAATAGGACCTATAGGAAAAGGTGTTTTTGAATTAAAAAATTACAAAAACATAGCTATTATTGGTGGTGGTATAGGAATATTTCCTTTATATGAATTAACTAAACAGGCTAGACAATGTGCGAATACTAATGTATATTTAGGTTTTAGAAACAAAGAGTTTGTTGTTTTAGAAGAAGAATTTAAAGAAATTTCTACAAATTTAACTATAACTACAGATGATGGAAGTTATAGTAAAAGTGGATTTGCAATTGATTATTTAAAAAAAGATATAGAAGAAAAAAATATAGATGCAATTTATGCATGTGGTCCACTTCCAATGCTAAAAGCAGTAAAGAAACTTGCAGAAGATAAAAATATTTTCTGCCAAATATCCTTAGAACAAAGAATGGCATGTGCTGTTGGTGCATGTATGGGATGTTCAGTAAAACTTGCAACAAAAGAAGTTCATTATGCAAGAGTTTGTAAAGATGGTCCTGTATTTAATTGTAATGCAGTAGAAATATAAGTTTTTAATTAAATAATAAACTTTATAAAAAATACATATAAATATTGATTAAATATAAGTAAAAAATGTATAAGTTAATAAAAATTAAAGGAAAATGAAAATATTTGAAACTTTTCAAATATTGGATAGGAGGTATATTATTTTGAATACTGAAGTTGATTTTGCAGGAATAAAAATGAAAAATCCAGTTACAGTTGCTTCTGGAACTTTTGGATATGGAGAAGAATTTTCAGAATTTTTTGATTTAAATAAATTAGGTGGTATAATTACTAAAGGTACATCTTTAAAACCAAGACCAGGAAATAAACCACCAAGAGTTTGTGAAACATCAAGTGGAATGATAAATGCTATAGGACTTCAAAATCCAGGAGTTGAATATGTTATGGAGCATTTATTACCAAATCTTAGAAAATATAATACTGCAATAATTGTAAATGCTATTGGTAGTACATTAGATGAATATGTTGAATTAGCAAGGATGTTAAATAAAGCAGATATTGATGGTGTGGAACTTAATTTGTCTTGTCCTAATGTAAAACAAGGTTGTTTAGCTTTTGGTACAACATATGAGGGGGTAAAAGAAGTAACAAATGCAGTTAGAAAAGTTTTAGATAAGCCACTTATAGTAAAATTAAGCCCAAATGTTACAGATATAACTCTTACTGCAAAGGGGGCAGAAGATGCTGGTGCTGATGCTATATCTTTAATTAATACTTTTACTGCTATGGTTATAGATATAAATACAAGAAAGCCAGTTTTAGGAAATAACACAGGTGGATTATCAGGTCCTGGAATAAAGCCAATTGCTGTAAGAATGGTATATCAAGCATCAAATGCAGTTAAAATACCTGTAATGGGACTTGGTGGAATTATGACAGGAGATGATGCAATTGAATTTATGCTTGCAGGGGCAAAAACAATTTCTGTTGGAACAGGTAATTTCTATATTCCAGATGCAAGTATAAAGGTTATAGAAGGAATAGAAGACTACATGAGAAGGAAAAATATAAATGACATAAATGAAATTGTTGGGACTGTTCAAATGAATTAAAATAAGAAATACAGAGAAAATCCTTGAAATTAGGAAATCTCTGTATTTTTTAATGCTCATGTTCAGTTTCTTTTGTTCCAAGTGTATTAACTTCTTCTTTTTTGCTTGTTGATTTTTGTTTAAACTCTTCAATGAGTCTTTCTCTAAATTTTGAATAATCTAATACTTCTTTATAATTATGTAAAGGAATGTTAAAGTCTTCATATCCATAACTGTTACCAAGTCCAGCTTTTTTTTGCTCTTCTTTTACAGTATTTAACCAAGCTTTTTTTATGTTAGATTCATCTTTTATTGTATTTTCATTACTTGGAGATGTTGTACGAGTTTTAGTGCTTTTAGTATTACTCATATTTTGAGTAGTCGAAGTTTCATCTTTTGAAGTGTGTGACTTTTTTTGTGTTAGCCTGGCTAGCCAGTTACGTATAGTTTCAAAAACCTCTTCAGTTGGCATAATAAACACATCCTTTTATTATAATATTAAATATACCTAACTATACCACATTTACATAAAATTGTAAATACATTGTAATATAAAAAATCCTATAAGATATAAAAATTTTAATAATTTATAAATTTATAAGCCTATAAGTTAATCAAAATCATATATTTATATTAAGGTTAATATATATTAATTATAAAATTAAAATAAAGGAGTATATTAATTTGAAAATAAGTTAATTTTATTTTTAATGAGTAACCTTAAAAAAACAAGAAAGAAGGAATGTTTTTAATGAAAAGAGTTCATAAAATTATTATTTATACAATAAGTATTACAGGTATATTTGTTTTCACATTTAGTGTTGCAAAATTAAATGAAATAAGAGATTCTAGCTTGGTAGTGCAAACAAGTTCTTTAATTGAAAATGTGAATGGGTTAAATAATAAAAAAATTGGTTGGGGAATAAAGAGAAATAATAATCATGAACAGCCAGATGTAGGAACTATAAACAAACAAATATTAGATAAATATGAGGGATTTTCTATAGGTAATAAAGAGTCAAAACAAGTTTATTTAACATTTGATGAAGGATATGAAGCAGGTTATACAGAGAAAATATTAGCTGTATTAAAAGAAAATAATGTAAAGGCTACTTTCTTTATTACAGCACATTATGTAAATACACAACCAGAATTAGTACAAAAAATGATTGATGATGGACATATAATAGGAAATCATACAGTAAATCATAAAAGTATGCCAGAGTTAGATTTAGATACTATAAAAAAAGAAGTTATGAATTTACATACATCAATTTATGAAAAGTACAATTATGAGATGAAATATATAAGGCCACCAAAGGGAGAATATAGTGAAAAAACAGTAGCATATACAAAAAGTTTAGGTTATACAACTGTAATGTGGAGTTTAGCATATGATGATTGGGATGAACAAAAACAAGGTAGAGAAGATTATGCAAAACAGAAGATATTAGATAATGTTCATAATGGTGCAATAATTTTATTACATGGAAATTCTAAAGATAATACTAATGTATTAGATTATTGTATAAAAGAGATAAAAAAGATGGGATATGAATTTAAGAGTTTAGATGAATTTGAAAAATAACCTAAAATTGACCTAAAGGGCCAAAAAGGGAATATGATTAAAATGGGGTTAGAGAACTTTAAGGGTTAATTTAAGAGTTTGGCCCAAATTATCTGTCCTTTTTGAAACTTTTAGGTCAACTTTAAAGTATGAAAAGGAGAGTTGAGATTTGAGAGAAAATAAAAGGAAAAATAAAATTAATAGACTAGACAAGGTTTTAGAAATGCCAAAAGAAATTATTTCTAATGAACCTAAAATTACAATTTTAGGATTTAATCAAATGTTAATTGAAAATTATAAAGGTATACTAGAGTATCAAGAATTTTATATAAGACTTAATACATATATTGGTATTATAAATATTAATGGTTTTAATTTGAATTTAAGTGAAATGACTACTGATGATATTTTAATAACAGGAAAAATTGAAAGTGTTGATTTTGAAAGTATTGAAGATGAAGAGTAAACTAAAGGAGGAAGAAACTTGTATATAAAAATATTATTAAATTATATATTAGGTTATGTTAATATTATAGTAGAAGGTTTTTTTACAGAAAGATTTATAAATATATGTATGAGTAAAAACATTTTTTTATTTAATATAAAAAGAGATAAATCATCTATTATTTATGCAAATGTGGGAATTCATGATTTTAAAAATGTTATTCAGATTGCTAAACAAACAAAATGTAAAGTTAAAATAAAAAAGAAAAGTGGTTTGCCTTTTATATTTAATAGGTATAGAAAAAGAAAAATTTTTGTAGGGGCTCTAGCTATAATTATATGTGTAGTAATATATTTGTCTAATTTTATATGGAATATAGAAATTGAAGGTATAGATAAAATTGATTCAAATGAACTTATGCAAACAATTAATAATGAGGGATTAACAATAGGAAAATTAAAAAGTAAAGTGGATTTAAAAAATATAATAAATAAAATAAGATTAGATAGACAAGATATTGCGTGGATAGGTATTGACTTAAAAGGTACAAATGCAATTGTAAAAGTTGTGCCAGCAGATTCTAAACCTGATATTATAAAGGAAGATGAATATTGTAATATTATTTCTAATAAAGATGCTTGTATAATAAAAGTTAATGCACAAAATGGAACACCACAAGTAAAAGAAGGTGATATTGTAAAGTCTGGAACACCACTAATTGCTGGATGGATGGAGGGTAAATATACAGGTACTAGATATGTACATGCAGAAGGAACAATAGAAGCAAAAGTTTGGTATACTCATAAAACTCGAGTATTATATAAACAAACAGAAAAAACAAGAACAGGAAATCAAGAAAAAAAATATACAATAAATTTTAATAATTTTGAAATAAATTTGTATAAAAAGCTTTCAAATTTTGAAAATTATGATACAATAAGGGAGCAAAAGAAATTGAAACTATTTTCTAATCTTTATTTACCAGTAGGACTTACAATAAGTAACAATTATGAAGTAGTAAATAATGATATTACATATAACCAAAATGAAGCAAAGGAAATAGGTATTAATAAATCAAAAGAAGAGTTAGATAAAAACTTACAAGATAAAGAAAATTTATTAAATACATACATTAATACATACCAAAGTGATGAATATGTTGATGTAGAAGTTATATATGAAGTAAAAGAAACAATTGGTACTAAAGAAAAAATAGTATTTTGAAAGGATGGGGTATATGGAAGGAAAAAGTCTTAGAGTATATAATACAGATAGAACATTTTTTTCTAAAATTACAAATACTATAACAAAATTATTAATACCTACAAAAGTAGGTATTAATGGAGTTCTAATTTCGATAAAAAGGAATAGCTTATTAAAAGCATACGAAAATTTTGCTTTAAGCAGTAATTTAGAAGAAGAGAAAAAGGAAACTCTTTCAAGAAAATATGAAGATGTTTATACATTATATCTTGATTCAATTGATAAAAATATTATAGATTCTGTATATAAAAAGGTTAAAAGTAATACAGCAACAGATTTTGAAAAAGATGCCTTATCGAGATATTATTTAATAGTTCATTTAAAAGAAAATGATTATACAGAATATAAATACAGAAAACAAAAATATTTGTTAGAATTAGATTATCAGACTGTTTTAGATTCTGAAAAAGAAAAATTAACCCAAAAATATAAAAAGTTTTATTGCTATAAAATGGAGAATATTTATAAAGGTATTTTAAAATATTATTCAATAAAACTTGCAGATAATTTAACATTAGTAGCAAAAGATGAAATATATAATAAAATATTTGCAACACTTGAAGAATATATAGTAAATATTTTACCACTTAAATTTAAAGATAATACTTCAGAATTATATAAAGAAATTATTGGAGAATATGAAGGTTTTGAAAAATATACTGTTGGTAAATTAGACCAAAATGAAATAATAGAAAAAAATATGATTTTATTAGGTATAAGTAGAAGATTATTTACACATAGTTTACCATTAATGGTTGCAGAGCAATGTTATATAAAATTATTAAAAGATGTTAGAAGTTTAATTGTAGATACAAGAATTATAAAGAAGCAAGAAAGGGCCTATAGTTTATTAATAAAATTAATAGAAGAATATAATATGAAATTGTTATCTACAAAAGTATATTGGGACAAGCCAAAACTAAGACAAGAATATAGAAAATTTTGGGATAAATATAAACAGTTAGAATATCTAAAAAGTGAAGATGAAGAAAAATATCTTAAAGAAAAAGAAATTTTATTTATTACAAATGATTTAAAACAAGTACTTAAAAATGAAAATAAATATTTTAAAATAATTAAATTTTATAAAAATAGATTAGTAAAATTAGGTGTTATGAGAGAGTTTAAAAATTCTTGTACAACTTATGTAGGAACATATTTAAAACAAAGAGTACATTAGATTTTATTTCTTTATAATAAAATCTAGTTATTAAATTTCAAAAAAGGTTTAAAATTTATTAAACTTTTTTTGAAATAATAAATATTAACAATTATATAAGGAGGATATGTTAGTATTTTAAAATTAATATTAACATATAAGATATGAATGATTTTGTTCAAATAAACTATAACAATATAGAAGAAAATAAAGAGTATAATAAAATTGTACATACAGTTATAAAAAAATGCTTTGAAGAAGAAGGATTAGATAAATTAAAAATATATGTAAATATTATTCTAACAAATCCAGAGCAAATAAGAAAAATAAATAAAGAATATAGAAATATCGACAAAGAAACAGATTGTTTATCATTTCCGATGTTTGAAAAAGAAGAAATAGAAGAATTGGTAAAACAAAAAGAAAATGTAACTTTAGATATTTTAGGAGATATAGTTGTATCTATTACAAAAGTACATGAGCAAGCAGAAGAATACAACCATAGTTTTGAAAGAGAGCTTGCATACATGATTGTGCATGGATTTTATCATCTAATGGGATATGACCATATGGAAGAAAAAGAAAAAAATGTCATGAGAGAAAAAGAAGAAAATATATTACAAAATTTAAATATAACTAGATAGGGTGGTTATATGGGAAGAAAAGAAAAAAATGATGAACAAAAATTATCAAATAGTAATTTCATAGATTCATTTAAAAATGCAATAGAAGGTTTATTATATGCAATAACTACACAAAGTAATATAAAAAAGCAACTAGTTATTGCTGTTGTAGTTATGATACTTAGTTTATTTTATAATTTTACCACAACTGAATTTTTATGTTTAACTTTTTCAGTTGTTTTTGTAATATTTGCAGAAATGATAAATACTGCAATAGAAACAGTTGTAGATTTATATACAGATTTATACCATCCTAAAGCAAAAATAGCAAAAGATGTAGGAGCTGGTAGTGTTTTGCTTATGTCTATAAATTCTGTAATAGTTGCATATTTCTTATTTTTAAGAGAGACAGATCTTAGTAAATTTGGAGAGAGCATTTTTAATAATATGGTTAATTCGCCAGTACATCTTGCTTTTGTAGGTATTATGATAACAGTAATAGTTGTAATTACATTAACAGCTTATTTAAGGAAAAAGAGTAAAGAAAGGACAGATAAAGCAAAGTTTTTTCCAAGTGGACAATCTGCTATTAGTTTTGCAATTTTAACATCTATTGGATTAAATACAAAAAGTCTCCTTATATTTGTTTTATCATTAATACTTGCATTACTTGTATTAGAAAACAGACTAGAAAATAAAAAGAAGACTACTGCAGAGGTTATATTTGGTTGTTTTATGGGTATTTTAATTGTATTATTAGTATATGGATTAACTGTTTTTAGAATATAACTTTTTAAATAAAATTTATATTAAAATGAATTTTTACTATTATAGGGGGATAAAAGTGGAAAATAAGAGTACAAAAATATTAATAGCAATAGTAATTATATTAGTTATTACTACAGGAGTTTTATTTACTATTAAAATAATAAAAGAAAAAAATAATGGGTCTGATGAAGTTATTTCTTTAGGTACTGAAGTTTTGGATAAAAAGAAAAATGAAAATGGTAAAAATGAGAAGAATTTAACCACTTTTAATGGAATAGATAGACCAATAGCAGTTATGATAGATAATCATAAAAGTGCTATGCCACAAGCAGGTTTAAATGATGCATATATTGTTTATGAAATGATTGTTGAAGGTGGAGAAACTAGACTTATGGCATTATTTAAAGGAAAAAACTTAGATAAAATTGGACCAATCAGAAGTGCAAGACACTATTTCTTAGATTATGCATTAGAAAATGATGCAATATATGTTCATTATGGTTGGAGTCCTCAAGCAGAAAGAGATATAGCTAAGTTGGGGGTAAATAATGTAAATGGTTTAGTGCAAAGTGCAAATGATTTTTGGAGAGCAAAGGGAAAATCATCTCCACACAATGTAGTATCTACAACAAAGAATATCTTAAATATAGCTGAAGCAAAAGATTATAGTTTAAAATCTGATAAAAAAAGTGTTTTAAATTATGTTTCAGATGAGGTTAATTTAAATAGTGAGCAAAAAGCAAATAAATTTTCTATTAAATATTCAGATTATAATACAGTAAGTTATACATATAATTCTGATTCTAAGAAATATTTGAGATATTCAAGAAATACAAAACAAGTTGATTGGGATACTAAAGAAAATGTATTTGCAAAAAATATAATAATTACATTTGTTAAAAATTCTACATTAAATGATGGTGAAAATAAAGGAAGACAAACATTAGATAATGTAGGAACTTGTGATGGTTATTATATTACAAATGGTAAAGCTATAAAAATTAAATGTGAAAAAAAATCCAGAAAAGAACAAACTGTATATAAAGACATGCAAGGAAATGAGATAAAAGTTAATGACGGAAATACTTTTATTCAAATATGTCCAATAGATGCAAAAGTTAGTTTTGAATAGAATTTAAGAGTTTAATATAAAAATAAATGAGTAGGATATTTTTTTCTATAACATACCTTCAAGAAAAGCGAGAAAGGAATGGATTTATATATGAAAGATAAATTCAACTTAAATAATATATATAATTCTATTATACATGTTTATAGAGAAAAAAGAAAAATGCTTTAGAATAGTAAGTCTAAAGCATTTTTTATATAGTAGGAATGTTCTAATGTAAAGTAAAGTATAGTATAAATAATAGAGATTTCCAATTATATAAAATAATTATACACAATTTTTTTTCATAAATTGAAATGGAAACAATTAAAAGTGGGCTGTAAAAGGATTTATTAGGTATGAAGTATAGATTTAGCCTGCTATTGTTCTAATTATAAAGTAATAAATTTAAAAAATATTATTTTGATGTATTTACAAAAATAATATTTATGATAAAATACAAACATATATTTGGAATACACACTAACAAATAGGTTAAAATTAACTGAAATTATACATATAAAGAAAAGTGGATTTTAATAAAATAAAAAATATTTAAAATATATTTAATAAAAACTGACATTATTTTTAACAATTCCGCCATAGCGAAAAGAATATGTGGTTAAATAAAACAAAATATGAACATACTAAAAGTCGGTGGTGAAGATGCAGATAGAAATTTTATTAAAACA
This sequence comes from uncultured Clostridia bacterium, assembly GCA_948805675.1. Taxonomy (GTDB): domain Bacteria; phylum Bacillota; class Clostridia; order TANB77; family CAG-508; genus CAG-492. Next base: position 33,563 of record CAQIBN010000006.1, on the reverse strand, counting down.
AATACGACAAGAAAAAAAGGTAACTTTAACTAAACTATCAGATAGAAGTGGGGTTTCAGTTTCTCATATAAGTGATATAGAAAATAATTATAAAATGCCAAGTTTATTGGTTAGTGTAAAATTAGCAAAAGCTTTAGACATTGAGATAACAGAATTATATAAGGTGACATGGTGATTATATGAATGATGATAAATATATAGTATTATTATATTATGAAAAATCACTTAAAGAGTTAGAAAGGTATATAAAAATAACAAGAACTAGGCCTAATGAAAAGACTTGGAATAGATTTGCTGTGCAAAATGGCTATTTATCAAGTGAGTCTATTGGCTATATCTGTGGAGTTGGTTTTAATAAGTTATGTAGAAAAATTATAAAAAAGCATTAAATATTTATTATTTAATGCTTTTTTTATTATATATTCGACAAATTTCGCGATACAGAGTAAACATAAGTGTATATAATAATCGTATATAATTATTATAAAGAGGGTGAGTATATGAATTATTATTTAAGAAGTTTGAAAGAATTTAAGAAAAAATTGAAAGAAAATACTAATATGACGAAAGAAGAATGGGACAAGTATGCTCATGACAATGATTTTTTTAGCTCTATGACTCTAGAGGCACATTTTGATGTATATAGTTTTCAGGATTTAAAAGAAAAAGTTAAATGATTATTACATATTTAATTTTTAATAAAAAGCTAAATACAAAGTATATAAAAACAATTATTCAGAAATTTTATATATCTGCTAAAAATAACTAGAAGTGATAAATGTTATAAAAATAGTAAAATACAGTGATATTAAAAGGAGTGCTTTATATCATTGTATTTTACTTTTATATATAATACAATAATTTAAATAATGTGAAAGAATTATCGATCCAAATATATATACTATTTTAAATAAGGATAAAAAATAGATTTGAAGAAATACAGATAAATATGGAAATACAAGAAGTAATCTTTTGGGTTGCAATATTTAATATAATAAGATATAATACAGTAAAAATTAACAACAGAATTTAAAGTATATGAAGAACTAAAGAAATTAACAAAATAACTGAAGCACTTGAATAGTATAGAAGAATTAAATAAACATAAAATGTTTATTTAAAGTAGAATAATAAAGCGTACACAAAATAAGCATAGCAGAGGCAATATTAAATGTAATAAGCTTGCATTTAGAAATTGAAAATATGTTTTTATGCAAAATATTGAACTAAGATATTAATTCTAAAAACTCGAATACAAATTATCGCAATTTTCTTAAAATAGCATTTTCATATATGAAAATGCTATTTTTGTATATAAAATTATTTTTTTTTATACAAATAATATATATTCTATATAGAAACTTGTGAAAATATAAAAAATTACTATATGTATACAAGGATAAAACTTAAATTATATATCATAAAGATGTCGAAAAAGATGGAAAATGAAAGATGATGAAAATGGAGGTAATTTATGATTATTTATTTAATTAAAGAGATAAGAATCCTAAAAGGAATGAAATTAAAAGAATTAAGTGATATAACAGGATTATCTATTTCATATTTATCTGAGATAGAGAATAATAAAAATTGCAATCCTAGTCTGTTAACAGTTATGAAAATAGCTAAAGCACTTGATAAAAAGTTAGATGACTTATGTTTTATTGATGATGAACTTGACTCTCTAAAAGGAGCTATAAATATTTATATAGAAGTTTATGGTATTCAAGATATTAAAACTATAGAATTAAGTAATAAGATTAATGAATTACTTAATAAATATGGTAGTTTTTAATGTGTATTTAAGAAAACATTATAGAATAGTTAAATACAAAGTATTCTAAAAAGGAAATAATTATAAATATAATGTTGTTACAATGTAATGATTAAGGATTAAATAAATATAATTTAATCCAAATATTGAATAATTTTATAAAATAGATTGATTTGTTACTAAATTGTTACTAATAAGATAATATTAGATAGATTTAGATAGAACAATAAAAACAATTAAAACCTAGTAATATCAGTACTTTTGTTGATATTGCTAGATTTTTTGATTTTACACAAAACATATAAAATCTGACCAGTCAGACTAATAGATAAAATATACCATTTAAGATAAAATATACCTTGATTTATAATGGATAAATATGATATAGAATAATAAAAATTATAATAAATTTTTCGGATAGAAAATAAATAATAAAATAATGGAGGTAGAGCATAAATGAAAATAGCTTTTTTATTCCCAGGACAGGGTGCACAAATGGTTGGAATGGGAAAAGATATATATGATGAATATGAAGAAGCAAAAAATGTTTATGAACATGTAAGTAGTATTTTGGGAACAGATGTTAAGAAATTGTGTTTTCAAGGACCAGAAGAAGAACTTAATAAAACACAAAATACACAAATTGGAATAGCTGTTACAAGTTTGGCAATACTTGAAGTTTTGAAATCTAAAGGTATTAAAGCAGATATTTCTACTGGGTTAAGTTTAGGCGAATATGTTGCATTAATGTATTCTGGATACATTAATATAGAACAAGGTATGAAGCTTTTAGAAAAAAGAGGATATTATATGGCAAATTTTCTTCCAGAGGGTAATTTTGAAATGGTAGCAGTTATGGGGGTAGATAGTTGCATTATTGAACAGGTTTGTGAAAAAATAAGATTAAATGGTAAATTTGTTGTTCCTGCAAATTATAATTATTCAGCACAAACTGTAATATCTGGTGAAGCTGAAGGAATAGAAGAAGCAATAGTTGAACTTAATAAGTTAAATGCAAAAAGAGTTATTAAATTAAAAACAAGTGGACCTTTTCATACAGAAAAGTTAAATAAAGCAAGAGAATTATTTTCTAAAGAATTAGAAAAGGTAAATTTTAATATAAATGAGAATAAAGTAATAAGAAATATTGATGGAAATTTTTATAAAAATGATGATAATATTAAAGAGATTTTATCAAATCATATTGTAAGTTCTGTAAGATTTGATAAAGCTATAAAAAAAATGAAGGAACAAGGAATTGATACATTTGTTGAAATTGGTCCTGGTAAAGCTTTATCTGGTTTTGTAAAAAAGGAACTTAAAGGTGAAGATATAAATGTTTTTTCTGTAAATGATGTGAAATCATTAGAAGAATTTTTAGAGTTTATTAATTAAGTATATTATATAATTCTAAATCAATATATAGAAGAGAATTTATTAAGTTCTTAGTTATATTGAATTTATAAGAATTTTAGTTATAGAGATTAATTTTTATATAAATTTTAGTTTATTATAATATGTAGTTACAGTAATAATATAAAATTAATAGTTTAAAGTATCTTTATATTATTTGCAAATATATTATAAAATGTGATATAACATGTATAACTTAAAATAAATAATCTATAATGAAGGGATTGAAAAATATGGGGAGAAAAGTAGCTTTTATTACAGGTGGTTCACGAGGTATAGGTAAAGAAATTGCTAGAAAATTTGCACAAAATGAATATAACATAGTTGTAAATTATGTTTCAGATAAAACAGATGTGGCAGAATTAGAAAAAGAATTAAATCAAAATGGAAATGTAGAAGTTTTATGTGTAAAAGGTGATGTTACAGATTTTTCTACATGTGAACAAATGGTAAAAGATGCAATAGAGAAATTTGGCACAATAGATGTTTTAGTAAACAATGCAGGAATTACTAAAGATAATTTATTAATGAGAATGAAAGAAGAAGACTTTGATAAAGTTATAAATGTTAATTTAAAAGGAACATTTAATATGACTAAAAATGTTATTAGCTATATGATGAAACAAAGAAATGGAAGGATTGTTAATATTTCATCTGTAGTGGGTGTTAGTGGAAATAGTGGTCAAGCAAATTATTCAGCATCAAAAGCTGGAATTATAGGATTTACAAAAAGCATAGCTAAAGAGCTTGCAAGTAGAAATATCTTATCTAATGCAGTAGCACCAGGATTTATAGAAACAGATATGACAGATGTATTATCAGATACAGTAAAAGAATCTATTAATTCTCAAATACCATTAAGAAAAATGGGAAAAGCAGAGCAAGTTGCAAATGCAGTATATTTCTTGGGCTCAGAAGAAAATACATATATAACAGGTCAAGTTTTAAATGTAGATGGCGGAATGATTATGTAATATAATAAGTATTTAATTATAAAATAGAGGTTATTTTATTTGAAAGAAATAAGCTTATCTATGCCTCTAAAAATGAAAGGAATGAAATTTTTTATGAATTATGATGAGATAAAAAAATTGATGGATGACATGGGAGAAGCAAAAATAGATGAGATAAATATTGAATTTCCTGATGGATTGAAAATTAGCATGAAAAAAAATGAAACTACAGTAAAAGAAGTAGTTAAGGAGTTAAATCAAGGTACACCTAATATTAATATAAATACAGTAGCCTGCGAAGATATTAAAAATGTACAAAGTGATTGTAATGAAGAAGAAAACTATAAATTAGTTAAGTCCCCAATGGTTGGAACTTTTTATGGAAGACCATCTCCAAGACAAGAGGCTTTTGTTAAAGTAGGAGATAAAGTAAAAAAAGGTGATATACTTTGTATAGTAGAAGCTATGAAATTAATGAATGAAATAGAATCTGAATTTGATGGAGAAGTAGCAGAAGTTTTAGTTAAAGATGAAGAAATGGTAGAATATGGACAGGTGTTAATTAAAATTAAATAAAATGGCAAAATGTGTATAGAACTTTAATAAAGTTACCAAAATCAATATCCATTTTGACAATTAAGAAAGGAAGAAAAAGATGTTAGATATTAATCAGATTATGGAGATAATACCACAAAGAAGTCCATTTTTAATGATAGATAGAGTTGAAGATTATGTTCCAGGAGAGAGTGCTGTTGCATATAAAAATGTTTGTATAAATGAACCTCATTTTGAAGGGCATTTTCCAGGTAATCCAATTATGCCAGGAGTTTTAATTGTAGAAGCAATGGCACAAACTGGTGCAGTGGCTATTTTATCATTAGAAGAAAATAAAGGAAGAAATGCATTATTTGGTGGAATTGATAAATTGAGATTTAAAAAACAGGTTGTACCAGGAGATGTTTTAAAGTTAGAAGTTAAAATTATAAAAAGAAAAGGCCCTATAGGTGTAGGAGAGGCTATTGCAACAGTAGATGGAAAACTTGCAGCTAAAGGAGAACTTACTTTTGCTATTGTTTAAGAAATGTGCCAATGTGCCAATGGGGACGGGGCATTTTGGCACATTTTATATAAATATTTAAAAATAATATAATTACATTTTTTTGTGCCAAAATGCCCCGTCCCCATTGGCACAAATGAAAGGAAAAAGAGATGTTGAAAAAGGTACTAATTGCTAATCGTGGAGAAATTGCGGTAAGAATAATAAGAGCTTGCAGAGAAATGGGAATTAGAACAGTTGCTATATATTCAGAAATAGATAAAGATTCATTACATAGAAAAATGGCTGATGAGTCTGTTTGTATTGGACCTGCTAAATCAGCAGTAAGTTATTTAAATGTAAAAAATATATTGGAAACCGCATGTTTAACAGGTGCAGATAGTATTCATCCAGGATTTGGATTTTTATCTGAAAGTAGTACATTTGCAAAGATGTGTGATGAGATTGGAATAAAGTTTATAGGACCATCTTATAAATTAATAGAGCTAATGGGAAATAAGTCGATGGCAAAAGAAACAATGCAAAAGGCTGGAGTACCAGTAGTACCAGGCTCTGATGGAATAGTAAAAAATATAGATGAAGCAAAAAAAATAGGTAAGGAAATTGGATATCCAATTATTATAAAGGCATCTAGCGGTCGGTGGAGGAAAAGGAATAAGAGTAGCTTATTCTGAAGAAGAACTAGTTAAATTTTTTGAAGTTGTAAAACAAGAGGCTAGAGTATCTTTTAATGATGATAGCATTTATATAGAAAAATTTATAGAAAATCCAAGACATGTAGAAATGCAAATATTAGCAGATGAACATGGAAATGTAATACATTTAGGAGAAAGAGATTGTTCTGTTCAAAGAAGAAATCAAAAGGTCTTAGAAGAAACACCATCAGGAGTCATTTCAGATGAATTAAGGGAAAAAATGGGTGAAGTAGCTATAAATGCTGTTAAACAGATAGGTTATTCAAATGCAGGTACTATAGAGTTTTTAGTTGACAAAAACAAAAATTTCTATTTTATGGAGATGAATACAAGAATTCAAGTAGAACACCCAGTAACAGAAATGGTTACAGGAATTGACATTGTTAAAGAACAAATAAAAATAGCATCTGGTGAGAAGATGAATTTAAAACAAAAAGATATTAATTTTAAAGGCCATAGTATGGAATGTAGGATTAATGCAGAAAATCCAAGTAAGAATTTTATGCCATGTCCCCGGAAAAATAACAGGACTTCATATTCCAGGTGGCAATGGCATTAGGGTAGATACTTCTATTTATTCAGATTATGAAGTACCAAGAGTTTATGATTCAATGATTGCTAAAATTATAGTTCATGGAAATAATAGAAATGAGTCAATTGCAAAAATGAAGAGTGCACTTGGGGAATTTATTGTAGAAGGAATAGATACAAATATTGACTTTTTATATAGTATTTTAGAAAACGAGAATTTTATTAAAAATAATTATGACACATCTTTTATAAAAAAGGAATTTGGTGTATAAAGGAGAAGAATATGAACTTATTTATTATACATAGTTATAATGCAGATACTAAAGAGTCTTTTGGTCCATATATTGTTGAGAAGGCATAAGAATTAAATATATTGAGACAGAAAAAGTATTTATTCCTAATATAAAGCATATGGGAAAATCACAAGTAAAACAATTGCCTCAAGCAATAGAAATAATAAAAAAATATATATAATTAATTAACATTTATCTTAATAACAGATATTTATTTACAAATAATTTATAAAGGAAGTATAACAAATTATGGTAATAGATAAAATTAAAAAAATTAATCAAACAGAAGAAGAAAATAAAAAAAATATAAAAGCATCTGATATGTTAATTGGAAAATGGGTTAAGTGTGATGCTTGTAAAGAAATTTTATACAAAGAAGAAGTACATAGAAATTACAGCGTATGTCCTAATTGTGGAAAACATTTTAGATTATCTGCTAGACGTAGAATTTCCCAGATTATAGATGAGGGAACTTTTGTAGAAATAAATAAAGATATGGAAACTAGAAATCCATTAGATTTTGAAGGTTATAGCAAAAAAATAGAAGCTTTGCAAGAAAAAACTAATATAAAAGAAGCTGTAACTACAGGTTATGGAGAAATAAATGGTGAAAAAGTAGTTATAGCTGTAATGGATGGAAATTTTATGATGGGTAGTATGGGAAGTGTTGTAGGAGAAAAGATAACTTCTAGTATAGAAGAAGCTATAAAAAATAAGCTACCATTTATAATATTTTGTGTTTCTGGTGGAGCTAGAATGCAAGAAGGAATTATTTCTTTAATGCAAATGGCTAAAACATCATCAGCTTTAGCAAAATTAGATGAAGCAGGTCTTTTATATATATCTGTTTTAACAGACCCAACAACAGGAGGAGTTACAGCAAGTTTTGCGTCTTTAGGAGACATTATTTTAGCAGAGCCAAATGCTTTAATAGGTTTTGCAGGTCCTAGGGTAATAGAACAAACAATTAAGCAAAAACTTCCAGATGGATTTCAGAAATCAGAGTTTTTATTAGAGCATGGTTTTATTGATAAAATTGTTGAAAGAAGAGATATGAAAGATACTTTATATAAGATTTTAAGGTTACATAAATAAATGTATTTGAATTAAAAATGGCATAATTGATATTAATTATTAAAAAAACAATTTGGAATAATTAAAAATTTAATATATCATATAATTTCCAAAAGGAGGAGCAAAAATGAAGCAAAAAAAGCTTACTGCATGGGATAGAGTAATGCTTGCAAGAAAAACAGATAGACCTAAATCATTAGAATATATAAAATTAATATGTGACGAATTTATCGAGTTACATGGAGATAGATTATATTCTGATGATAAGTCAATAATAACAGGTATTGGAAAAATTGGTGAATATGCAGTTACTATAGTAGGTCAACAAAAAGGGAAAACGACTAAAGAAAATATGGAAAGAAATTTTGGAATGACAAATCCAGAAGGATATAGAAAAGCCTTAAGAATAATGAAACAAGCAGAAAAGTTTAATAGACCAATTATAACTTTTGTTGATACACCAGGTGCATATCCAGGAATAGGAGCAGAAGAAAGAGGTCAAGGGGAAGCTATTGCTAAAAACTTATTGGAAATGTCTAGATTAAAAACTCCTATTATTTCTATAGTTATAGGTGAAGGGTCTAGTGGAGGAGCTTTAGGAATATGTGTGGCAGATAAAATTATCATGCTAGAAAATGCAGTATATTCTATATTATCACCTGAAGGTTTTGCAAGTATTTTATATAAAGATGCAAGTAAAAATAAAGAAGCAGCAGAACATATGAAAATAACAGCAAAAGATTTGAAAGACTTAAATGTTATTGATGAAATTATAGAAGAGCCAGAAGGTGGAGCAGGAGAGGATATACAAGGTGTAAGCTCAAAGATAAAGAAATGTATCCTAGACAATATTAAAAAATTAAAAGAGATAGATAAAGAAAGTCTAGTAAATAATAGATATGAAAAGTTTAGAAAAATAAAGTAATTATATATTACAAGAACAAATTAGTTTCTACAAATATAGAAGCAATATGTTCTTTTTTTAATACTTTTTTTGCTATATTACTAGACATTTTAACATTTTTAGCTTAAAATATAACCATACTTGCAAAAGATAAGGAAGGAAATGAATGATTATGAATATATGGCATGATATTTCAGAAGAAAGAGTAAAAAAAGATAATTTTGTTTCTGTAATAGAAATTCCAAAAGGATGTGGAGATAAATACGAATTGGATAAAGAGACAGGGCTACTTAAATTAGACCGTGTACTTTATACAGCAACACATTATCCAGCAAATTATGGATTTATTCCTAGAACATATGCAGGGGATAATGACCCTCTTGATGTTTTAGTAATATGTCAAGAATCTGTATATCCACTTACTCTAATAGAATGTTATCCAATTGGAGTATTAAAAATGATAGATAGTGATGAACAAGATGAAAAAATTATAGCAATAGCAAAAAATGACCCATACTTAAATTGTTACAAAGATATATCACAATTACCAAAACAAATATCTGATGAACTTATGCATTTCTTTGAAGTATATAAACAATTAGAGGGCAAAAAAACAGCTGTAGATAAGATGTATGGAAGAGAAGAAGCAGAAAGAATAATAGAAGAATCAATTAAAAATTATAAAGAAAAATTTAATAAATAAAGAGGATGTTTATGATAACCCTAAAAATAATATTCAATTTGTTAGCTTTTACTTTATTTATCATTGTATTTTTTAAAATGATAAAAAAGAATGATACAACATATATAGATATATTAATTTTACAATTTATAGGAATAGGAGTCAATTTTTTAGAACTAATTTCAGATATAAAACTTCCTATAATAATAAAAATAATATTATATATTTTATGTATAATTATTCCAGGAATTGTTTTTATTTTAGAAAAGAAAAATATATTATTTCCAGAACTATTAAATTTAATTATAGCTAAATATTACTTAAAACAAAATAATCCAGAAGAAGCTAAAAGGAATATATTAAAATTAATAGATAAATACCCAAATAGTTATTTAGGACATAAAGTTCTTGCTGAAATTTATGAACTAGAGGGGAAACATACAAATGCAATAGATGAATATGTAAGAGCAATAGAAATTAATACAAAAGATTATAATTCATATTATAAAATATCTGTTTTGCTTCAAAAGTTAAATAATAATGAAGCTAGTATAGATATGCTTAATGATTTATTAAGAAAGAAGCCAGATTATTTACAAGCAAGTATGCTACTTGGTGATATTTTATATAATGAAGAGAGATTTAAAGAGGCTACACAAGTGTATACAGAAGCTTTAAAATATAATCCAACAAATTATGATATTTATTATAATTTGGGGATGGCTTATACAAGATTGAATGATTTTCAAAAAGCAAAAGAATATTATGAAATTGCTGCAGAAATTAATAGTATGTTATATAATGCAAAATTTAATTTAGCACAAATATCTATGTTATATGGGGATTTAGGAGAAGCAGAAAATTATTTTATGGAATGTTTATCTAAAGAAGATATAGAAGCAGGTTCTTATTATTATTTAGCACAAATTAGTATGCTTCGAGGAGAAAAATCAAAAGCTATAAACTATATTAATGTAGCAATAGAATTAGACAGTAAAATATATAAAGAAATAGAAACACAACCTATATTTTTACCAATAATAAAAAATATAAAAACACCTAATTTAAATGATACACTAAGTTTAAAAGTACAAAATAAATTAACAAAAAAAGAAAAACTAACACAAAAACATTTAAAAGAAACATATTATTTAATTAATAAATTAAATAATAATGATATAAAAATGATAAAAAATATTAAAAAAAGTATAGAAAATGAAAAAGAAAATCAGATAGAAAAAGACGAAAAATAAGTGTGATAAATTTATAAAAGTAGAATATATTCATATTAAGTTTAATATGAAAGGAATGTGTTAATATTGGGAAAAAGTGTATCTGTTATAGGTGGAGATTTAAGAATTATTTATCTTGTAGAAATGTTAGCAAAAGATGGATTTAATGTATATACATATGGATTAGAAAAAGCAGAAAAATTGCAAAATATAAATAATGTATTTAATTGTAAAAATATAGAAGAATGCATTAAAAAAAGTAAATTAGTTATTAGTTCTATTCCACTTTGTAAAGATGAAAATTTAATAAAATCACCATTTAGTAATAAAGATATTTTAATAAAAGATGTTACAAAATGTTTAGAAAATAAAATATTTATTGCTGGAAGTATACCTCAAGACTTATATAACTTACAACAAGAAACTAATTTTGAAATTATAGATTTAATAAAATGTGAGGAATTGGCAATTTTAAATAGTATATCCACAGCAGAGGGAACTATACAAATAGCAATGGAAGAAACAGATTTTACTTTACATGGAAGTAATATATTAATATTAGGATTTGGAAGAATTGGAAAGGTACTTTCTAAAATGCTTAATTCAATTGGAGCAAATGTATATTGTGAGGCTAGAAAAAGCGAGGATTTGGCATGGATAGAAACATATGGGTATAATCCAGTACCACTTTCAAAATTAAATGATAGTTTATCAGATAAAAATATTATAATAAATACAATACCAAGTTTAATATTAGATGAAAATAGATTAAAATTAATTAAAAAAGATAGCTTAATAATAGATTTAGCATCTAAACCAGGAGGCGTAGATTTTGAAATTGCTAAGAATTTAGGAATAAAAGTAATTTGGGCTCTAGCATTACCTGGAAAAGTAGCACCATTTAGTGCAGGTGAATGTATTAAGCAAACTATATATAATGAGATAAAAGATAAAAAAATATTTTAAAATATATTAACAAATATAAATTTTTAGGTAAACAGTAATAATATACAATAAATAAATTAAAAGTTTTATAAAAAGTTTTATAAAAAGTTTTTTAATCTCATAATTTAATATAAGAAAAGAGGAGTTTTGATAATGAATGGAATACAAGCATTAATATTAGGAATTGTACAAGGGCTTACAGAACTTTTGCCAATATCAAGTTCTGCCCATTTAGCAATTATACCATGGATATTTAATTGGGATATACCAGAATCTTTTGATGTAGCATTACATTTTGGTACATTACTAGCTATAGGAATATTTTTCTTTAAAGATTGGATAGAACTAATTAAAGGTGGATATAAAAAGATAGTAAAAAAAGAAGATTCAGTTGAAGGAAAGATGTTTTGGTATATAGTTTTAGCCACAATTCCAGGAGGAATAATAGGTTTCTTATTAGATCACTTTGTTGGAGATAAGCTAACTACTCCTTTAATAATAGCAGTTGCATTAATGATTATGGGTGTTATATTATATTTCGTAGATGAAAATGCAAAAGCAAATACAAATTATGAGAATATGACATTAAAACAAACTTTTTTAATTGGTTTAGCACAAAGTTTAGCATTTATACCAGGTGTATCCAGATCTGGTGTAACAATGACAACAGCAAGATTATTAAAAGTAGATAGAACATCTGCTGCTAAATATTCATTTATGTTATCTGCACCTATAGTTTTAGCTGCAACAATATTTAAAATAAAAGAATTTGTATTTAATTTACCATTTTTTATTGGTGTAATAGCAAGCTTTATAGTTGGTATAGTAGTTATAAAATTTTTATTAAAATACTTACAAAAGGGGAGTTTCAAGGGATTTGCTATATATAGAGTAATAGCAGGAATAATTATTATAGCTTTAACTTTTATAAAATAGGGAGGAAAAGTTATGTTTAAAAAGGAGAATTTAATTAAACTATTAATTGGATTAGTAATATTACTTATATTAGGTGCTATCATGCTTGCATTAGTATTAGATCCAAATGCAGGATTTATAAAAAAAGAATCAAATAATAATATAATGTATTCAAATGATGCAACTTATTAGGCATAAATGTTTAAAGATTACCTATAATATTTATATAATTTTAGGTAATCTTTTTTAGATTTAGGAGGAGAATATATGAATATAGGTATAGATTTAGGTGGAAGCCATATAGGTGTTGGAATTGTAAATAATGAAGGAAAGATAATTTGTAAAAAAGATACAGATATATATAATAATAAATCACAAGATATTAAAGAATTTATTATAAAAACAATAATAAGTAGTATTAATGGTTTATTAGAAGAGAAAAACATAACTTTAGAAAATATAAAATTGATAGGAATAGGAACACCAGGTGAGCCTATTAAAGGCATTATAAAAAGAATAGTAAATTTAGGGATTAGAGATTTTAATATAGTAGAAAGATTAAAAGATGAGTTGGAATTTGAAAATATAATTATAAGAAATGATGGAAAATGTGCAGCAATTGCAGAAAAACTATATGGAAGTATGAAAGAATATGAAGACTCAGTGTTTTTATGTCTTGGAACAGGAATAGGTGGTGCTACATTTCTTAATAATAAGTTATTAAGACCCAAGAAATGTTCAGGCTTTGAATTTGGTCATATGATTATAGAAAAAAATGGTAGTTTATGTAAATGCGGAAATAGAGGTTGTTTTGAAACTTATTGTTCAATAAAAAGATTAAAAGAGAAATTTAATAAAGAGATTATATTTGGTAATTTAAAGTCCAGAGATTTATTAAATTATGTAAAAGCAAATATTGATGATGAAAAAGTACAAAAAATAATTAAAGAATATATTAATGATTTAATAATAGGGTTGTCAAATATAACAAATTTATTAGAGCCAGAATGTATAACTATTCGGTGGAGGTTTTGTATATTTTAAGGAAATTTTATGGGATAAGCTATTATTAGAATTTAATAAAGCTAATTATGTGTTTAATAAAGAAAATATACCAGTATTAAATTTAGCAAAACTAGGTAATGATGCACGGAATAATTGGAGCAAGCATTGACATAAATGAAAATTAATTGTATAATAATACCATTGATTACCAATAATGGTAAAGAAGAGATTTAAATTTATATATTTCTATTTATATAAAAAGGTGTGTAAAAATAAATAGAATAATATTGTAAAAAAGTTCGGGATATTTATAAATTAAGTTAGTAGAGTAAGCTAATCTAGTTAGTATATGGTAGTGTAGCAAGCGGATTTTTATGTGCAAGGCCATATTCTAATTTTAGTTTGTGATGCAATAATTCTTTAAATAATAGCCAAATAAGAGTTTATAATATGGAATTAATTTATATAATAGAGAAATTCTAGTATAAAATATGATAATAAAGAGTTTTTATTATATTAAATAATTTTAAGAAGTATATAAATTTAAACAGATTTAAAGAAGAAGGAGATATAAACAAAAATGACAGAAAATTTAAAAAATAGTGAGATTCTTAAAGAAGAAAAGGAGAATACAAAAGTACAAGTACCAAGAAGAGAAAGAGGGTACAAAAATAATAGAAACAGTAAAGCAAGAAAAGATTTAGAAAAAGGTGAAATAGTAAATAGAAAAACAGAAAAAGGAATAATAGTAAAAAATAAGAAGATTAACACAGAAGAAGTAAATGAAGAACAAGAAAAAAGAGAGGTAAAAAAGGTAGAGAGAAAGCCAAGAACAAGAAAAGTAAAGTCTGAAAATAAAGATAATAAATTTGGATTTAAAAAACCAAATTTAAAAATTATACCTTTAGGAGGATTAGAGGAAATAGGAAAAAATATTACTGTTTTTGAATACGATAATGAAATAGTGTTAGTGGATTGTGGACTTGAATTTCCAGAAGATAATATGCTAGGTGTTGATTTAGTAATACCTGATGTAACATATTTAGAGAGAAATAAAGATAAAATTAAAGGTTTAGTAATTACTCATGGTCATGAAGACCATATAGGTTCAATACCTTATGTTTTAAAGCAAGTTGATATTCCAATATATGCAACAAAATTAACAGTAGGATTAATAAAAAATAAATTAGAAGAGCATAAATTATTAAGAAAGACAAAATTGAAAATAGTAGAACAAGGACAAACTATAAACTTTGGAAAAATTAAAGTAGAATTTATTAGAAGTTCACACAGTATTCCAGATTCTGTAATGCTTGCAATATATACACCAGTAGGAACAGTACTTCATACTGGAGACTTTAAAATAGATTATACTCCAATTGATGACAAGTTAATGGATTTTGGAAGAATTGCTGAGATTGGAAATCAAGGAGTACTTGCATTAATGTCAGATAGTACAAATGCAGAAAGAAAAGGATATACAATGTCTGAAAGCTCTGTAGGTGAAGTTTTTGATAAATTATTTTTAAATTGCCAAAAAAGGATTGTTGTTGCAACATTTGCATCAAATGTGCATAGAGTTCAGCAAATAGTAAATTCAGCAGTAAAATATAAAAGAAAAGTTGCAGTATGTGGTAGAAGTATGATTAATATGATAGAAACAGCAAGAAGCTTAGGCTATATTAAAGTTCCAGAAAATGTTTTTATAGATATTGATATGATTAAAAACTATACTGATGACCAATTAGTTATTTTAACAACAGGTAGTCAAGGTGAGGCTATGTCTGCATTAACAAGAATGGCTTCAGGTGACCATAGAAAGGTTGTAATTACTCCTAATGACAAAATTATAATTTCTGCAACACCAATACCAGGAAACGAAAAATTAGTTTCAAAGGTAATAGATGATTTAATGAAAATTGGTGCAGAAGTTGTGTATAGTTCTTTAGAAGCAATACATGTTTCTGGACATGCATGTCAGGAAGAACAAAAATTAATTTTTTCATTAGTAAGACCAAAATATTTTATACCAATTCATGGAGAATATAGACAATTAATAGCACATTCAGAAACTGCAAAAAAAATGGGAATTCCATCAGAAAATATATTTATGATGAAAAATGGTAGAGTACTTGAATTAAATGAAGATGAAGCAAAATTAACAACATCAGTTCCTTGTGGAAAAGTATTAGTTGATGGACTTGGTGTTGGAGATGTTGGAAATATAGTTCTTCGTGATAGACAACACTTATCACAAGATGGATTAATAATTATAGTAATGACAATGGATTCTGGTTCAGGAGAAATTGTTTCGGGACCAGATGTTATATCAAGAGGGTTTGTATATGTAAGAGAATCTGAGAATCTAATGGATGATGTTAAAAGAGTCATTAGAGAAGAAGTACAAAAATGTGAAGAAAGAAGAATTACAGATTGGTCAACAATAAAATCAACATTGAAAGATAACTTAAGAGATTACATTTTCCAAAAAACAAAGAGGAACCCAATGATTCTTCCTATTTTAATGGAGGTATAAAATGTTAGATGAAAGAATATTAAATGAAACTGATTTAAAACGTGCATGGGAAATGTTAAAGCAAGGTAAATCAATTAGTATAGTATCTAATTTTTTTGGAATTAGTTCTGAGAATTTAGAGAAACAATTAAGAACATATTATCATATATCAGATGGAGAAAATTTGAGTAAAAGAATTAATAATGAAAAAGGAAAAGGAAAACCAGTATCTCATAAAATAAGTGATATGATAGCTATTAAAGCAGCTAACTATAGTTGTAAAAAAAATCTTCCATATGCAAAGTTTGTAAAAACAATGGAAGAAAGTGGAGGACAATTTTCACAAAAGGCAATAGAAGAAATAAAGAAAATATATTCTAGAAAAGAAACTATAAATAAGAAAATTAATACTAGAGAAGAAAAAGAGGAGAAGAAAGAGAAGAAGGAGAAGAAGGAGAAGAAGGAAAAGAAAGAGAAGAAAGAGAAGAAATCTCATATAGTAGATAATTCTCTTCTTATTAATATAGCAGAAAGATGCAAAAATAAAGAGCGAATATCATATGAAGAGTTTATAAAAACGATGGAAGAAAGTGGAAGAGAATTTTCAGAAGAAGCAATAGAGATAGTAAAGAAAATATATTTTGAAGAAAAAGATATTGACAGATAGGAGAGATAATATATGAATTATAAGGATTTAGCAGATTTAATATATCCTAATATAAATGATATTTCATATTATGAGGAAAAGTATCCAATAAGAAATCTTGTAGAAGGTGCAGTGGTTACAAGATATGCGCCAAGTCCAACAGGATATGTTCATATTGGTGGATTATACCAATGTGTATTAGAAAGAGTACTAACAAAAAGAACAAATGGCGTATTATATTTAAGGGTTGAAGATACAGACCAAAAAAGAGAAATAGAAAATGGCGTTATAGAAATAGTAGATTCTCTAAAAAATTGTGATATAGAATTTGATGAGGGAATGATTTCTAATACTGAACAAAAAGGAAACTATGGACCATATAAACAAAGCGAAAGAGGAGAAATTTATAAAGCATATGCAAAACATTTATTAGCACAAGGGAAAGCATATCCTTGTTTTGCAAGTTCTGAAGAGCTAGAAGAGTTACGAAAGAAACAAGAAGATGCTAAAATTAGACCTGGATATTATGGTGTTTGGGCTAAATATAGAAATTTATCTGTTGAAGAGGCTGTAGAAAAAATAAAAAATGGAGAAAAATTTGTAATTCGTTTTAAATCTCCTGGAAGAGAAGATAGAAAGATAAAACATAAAGATGTTATAAAAGGTAATATAGAATTTCCAGAAAATGATTTAGATATAGTTATAATAAAAGGAGATGGACTTCCAACATATCATTTTGCACATGTAATAGATGACCATTTAATGAGAACAACACATGTAATTCGTTGTGATGAGTGGGTTTCTTCTATTCCAATTCATTTACAGTTATTTTATGAATTAGGATTTAAAGCACCAAAATATGCTCATTATGCACCAATTATGAAAGAAGATAATGGAAAGAAAAGAAAAATAAGTAAGAGAAAAGACCCAGAAGCAGCAGTTCGGATATTACCATGAAGAAGGAATTCCTTCACAGTCTGTAGATGAATATTTAATGAATATAGCTAATTCGACATTTGAAAATTGGAGAAAACAAAATCCAGATAAATCTATTAATGAATTTGATTTTCAATTAAATAAAATGAGTGTTAGTGGAGCATTATTTGATATGATAAAATTATTAGATGTATCTAAAAATGTAATATCAAAATATTCAGCTGAAAGGGTTTATAATGAATCATTAAAATGGGCTGAAAAATATGATATTGAGCTTACAGATATGCTTGCTGATAAAGAATATGCATTAAAGGTTCTTGGAATTGAAAGAGGAAATAGTAAACCTAGGAAAGATATTTCAAAATGGTCAGATTTAAAAGATAATATTATTTATATGTATGATGATAAATTTAACAAAATTTCAGAATATATATTTGGAAAAATTTCGGATAGAAATGAAATTTCTAAAATAATAAAATTATATATAGAAAAATATTATAATGAATTAGATGATAAACAGACATGGTTTGATAAGATTAAAGATTTGGCACAAGAATTAGGTTATGCAAGAGAAGTTAAAGAATATAAAAAAGAACCAGAAAAATGGCCTGGTCATGTTGGGGATATTAGTACTGTACTTAGAGTAAGTTTAACTAAAAGACAAAATACACCAGATTTATTTGAAATAATGAAAGTTCTTGGAAAAGATAGAGTTATAGAAAGATTTAATAAATTAAAATTATAGAAAATGTTATGGAAAATTGAAAAATATAAATATTAAAGTAATTATAAAGATACTTTTAATGTTTATATTTTTCTTTTTAGTTATTTATGTAAAATTTATTATAAAAAGGAAGACTTTTATTAATTTAAAAATATAATATATCTATTAGAGAATTCATAAAACAACAAAAAAATGCCAATAATAAAAGAGAGTAAAATTGGAGGGGAAAAAATCATGAATTTATATATAGAAATATTAAAATTTATAATATATTCATTATTAATTGTAGTAATTTCAAAATATATTTTAGTAAAGCTTTTGAGAAAATTAGCAGAAAGTTTAGAATTATCTCCAAAAGCTGTAGGAAATATTGCAGGAGTAGCAACATCTGTTCCAGAGTTTTTAACTGTTTCATTTTCTGCATTTGCAGGATTTATAGGAACAAGTGCATATAATATTTTAAGTTCTAATGTAATTAATTTATTACAATATATTTTTTCTATATATCTTAATAAAAATCAGAAAAGTATACAAAATAAAGCTATAAAAATAGACCTTGTTATGGTAGCAATTACAATAATAATTCCGATATTAATGTTAGTTACAAAATTAGAATTTAATATTAGTATTGTACCAATATTTATTTTATTATTTATATTTTTTTATTATATAAATTCTAATGTTCATAAATTATATTTGAAAAAACAAGACACCAAATTATCTGAAGAAATTATAGAAGAATCTAAAAAAATAAGGGGAAGAAAAACTGTAGTAACAAAATATATTATATACTTATTAGTTACAGCAATAGGCCTATATATTGTTGGTAATTCTTTAAGTAATGTCTTAACAAATTTATGTAATACCTTTAATATACCAGAAATATTTTTAGGAGTTGCATTAGGTTTTATAACAAGTTTACCAGAGTTAATTACATTTTTCGAATCACAAAAGCATTATAAAAATGAAAATTCAAATGAGCTAGGAGTTATTGAAGCAACTAATAATTTACTTACATCTAATATTCTAAATTTATTTGTTATTCAGACTATAGGAATTATAATATATACAATTTTTGGATAAATAAGAATATTTTATTATTCAACTGAATATAATAGTAATAATATATTTTATAAATGGAATTTTTATTATATTTAGGAGATGAAATTATGGAAGAACAATATATAAAAGAAACAAAAATTAAAGAAAAAACAGATAAAGAAAAGGAGTTAGAGCTAATAACTAGCATTATAAGAACAAAAAGAGAAGTAGAGTTTGCAATGCATAATTTTGAATTTGCAGATGGAGAATTAATAGATTATTATTTATATATTATTAAAGCTAATCAATCTAAATTGAATTATTTATTGAAAAAGGCCAAAAAGCAAGGTATAGCTTTAGACATGATAAATGAAATGAATTTAAGAAAAGCATAAAGCTTTAGTAATATTTGTCCAACTTTAATCATAATAATAAAATAAAGGTAAGGTGATTAAACTTGGAAACAAATACAATCATAACTTTTTTTGCATGTATTATTATATTATTTATAGTAGGCAGAATTTTTATAGTACCACTTAAGAAAATCTTAAAATTAGTTATTAATTCTATTTTAGGCGGATTACTAATATATATTATTAATCTAATAGGAGTTGCTTTTAGCTTTCATATAGGATTAAATATTGGAACATCTATTTTTGTTGGTGTTTTGGGAGTGCCAGGAGCAATTTTTCTTATTATATTAAAATTGATGATATAAGATACTATCTGTTTTATATTTTTCTTTATAAATATAGCAAACAACAAAAAAGTTACAATGTTACAAAATGATTACTAAAATACATTAAAACACTAGTCATTATGTAATAAAAATGTAACAATATAATTATAGAGATGGTAAATTGCCATTATTGTTGTTTGTTTAATGAAGCTCTGAATGAGCAACAGTAACACGAAAGAAAAGAGCTCAGAGAGGAAAAAAATGGAGTATTTATCAGTTGGGGTTTCACAAATTGGCAATAATGTCTTTCAGATAATAGGAAAAGCTGAAGTTGATTATGATATTGTTAGACTAATGCTGCTTAATGGAGTTTTACGTATTATAGAGAAAGCAGAAAAAAATCATGGTATACCACAGCCAAGTGAAGTTGTACATACTACACCCACAAAAGTTATGATACATGCAACTTTCATGTTCTTATCTGGAGCAGATATTGAGATGTTTCTAAAGGAGTGCGAAGATATTAATAATTAGGAAATAGGGTTTTAGGTTGGATATTATATCTAATTTAAAACCTTGTTTCATGTATTAAATTTATATAATTAAATATTTCTTTATAGTATTTAATTATATAAATTAGTATTAGTCTTATTAATTATAGACCTCAAAGGATATATGAAAAAAGATTTAATATAATTCTATATTAAAATTAACAAAAAAGTTAGATAGTACTAGCATTTATTAAGTTGTAAAAAGAAAGTGGGCATTTTGAGTCCACTTTCTTTTTACAACTTAATAATATTTTAATTACTCTACTGTAACAGATTTTGCTAAGTTTCTAGGCTTATCAACATCTAATCCTTTATTTTTAGATATATAATAAGAAATTAATTGTAATGGTATAACAGAAAGAATAGGTGAGATAAGAGGATTAGTTTTTGGTATATTAATTACAAAATCAAAGTTAGCATTTGGTAAGTTTTGATTTGTAACAATTAAAGTTCTAGCTCCACGAGTAATTACTTCTTGTATATTACTAATAGATTTTTCTACTAAATTAGAATCTGTAATTATACTAATTACAGTAATACCATTTTCAATTAATGCGATAGGTCCATGTTTTAATTCTCCAGCCGCATAAGCTTCAGAATGAATATATGAAATTTCTTTTAATTTTAATGAACCTTCTAATGAAGTATTATAATCTGTTCCTCTACCTAAGAAAAACATATCTTTTTGTGTGTATACTTTTTTTGCGAAATCTTGTAATTCTTGTGTATTATCTAAAATAGCATGTATTTTAGATGGCAGGTCTAAAATATCCTTTTTTAAGTCTTCTAATATTTTTAAATCTGTAGAACCTAACATTTCTGCAAAATATATAGCTAAAATAGCAAGAAGTACAACTTGAGATGTATATGCTTTTGTAGATGCTACTGCAATTTCGGGACCAGCATGAGTATAAATACAAAAGTCTGCTTCTCTTGTAATTGAACTTCCAATTACATTAGAAATTGCTAAAGTTTTAGCTCCTTTTGACTTAGATAGTTTTAAAGCTGCAATAGTATCAGCTGTTTCACCAGATTGACTAACATAAATACATAAAGTCTTTTCATCTATAATAGGGTTCCTATACCTAAATTCAGAGGCTATATCTACACATACAGGAATATTGCAAAGTTTTTCAATTAAATTTTTACCTACTAAACCAGCATGCATAGCAGTACCACAAGCTACTATATATATTTTATTAATAGTAGATAAGTATTCTTTTGAAATATCTATATCATCAAAACTGCAAGGTTCTCCAAGTTTAAATCTAGAACCAATAGTTTCTCTAATAGAATTTGGTTGTTCATATATTTCTTTAAGCATAAAGTCTTCAAAACCGCCTTTTTCGGTAGCACTAGCGTCCCATTCGATATTTTTAACAGGTTTTGTATGTTCTTCTAAATTACTATTATAAAACTTAATATAATCATTATATATTACAGCATATTCATTATCATTTAATAAATAAAAGTCTTTTGTAAATTTTAGAAGTGCAGGAATATCTGATGCAATGTGATTTTCTTTTACTCCTTTTCCAATAACAAGTGGACTATCTTTTCTAACCACAATTATTCTATCTGGATAAAGTGGTGAAATAACTTCAATTGCATAACTTCCTTTTAAATCATTTACGCAACATTTTACAGCTCTTAAAAATTTCTCATCATCTGTTTTTTCGTCTTTAGAAAAATAGTAATGAATTAGATTAGGAATAACTTCTGTATCTGTTTGAGATAGGAAGGTATATCCATTTTTTCCTAAAAAATCTCTTAAGTCACTATAGTTTTCTATAATTCCATTATGTACAACAGCAAAGGAATTACTATTATCCATATGAGGATGCGAATTTTCTTTAGATGGTTTACCATGTGTTGCCCATCTTGTGTGAGCAATACCGAATAGTTCCTTCTAATTTATCTAAACCATTTAAATTGTATAAGTTTTTAACTCTACCTTTATCTTTCATAACTTTAACTTCGTTTTTTTCTAATGAAGCAATTCCACTTGAGTCATAACCTCTATATTCAAGACATAAAAGTCCATCAATTAAAATTGGATAAGCTTTTTTTTCTCCAATGTATCCAACAATTCCACACATAAAAATACCTCCATAAATTAATTTTAAAATAATATTATAAGGTACGCAAAAAAATGTTACTGATATTTGCTTTGTTCTAATATCACTATTAGTTTTTTGCTAATATCTAATGGCAGTAACTAGTCTTGCCATAGAGCCATCCGCCGAATATTTCGATAAGCTCTAACCTCGTCAACAATATAAAATTGTCCTGGCGCTTTTTTATTTAAATAAAAATCTCCTTTCTTAATATTTTCTTTTGCGTAAATTATAATTACTGTATTATATTACATTAAAAGGGAAAATGTTGCAAGTTTTTTAATAAAAATTTTGTTAATAGGGTGAACTTTCAAAATAGTATAATATTGTTTCTTTTATCCTTACAGCCATAAGGTTTTTTGCTTTAGAATAGATGTTTTTGGCACAATTGAATTAATAAAGAACTACAAAAAACAATAAATAAACAAAAAATGGTAAACCATATTTAAAGATATTCCCTATCTTAAAATATAGTTATTTTTTATTAAAAATGAACAATTAAAAGAACATATATACAAATATTATTTGTATTAAATGTACATTAAAAAAATTCTAATATAATCGACATAATACAAAACAATAATTTGGAGCATTATACGACTAATTTATAGCATAGATAGTATAAAATTATCTATCCCTATTTTATACTCTAAAACGATTATTTATAGAAAATAAAAAAATTAATAAAATTTTAAATCTTTTTTCTAATTTTTTTGGTTATATTATATGTAGACGCGTTTATATTGGAAAGGAGGTATTTTTTATTTGGAAGATAAAGAATTAATTTATAATATACAGCATGGAGAGAAAGAATTATTAGAAGTGCTGATTCAGAAATATTATGATGATATTTATAGATTATGCTACTATAAAACAGGAAATGCCTCAATTTCGTATGATTTAACACAAGAAACATTTTTAAAATTGATTAAATATATAGAAAATTACAAAGATAAAGGAAAATTCAAAAGTTATTTAATTACAATAGCAATAAATGTTTGTAATACTTATTTTCACCAAAATAATATAGATATAGAAGAACTATATAGTAATGAAAATTATTATCAAAACAGTTCTAATGAACTAGAGAAAATAGAAGAAAAAGATATAGTTGTACAAGCTTTAAACAAACTACCAGAAAAACAAAAAGAAGTAATTATTTTGAAATATTATGAAGATTTAAAAATAAAAGATATATCTAAAATACTTGATGAGAAAATACCTACCATTAAGTCAAGACTAAAACAGGGATTAGAAAAAATGAGTAGATATTTAGGGAAAGGAGGAAATTTATGAGTGAGAAATGGAAAGAAATTTTAAATAAAAATACTTTACCTAAAATTGATGAGCAAAGAAAAAGGCAGTCAATAGAAACATTAAAAATAGAAATAGCAAATACTGAAATAATAGTAAAGGAAAATTATTTTGAAAAGATAAAAAGATATATTCCATTTATGAATAAAATAACTTTTCTTATTCAATTTATTTTATTGCTAATAGGAATATTTGTGATAAAGTCATCAAGTTTTGAAAAAACAAGATTAATTTTATCGTTAGTTATGCCAATATTAGCTTTTCTTCAAATAATGGAATTAGAAAAAAGTTTTAAATATAATATGTATGAAATTGAAATGAGTTGTAAGATGGATTTAAAAGAGTTAATTTCAATAAAATTATTAGTTAATAGTATTATAAATTTATTAATTATGACAATATTTGCCAGTTTAACAGCTACTCATTTTGGAGATGAAATTTATTTGCTGATTATCTATTTTTTAGTGCCATTTATGATAACAAATGTTATTAATATTGGAACAATGAAATTATCAAAGAATAAGTCAAATGAAATAATTAATATAATAGTAACTCTACTTATGAATATTATTTTACTTATACTCAATATAAAATTTCCTTATATTTATGAAACTTCAAGTATTTTAATATGGGTAGGGCTATTATGTATAATGGTAATTTACTCTGTAAAAACTGTTTATCAATTTTATGAAAAGGAGGAAGATTATATATGGAACTTACAATAGATAGACTAACTAAACAATATAAAAATAAAATTGCAGTAGATAGATTTTCTATAAATTTAAAACCAGGAGTTTATGGATTACTAGGTGCAAATGGAGCAGGAAAAACAACACTAATGAGAATGATATGTGATATTCAAAAACCAACTTCTGGTCAAATTAAATATAATGGAAAAGATATTAAACAACTAGGAGAAAATTATAGGGCAGCTCTAGGATATTTACCACAAGATTTTGGGTATTATCCAGATTTCACAGCTTATGACTTTTTAATGTATATTGCTGCATTAAAGGGAATATCAAAAGGAAAGGCTGAAATAAGAGCAAATGAACTGTTACAAATAGTTAATTTAGAGAATGAGAGAAAACAAAAAATTAAGACATTTTCTGGAGGAATGAAACAAAGATTAGGAATTGCACAAGCGATGTTAAACAATCCAAAGATTCTAATCTTAGATGAGCCAACAGCAGGACTTGACCCAAAAGAAAGAGTAAAATTTAGAAATTTAATTAGTAGTTTTTCACAAGACAAAATTGTTATATTATCAACTCATATTGTGTCAGATATAGAGTTTATTGCAGATAGAATAATTGTTATGAGAAAAGGTAATAAAATATTAGAAGGAACACCAGAAGAACTTTTAAAAGCCCTAAATGGTAAGGTATGGAAATGTAGTGTATATGATAAAAAAGAAGTGGCAGAACTTAATAACATATATTGTATAATAAATATTCATCAAGAAAATAATTGTACAGAATTAAGAATTGTGAGTGATAAGCAGCCATATTTACATGCTGTTAATGTAGAGCCAAACTTAGAAGATTTATATTTAGCATACTTTCAAGATAGTGAAAAATAAAAGAGAAAGGAATGAACAATATGGGAACATTAGTGAAATTTGAATTTAAAAAATTACTTAGTAAAAAAATGAATATTATTGTAATCATTGTTTGTTTGTTTTTGATAACATTACTATTTTCTATGTCAGGAAAAGACTTTCTAGCAACCGATAAGAGTGGAAAATCTTATAAGGGAAAAGAGGCTATTAGTGTTAGAAAAGAACAAATAAAAGAAATATCTGGAACTCTAACAAATAAAAAAATTATAGAAGAAATAGAAAAACTACAAGAGTTGCACAATGATCCAAATAACCTTATTACCAATAGTGATGGAGAAACGGATTTTAATCCTAAAGTTTATAATGAATATTTAAGTAATAGACTTAATTTATTAACAAATATAAACCGTGTATATTCAAATTATAATGCTAGTTATATAAATGAACTATTTAATCTAAACTTGAAAGAACAGAAAGATTTTTATGAAACAAGAGGGCAGAGAATACAAGAAAAATTAAATCAAAGTTATGAAGGAAAAACATATACAACTCGGAGAAAAGGAATATTGGTTAGAGAAGTCTAATAACACAAAAACACCATTTGAATATGGCTTTTATTATGGATATTCTAATTTATATAGTACTTATGAAATGCTTATAATTGGAGTAATTGCTATATGTATATGTTTAGCATCTGTTTTTGCAGGAGAGTATCAAAATGGTACAGATAAAATACTATTAACTACAAAATATGGAAAAAGCAAAGGTGTAACTGCAAAAATAATTGCTTCTTATATATTTGCTAGCATAGTATTTACAATATATTTAATATTTGCTAATCGGAAGTGTATTCTTGATGTTTGGTACAGATGGAGGAAATTTACCAATACAACTTTCTAATATATTAAGCCCATATGCATTAACTTTCTTCCAATCACTTTTATATAATATAGCGATTTCATATACAGTATTGTTTGGAATGGTAGGACTAACATTATTCTTATCATCTAAACTTAAAAATCCTATGACTGTATTAGTAATAGACATTGCTATTATTATGCTACCAGTATTTTTAACAATAAAATCAGCTTTTGGAATATTAAATAAAATATTATTCTTAATGCCATATAATGCAATTTACTCAAACTTTGCTCAAATGGTATCATATAAGTTTGGAAATATTATTATTGATTTACCTATGATGACTATAATTACTTATATTTTTATGATGGTTACAGCTTTAATTTGTGCAAAGAAAACATATAGTAAACATCAAGTAGAATAATAAAGTAAGAGTATATAATTTTAAGGAGAAAAAATATGCATAGAATAGAGGCTTATATTAGATTAGCAATAATTTTTATTATGATAATAACTATATTATATTTTCCAGTTTTAATGATTCTAAAGAAAAAAGGAAAAAATATAATTAGACAATTTGGTAATTTAGGACTATGTTGTTCTATATTTCTAATAATATTTGCTACTATTTTATTTGTACCAATTACTTTTCATCCAGAACAGTATATATTAAATTTAGTACCATTTAATTGGAAAGATGATATAAATCAGATTATAGTAGAGGTTATACCTAATATTATGATGTTTGTGCCTTTAGGATTTTTTATTCCTGTTGTTTTTAAAAATAAAAGAAAACTGTATAAAACAACTGTAATGGTATTTGTGCTAACATTTAGTGTTGAGTTTTTCCAATATTTTATTGGTAGATCAGCAGATATAAATGATATTATTACAAACTTATTAGGTGGAATTATTGGTTATTGTATATTTAAAATTTGCAATATGATATTCAAAAAGAAAAAATGGTGGAATAAATTAATTTATTATAAAGGAAAACAATAGAGAAATATTTAAAAGATATACCAGTTAAAGAATAAAATCAAAATATTACTTTTTGACCAATAGAGGAAGCAGATTGAACGATTTGCTTCTTTTTATTTATAATATAATCATCTCGAAAAATCACAATAAGTAACGCAGGTAATTAAGTTGAAAATTATTTGTTTTTTATGATATAATTGAAACACAGTATAGTAAGTTATCTAAGAAAGTGAAGTGAATAAAAATGATAAAACTGAAGATAGTGAATATAGATGGTTATAAATATAATTTAGAAGATTAACATAATTATATTATAAATTTAGAGTTTTTTGATGTAGAAGAAAAGTTAAAGATTGGTAATTTTTAGTTATTTAAAAGATTTCGAACAAATTTTAGATGATATATCTTCATATGATAGAATTGTAAATCTATAGAATGGATATGCTAAAAAAATAAATATGTAAATGATATAATATATAATTAATAGAAAGAGGATATTTATGTTTGATATAGAAGCTGAATTAAAGAAACTTCCACATAAACCAGGTGTATATATTATGCATGATAAAGATGATAAAATTATTTATGTTGGAAAAGCTATATCTTTAAGAAATAGAGTAAGGCAATATTTTAGAAAGAATAATAAAACAAAAAGAATAGAAAACATGGTTTCTTTGGTACACCATTTTGAATATATTGTTACAGATAATGAAGCAGAAGCATTAATTTTGGAATGTAATTTAATAAAGAAAAATATGCCTAAATTTAATGTTTTATTAAAAGATGATAAAACATATCCATATATTAAAATAAATGTGAAATCTGATTATCCAGATATATATATAACAAGAAGAATTTTAAATGATGGTGCAAGATATTTTGGACCATATGCAAGTAGTGGTAGTGCAAAAGAAATGGTAGATTTTATAAAAACAAAATTTAAGGTAAGACAATGTAAAAGTTTTAAATATAAAGATAGACCATGTTTAAATTATCATATAAAGAAGTGTTTGGCTCCATGTATGGGATATATTTCTAAAGAAGAATATAGAGAACAAATAAATGAAATAATAGATATTTTAGAGGGAAAAACAGAAAAATTAATTAAACAATTAGAGTCACAAATGATGGAAGAATCAGCAAAACAGGAGTATGAAAAAGCTGCGTATTTAAGAGATAAAAAAATTGCAATTGAGCGAATTTCAGAAAGACAAAAGGTATCTAATATATCTGAAAATGATATTGATGTAATAGGAATTGCTAGAAATGAATTAGAAGTATGTATAGAGATTTTCTTTGTAAGAGGAAGTAAAATGATAGGAAGGGAACATTTCTTCTTTGAGGGGTTAAATGATGAAACAGATAGTGAAATTTTTTCAAGCTTTATTAAACAATTTTATATGACAAGACCAATTTTACCAAATAAGATTATGATGAAAGAAGAAATAGAAGATAAAGAAATTATAGAATATTTATTAACAAGTAGAATAGATAGAAAAGTAGAGATAAAATCACCTAAAAAGGGAGAAAAATTAAGACTTGTAGAAATGGCAGAAAAAAATGCTAAGATTACACTAGATAACAAAGAAAAAGATAAATATAGTGTGATAAATGAATTGAAAGAAGTTTTAGGAATGGAAAAAATTCCAAGAAAGATAGAATGTTTTGATATTTCAAATATTTCTGGAACATATATGGTTGCTGGAATGTGTGTTATGTTAGATGGAATAATAAAAAAAAGATTATCAAAAAGATTTAAAATAAAAACTGTTTTTAGTCAAGATGACCCAGCATGTATGAAAGAGGTAATAGAAAGAAGATTAAAACATTCTATAGAGAATGATAAAAGTAGTTTTGGAAGGCTTCCAGATGTAATATTTGTAGATGGAGGTATAACACAAATAAGAGGAGCAGAAGAAGTAGTAAAAATGTTAAATTTAAATATACCAATTTATGGAATGGTTAAAAATGAGAAACATCAAACAAGAGCTTTAATGGATAATACAAGAAGAGAATTAGAATTATCTGATAAGCTAATGAACACAATAACTATGTTTCAGGATTCTGTACATGGTGTTGCAATAGGGTATCATAAGAAATTAAGAGATGCAGCAATAACAAAATCAGAGTTAGATAAGGTTCAAGGAATAGGAACAATGAAAAAGGCAAGTTTACTTAAAACCTTTGGTAGTGTAGAGAAAATAAAACAAGCAGAAGTAGAAGAAATAGCAAAAGTAAAGGGAATAAATATGGAACTTGCTAAAAAGATAAAGGAAAGTTTTGTATACACCTTGGATAGAAATCAGAATAATTAATTATTTTAACAATTTCGACATTTTTTCATATATTATAATATACCTTTAATTAGGTAAATTATAAGAAAGAGTTGATTTGTATGTGGAATAGAAAATGTTGTAAAGGAAGAAATAATAATTCTTGTCAAGGAGTTTGTTGTATTGAAGAAGGTATAATAGATATTCAAGAGGGAATAAAAGACATTAAAGAAGGACTAGATGATATTTGTAAAAATAGGTTTTGTGAAGGAATAAGAGACATCAATGAAGGTATTTGTGATATAAGAGAGGGCTTATGTGATATAATCAGAGGTTTTAGATGTATTGAATGTAATATAAGTTGTGAAACAAGAAGAAAAATACAAGAAGCTATTTGTGATATAGAAGAAGGACTAAGGGATATTTGTGAAGGATTAAGAGATATTATTAGAGGTAGAATTTGCGAAGGTAAAAGAGATATTTGTGAAGGAATCTGTGATATCGAGGAAGCTTTAAAGGATATCTGCGAGGCGCTAAATGATAGTTGTAAAAAATAGGCATATCAATTTAAACAAAATCCCCAGAAGTGTTAAAACTTCTGGGGATTAAATTTGTATTTAGTAACCATACTTGATTGTTTCTTATTTTCTATAATTATTATAAAATATAAAATTAGTAATTTCAAATATTTTAGATTTTTTAAAGAAAAGCAGTAATCTAAATAGATTACTGCTTTGTATATAGGTTTTTGACCATTTTTGCCCACCCAGGGCTCTTTTTTATCTCTTACTTAAAATGCTTATGCCTAAAATAAAGGGTTTGAGTATCGTTTTGCGTCTTACGAATAAAAATGAGTACAAATTCATAAGAATTTTGTACTTTTTTCTTCACTTGAATCAAGTGTTTGCTATGCCATATTAGAAGAATTATCAAAAACAGATAATTACCCAATAAAGAAATGTCAAAACTGTGGAATGTATTTTATACCAAACTCAAGATTAGATGAGATTTATTGTGATTATCCAAAAGAAAACGGAAAAACTTGTAGAGAAAAAGGAGCAATATTTTCTTATAACAAGAGATTACAAGAAAAATCAGCATATACAGAATACAGAAAAACATATCAACGAAAATTCGGTATTGTTAATAAAAACAAAGATGACAAAAAACTAAAGAAAGAATTTGAAACTTGGAAAAAACAAGCGAAAGAAAAGATTACTAAACTAAAACATGGAGAACTTACTGAAAATGAGGTTTATAAGTGGTTACAAGAAAATAAATAACTTTACAAAAAATTGTCAATAATATGTAGTAAAAATTTAACTTTAATGCTATAATAAGAATAGATTGAAAGGAAGAAAAAGTATGAATAGTGTAGATTTAATGAATTATTGGATTGAAAGTTCTGATAGAGATTATGAATCAATGAAAAAGAATTTTGAAACAGAACAATATACATGGGCTTTATTTATAGGACATTTAACAATTGAAAAATTATTAAAAGCAATATATGCAAAAGTAAATACAGATAACCCATATCCACCTAAAATTCATAATTTGAATATATTAGCAGAGAGATGTAATATTGAATTAGATGAGAGAAAGACAAAAATTTTAATGACTTGTAATTCATTTAATATAAGTGCAAGATATGAAGATTATAAAAATGAGTTTTATGAAAGATGTACGAAAGAATATACATCTGAACAAATAAAAAATATAGAGGAGATTAGGTCATGGTTAAAAGAAATGTTGATATAGATATTTTAAAAAGTGTAGAAGAATATATTAAAGAAATATCAAAACATTATAATATTCAAGAAGTATATTTATTTGGTTCTTATGCAAAAGGAACAAATCACGAAGATAGTGATATAGATGTAGCTATTATTATTAATAGTGATAATAATGTTTTTGATTTAATGGTGGAATTAATGATGTTGACACAAAATATAGATTTAAGAATAGAGCCACACCCAATAAAAGTAAAAGATTTTGAAGAAGGAAATCCTTTTGTGCAAGAAATAATCGATACAGGAATAAAAGTAGCATAAGGTAAAAATAAATACAATACTTTAATGTTAGGAGCAAAAAATGGAACAAAACATATCGAAAATTAGAAGAAGTATAAAATTGTATCCTACATTCTATGCACTTTCAGCAGATTTAATATTTTTTGTGCCAATAGATACTTTATTTTTAACATTAGTAAAAGGACTAAATGCAAGACAAATATCTGCAATGACAATGATAGGATTGTTAATATGTATATTATCACAAAAGATAATAGTAAAAGTAACCAAAAGAATAGGGAATGCTAATTCAATAAGATTAGGAGCATTAATGTTACTTTTATCATCAGTAATATTAACATTTGGAAAATCATTTATTTCATTGATAATATATAAGATTATAAATGAATTAGCGTTTATGTTTTGGAATATGACAAGTATTTTATTAAGAAATGATTTAATCTATTTAGGTAAGAAAGATGAATATTATACTGTAAGAAATAAAGCAAAAGTAATGTATGGAATTACAACAATGATAACTGCATTAATCTCAGGGTATTTATTTAATGTAAATAAATATTTGCCAATGTATATATCGCTTATAATATATTTTATAATATTTATAATATCTTTTAAATTTTATGAAGTACAAGTAAAAGAGGAAAATAATAACGAAGAAATTAAGACAAACAAGGATAAGAAGATTGAATTAACATCTACTATTTTCTTTGTAATATTATCTAATGCAATATTTTACTCAATAATAAAAATGGGGCAAAACAATAGTAAATTGTTTATGCAATATGATTTTCAAAAAGTATTATCTATAGAAATGGTGACTTATTACATAACAATAATTGTATTTATATCAAGAATTGCTAGAATATTTGGAAATATGATATTTGGTAAATTATATTTAAAAATTAAAGATAAAATGAGTATAGTATTAACCTTTTTAGAATGTATGTCATTTGCATTATTGATTTTAGGTCATTTTATAGAATTTAATTTTATGCTTAAAGTAATAATAATGTCTTCAGGCTTTTTCTTGATACTTGCAGTTAGAGATTCTTTTCAAGTATATATTGAAGATACAGCTTTAAAAATTACTAAAAAAGATGAACAACAGAAAATAATGATAGATATTGAAGTGTATAGAAAATTAGGACAATTATTATTAAGTGGAGCATTTACATTAATTTTGATGAAATACGAATTAATAGTTATAGAATTTATATTGTTAATATTGTCTATTATTGAAATTATTGTAAACAAAAAAATGTGTAAAAATTTAGAAAAACTAAAAGATTAATGAGAATTATTTATAAAGACCACTCTTTGAATGGTCTTTATAAATTTATGACTAATAAAATTAAGAAGGTATTATCTTTCTAAATTCCACTCTTTTTCTATTTCTTCGTGTTTTGCTCCAGTTTCTTCTACTGGTAAACCTCGCTCTAAATCAAAGCCTTTTGAAGTTATATATTTGTGAAAAGCATTTTGTAGTTGTCTGTAACTATCTCTACCTTTCCAAAAATCTCTGCAACATATTTTATCAATGTCTTTTACTTCTTTATCTTTTGTATGAATTATAGGAATATATACTAGGTGCATATGTGGTGTGATTTCATCTAAATGTACTGCTGCTGATACAATATATTTCTCTCCAAGATTTTTATAATCACATACAAATTTATAGCTTTCTTTGAAATATCGTTTTGTTTCTTCTAAACCAATCTTATTAAAAAAAGCATTATCAGAAGTAATCATCATTTCACACATGATATTGCTATTACTTCTAATAGTGCCTTTTAAATCATATTCCTTTTTCATTTTATCAAATTCTTTTATATAAGTTAGTTCGTTTTTCTTACACCAA
>CAQIBN010000005.1:2690-116492 GCA_948805675.1 uncultured Clostridia bacterium | reverse complement strand
AGGGAGAAATATTCATGTGATCTATTTAAAGAATTATCAAATGTTCGCTGTGCATCAGATATTGTATTTTCAATGGATATATCAAATATAAAAATAACAAATAATAAGAAAGTTGTAATATCAGTAATAGAATGTGGAAGAAAGACAAGTATAGTAGATAAGGAAAAATATGAAAATAAAATGGTAGAAATGTGTAGGTACTTTATAGAAAAAGATTATCAAGTAACATTAATGTCGTACTGCAAATCTGAAAAAGATGAAGAAGCAATAGAATCTATATTAACAAAATGTGATAATATGATAAGAAAAAAAATTAATACATATTTCTACAGAGGCAATATAGAAGAAGCTCTTAATGTAATGGGGGATTGCCAAATTGTTGTTGGAGCTAGATTTCATGCTAATATTATAGGATTATTATTAGGAAAGACTATCATCCCAATTGCATATAGTAATAAAACAATAAATGTTCTAAACGACATGAATTTTAAAGGAAAAATTTTAAAAGTTCAAGAGATAGATACATTTGATGTGAATTCATTGACAGAACAGGATTTAAATTATAAACATGATGTATCACTTCAAATAAAAGATGCTCAAAGACAATTTGAGAAATTAGATGAATTATTAAATAAGAAAGATTAATGGAGGAAAGGAATGTCAAGAGAAAAACAATTGGTAAAAAATACAGTAATAGTTGCAGTTGGAAAAATATGTACACAATTTATAAGTTTCTTTTTATTACCATTATATACAGCTATGCTTTCAACTGAGGAATATGGAACAGTTGATTTACTTAATACATATATTTCTTTGTTATTACCATTAATAATTTTACAAATAGATCAAGGGATATTTAGATTTTTGATAGATGCAAGAGAAAGTGAAGAAGAGAAAAAATCTTTGATAAGTACTACTATAATAATTGTAACATTACAATCTATAGCTTATTTAATAATATATGCTATAGTGGGACAATTCATAAATAATGAATATAAATATTTTTTAGCAACAAATGTTGTGGCTAGTATATTTTCTTCTATAATGTTACAAATTTCTAGAGGAGTAGGAGATAATAAGGTATATTCTATAGGAAGCTTAATTTCTGCATCTGGAACTGTTGTACTTAATGTTATATTTATTGCTATATTTAAATGGGGAGTTTATGGTATGTTACTTGCTTCTCTAATTGCAAATTGTTTATGTGCCATATATGTTTTTATAAAGAAAAAAATATATAAATATATTTCAAAAGATGCATTTAGTAAAGTTCATTTGAAAAGTATTTGGAAATATTCTATTCCACTAGTTCCAAATATGTTATCTTGGTGGATTGTTAATGCTTCAGATAGAACTATAGTTTCAAATATGCTGAGCATTAGTGCAAATGGTATTTATTCGGCTGCAAATAAATTTTCAAGTATGTGTATAACTTTTTTTAATATTTTCAATATGACTTGGTCAGAATCAGCATCTATGTATATAAAAGATAAGGATAGTTCACTATATTTTACTAATATTATCAATACAGCTTTAAAAATATTTTCATCGATTTGTATAGGAATAATAGCTATAATGCCTTTTGTATTTCCTTTATTAGTAAATGAAAAGTTTAATGAAGCATATTATCAAATTCCAATATTAATGTTATCTACTTTATGTAATATAATAGTTTCGCTAATTGGCTCAATATATGTAGCACAAAAAAATAGTAAGGAAATTGCTAAAACTTCAATATTGGCAGCTGTAATAAATATTATTATCAATTTAGTGTTAATTAAGTTTATTGGACTGTATGCGGCTTCAATATCAACATTTATTGCATATTTATTAATGGCTATTTATAGATATATAGATGTACAAAAGTATATAAAAATAAAAATTGATTTTACATTGCTTTTAAATACCATAATTATTTTGATTATAGTATTTGTAACATATTATTTGAGGATTACATGGATATCTATAATTTCTCTTATTATAACAGTTCTATATACTATAATAATTAATAGAAATACTATGGAGTTTGTAGTTAAATCTTTAAAAAATAAATTTAGTAAAAATTAATATAAAAATCATTATAAATTTGTAGGACTAACTAAACAAGATATTAATAAAATAAGTTGAATTGTATAATTTAATGGATAAACAAAAGACAAAAATAAACAAGAAATCAAAAAAGTTAGATTACAACAAAAAATCTAACTTTTTTTGTGTTTACAACAAAATTCGACAATAAATGTACAAATAATATGATATTCTCTTTATAAATAAAAGGGGGTATATATATGCAAAAGAAAAAATCAAAAATTTTAAAATTAGTAATAATATCAATAATATTATTACTATCATTTCAAAAAGTGTTATTTGCACACTCTGGTAGAACAGATGCAAATGGAGGACATAAAGATAACAAAAATAAAAGTGGACTAGGAAGTTATCACTATCATTGTGGAGGCAATCCGCCACATTTACATGAAAATGGAATATGTAAATATAAATCAACAAGTTCAAACAGTACTTCTAATAAAAACAATTCTACAACAACATCTATTAAATCAACACAAAATACAAATTCTTCAGTAAAAGAAAACACAGATATACAAGTAACATCAGTTCAGATAAAAGACAAAGAAAAAGTAAAATTAGAAATAGGTGAAACATTAACTTTAGAATCAAATATAGAGCCTAATAATGCAACAAATAAAATAATAACATGGAGTAGTAATAATACTAATATTGCAACAGTTAAATCTGATGGAAAAGTAGAAGCTCTGCAAGAAGGAACAGTAAAAATAACAGCTAAAAGCAATAATGAAAAACAAGATAGTATAGAACTTACAATAGAAAAGCCAGTAATAGAAGTAAATAGAATTGTTTTAGATAAAAATGATATATCTTTAAACCAGGGAGATACTATTAAAATTACAGAATTGGTTTATCCAGTAGATGCAACAGATAAAAGTGTTAAGTGGGAATCATCAGATGAAAAGATTGCTACAGTTAAAGATGGGAAAGTTACAGCAATAAATAGTGGTGATGTAACTATTACAGCATCTTCTAATAATGGAATAAAAAGTATATGTAACATAAATGTAAAATCAATAAAAAAAGAAAATAATGACAAGGAAAATATAAATAGTATTTCTGCACCAGCAGTTTTAGGTGCATTAACAATTACAGGAGGAGGGGCTGGTATAGGATATTTGGCGTATAAAAGAAAAGGTAAATAAGAATACTTGTATTTTTATAAGAGAAGCAAAATTATTTGTTTCTCTGTTTTAATTTTGAATAAGATATGCTTAAACAGATAAAAAATATATTACAAAATGGAATATATAATAGAAAAACAAATGGATTAAGAAAATATATAAAACTAGATTTAACATTAAAAGAAGAAAATAATGTAGATTTAGAATTATTAAAAAACTTAAATTTACCTTTAGTACAATCATAATAACTTTAAATATGGATGAAACAATAAATATATAAACAATAATTGTTAATATTAAAGTTTATACTAATTATTTATTACTGTAATGTATGTAACTAAATTAATAATTTACATAAAATAAAAGGTTTGCTATATTACTAATTGTACTAACTATTACAATTAGAACAATTAATATAGTAAACTTTTTTTGAAACCTACAATAAATTATGTTAAAATAATAAAAGGTCATAAAACTAACAAAATAAAGTAAGGATGATAAACATGAATTATAGAATAACAAATGGTTCAGTATCTTATGGAGCAGAAACAATTTTAGAAGAAATAAATTTTGAAGTAAAGGGAAATGAAAAGATAGCAATAGTAGGTAGAAATGGAAGTGGAAAATCTACTTTATTAAAATCTATTATAAATAATGAAATATTAGAAGAAGGAACAGGGGAAGAGAAATTTAGTGTATATAAAGAAGGTAATCCTGTTATTGGATATTTAAAACAGATAGAGTTTGATGATGATAATATTACGATGTTAGATGAGATTTTGAAAGTATATAAACCAATTATAGATTTAGAAGAAAAAATAAATAAATTAGTAGAAAAAATGCAAGATGATTCTTCAGAAGAATTAGTAAAAGAATATTCTATAGCAAATGAAAGATATGAAATTTTAGATGGATATACATATAAAAAGGAATATGAAATAGCTTTAAACAAGTTTGGTTTTTCTAATGAAGATAAATATAAAAAGATAAGTGAGTTTTCTGGAGGACAAAGAACTAAAATTGCTTTTATAAAGTTATTACTTAGTAAACCAGATATACTTTTATTAGATGAACCAACAAACCATTTAGATATAAAAGCTGTAGAATGGTTAGAAAAATATTTAAAAAGTTATCCTAAAGCAGTAATTATAGTTTCACATGATAGAATGTTTTTAGATAGGATTGTAAATAAGGTTTATGAAATTGAATTTGGAACAATTACTAAATACTCTGGAGATTATACATATTTTGAAAACAAAAAGAAGGAAAATTATTTAAAGCAATTAAAAGATTATGAGTATCAACAAAAAGAAATAAAAAGGTTAAATGATATTGCAAATAGATTTAGGTATAAGCCTACAAAAGCTAAAATGGCTATGTCTAAACTAAAACAAATTGAAAGAATGGTAAAAATAGAAGAACCAAATAAATATGATTTAACAACATTTAAAACAAATTTTGAAGTGAAAAAACAAAGTGGAACTGAAGTTTTAAGTGTAAGAAATTTACAAATAGGATATAAGGAAACTTTGCAAAATATATCTTTTAATCTATATAAAGGAAAAAAACTTGGAGTTATTGGAGAAAATGGAATAGGAAAATCTACATTATTAAAAACTTTAGTTAATAGGATAGATAAAATAAATGGAGAATTTAATTTGGGATATAATGTAGAAATAGGGTATTTTGACCAACAAATGGCACTTTTAGACTCTAATAAAACAGTAATAGAAGAATTTAGTGGAGAATTTCCAAATTTAACAACTACCGAAATTAGAAGTTCATTAGCATCATTTATGTTTTTTGGAGAAGATGTATTTAAACAGGTAAATAAGCTTTCTGGAGGAGAAAAAGTCAGATTGCAGTTATGTAAAATTTTAAAAAAGTGTCCAAATTTATTGATTTTAGATGAACCAACTAATCATATGGATATTATAGGAAAGGAAAGTTTGGAAAATTTATTAAAAGAATATAATGGAACAGTTATTTTTGTATCACACGACAGATTTTTCGTTAATAAAATTGCAGACTGCTTGCTAGTTTTTGAAAAGGGTAAAGTTACATATTTTGATGGAAAATATAACCAATATGAAGAAAGTAGAGTAGAAGAAGAACAAGAAAAAGTTATTGAAGTGAAAAAACAAAAGGTAGTTAATAATACATATTTAATGCAAAAAGAAAAGAACAAAATAGTAACAAAAATTAAAAAGTTAGAAAAAGATATAGGAACATATGAAGAAGAAATAAAAATATTAAGTGAAGAATTATTAAAAGAAGAAATATATACAGATTATGCAAAATTACAAGAAATACAAAATAAAATTGAAGTATTAAATAAAAAAGTAGATGATAATATGGAAAAATGGGAGAATTTGCAAGAAAGTTTAGAATAATAGATAAATATAAAGGAAAAAATTTCTTATTGACAAAAAAACTCATTATTGTATAATTTTTATAGAATATATTTTATACAGGATAATATTTTAAAGTATAAATAAAAATAGTATCTTTCGAATAATATGTATTATTATAAATATAAAACTGTAAAATTTAAGGGGGGAAGAAATGAGAAAAAGTCTTAAAAAAGTATTTAAAATTGTAATAACAGTAATAATAATTTTTATATCAACATTTATCTCATATCAGGATAAGAGTCATGCTGATGCAGGGTATCATTCTAGTTATAGTGGAGGAAGTAGTAGTAGCAGTAGTAGTAGCTATGGCAGTTATAGTGGGAGTTATGGTGGTAGTAGTAGAAGTAGAAAAAGCAGTAGTACAGGAAGCTCTGGAAGTATGAGTTCTTTTGTCGCTACAGTATTAACAATTATTATATTTATAGTGTTTTTTATTGTGGTTAATTTAATTAAAAATTCAATTAGAAATACAGGAACAATAAATAATGCAAATAGAATTAGTGTTACAAATAATGAACAAGCAATTAATGAAATTAAAAAACATTTACCAGGTTTTGATGTAAACAAATTCTTATTAAATGGATATAACATTTATATGAGAATAGAAGAAGCTTGGATGAATTTTAAATTAGAAAATGTAAGAGATATAATAACAGATGAAATGTTTAACATGTATGAATCACAATTAACTAGTATGGAAATGAAAGGTGAACAAAATATTATGGAAGACTTTAAGTTATTAAATTCAGCAATAACTAATGCTAGTCTTCAAAACGATATGCTTCAAATAACTACAAGATATGTTATAGAATTCTATGACTATATTATTAAAAAAGATACAAAACAAGTTGTTAGAGGAAATAGTAATAGAAAGATGAGAATGGTATATGAAATGACATTCATCAAGAAATTAGATAAAACAAAATTAGATAAATGTCCAAATTGTGGAGCACCAATAAATATTAATTCAGTAGGAATTTGTGAATATTGTAACTCTAAAATAGTTGATGATAATACAGAATGGGTAATGTCTAAAAAGGTTTCATTATATCAACAAAACTTATAAAATAGCTAGAATAAGGGAGGAAAAGTAAGCTATATTAAATAGAAAATTATTTTATAGAAAAATTGGAAAGTGTATTTTTATAATGCACTTTCCATACAAAATGAGACAAATATAGCTTATAAAAACAATTATGCAAGAATTAATGGAAAAAATATTAAGAGAAGATAAGGATTTTTCAGAATCTAAATTTAAAGCAAAAGCAGATAATATTTTTATTCAAATATATACTGCAGTAATGAAAAAAGATTTAACAAGAGTAAAACATTTTGTTTCAGAAGACTTATATAAAAAATTTGAACAAAAAATACAAATATTAGATGATGAAGGTCTAATTCAAGTTTATGGAGAATTAAATGTTTCAGATACAGAAATTGTAAGAATTATAGAAAATGATTATAATTATGAAATAGAAGTAAGATTGCTTACAAAATATTTAGATTATAAGCTAGACAAACAAACAAGAAATATAGTGTCTGGAAATGATGAAATTAGAATAATTAAAAATATGAAATTGGTATTTTCAAAAATAAAAAATGCTAAAACCTTAGAAGTAGCAAGAAAATGTCCAGGTTGTGGTGCTAATATGGATATTACTATGAATGGTAAATGTGAATACTGTGGTTCTATTTTTAAACTAGATGAATATGATTGGGTGCTTATAGATATTTAAAATAAAAACAATATCTTCATAATATGTCATATAACATTAATTTTAATAATTAAATATACAATAATAAATTTAAACGAAATAAAGAGAATTATTAATAATGAAAAAGAAAGACTGAATATAATGTAGAAAATATGTAAAGTTTTATATAAATATAACATCTTTGTTACAATATTATTAAAAAATATATAAATATCTTGAAACTTAAATGTTGTTATTATATAATACAATAGTAAATTTAAAAGAAGCAAAGGAAGAGGTATAAACGAATGGAAGAAATTGATTTAAAAGAGCTTTTAAAATTATTTTGGAAGAAAAAAGTATTAATTATTTTAACAACTCTAGCATTTTTATTTGTGGGATATATTTATAATGCTTTTATAACTACACCAGAATATAAAGCCGCAACTACATTATTATTAGTAAAGTCATCTGAAAGTACATCATCTGTTACACAAGCAGATGTTACATTAAACCAAAAATTAGTATATACATATACTGAACTTGTAAAAAGTGATACTGTATTAAGTGAAGTAGCTAATAGAATACAATTAAATAAGTCTGTAGGTCAATTAAGAAAAAATGTAACAATAGAATCTGTTAAAAATACCGAGATTCTTAAAATTTCAGTATTAGATTCAAACAAAGATGATTCAGCAACTATAGCAAATAGTATTGCAGAAGTTTTCTCAGAGCAAGTAAAAGAATTTTACCATATGGAAAATATTCGTGTTGTTGATAAAGCAATAGCACCATCATCACCTAGTAATATTAATCCTATAAAATATGCAGGGATATTTGGAATAGTTGGATTTGTTATATCAGTTGGGGTAATTCTAGTATTAAACTTATTCGATAGTACAGTAAAAAATGATAAAGATATAGAAAAATCTTTAAATATAAAAACACTTGCTAGTTTTGCTAAAAATCAAAATGCTAGACCAGGAGTAATAGACTTAGACCCAAAATCACAAATAGCAGAAGGATTTAAATCATTAAGAACTAACTTGCAGTTTATGAAAGGTTCAGATGGAGATTTAAAAAGTGTATTAATTACTAGTTCATTACCAGGAGAAGGAAAGAGTTGGGTTGCAACTAATTTAGCAATAACATTTGCACGTGGTGGCTACAGAACAATTTTAGTAGATGCAGATATGAGAAAAGGTGTACAACATAAGAAATTTAGATTAAAACAAGTTCCTGGACTTTCTGATTTTCTTAATAGTAGTATAGAAGATTATGAAGGAGAATTGCCAAAATATATTCAACCTACAGAATTAGATAATTTATGTGTATTACCTTGTGGTAGTATTACATATGATTCTTCAGAATTATTATTATCTAATAGAATAATAAAAACAGTTGAAACTTTAAAAAGAAATTGTGATATTGTTATATTTGATGCAACTCCTAGTAATTTAGTAACTGATGCTGTTGTTTTATCTAGATTGGTAGATACAAGTTTTATTGTTACAGAACATGAAAGAACACAAATTGATGATATTGCTAGAATAAAGTCACAAATTGAAGATGTTGGTGGAAATATAGCAGGTATTGTTATTAATAAAGTACAAGATGATAAAAATTCTAAAGGTAATTATTATTATATGAATGAAGAAGATATAAGAAAGAGAAGAACAAGAGGAAGACGATAAAATATTATTAAGAACTTTTGTTATTTTTGAGACATTTCGCTTATATAATTCCTAATGGAATCAGACCAGATATAACAATTATTTGAGAAATGAGATAATAGGTTAACACTTATTATCTCATTTTTAAATACTATAAAAATCGTTATATTGACAATATTCGACAAATGGATTATTATATGAAGATAGAGATAGACATGGAGGAAAAATAAGATGAATAATGTTAAAACAAGTGAAAACACAAAGTTTACAATATTTGGTTTTACTTTAACTAAAATAATGGCATATTTCATTATATATAGTATATTAGGTTATGTAGTTGAAACTTTATTTGGACTAGTTACAAAAGGTGTTATAGAAAGTAGAAAAAGCTTTTTATATGGTCCATTTTGTGCAATATATGGTATTGGTGCAGTTATTATGATATTAGGTCTAAAGAAGTTTAATAAAAATAATTATACTTTATTTTTTGGAGGATTTTTTATTGGTTCTATAGTTGAATATTTAATTAGTTTAATAGGAGAACTTGTTTTTAATATAAAGTGGTGGGATTATTCTTCTATGGCATTTAATATAAATGGTAGAGTATGTATTGCATTTTCATTTTTTTGGGGGATTTTAGCAATTTATTTAATGGGGCATTTACATCCTAAAATAGATAAATTATTAGAAAAAATCTCACCTAAAGTATTAAAACTAATAGTAATAATAGGTATAATTTTCATGCTTATAGATTTTTTAATAACCAGTTTTGCATTAAAAATGTTTTTTACAAGATTGATAAAAAACTATAATTTAGAACTTGCCAATATGGATAGTGTTATATTAGAATGTACAGAAGCTTATGAAAATCCTAAAATAAGAGATTTTACAAATAAATATTTCTCAGATAAAAAAATGTTAATAACATTTCCAAATATAAAGTTAACATCAAAAGAAGGAGAAATTATATATGTAAGTGATATTTTAAAAGATATAAAGCCATATTATTTTAGAGTGTTTACACCAAGATATAAATAATGAAGAACAAATTTTTATTAAAAAGGAAATATATAATATTGTATATTTTCTTTTTTATACAAAATTTAGAATTATGATTCTAAAAAATCAGACAAATATTTCAATAATTTTACAATATTTTTACAGTAATTTTACAAAAAAACTTGTAAAAATTAAACATATTATGTATAATAGAAGATGTATTGTTAATAATGGAGGGAAATATGGAAGAACTAGATTTAAAACAATTAGTTAATATTTTTTGGAACAAAAGATTACAAATTATAAGTATAATACTTATTTTTTTAATTATAGGAGTTATATATACTTTTATGTTTATTACTCCTAAATATAAGTCATACACATCATTAGTACTTGCTAAATCAGATAATGTATCAGAAGAGGTTAAAGATACAAGTACTATAACTCAAACAGATATAACATTAAATCAAAAATTAGTTTCAACATATAGTGAATTAATTAAAAGCAAAAATGTATTGCGTGAGGTA
Source organism: uncultured Clostridia bacterium (assembly GCA_948805675.1). Taxonomy (GTDB): domain Bacteria; phylum Bacillota; class Clostridia; order TANB77; family CAG-508; genus CAG-492. The sequence goes on along the minus strand of CAQIBN010000005.1, from coordinate 105,973 downwards.
ATTAAAAACTTAAATATAAATGAAGATGAAGAAAGTTTAAAAGGAAATATCACAGTAAGTGCTGTAAAAGATACAGAACTTATTCAAATAACAGTTACTAATTATTATCCAGATAGAGCAAGCGATATAGCAAATGAAATTGCAAAAGTTTTTACAAAGAAAGTAGGAGAAATTTATCATATTAATAATGTTTATATTGTAGATGAAGCAGAAAGCTCATATATTCCATACAATATAAATCATATTAAAGATATACTTATTTTTATAGTTATTGGTTTTGTGGTTTCTATTTCTTATGTTTTAATAGTAAATTTATTAGATACAACAATAAAAACTGCAGAAGATGTAGAAAAACAACTAGAAGTTACTGTTTTAGCATCTATACCAGTATTAAAAGATGATACAAGAAAAATGAAGGGAGGAGTTTTATAATGAGAAATGAATTAATAACATTTACATCCCCTAAATCGTCTGTATCAGAAGTATTTAGAACATTAAGAACTAATGTGCAATTTATTAATGTTAGTAATAAAACTAAATCTATTCTAGTAACAAGTACAGTTCCTGGTGAAGGAAAAAGTTGGGTATCTGCTAATTTAGCAATTACTTTTGCACAAGCAGGTAAAAAGGTAATTTTAGTTGATGCAGATATGAGAAAAGGTAGGCAACATGAAGTTTTTGAATTATCAAATGAAAATGGATTATCGAATTATTTAATTTCAAAAATAGAAGACAATAAAGTTGATATAGGTGATTATGTTAAAACTACTATGGTAGAAAATTTATTTGTTATGACTGCTGGAATAGTACCACCAAATCCATCAGAACTATTGACAAGTCAGAAAATGTCTGATTTAATAAAAGCATTAGAAAAAAGTGCAGATATAGTTATTTTTGATGGTACTCCAAGTACTATTGTTACAGATGCACTTATAATAGCTAGAAGTATTGGCTCTACTTTAATTGTTAGTTCACATAAACAAACCAAAATAGAAGACTTAAAACAAATAAAGAAAAGTATAGAAAATGTAGGTGGAAAAATAGCAGGTGTAGTAGTAAATAAAATACCACGTTCACAAAAGATATATGGTGGTGGTTATTATTATGAAAGTTCTATTATTGTAAATAACAAGAAAAAGTGGTTAGATAATGTGGTTAAATCCATACATAAAACAAGTGAAAAACATGAAGATATAAAAATGAGAAAAGAAACAGAGAAATTAAAAATGTCATCTAAAAAAGAAATTATAAAGTCTGAAAAGCCAAAAACTACTAGAAGAAAAAAACAAGATACAGAGCCTATAAAAAAAGATGAAGAAGATATAGATATTAATTTAGTATTAAAACAACTAACAAAATATTTATCAGAAGAAAAAAAATAAAAGTTTGGAGTGAAAAAACAAATGATTGATATACATTGTCATTTATTAAATGGTGTGGATGATGGAGCAGATGATTTAGAAAGCTCATTAGATGCTATAAAACTTGCAGAAGAAGCAGGTTTTACAGATATAATATTAACACCTCATTATATAAAGGATTATTATGATAATAGCATAGAAAATACAAAAGATAAAATAAAAGAATTAAAACAAGAAGTATTTAAAAATAATATTTTAATAAATTTACATCAGGGTAATGAAATATATATATGTGATGATATATGTGATTTGCTACTAGCAGGTGTTCCATCTACACTTGCTGGTAGTAAGTATGTTTTATTTGAATTACCTTTAAGTAATAAAGTTTTTAATGTAACAGATATAATTAGAAAATTAAAACAAAATGGCTTTAAACCAATTTTAGCACATCCAGAAAGATATTCTTATATACAAGAAAATCCAAACGAACTTATAGAATATATACGTGCAGGAGTTCTTATACAATCAAACTTACGGAAGTATTATAGGTCGTTATGGAAAAGATGCTGAAAAAGCACTTGGCAAATTATTAGAAAACAATATGGTTCATATACTAGGCTCAGATACACATAAAAAAGGATTTGTGTATGAAAATATGCCATTTATATTAAAAGAACTTAGTAAATATACAAGTAAACAAACAATAAAAAGATTGACTAATTCAAATCCAAAATGTATAATACAAAATGAAGAATTTCAAATACCAGTACCAACAGAGGTAAAAACAAGGAAATTTTTCTTTTTTAGGTAGTGTATAGCAGGAGGTAAAAAATGAGAAAATATTTTGGAACAGATGGAATTAGGAGAATAGCAAACACAGAACTTTCTCCAGAATTAGTTTATAGAGTAGCAAAAGCTGGTGCGTATGTATTGTCTAAACATACCGACCATGCACCTACAATATTAATAGGCAGGGATACAAGAATTTCTGGCTCTTTAATTGAAAGTGCAATGGTAGCCGGCTTTTTAAGTTATGGTGCAAATGTAAAAATATTAGGTGTAATGCCAACACCAGCAGTTGCATATTTAACAAGAAGATTTAAAGCAGATGCAAGTGTTGTTATATCTGCATCACATAATACTTATGAATTTAATGGGGTAAAATATTTTAGTAATAAAGGAATGAAAATCCCAGATGAATTAGAAGAAGAAATAGAAGAAGTAATGGATTCTGGAAAAATAGATGAACTAACTGCTGTTAATGATAAAATAGGTGTATCAGAAATTAGAACAGATTTGTTAGATGAATATGTATATTTCTTTAGAAAGAATTTTGAAGAAGAATTAGAAAATTTAGATAAAGAAAACTTTGTTATAGCAGTAGATACTGCAAATGGTGCTACATCTGTAGTTGCAGAAAAAGTATTTAAAAAACTTGGAATAAAACATTATATCATAAATAATTCACCAGATGGAATTAATATTAATCATAACTGTGGTTCTACACATTTAGAAGGATTAAAGAAATTTGTAATAGATAATAAATGCTCTTTAGGTATAGCATATGATGGTGATGGTGATAGATGTTTATTAGTAGATGAAAATGGAAATGAAATAGATGGGGATAAAATTTTAGCTGTTATTTCAAATTATTTAAAGAAAAAAGGTAAATTAAAAAATGATGCAGTAGTTGCAACAGTAATGAGTAATTTAGGGTTAAATAAATATGCCAAAAATAATGGATTAAAATTAATACAAACAAAAGTTGGAGATAGATATGTTTTAGAAGAAATGATGAAAAATGGATACAATTTAGGAGGAGAGCAATCAGGACACGTTATTTTACTAGACTATAATCCAACAGGTGATGGAATTTTAACATCTTTAATGTTTATTCAAACTTTACTTGAATCTTGTAAAAAAGCATCTGAATTATGTGATATTATAAAATTATATCCACAAGTTTTAGTAAATGCTAAAGTAAGTAATGATAAGAAATATGATTTTGATAAAAATGAAGAAATAAAAGAAGAAATAGAAAAATTAGAACAAGAGTTTTCAGGAAATGGAAGAGTATTAATTAGGACTTCTGGAACAGAACCATTAGTTAGAGTTATGATTGAAGGAGAAAACCAAGAATATATTAAACAAAAAGCTGAGCAGTTAGCTAAATTAATTGAAGAAAAATTGACTCATTAGGTAAAAAAATGGGTCATATAATGAGGTGACCCATTGTGGACAGAAAATTTGGGTCAATCAAATTAGGGCTTAAGAGAACATATAATAATTAATCTAAAACATAGAATTTTATTTGTTTTGATAATAAACAATTTATTTTGAAAGTGTATTAGAAGTATTTGATATATGTTAAATTCTATGCTATAGCTAAAATGCCACAGTAAAATAGAGCTTTTCGCCCAAAATCTCTGTCCATGTTAGGTTTACAAGGAGGAATAGAAAAATGGAAAAGAAAACATTTTATTTAACAACACCAATTTATTACCCAAGTGGTAAGTTTCATATAGGAACTGCATATGCAACTACTTTAACAGATTGTATAAGAAGATATAAATCATTAAGAGGATTTGATACATATATGTTAACAGGACTAGATGAACATGGACAAAAAATACAAAATGTTGCAGAAAAAAAGGGAATTTTGCCACAAGAATATGTAGACCAAATGGCAGAAAAAGCAAAAGAATTATGGAATTTAATGGATATTGGATATAATGATTTTATAAGAACAACAGAAAAAAGACACATACAAGCTGTACAAAAAATAGTAGAAATATTTTTAAAAAATGGAGATATATATAAAGGAAAATATGAAGGCTGGTATTGTATGCCATGTGAAAATTACTTTACAGAAACTCAAGTGGTTGATGGCAAATGTCCTGATTGTGGAAGAGAAGTAAAGAAAATGCAAGAAGAAAGCTATTTCTTTAATATGAAAAAATATCAAGATTGGTTAGTTAAGTTTTATAAAGAAAATCCACATTTTATTGAGCCAGAATCAAGAAAAAACGAGATATTTAATAATTTTATAAATCCTGGATTAGAAGATTTATGTATAAGTCGTGCTACATTCGATTGGGGTATACAAATGCCAAATGACCCAAAACATGTTTTATATGTGTGGCTTGATGCACTTACAAATTATATTACAGCTTTAGGTTATTTGTCTGATGATGATTCTTTATTTAAAAAATACTGGCCAGCAGATTTACATATTGTGGGAAAAGAAATTATAAGATTTCATGGAATTTATTGGCCTATATTTTTACATGCTTTAGGATTAGAATTGCCAAAAAAAATATATGCACATAGTTGGATTGTAATGAAAGATGGAAAAATGTCTAAATCTGTAGGAAATGTGATATATCCAGAAACATTAATTGAAAGATATGGATTAGATGCAACAAAATACTATTTATTAAGACTAATGTCTTTTGCACAAGATTCAATGTTTACACCAGAAGGATTTGTAGATAGATTTAATTGTGATTTGTGTAATGATTTAGGAAATTTATTAAATCGTACAATTGGAATGATGAATAAATACTTTAATGGAATAGTACCAACTTTAAGTAATGTTAAAACAGATTTTGATGATGAGTTAGAAAATTATGTGTATGATAAGATACAATGTTTTGAAAAATGCATGGATACATATTATATAAGTAATGCAATTTCAGAAATTTGGAATATAATTTCAAGAACCAATAAATATATTGATGAAACAACACCTTGGATACTTGCGAAAGAAGAAAATAAAGAAAAACTTTCAGCTGTTATGTATCATTTAGTACAAAATTTAAGAATAATTGCTATTTTAATTAAACCTTTTATGGCAGAAACATCAAATAAAATGTTTAGTCAATTAGGAATAAAAGATGAAGGATTTATGACTTGGGATAGTTTAGAAAAATTTAAAGAATTACCAAATGACATGAAAGTTGTAGAAAAAGGTGAACCTTTATTCATGAGATTAGATAAAGATGAAGAAATAGAATATATAAGAAATCAAATGAAAAAATAGAAATAAATAACAAAAGGCATATAAATTTACTTATATCTTTTGTTTAGCTATCTTATATAATTTGAAACAAAATTTATATTTAAGACAGATAAAGTAGATTGAAATAAGAAACACGAAAATAGATAAAGAAAGGAGTGTACAATATTATATATTGTACTGTAAGAAGTATGGGAAAATTATTTGTTATTGATGGAACAGATGGTAGTGGTAAGCAAACTCAGTTAAAAAAATTGGAAGAAAGATTAACAAAAGAGGGAGTAGATTATAAAACAGTAAGTTTTCCTAATTATGATAGTCCATCATCAGCACTTGTAAAAATGTATTTATCTGGAGAATTTGGAGATGATGCAAAACAAATAAGTCCATATATTGCATCTAGTTTTTATGCAGTAGATAGATATGCTACCTTTAAAAAGGATTTTGAAGAATATTACAATAATGGAGGTGTTATATTAGCAGATAGATATACTACTGCTAATATGATACATCAAGCAGGAAAAATAGATAACAAACAAGAAAGAAAAGAATTTTTAGATTGGATTTGGGATTTTGAATTTAAATTATATGGATTACCTATACCTACAGAAGTATTTTTATTAAAAATGCCTACAGAAGTAAGTTTAGAATTGATGAAAGATAGAGAAAATAAATTTACTCATGAATGTAAAAAGGATATTCATGAAAAAGATAAGAAACATATTATAGATTCATTTAATGTAGCATGTAGTTTAGCAGATAATTATAATTGGTATACTGTTGAATGTGTTAAAAATGGAGAAATAAGAACTATAGAAGATATTCATGAGGAAATATTTGAAGAAATAAAAAAGAAACTGTAAATGTTAAAATATTATGCCAGGTTTTAAAAACTTGGCAGTTTTTTTCTAAAATATTAATAAAATAAAAGTATCCTCAAAAGAATGTGTTAATACAAAGTATAAAAATTAATAAAAGTATAATTATATAAAAATATGTTTAAAAATTGACCAGTAATACACTTTACGAAAAATGTATATTAATAAGAGTAATATAATTTTATTGACATATAATAATACAGAATGTTATAATATTAAAAGTTAGCAAAATGCTAAGTTGAAGTTAATAAAATCATCACAATTAAGATGGAGGTAACTAATGAAAATTAAACAAATTAGGAAGCGGATGAATAAATATAAAAAACAAGGATTCTGTAAGAAACAACTTAAGGAAATCTATAAAGGATTTGTAAATGGACTTTCTGATGAGCAAGTTGATTCCTATGCTTGCTTGGACTATAAAACATTAGTTATGAGGAAAAGAAGAAAAGAGCTTGAAGAAAAAATGAGAATAAAAAACGCTTACTATTCAGACTTTAATTCAGATGAATTTTCTAAATCTGACTTAGAAGAATTATACGACTAAGACAGTTGAAAAATAAAGGATGCAAAAATGAATTTTCGAATTCTTTTTTGCATTCTTTTTTTTATATAATAGTAAAGTTCGAGTTTAAAATAAAATTTAACTAATAGAGGCTTTTCTATTATATAAAATAATTGCACACAATTTTTTACAAAAATTGACGTGCCAACAATTTATTAAGAATTTTTATCTGAAAATAAAAAAATAATATAAAAATTATTTTATATTATATGTAGATTCCATTATATTAGTAAAATGAAGCTTTTATATATACTGTATTTTATGGAAAATTAATTAAATAGTGATATAAAAATGTATAATATATTAAAAGAATAAATTTACTATTTTTAGGAAAAACTATTTAAAAAAATGATATATCATGCTATAATAAATGATGCAAAAATCATGAATGGAGGTTTTTATAATAATGATAGAAAAAAGAAAAGTTGTGTTAGTAGGAACTGGATTTGTAGGGATGAGTATGGCATACTCATTATTAAACCAAGGAGGAATTAATGAACTTGTATTAATAGATGTGATGAAAGAAAAAGCTATAGGAGAAGCGATGGATTTAGCTCATGGTATTCCTTGTGCTCCAGCAAGAATAGATATAAAAGCAGGAGAATATGATGAATGCAAAAATGCAGATATTGTAGTAATTACAGCAGGACTTGCGCAAAAGCCAGGTCAAACTAGATTAGATTTGGCAAAAGCAAATGCTAAAATTATGAAAGATATTACTGAAAGTGTTGTTAAAAGTGGATTTGATGGAATTTTTGTGATTGCAAGTAATCCAGTAGATTTAATGACATATGTAGTTCAAAAAGTATCTGGATTTCCAAAAAATAAAGTAATTGGTTCAGGAACAGTTTTAGACACAGCAAGACTTAGATATTTATTAGGTGAATATTTGGAAGTATGTAGTAAAAATGTACATGCATATATAATGGGAGAACATGGAGATTCATCATTTGTTCCATGGTCACATAGCTATGTAGGATGTAAAAGTTTAACACATATATTAGAACAAAAAAATGAGAACTTAAGTGTATTAGATAAAATTTATACAGATGTTAGGCAAGCAGCATATGAAATTATTGATAGAAAAAAGGCAACATATTATGGAATAGGACTTGGATTAACTAAAATAATAAAAGCTATTTTAAATAATGAGAATGAAATCTTAACAGTATCAACTTATTTAGATGGAGAATATAATCAAAAAGGAATATATATAGGGGTACCAGCAATTATTAATCATCAAGGTGTAAAAGAAATATTACAATTAAATTTAGCTGATGATGAAAAAGAAAAACTAGATAATAGTTGTAATGTATTAAGAAATATGCTTAAAGAAATTGAAGAAGAAATTTAATTTTAGTATATAGTAAATAGAAAGTTTTTAACTAACTTTCCAATTATTAAAATATGCAAAAGAATGATTATGTTTAAATACTATAACAATTAATCATTCTTTTTGTGTATTTTTATTTTGTAAATATTTTGATAAATATAAATTTATTAACCATTACATTAGTATATACTTTTAAGAGAACTATGAATAGATGTAACAGAACAAAAATTTTGTTTTTTTATTTAGAATTTAATAGATTTAATAAAAAATATATGTTATAATGCAAAAGATAAAGGAAGGATAAAAAGTATGTTAAGAGAATTTAGAGAATCTGATATTGATAAAATAATGAAAATTTGGAGAGATGGAAATTTTAAAGCACATAATTTTATACCAAGTAAATATTGGTCAGATAATTACATAAAAGTTCAGAATGAATATTTAAGAAAATCAGAAACATGGGTATATACTGAAAATGAAGAATTGCAAGCATTTATTAGTATAATGCAAGATGGTTATATAGGAGCACTTTTTGTAATTCCAGAAATACAAAGAGATGGAATTGGCACAATGCTAATTAATCATTGTAAAAATTTATATGAAAAATTATACTTAAATGTTTATGAAAAAAATGTTGGAGCAACAATGTTTTATAAGGCTATGGGATTTAGAAAAATAAAAGTACAAATAGATGAAGCAACTCAAGAAAAAGAATATATAATGGAATGGAGTAAAAGTGATAAAGATAAAGTTAGTGTTATATATTTTGATAATAGCTTTAATGAAGAATTAGTTAAAAAATATGTAAATGATGATATTTTGGAATTAAGTTGTATACAAGTCTATTCAGGAAATAAGGTAGAAAACATAAATAATATAGATATTAGAAGTTTATTTATAAAATCAACATCTGGAATGATAGTAAAAGACCATATTTCATTAATTACAGCATTTAGTAAGGCTTTTAGAAACAAAAAAGCAATACTTTATATAAACAATAGTAATAATTATGATATGTTAGAAAATTTATTAAAAGATTTTATAAAAGTAAAGAAAATAAATTTATTAGTAGTACTACAAAAACCATTCTTAATAGAAGGAAATAAAAAAATAAAACAATGTGAAATATTAGAACAAAAATATAATATGTTTCCAATATATAAATGTAATTATGATAAAAAAGGTGAAAAGTTGTCTTTTAAAGATGCTTTCTATAAACGAGATGAAGAATGTTTAAAAGAAATTAAAGAAATATGTAAAAATTTTAATGATTTTAAACAAGAAGATAGAGCTTAAAGTAAAAATGAACTTAAAATTAAGATGTTTAAAAATATTTTTAGAATTTATGAGTAAAAAACGTTAGGATTCATATATAGAAATTAACATAATTTGGTTTTGGAAGTAGTGTCACTAAAATAAATTTTAATATCAAAGATAGGATGGATAAAAAGATGTATTATATTTATATATTGAGATGCATAGATAATTCATTATATACAGGTATTACAACAGATTTAAATAGAAGGTTAAAGGAACATTTTGAAAAGACAGATAAATGTGCAAAATATACACGTTATCATTCTGCATATAAATTAGAAACTGCTTGGAAAACAAATACTAAAGCCCTAGCTGCTAAATTAGAATATCATATAAAAAAAGATTTAAATAAATTGCAAAAGGAAAAATTATTGAAAAATCCAGAAAACATAGCTCTATTTTTTAATGAAAAAATAGATTGTGAAGAATTTGACCTAATATGCACAGATAATTTGGGTATGATTTGATGAACAAGTTTGGAGGAATTAAAGTGAAAAAAGAAGAAATACAAAAACAAATGGAATATATAGAAAAAGTAAATAAAATAAATGCAGGAAAAATCCTTAAATATTACATATTAACAATGGGATGTCAGTTAAATGAAAATGACTCTGAGAAAATTTGTGGAATGATAGAAAATATGGGATATTCTAAAACAGAAGACTTAAATGAGGCAGACTTAGTACTTTTTAATACATGTTGTGTTAGAGAAAATGCCGAAGATAAACTTTTTGGAAAATTAGGAGAAGCAAAAAAAGTTAAAGAAAAAAGAGGTACAATTATTGCAATTGGTGGTTGTATGATGCAAGAAAAGCATATACAGGAAAAACTAAAAAAGAGTTATCCATTTTTCGATATTATTTTTGGAACCCATACTATTCATAAATTTCCAGAGGATATATATAGAATAATGCAAAATGAAAAACAAATTCAAGATGTTTTAGATATAGATGGAGAAATAATAGAAGGACTTCCTATAAAAAGAAATGATAATATAAAAGCATCTGTTACTATTATGAATGGATGTAACAATTTCTGTAGTTACTGTATAGTTCCATATGTACGTGGTAGAGAAAGAAGTAGAAATCCAGAAGATATTATTAATGAAATAGAGGCTTTAGCAAAAGCTGGATATAAAGAAATAACTCTTTTAGGTCAAAATGTAAACTCATATAAAGGTAATGGAAACTTAGGTATATATAAATTTTCGGAATTATTAAAAGCTATAAATAAAATACAAGGAATAGAAAGAATTAGATTTGTTTCACCACATCCAAAGGATTTTACAGATGATGTAATAGAAGCAATAGCTCTTAGTGATAAAGTATGCAAAATAATACATTTACCATTACAATCTGGAAGCACTAAAGTTTTAAAGATAATGAATAGAAAATATACAAAAGAACAATACTTAAGTTTAGTAGAAAAAATGAAAAATAAAATACCAGGACTTAAACTTTCAACAGATATTATTGTAGGTTTTCCAGGTGAGACAGAAAAGGATTTTGAAGATACTTTAGATGTTGTAAAAAAAGTCTGTTTTGAGCAAGTATTTATGTTTATATATTCAAGAAGGGTAGGTACTCCAGGAGATAAAATGGAAAATCAAATACCTGAAGAGATAAAACATAAAAGATTTGATAGACTAAAAGCTTTAGTAGAAAGTCAAATTGAAGAAAATAATAAAGAATATGTTGGAACAATTCAGAAAGTATTAATAGAAGGAAAAAGCAAGACAAATGATAAAGTATTAACAGGAAGAACAGATACTAATAAAGTGGTTAATATTGAGGGTAATGAAAACTTGATTGGAAATATAGTGGATGTTCAAATTGTTTCAGAGCATATGTGGTATTTGAAAGGAGAAGTATAGAAAGTGGCAAGAGATTATAATACTATAATTCAAGAAGTTTATAAGAGAGTCATGCAAGGTGAGTCATTAACAAACATATCTAAGTATATAGGAGTAGATAGAAAAACTTTAAGACAAAAAATGAGAGAATTATTAGATGAAAATCAAAATAAACAAATGGATAATAAACTAAAAGTAGGAAGAAAAACAAATAGAGAAACAACTATTTTTAGAGGAAAGAAAGAAAAAAAGGATTTATCTAAAGAGATTAAAACTTTGGCAGATTCTGGGATAACTCCAGAACAAATAGAAGAGATTTTCGAAAAGATGAATCTAAATAGAGTAACTACAATTACAAGAGAAACTTTTATCCACAAATTATTGGAAGTATTAGAATTATTACAAAAAAGAAATAGCCAAATAGATCCTAAAAGTGAAGGCTTTATTAGTACAGAAGATATGGTTAATATGATTTTGAAAAATCCAAGAATGTTGTCAATAGATTCTAATAGGAGATTATATTATATATTTAAAGTATTTGATGATGAAGCTAACTTAAGTGCAGAAGCTACAAATGAGTTTATAAAAAAATATCCTAAAATAATGAATATCGGTGCTGATAAATTAAAACGAGAAATGATTATTTTAAGACAATTTGGAATTAGAGAAAATTCATTTTGTAAGACAGATACTAACTTATTACAATATTGTTTAGAAAAAGGTGGAAATATCTTTAAAGTAAATTCTCAAAAGATATTTCATAGACTGTGCTATTTTGCTTATCAGAATCATGGGATTACTATTAGTCCAGCACAATATAGAAACTTAGAAAGAAAAGAATTTAAACAAGGATTAGATAATAGTACAGATGAAACTTTAGAAAATAAATATGTATTACCAAACAAAGATGATGAATTTGAAACAAATGTAAAAAAGATAATAAATAATGCTATAAGGCAAATGGAAATGTAATTAAATGGGAGGAAAATATGGCAGAATATTCACCAATGATGCAACATTATTTAGATACAAAAAATAAATATAAAGATTGTATTTTATTTTATCGTTTAGGCGATTTTTATGAAATGTTTTTTGAAGATGCAATTACAACATCAAGAGAACTAGAACTTACATTAACAGGAAAGGATTGTGGAAAAGAAGAAAGAGCACCAATGTGTGGAATTCCTTTTCATGCTGCAGAAAACTATATTGCAAAGCTTATAGGTAAAGGATATAAAGTAGCTATATGTGAGCAAATAGAAGATCCAAAACAAGCAAAAGGTATTGTTAAAAGAGAAGTTATAAGAGTTGTAACACCTGGTACAGTTATAGAATCTAACCTGTTAGAAGAAAAGAAAAATAACTATATAATGTCTATATATAAAACTGGAATATATTTTGGAATAGCTGTTTGTGACATATCTACAGGGGATTTTTATGCATCAGAAATTAAAGGTACTAACAATTTTGCGAAATTATTAGATGAAATTTCTAGATATTCACCAGCAGAAATTGTTGTAAATGAAATGATGTTTTCATCAACAGATGAAATTAATAAAATAAAAGAAAGATTTGATGTTTACATTTCAAAAACAAATGAAGAGTATTTTTCTGAAAATACTAAAGACTTGAAAATGGAATATTTAGTTTTAGATGATAATGGTTCTACACTAGAAAATATAGATAATAAATTATCTATATTACCTACAAATGCATTACTTACATATCTAAAAGATACACAAAAAACAAAACTTGACCATATAAATAAAATTATTATATATAAAACAACTAAATATATGTCACTTGATATAAATGCAAGAAGAAATTTAGAATTAACAGAAAAAATGAGAGATAAATCCAAAAAAGGTACTCTTCTTTGGGTATTGGACAAAACTTCAACTTCTATGGGAGGAAGACTTTTAAGAAGATGGATTAATGATCCTTTAGTAGATGTTAATGAAATTAATAAAAGATTAGAAGCAGTAAAGGAATTAAAAGAAAATATTATTTTAAAAGGAGATATTATAGATTCTTTAAAAAAAGTGTATGATATAGAAAGGTTGTCTGGAAAGATTGCATATGGAAATGCAAATGGAAGAGATTTAATATCTCTGAAAAACTCTGTAAAGCAATTACCAACAATAAAAAATATTTTAATTCAGGCAAATTCTAAATTATTAAAAGAAGTACAAGAAGAATTAGATACACTAGAAGACATCTATAAGCTTATAGATATCTCAATTGTTGATGAACCACCAATTTCTGTAAAAGAAGGTGATTTAATTAAATTAGGATATGATGAGGAAATAGACAAATTAAAAACTGCTACAACTGAAGGAAAAAATTGGATTATAGCATTAGAAGCTGAGGAAAGAGAAAAAACAGGAATTAAAGGTCTAAAAATAGGATTTAACAAAGTATTTGGATATTTTATAGAAGTTACAAAATCAAATTTATCTCGGGGTACCAGATAGATTTATAAGAAAACAAACTTTGGCAAATTGTGAAAGATATATAACAGAAGAATTAAAGAATTTAGAAAATCAGATACTTGGAGCAGAAGAAAAAGTGGTAAAATTAGAATATAATGCATTTACACAAATAAGAGAAAAAATAGAAAATCAAATTCAAAGACTTCAAAAATCTGCAGGAGCAATATCTACACTTGATGTTCTATGTTCTTTTGCAATAGTAGCTGAAGATTTAAATTATACAATGCCAAAAGTTGATGAAAATGGAAGTATTCATATAAAAGATGGTCGTCATCCTGTTATAGAAAAAATGTTACCTACAGGAAGTTTTGTACAAAATGATACATATTTAGATGGAGAAGAAAATCGTTTAGCAATTATAACAGGTCCTAATATGGCTGGTAAATCTACATACATGAGGCAAGTAGCATTAATAGTGTTAATGGCCCAAATTGGAAGTTTTGTACCTGCAAGTTCTGCTAAAATTGGCGTTGTAGACAAAATTTTTACAAGGGTTGGTGCTTCAGACGATTTAAGTATGGGACAAAGTACATTTATGGTAGAAATGATGGAAGTTGCATCCATTTTAAAAGAAGCAAGTAAAAATAGTTTAGTAATTTTAGATGAAATAGGAAGAGGAACTTCTACATATGATGGACTTTCTATTGCTTGGGCAGTAGCAGAATATATAGCAAGTAAGGAAAAATGTGGAGCAAAAACATTATTTGCAACACATTATCATGAATTAACAGAATTAGAAGATAAACTAGAAGGTGTAAAAAATTATTCTATTGCTGTAAAAGAAAAAGGTGAAGATATTATTTTCTTAAGAAAGATAGTAGAAGGAGGAACAGATGAAAGTTATGGTGTGCATGTAGCACGATTAGCTGGAGTTCCACAAAATGTAACAAAAAGAGCAAATGAAATATTAAGAAGCTTAGAAAGAAAAAGCATAATGCAAAATAAGGCTAAAGAAAAAGAAGATAAAAAACAAGTTACAGGTCAGTTTGATATGTTTAATTATAAAATAGCTGAAATTGCTCATGAAATAGATAAAATTGATTTAAATCGGATTAACACCAATAGAGGCATTAAATACATTAATGAGAATTAAAGAGAAGATGAGTTAAAATAGGTTAACCAAAGGTGGACAAAGTGATGGTTTCTCTTGTCCAGATTAAATTGCCATATATATGTTGTAAATTATGTAAAAATGTGTTACAATATAGTTATAATTAATTTTTTAAGGAGATGTAGAAAATGAAAAAAAGCTACAATGTTTGTGCACGGTCCGAAAGTAATGGAATAATATTCTATTCTCAAAAATGCCCTTTATATGGCTCAAAGACATTTCGGGATAAATCTGGAAAAATTCAAACAAGAATAGTTTTTGTTCCGAATAACAATTATATGGATTATTTAGAAGATAAAAGCCAAAAGAAGAATTTACATAGCAAGTATGTAGCACTTATTTTCAATATAATGCTACTTACTATTTGCTTGTTATCAGAAAGCATTTGGTTTATTCTTGCAGCAGGTCAATTTTCTTTATTTGCATCATTTGAGCTTTTTGATTTTATAGAGAAGTCTTATCAATGGAAATTAAAGAAAGGAAATACTAAATCTATTGCAAGATATCATTCTGCAGAGCATATGGTGATAAATTGCTATGAAAAGCTAAAACGAATACCAACATTTGAAGAAGTAAAAAAAGCTTCACGTTTTCATAAGAGATGTGGATGTAGTGTAAATATTAATAATATTGTTATGAACTTATTATTAAGTTTATCAACTGCATTTGTTGCAAATTGGAGCATTATTTTTTGTTTATCATTATACATCATTCTTATTTTAATATTTAGATTGTTTGCAGATAAAAAAGGATGGCTTCGATTCTTGCAAGTATTTGTTACAGCAAAACCTTCTGATGAAGATATTGAATTGGCAATAGAAGGCATTAAAAACTATGAAAAAATGGAAGAAGATTTTTTTGATAAGCCACATGACTGCTGCATATTTATTATATCAATTTAAGAGCAAATCTCCTAAAACAATATTACAAGTGTAAAGAGCAGAAACACAAAATTAAGGTTTTGTGTTTCTTTTTTGTATAATGAAAACCTCGTGTTATACGGCAATGCTGTTTTATGGGTGGTTATAATTATATAAAATTAACAACAAAATTATTAAATATATATTTAACAACAAGCAATTATAATTTTCATACTATATAAAATTCAAACTGTTAAAGTTGTTTTTTGAAAAAAAATTTTCATATTTATAAAAATTTCTTTTAAATGGATTAACTTTGTGATAATATTAATGTAATAATTTAATAGATAAAATCTATTAATAAATTTTATTAAAAAGTGATATAATTATATAGATAGTATTTTTATTATAACAATAAAGATAACAAGAAAACCATCCCTTTGTTTACATTTATCTATTTATTATTTTCGTATAAATCTTCTATATAAACATTTTTTTCTTCATTATTATCTACAAAACCTACTTTGGCAACATTATTATCCACTTCTTGAATCCAAACAGGGCGGTCATTGTAATAAATATCATGTAATTCTTTATTCTTTAGAATTTCAGAAATTCTTTCACTATTCATATAATATACCTCCAATAATTAACATATTAATAATATTATATACAAGCTTAAGAAAAATATGCATTCAGAGATGAAATGTAGTTAATATTTAGACTATTAATTTTCTATATAGTTATATTTACTAGTTACAAAATAAGTGTGAATAGTAATAAAAACTGTTATAAATGAACATAAATAGAACAAAGAATACTTGACTTAAGAATCAGAAAGATATAAAATGATTTTCAAGACAAATGAGGAGGTAATTTATGCAAATTATTTACGAAGAACATATAATTGATGTAAAAAAAGGAACAAAAGTAATAGATTTATTAAAAAATGAAATAGTAAAATCGAGAAATAAAGTGATTGCTTGTCGTTTTAATAATGAAGTTAAATCACTTAATTATGAAATAGATTCAGATGGAAAAATAGAATTAATAGACCTTACTAATAAAGATGGAATGAGAATTTATAGAAGGGGACTAATTTATGTTATAGGAAAAGCTTTTTATGAAACATATCCAGAGGCACTTCTTACTATTAATTTTCAATTATCAAATAGTATACTTTGTGAAGTAGCAAATATGCAAGTTACAAAAGAAATGATTGCTAAAGTAGATGAAAAAGTAAAAGAAATTATTAAAAGAGATGCTAAAATTACAAAAGTATCAATGACAAAAGAAGAAGCTGAAGATTTTTATGAGAAAAATCATACTTTAAAAGGTAGATTACAAGTAGATATAAAAGATAAAAAAGAAATAATGCTTTATTTTTGTGAAGATTATTACAACTATTTTTATGGTGTTATGCCAATATCTACAGGAGTTACTGATATATACGAAATTTTGGAATATGATGGAAGATTTTTAGTCCGTTACCCAAGTAAAAAAGCTCCAGATAGATTACCAGAATTTAAAGAAAATAAAAAGTTATTATCTACTTTAGATGATTATGAAGAAGTTCATAAAACTTTAAATGTACATACATTATACAAATTAAATAAAATTGTAAAAGAAAATAAAATAAAAGATTATATTTTATTAGATGAAGCACTTCATGAAAAGAAAATGGCACAAATAGCAGATGATATTGTAAAAAGGGAAAAAGTAAAAGTTATCTTAATTGCAGGGCCATCATCTTCAGGAAAAACGACTTTTGCTAAGAGATTAGGACTTCAATTAAGATTAAATGGGTTAAAACCAGTTACAATATCTGTAGATGATTATTTTGTAGAAAGAACATTAAATCCTAAAGATGAATTTGGAAATTATGATTTTGAGTGTTTAGAAGCAATTGATATAAAATTATTTAATGACCACATTCTTAGATTGTTAAAAGGAGAAGAAATACAAGTTCCAACATTTGATTTTGAACATGGAATTAAAGTTTATAAAGGAAATACAATGAAATTAAATGATGATCAAATTCTAGTAATAGAAGGAATACATTGTTTAAATGATAATCTTACACCTCTAATACCAAAAGAGCAAAAATATAAAGTATATATTAGTGCCTTAACAGTTTTAAATATTGATTATTATAATAGAATTTCTACAACAGATACAAGATTAATAAGAAGAATTGTAAGAGATAATCAGTTTAGAAGTTATTCTGCACTTCATACTCTTAAGATGTGGGATTCTGTAAATCGTGGTGAAGAAAAAAATATATTTCCATATCAAGAAGAAGCAGATATTATGTTTAATTCATCTTTAATATATGAGCTTGCAGTGTTAAAAGATTATGCTATTCCATTATTAGAAGAGATAGATAAAACGCATCCTGAATATTCTGAAGCTAAAAGATTATGTACAATGCTAGGATACTTTGAATCAATACCAGAAGAATATGTGCCAAAAAATTCGTTACTTAGAGAATTTATTGGTGGAAGTATTTTTATGGATTAGTATAATCTAAAAAACTATTATAGATTGTACATTTTGGAAAATATGTATAGCAAATAAATTGTAAATACTAAAACTTTATATATTTTTTATATCATTAATATACATATTTTAAATTAAAAGATAACATATAAGATTATTTTGAAAGGTTAATAAAATGTTAAGTAATTTTACAAAAATTGATGAAGAATTTATATGCGAAAATTGTGGCAAACATGTTTCGAAATTAGGTTATACATGTAGAAATCACTGTCCATTTTGCTTACATTCTAAACATGTAGACATAAATCCTGGTGATAGAGCCGAAAGCTGTCATGGAACATTAGAACCAATAGGGTTAGAAATAGATTCTAAAAAAGGATATGTAATTATATTTAAGTGTAAAAAATGTGGTAAAATAAGAAAAAACAAATCTGCAAAAGATGATAATATGGATTTAATAATAAAACTTAGTGCAAAACATTAGTAATAATGTGTAATTTAGTTTAAATTATTAAAAAGTATAAGTAGTAAAAATTATACAATTTTAAAAAATATTATGTAGTACTAATATGTTCTAAATATTAAGAAATTATTTAATTATTGAAAAATATTATCTAATGTAATTAATATAGTTAAATAAAATATGTATAAAGTATAAACTTGAAAATAAATGGGGATAATAAATTTAAAAGAGGTGAATACATATGCAAGGAGAAAGTATACAAACAGGGAAAAGAATCATAAAAATCCCAAGTTATACATTAGGTGAAGAATTAATTAGTGCAATATCACATGGTATAGGAGCAGGGCTTGGAATTGTTGCACTTGTTTTATGTACTGTAAAATCTGCAATACATCATAATCCATATGCTATTGTGAGTTCTTGTTTATATGGTAGTACTCTAATTATTTTATATTTAATTTCAACATTATATCATAGTTTTAAACCAAGTATTAGAGCTAAAAGAGTATTTAGGATATTTGACCATTGTAGTATATTTTTACTTATATTTGGAACATATGCACCATTTACATTGGTTACTTTAAATGGTCTAATTGGATGGATTATTTTTTCTATAATATTGACTACAACAGTATTAGGTATAATATTAAATTCAATAAACTTAGAAAAGTATAAAAAAATATCAATGGCATGTTATATAATTATGGGATGGATGATTTTATTTGCTTTTAAGCCAATGTATAGAATTTTAGATATAAATGGAATCATTTTACTGGTAATAGGAGGTATTGTATATACTATTGGTGCAATAATATATGGATTAGGCAAAAAAATTAAATATATGCATTCATTATGGCACTTTTTTGTACTCGCTGGTAGTATATTACACTTTTTATGTATTTATTTATATGTTGTATAGTCTTATCAAATTAGCTTAAGTTTATTAATTAGTTTTGTAGAGAATTTATATTTAATATTAAATGTAAATTATTATGTGTAAAATATTGTTAAAATTTTTAATAATATAACAAATACTAATAATAAACAAAATGCAAAAAAAGTTCTTGCAAAAGAAAGATAGTAATGATAGAATAAAGGCAGATTTAAAAGGGAGTAGCTTAAAAAATACTAATCAACAATCTCGAATTATTATCTGGTTAGTAACCTTATAAATTAAGGAAGCAAGACTTTTAAAGAAAGTATTATATGGAGTAGAAAATATAATAAGTTCTTTAAGAGTCTTATTTTATATTATAGCATTAAAAAAACTGTATTATATAAACTAACCATATAAAAAGTAATTTCTAAGAAAGGATGAGAAAATATTGGAAAAAAATTGGTTTAGTAAAAGTATAGAGGAAGTAAAAAACGAACTTGCAACAGATTTAGAAAAAGGACTTACAGATGAGAGGGTAAAAAAACAAAGAGAGAAATATGGAACAAATGAATTAAAAGCTCAAAAAAAGAAGAGTTTGTTTGTAAAATTTTTAGAACAATTTAAAGATTTTATGATAATAGTATTAATTATAGCAGCAGTTGTTTCAGGTGTTGTTGGTTACATGGAAGGTGAAGGAATTACAGATTCTGTAATAATCTTAATTGTAGTTATAGTTAATGCAATTATAGGTGTTGTGCAAGAAGCCAAAGCGGAAAAATCATTAGAAGCACTTCAAAAATTAAGTAGTCATTCAGCAAAAGTTATAAGGAATGGAAATTTAGTGGTTG
This sequence comes from uncultured Clostridia bacterium, assembly GCA_948805675.1. GTDB lineage: Bacteria > Bacillota > Clostridia > TANB77 > CAG-508 > CAG-492. The sequence goes on along the minus strand of CAQIBN010000005.1, from coordinate 85,499 downwards.
TACCATCTAAAGAATTAGTACCAGGAGATATTGTAATATTAGATACTGGAGATTTTGTCCCAGCAGATTTAAGAATTATAGAATCAGCCAATTTAAAATCACAAGAATCATCATTAACTGGTGAATCTGTACCAGTAGAGAAAAATGAAAAAATAATAAGTGATGAAAAAGTTGGAATTGGAGATAGAGTAAATATGCTATTTTCTTCAAGTCTTATTACCTATGGTAGAGGAAAAGGAATAGTAGTAGAAACTGGTATGAATACAGAAGTTGGAAAGATTGCAGGAATTATAAATGATACCGTAAAATCTGAAACACCACTTCAAACTAAGCTTAATAAATTAGGTAAAACTTTAGGCTTAGCAGCACTTGTAATATGTGCAGTTATTTTTGTAATAGGATTACTTTATGGAAAAGAACCAATAGATATGTTTATGACAGCTGTTAGTTTGGCTGTTGCAGCAATTCCAGAGGGCTTAGCAGCTGTATCTACAATAGTTCTTGCAATTGGTGTACAAAGAATGGTTAAAAAACATGCCATTGTAAAAAAACTTCCAGCAGTGGAAACTTTAGGGAGTGCTACAGTAATTTGTTCAGATAAAACAGGAACATTAACACAAAATAAAATGACTGTAAAAAAAGTGTTTTATGCTGAAAAACTAGTAAACTTAGAAGATATTAAACAAGAAGAGATAAAAGATGACTTAGAAAAACTTGTATATGTTAGTATGTTATGTAATGATACAAAAGTAGGAAAAGATAACAAATTAACAGGAGACCCAACAGAAACAGCTTTAGTAGATATGGGATTTAATTTATCATTTAAACCTGAAATTTTTGAAATGCTTCCAAGAGTGGCTGAAATTCCATTTGATTCAGATAGAAAGTTAATGACAACAATTCATAAACTAAATGACAAATATATAGTTTATACTAAAGGTGGAGTAGATGAATTATTAAAAAGATGTAACAAATATATAATAAATAATGAACTAAAAGATGACTTAGATTCATATAAATCTACAATATATAAGAATAATGAGGAAATGGCTAAAAATGCATTAAGAGTACTTGCAATGGGATATAAAGAATTAGATCATATGCCGGAAGAAGAAGAAGTTAAAAATATGGAATCTGATTTGATATATATTGGAATGGTTGGTATGATAGATCCACCAAGAGAAGAAGCAAAGCTTGCTGTAGAAAAATGTAAAACAGCAGGAATAAAAACAGTTATGATAACAGGTGACCATAAGATAACAGCAACAGCAATAGCTAAATCTTTAGGAATATTAGCAAACGAAGACGAAGCAATTACTGGAGCAGAACTAGAAGAAATGTCTGATGAAGATTTAAAGAAAAATATTAGAAAATATTCTGTATATGCAAGAGTATCACCAGAACACAAAGTAAGAATTGTAAAAGCATGGCAAGCAAATGGAGAAATTGTTAGCATGACAGGTGATGGTGTAAATGATGCACCTGCTTTAAAAACGGCAGATATTGGTTGTGCAATGGGAATGGTAGGAACAGATGTTGCAAAAGAGGCAGCAGATGTTATATTAACAGATGACAATTTTGCAACAGTTGTATCTGCAGTAGAAGAAGGAAGACGTATTTATGATAATATATTAAAAGCAATTCAGTTCTTACTTTCAAGTAATGTTGGTGAAATTATAGTTTTATTTGTTGCAATATTAATTACACCTTTATTAAGTAATATATTTGGAATAGATATAAAATTAATAGAACCACTACTTCCAATTCATATATTATGGGTAAACTTAGTAACAGACTCATTACCTGCTTTAGCATTGGCAGTAGACCCAGCAGAAAAAGATATTATGAACAGAAAACCTTTAAAACCAGGTAAAGGAATATTTACTAAAGGAATGACATGGCGAATTGTATATCAAGGAATTATGATAGGTTTAATAACACTTGCAGCATTTGTAATAGGACTCGCAACACCAGATAGCAGCCTGCCAGAAGTATATAATGATGCAGGAGTTAGATTATCAAATGAAGAAGTAAAAGTAGAGATTGGTCAAACAATGGCATTTACGGTACTTGCGTTATCAGAGTTAGTTCATGTATTTAATATTAGAAATAACAAAAAGTCAGTATTTAAAACAAAAGTGTTTAATAATAGTAAATTAGTTCTTGCAATAGGAGTATCAGCTGCTTTAATGCTTGTTATATTATTAATACCAGGACTTAGACATATATTTAGTATTCCAGTATTACCAACTCAAAATATAATAGAAATTATATTACTTGTTTTTGCACCACTTGTTATTGTTGAATTATTTAAATTGTTTAAGATTAATACGATTAAAGATGAGTAGATTATAGCATTATATATATAATATATTGATGAATATAAATTAATAATAAATATAAAAAGATTTGTAGTTTGTACTAATATTATTCTAAAAAAAGTAGCATTGAAAAGTGCTACTTTTTTATAATAATATTAAATTTTTTATCTTTCGACAATGTTCGTGGGATTTTTTTTAAAACTTGAATTAGAATAATAAAAATATATAAATAAATAGGCGAATAATGGATATTATCTGAAATGAAATTTGAAGATATAGAAGAGCGGTGATATTTTACTTTATGATAGTGATATTGAATGGATTTCGAAAGGTTTGCGAAGAGTTGATTCAAATGATAATGTTTATATTATAAAAATTAATGACGTACATAAAATGGCAAAGGAATATTATAAAGGAATGAAAGAATTAAAAAATGTAGATCTTGTAGGTTATAAAGAATATACAGACAATATTGAAAAATATCATGTAAGATATTTGTGGGGAAGGTTTAAATTTAAAACATTTAGGGGGGATGAATTATCAACTATATTCGAATTTCAGATTGCAGATGATACGATAGTGGAAAATGGAGAAAATAATAAGTTTGCTGATATTGTTTTAAAAAATAATTTGGAAGATATAATTTCATCGCCAGATTATGGATATGTTGAAGAGATAGAAAAGATAACCTATAGATAATATAAAAAATATAAGTAAATACTAATGTTATTGCACCCAAAATTGATATAAAGATTATCTTATTTATAAGGAGGTAAAAAAATGTATGAATTAATTAATCGTTCTAAGAATGGAGATGAAAAAGCCTTTACAGAATTAATATTAAGCATAAAAGTTGATTTATATAAAATTGCAAAAACAAGACTAAACGATGATAGTGACATTAATGATGCAATTCAAGAAACAATAATAAAAGCTTATAATCATTTAAGAAAATTAAAGAACGAAAATAAGTTTAAAAGTTGGATTATAAAAATATTAATTAATGAATGTAATGTGATTTATAACAAGAAAAGCAAAAAAAGTAGACTTATAAATAAGATAGAATCAGAAGAATTATTAAATAGCAAAGAAGATACAATACAAACTAGTGATTCAAAAATAGATTTTAATATATTGATTGATTGTCTAGAGTATGAAGAAAAAATTATTATAACATTATTTTATAATAATAAATATACTTGTAGTGAAATTGCTGAGATTTTAAATGTTAATATTAACACAGTAAAAAGTAAAATAAGTAGAACCAAACAGAAAATTAGAAAATACTACAAGGGAGGTGCATTTCATGAATGATAATTATGATGATATTGATAATCTATTGTTTGATTATTTTAAAGATAATGAATATGTTCCTAACATAATAACAAATGGAATAGAAAACGCAATAAATAATAAAAATAAGAAATATAAAGTTATCTTGTTAATTAAAAAATTTATAATTACAATGATAGGGATTTTAACTATTACAGGTGGAATCATATTTGCTAAAGATATTAAAATTTTTGTTAATACCTTAATAGAAAACATATATGGTAATTATAATAATGGTATCACTACTGCAATAAATAATGGTTATTCTCAAGATATAGATATGAAATATATCGAATCAAATAATATAAAAGTAAAAGTTAACCAAATAACAATGGATGACTATAATTTAGGAATCATATTTAATATTGAAATAGAACAAATTGGTTTTTTTAAGGATTTATATAATGTTCAGTTTAAGAATTTACTAATTATGGATGAAAACAATAATGTAATATTTGCAGAATACGAAAATCAAGAAGAATTTGTTAAATATTGTGATGAAAATAATCTTAATAAAGGTACATATGGAATAGGATATGCAAACTGTGGTGCAAATGGAAGTATATTAAATATTCAGAATAATAATATTGTGTATTCTTTTTATACAACATCTGAAAAATTTCCACAATCCAAAAAATTAACCATTAAATTTGATAAAATATATTTGTTAAATAATAAAATATTTGATGAAGTAAATAATAAAAAGGTCGATAATCACATAGCAACTATAGATGGAAACTGGAATATTGATATAGATCTTGGAAAGATGTCAAGTGATAGAGATAGTATAGATTATATTGCAACTAACATAAATGATAATAATACAACTGTGACAAAAGCTAGCTTATCAATGACAAATATGAAATTAGAATTAATAACTAATAGTGATAAGATTGATTTTAAGAAATTACAAGAAAGAAGAAATATGAGTGTGAGAGATATGATACCTTTTAGTGGTATATATATACAAACGTCAAATGGTAATAAATTTTTTCAGTCTAATTCAGGAAGTAATGGCTATGATACTTTAGACGATGGAAAAATAAGATATTATACAACTTTTGACTATACATACTTTGATAAAACAGAATACATAAAAATAGTTTTACCTACAAATAAAAAACAAGATTTAATAATTGAATTAAATGCAAAATGTGTCGAGACTCAGTAACTTACTGAGTCTCGTTTTTTAAAACATAATGATGTTTCAATTTAGGGTAAAGGAATTTCTGTTGTTTTTAGCTTATGATTGAATACACTTGATTCTTTAATTTCGAGCTTATTTATAGTCTATCCATACATGGAAACTTGCTCTTCTGCCATCATGAACGCCACCGTTACCTGTTGTCCAGATATCATAAATCATTCTATAAGCACCTTGGTATGTTATATCTTTCCATGGACCTACATACATGCAATATCCATCTGAATCAACGTTGTTAGGATTATAGAAAAGAGTCCAACTCCAGAAGCTAGTTGATAAGTCAGCAGTTAATGCATCGTTTCCATCAACTGGCTTATAAGCTATAGCGACTCTTGCTTGATGTCCATAAATTGTATGCCAAGCACCAATATTACTATTGGTAAAAGTGACCTGTCCCCAATAATCTGTCTTATAAGCCTCACGTGTCGAAAAGCTGTCTGATGTCAAGGCGTCAATTTTGCTTCTTAATCTTTGTACTTCCTCTGTATCCTGAATTACTTCAGTAATAGAGTCGTCTGTCTTAGAAGTGCAACCTGTATTTGATGCCATAACAGGAATACCTCCTATGAGTGTTGTTAATGTGATTGCAAGAGCTATAAAAAAGCTTAGCAATCTTGATTTGTTTTTCCGTTTCATGATATTTACTCCCTTTTGTTGTAGAAAATCCTTTGCCCTTTCGCTAAAAATGTATATTAGCAAAAATATTATAACTTATAGTATCTAAATTTGTTAAAAAGATAAAAAAAGATAAAAATTACATTTTATTTGTATTATAAAAACACCAATATCGACAAAATCTGCAATGAAAATATGTTATATTTATTGACATACTAAAATTCAATAAAATAATTATACTAGGAGGAATAATGGTTAATGTTCTAATTGTTGATGATGATATATATTATGCAAAAAATTTAATGAATATTATTAATACAAAAAATAATACAGTAAGAGTCTGCAATATATGTATTAATGGAAAAGAGGCTTTAAATATTATAAATACAATAAATGATATAGATGTAATTGTATTAGATTTACAAATGCCAATATATAATGGAATGTATCTATTAAATGCATTACCAGAAGAAAAATATAAAGAGTCTATTATAGTGATTTCTGGAGATAATGAACTAGTTTCACGATTAAGAAATAGTAAGAAAATATTTACATATATTAATAAGTTATATGATATGGAAAAAATAGCTGAAAAGGTAGAAGAACTAATTATATATAAAGAAGAAAGAAAAACAAATAAATGAATAAGAAATAAAATCACCAAAGAGTTAGAATATTTAAATTATAATCTATCACATAAAGGAACTCAATATCTTATAGAAGTGATTTATATTCTTATTAAGGATTATAATTATGAAATAGTTAATCTAAAAAAATATGTATATCCTATTTTAGCAGAAAGATATAGAAAAACTAGTCATAATATAAAATGTAATATAAATAATGCAACAGAGTATATGTATTGTGAATGTAATCAATATATATTAAATAAATATTTTAACTTTTATACTGACACCAAACCATCAACAAAAACTGTTATATATACAATTCTTACTAAATTAATAAAAGAATAAATAATGATGAAAAATTTTGTGACTAATAAACACAATAAGTAGAAGTTAAATATTTCATATAAATAATTATTGAAAATAAATAGAATAAATTTAAGTCCACCAAAAACAACAAAAAGAGATATAAAAGATTCTCAATGTTATACTATACAAAATAAAAGTTGAGGGAGTTTTTTATGGAAGAAGAATTTTTAAAAGTATTTAATAAAGTAGCTAATAGCATTAGTATTATATGTACAACATTTACATCTATATTAGGAGTTGAATGGACGTTATTTGCAGGTTTTCTAGTCTTAAATATTTTCGATTATATATCTGGAACAATAAAATCAAATATGAAAAAAGAAGAGAATTCAAGCAAAGGGTTGATTGGAATAGTAAAAAAAATCTGTTATTGGATTTTAATAGGAATATCATTTTTAGTAACATATTTATTAGTGCAATTAGGAAATAAATTAAATATAAATATAGAATTTATTATGCTTTTTGGCTGGTTTACTCTCGCTTGTTTAATAATTAACGAAGCTAGAAGTATTATAGAAAATTTTATTGAAATAGGTATAAAAGTTCCTATGTTTTTAAAAAAAGGCTTAGAAACATATGAGAATATAATAAAAAATGCAATAGATAAATTTAATAATAATAAAAATGATAGTAATTTGAAATAAGTAATAATTAGTTAAAAATTATTACTTATTTTATGTCCTTATAAAAAGTCGATATTATATACAACTTTATTTTTATACCTTTCTCAACTAAAAACCACTATCATCTATATTAGTCTACTTTATATTATATAATTATAAAATTAATATAATATAAATACAAATTTATTATAAGACTGATCAGCAATATAATGAATTAATAAAAAATGAAAGAAGGTAATTTTATGGTAGATCAAATGGTAATGAGAGTACAAGAATGGCTAAATACTACTTATGGCAGTGTAGCAGGTTGGGAAAATGTCATTGAAGACGGTTATACAGGAAACGGCACTGTTGCTGGTTTGATAAGAGGACTACAAATCGAATTAAATACAACTCCTGATGGTATATTAGGAAATGGAACAGTAAACTTATTTAATAATAGATTTACAAATGGACTGTCTATTCAGACAGGAAATAACAATGAAAATACTAATATTATTTATATACTACAAGGAGGTTTCTTTTGTAGAGGAATACATCCTGGAGAATTTTCAGGAGTGTTGGGAAATTCTACAGAAGAAGCAGTAAAGCAATTACAACAACAGATAGGTCTATCAAACCAAGATGGTATCGTTACTGGTAAATTAATGAGAGCAGTCTTAACTACTGATGCATTTACATTAGTTAATAATGGAGATGAAAATATAAGAACAATTCAACAAAGCCTTAATCAAAAATATGGTTCAGATCTTGCAAGATATGTTCCAACAAATGGTTTTTATGATAGACAAACTAATATTGCTCTTATATCAGCTATACAAATTGAGAATAACTTAGCTGTAGATGGTCTTTGGGGAGATGATACATATAATAGCTGTCCATTACTTACTGTAGGAAGTTCTAATAGAAATATGATTTACATTTTGCAATATCTATTATATTGTAATGGATTCAATCCAAATGGATTTGATGGAGGATATGGAAATGGTGTAAAAAATGCTGTTAAATCTTTTCAATCTTTTTGTGCATTAGACGCTGATGGAATATGTGGGAAACAAACTTGGGCTTCTCTAGCTGTTAGCTATGGTGATAAAAATAGAAGTACTTATGTATGTGATACTAGATTTGAAATTACACATGATAGAGCACAAATATTAAAGAATAATGGATATACAACAGTGGGAAGATATTTAACAGGAGGGGATTTTAAAGAATTAAGAGATAATGAATTAGAATTAATTCTATCAGAAGGACTAAAAATGTTCCCTATATTTCAGGAAAATGGAAGAAGCTCAAGTGATTTTAATTCTGCAAAAGGAAGAGAGAATGCTCGTAGTGCTATTGCAGCTGCAAAGGCTAAAGGTATTCCTAAAAATACTATAATATATTTTGCAGTAGACTATGATGCTTTAGATTATGAAGTTACAGATTATATAATTCCTTATTTTTATGGAATTAAAGAAGTATTTCAATCAAATATTAACACTCTTAATTATAGAATAGGTATATATGGTGCAAGAAATGTATGTGCTAGAGTATCTAATAGAGGATATGCAATTAGTAGCTTTGTGAGTGATATGTCAAGTGGATTTAGCGGAAATTTAGGATATGTACTACCAAGCAATTGGAATTATGATCAAATTAATAATATAGTATTAACAGATTCTACATATGGTAGTTTAGAAATAGATAAAGTGGTATGTTCAGAAAGATATGAGTCTGTTAATGTAATAAATAAAAATAAAGAAACATATAACAAATTAAAGAAGATATATGAATATGCGTTAGAGCAAAAAAGTTCTATTCGAAATGCAAATTCATCAGTATTAGATTATCTTAGAGGAAGTAATTATAGAGGACTTGGCTGGGATCAAGTATGTGGATCGCCTGATACACAATTTATACAAGAAATTGAGCAAAGATTTCCAGAATATACTCCTGAATCATTTGTAGTAGATTGCGGAGATGTAACATTCAATTTAAAACACTTAGCAGTAGTTGCAGAAGCATACATAAGTCTATTGGGAAATATAGAAGAAGTAAGAGAATATGGAGGATGGGCAGGTGATTTGGCTCAAATAGGTGCAGTGTTGCAAACAAAATACGATAATAACTCAGTAGGACTTGACTATGAAGACATCAGTATTCTAATAGGTTGTACAGATCTCGATGCACTACAATATGGTTTTAGTTCAGCAGAAATAACTGGTTTTTGCTTAATAGATTTATATCAAGATATGGATGGAGCAGTAATTGGTAAAAGGTTATTTAATGAATCTTTATTGGATATTTTTGATGATTATTATTTTGGTGAAAAGTACTTGAGGAGAGCTAATTTATTTTATGAAGCTTTAAATAAAAGTGGATATGAAGGAAATACCAAATATGATACCTTGCTAAACTTAGCAAGAATATATTCAAATAACCCATATGGATTTGCTCAAATCTTTGGTTCAATGTTTGGAAGCTTTAATGAAGTAGCATGGGGAGAGTGCCTAGCACAAGGCTTTGCTACAAAAGTAAATTCAATGATAAATAATGAAGTTTCATAAATTAAAAATAGCACTTATATTTTATATTATCTGAAAATAACTCTCGAAATACTTACTTTATTTAGAATAGAGAATATGAATTTAAATTTTCATATTCTCCGTTTTGAAATAGCTAATCTTCTATATTAATTAAAAAAATAAAATAAGTATACTATACAAATATTTAAAATATGTTATAATATTACATATTTTAAATATTTAATTTTATAATTGATTATGGGAGGGATATAAAATAAAGAATAAAATTAATTTTTGTTTAATATCATTACTAATTATTAACATTTTATTATTTATAGTATTATCTTGGTGGTTGTTAAATAATTTTAGTGAACAAATCCTAGATGTTAATACAAATAATAGAAAAGAAGTTGTAATTTTATTAAAAAAAGCAAATATCGAAGTATATGAAGACAAAAATTTAACAAAAGTAAAAACAAAGCAAGGATTAGGCGATATAACAATTTCTTTATATTATGAACAAAATACAATAATTGATGATAGTGAAGAAATAATAAAATATATTGAAAAGGAAGGAAAAAAGGTTGGATACTATCAAGAAAAAATATATAATTTTTCAAAGTTATCCATCATTATTATTTCTTTTCTAATTCCATTAAATGTATTACTAAATAAATTTAAAAATAAAAAGAGTCTATGATAACATTATAGTATTTTCATATGACTTATATATATGTTAAAAGTATAAAACCTGAAAAGAAGTTTTATACTTTTTATTTTCGACAATTTTCTTGGGAATTTGCATATAAAAGGCAATATAATAGTAATGATATGTTAAATTATTGTAAAAAAAAGTAATAATATAAAAGAATTAGTTTGTACAAAGGATAGAGAAATATATGAACATTAGCTAATATTTATAGTTTGTTAAAAAGTAAATTAAACCTAACTGGAGTACAAATCATATTTATAACTATGTACTTCCATGTACATGGAGTGATTTTTATTGAAAAATTTAATAATGTCATTAAAGAAAATAGATAAATGTATTGTATTAAATGCATTTATCTATTTTTTTATTTTAGCACAAATAAATATATATAAAATTCGAGCTCCTCCATTGAATTTATTAAATTTAATAAATTCAATGGAGGAAGAAAAATGAAAAGGAAAAGAGATAAATATAATCAATATAAAATATTATCTTGTGAAAATAAAGGTAAATATATAATCATTTTTAAAGATATTCAAAACATAAGGTTTTCTATAGAAGTTACAGAAGAAATATATTATGCATTTGATAAATTTGAATTAGAAGATAAATCACAGATGAACAAATATGATAGGCATATAGAACATTCTCAAATTACAGAAACTACATTAAACAAAAGAGCTATAAACAAAGAGATTACTGTTGAAGAAATTGTTATTTCAAATTTAGAAAAAGAAAAAATACATAAAGCAATTTTAAAATTGCCAGAAATACAAAGGAGAAGAATTAAAATGTACTTTTTTGAAGAATTAACCCAAAAAGAAATCGCTAATAAAGAGGGTACCTCAATTAGAGCTATACAATATAGTCTGAAAATAGCTTTAAAAAATTTGAGAAAATTTTTAAATTATACTTCGTAAATAGTGCTATAAGTGAGGAAACAAGTAAGAGGAAACTCTTGCTTGTTTTTATAAAAATATTTATAAGGTGGTGTTGGAATGAAAAGAGGAATTGACATATCTTCTCATAATGGAGAGATAGATATATCAAAAGTAAAAAAAGAAATTGATTTTATGATATTAAGATTAGGATATGGAAGAGAAAGAAATCAAATTGATGAAAGATTTTATGAAAATTATGAAAAAGCAAATAGTATGGGTATTCCTATAGGTGTATACTTATATTCATATGCATGTAATAAAAGTCATGCAGTAGAAGAAGCAAAGTTAGTTTTAGAAATAATAAAAGATTTAAAAATAGAATATCCAGTATTTATTGATATGGAAGACACAGATAATTACAAAAGAAAAAATAACGTTAAATATATAACATGTATAGATATATGTGAAAGTTTCTGTAATACAATAGAAAGAGAAGGTTATTATGTAGGAATTTATGCTAATTTAGATTGGCTAAATAATAAAATTAATAATAGTAGATTGGACAAGTTTGACAAATGGGTAGCACAATGGGACAAACAATGTACTTATAATAAACAATATGGAATGTGGCAATATTCATCTAAAGGATTAATCTCTGGAATAGATGGCTATGTAGATTTGAATTATTCTTTAAGAGATTATCAAACAATAATAAAAAATGCTGGATTAAACCATTTAGATTCATATAAGATAACGTATACTGTAAAAGAAGGTGATAATCTTACAACAATTGCTGAGATGTTTAATGAAAATTGGAAACAAATATATAATTTAAATAAAGAAATTATAGGGAATAATCCAAATTTAATTAAAGTTGGTCAAAAATTAACTATTAAGGAGTAATGTAATGAATGAAGAAAAAATAAGAAAATTTATTTTTAATGAATTATCAAAATTTAAATTTAAAAAATATACAAAAGGTTTTAAGTACCTAAATGAAGTAATTTATATATGTATTATTGATATTGATGCTATAGATAATTTAAATAAGAATGTATTTCCTAAGATAGCGAATAAATATCATGAAAAATCATATTTAAATGTAAAATGGTGTATAGAAGGAATAATAAATACAATGTATAATAATACAGAAATGAACATAGTAGCTAAATATTTCAATCTCGAAGATAATGTAAAACCATCTTTAAAACTTATTACATATACAGTTGTTTGTAAATATAATATACAAGCAAAAAATGAATATAACAATTGAAATTAAGAAAGTAATTAAAAAAGGATTGAAATCAATACAAGTAAAAATTGGACTCTTAAATAGAAATATGATGTTTATTTTTGTAAAAAATATAAAATAAACACTATTAAATTCCAACATAATGTTATATAATTAGACAAGAAAAGTAAGGAGATATTTTTATGTATGATTTAATTGTTACAAAACAAAAAAATAATAAAAAGAAATTATTAATAATACTAACAACAATTTGTCTTTTCTTAGGTGTATTTTTCATAATTGGAATTAATAAACTAAATATTGCAAATAATAAAGATATACAAGTTGCAAAGATAACTGAAATAGATATAAATGATGTAATAATAAAACAAAAAAATATAGAAATGAGAAGTAGAAATAAACTTGCTTTAACTCAAGAACAAATAGATAAAATAAATAATATTTATTCAACAAGTGAAGAAAAAAGAGTTTTTTTAACTTTTGATGATGGACCATCTAAAACAGTAACTCCATTAATATTAGATTTATTAAAACAAGAAGACATAAAAGCGACTTTTTTTGTATTGGGTAATAGAGTAGAACAGAATCCAGAAATATTAAAAAGAATTTTTGAAGAAGGTCATTATATAGCAAATCATGGATATTCACATAAATATAGCAATATTTATACTAGCATTCAATCTGTATTAGATGAATATAATAAAACAGAGCAATGTATAAAAACAGCACTAAAAAACGAAGAATATAATTCTAGAGTATTTAGGTTTCCTCGGACGGTTCAATAGGCGGAAAATACCATCAAATTAAACATGATACAAAAGAAATATTAAAACAAAATAATATTGCGTTTTTAGACTGGAATGCTCTTAGTAATGATTCGGCTGGTAGCAATACTAAAGAAGATATAATGAAAAATATTACAGAAACAGTAGGAAGCAAAAATAGTGTAGTTATATTAATGCATGATGCAGGTGATAAAATTTTAACTTATGAAACATTACCAGAAGTAATTAATTATTTAAGAAATAACAATTACAAGTTTAAAAGCCTTTATGATATTTTATAAAAATCATTTAGAAGTAAAAATACTAAAGAAAGTAAAAAATGATAGATGATGTTTTTTAGAGAAGTAAAGATATTTTATATTAATTTTAACTAAATTTATTATATTTGGAGGCATTTTATGTATGATGTAATAGTTATAGGAAGTGGACCTGCTCGGAATTACTTCAGCAATTTATATGAAAAGAGCAAATTTAAATGTACTAATTATATCTAAAGGGTATGGAGCTTTAAAAAAGGCAGAAAAAATAGAAAATTATTATGGTATAGATAAAATAAGTGGTAAAGAATTACATGATGTTGGAATAAAACAAGTTAAAGAATTGGGAATAGAAATAGTTCAAGATGAAGTTATTCGGAATTTATAAGGATAAAAGTTTTATAGTTGAAACTGTTAATTCAGAATATGAAGCTAAAAATGTAATACTTGCAACAGGAAAAGAAAGATTTACTCCTAAAATTAAAGGGATAAAAGAATTTGAAGGAAAAGGTGTTAGTTATTGTGCTATATGTGATGCATTTTTTTATAAAAATAAAGATGTTGCTGTATTGGGAAGCGGAAATTATGCAATTCATGAAGCAAAACAATTAATGCCAGTAGCAAAATCAGTAGTATTATTAACTAATGGAGATAAGAAAATAGAAAATAGAGATATAAATATAGATATAAATGAAAAAAATATAAAAGAAATTAGAGGTAATAATAAAGTAGAGGAAATTGATTTTTTTGATGATACAACATTAACTGTAAGTGGAATATTTATTGCAGTCGGAACTGCTACTAGTACAGATTTAGCTAAAAAAATAGGTGCAATAATTCAAAATAATAATATAAAAGTAGATGAACAGATGCAAACATCAGTAAAAGGATTATATGCATGTGGTGATTGTACAGGAGGATTACTTCAGATTTCAAAAGCAATTTATGAAGGAACAAAGGCAGGTTTATCAGTTATAAATAATGTAAAAAATAAAGTTTAAATAAAAACAGATATGTAAAATAAAGCAGATTAATTTTATATTAATATGAAAGAATAGTTTGTAATAAAATGAATAATTTTATAAAAAAGGTTCCATTATACCAAACTAAAAAATAATGGAGAAAGGTAAATATAATTTTTATTAATTATATAAGGTATAAATAATGAGTGTTTTAAAAATAACAAGTAGTAATTTTGAAGAGGAAGTTATAAAATCAGATAAGCCAGTATTAGTTGATTTTTGGGCAAGTTGGTGTATGCCATGTAAAATGATGTCCCAAACAGTAGAAGAAATTGCAAATGATATGGGTGAAAATGTAAAAGTATGCAAAATAAATATTGATGAAGAACAAGAATTAGCTGTGAGATTTGGTGTAATGAGTATACCAACATTCTTAGTATTTAAAAATGGAAAAGTATCAGATATGACAGTTGGTGTGCAAGAAAAAGAAAATATTACAAAATTATTAAAATAAGTTAATTAAAGAGCAAGATAAAATTAAGGTTTTATCTTGCTTTAATGTTATAAACATACTTAAATAGTAATTATATAAAAAATAAAATTAATTTTTTATTTGTATTTTTATATATTATAATATATAATTATAAAAAAAGAAGGGGAAAGCAAATGAAAAACAAGAGAATAATACTAATAAGTATAATTATATTAATATTGTTAATTACATTTTCATACATTTTTTTTATAAAAATTAAACAAAATAATAACAATATTGTCAAAAATGATGAAATAGAGATTAAAAGTTCAGAAAATAATAATATAAATAGTAATTCCAATACAAATATAGATAATAATAAAATAAATCAAAAAGAAAATGAAATACAAAATAAACCACAAACACCAGTTCAGAAATATGGAAAGTTAAGAGTAGAAGGCTCTAAATTAGTAGATGAAAATGGAGATATAGTTCAGTTAAAAGGTATAAGCACACATGGAATACAATGGTTTCCACAATATATAAATAAAGAAGCCTTTAAATTTATGAAAGATGAATGGAATATAAATTTAATTAGACTTGCTATATATAGTGAGTCATATAACCAAAGTCAAAACAAGATAATAGAAGATGGAATAGATTATGCTACAGATTTAGGAATGTATGTTATAGTAGATTGGCATATATTAAATGACAATAATCCTAATCAAAATAAAGAAAAAGCAAAGAATTTTTTTAGTTATATTGTAAATAAGTATAAAAATAATATAAATATAATTTATGAAATATGTAATGAACCAAATGGAAATGTTACATGGAAAAATGATATAAAACCATATGCAGAAGATATGATTAATCTTATACATGGAATTAATGAAGATGCAATAATTTTATGTGGTACACCACAATTTTGCCAGAAAATAAATGATGTGGCACAAGACCCTTTAATAGCAAATAAGAATATAATGTACACATTACATTTTTATGCATCAACACATAAACAAGAATTAAGAAATGAATTATTAAATGCTATAAAAAATGATTTACCAATTTTTGTATCTGAATTTGGGATTTCAGAATCAAGTGGTACAGGAACTATAAATATAGATGAAGCAAATAAATGGATTGATTTATTAAATTTAAATGATATTAGTTATGTATATTGGAATTTATCTAATAAAAATGAATCTACGGCTTTATTAAAAAATAGTACAGACAAATCAAACAACTGGATTAATGAAGAATTATCAGATGCAGGAAAATGGTTTATAAATATATTAAATAATAAGTAAGTTAAATGTTTTTGTATAATATGGCTTAAAATTATAAAATAAGTTTCTACAAGATAATATTTATACAAGGAGGAAGTACAGATGAAAATAATATATGGAACACAAAATGCAGGAAAAATAGAGCAAGTAAAAGAATTTTTACACTATAAAAAATCTAATATACAAATAATTTCTTTAAAAGATATCAATTTTCACGAGCATATAGAAGAAAATGGAAGAAGTTTTGAAGAAAATTCTTTAATAAAAGCATTAGCAATAAAAAAATATTGTAATAGAAATAATATTAATGAAATTATAATGACAGATGATTCAGGATTATGTATAGATGCTTTAGATGGAAGACCTGGAATATATAGTGCAAGATATGCTGGTGAAAATTCTAATCAGCTAGATAAAATAAACAAAATATTAAATGAAATGAAAAAAATAGAAGAACCAAATAGAACAGCTAAGTTTGTTTGTATATTAACAGTAATTTTACCAAATAATGAAAAAATAATATGTAAAGGAGAAACAATTGGGAAAATACCAAAAAAGCCAACAGAACTGGGTAAACTAACATATGGACCTATATTTATACCACAAGGTTTTAATAAAACTTTAAATGAATTATCACCAAAAGAATTACGGAGAAACACATAGAGAAAAGGCTTTAATGCAAATGATACAAAAGATAAAGGAGAAAAAATAATATGATTAGAAATACTGCTAATGATATTTTAGAATTACTAAAGAATGGAACAGGTTTAGATAAAGAGCAAATTTTTAATAGTCCTGATAGAGATATTCAAAAGATAATATCAATTATTTTAAATGAATGTAGATGTAGTATAGCTGATAGGAATGGTTGTATAAAAAAAGAGGAAAACAATACTGATATTGTAAAAATTAGAAATATTATAATGACATTTTTAAGTAATATGCAAGAATTACAAGAAGAATTAGTATTATCTGTTCTAACAAAAGATGAAATTATTGGGCCATTTATGAAATTAAAATTTAATAAAAGTTATGATAAAGATTTTGAAAAATTTGATATACAAATTGAAGAACCTTTTGAAGATAATTTTAAAACCATATTAGGTTGTGATGATAATAATATAAAAGAAAAGATATTAGAACAAATAATAAATCCATATATTAGAAATTTAATACATAATGATAGAACATTGTCTGGAAGAGATAAATTTGGAGCTTTTTTAGATAAGAGTTTTGGAAAAAGAAAAGATATTAATATGTTAATTGAAGAATATAAACAAATTATAAGAGAAACATCTAGTATGAGTGAAGAAAAAATTAATAATACATCAAATTATATATTAAAAAATATAATGGAAAATAGATATTTTAAAAATGAAATTATAAAAAATGCTATTAAAGATACAGATTTACAAATATTAGGTAGAAGATATGTTACTTTCAACAATTTAGTAAATTCTATGACAAATGATACATATGAAATATTAATAAAAAAACAATCACCAAATAAACAAATTAATGAAATAAAACAAATATATTATGATATAGTAACTCAATTAATAATATTATCTACAAATTTTAAAGAATTAACAAAATCAAAAATTGAATCACAAATTAAACAAATAAATAAAGGTATAAGTAGTAATTTGTATGAAAATAATAAAAGATATGTAAATCCAGAAACTGGGTATAGAAATATTGATACAAGTATAGAAAAAGACAATTATGAAATAAGGTTTGTAAAACATGAAGATATAGAACAAGCAATGAAAAATTTAAGTCTTTCAATAAAGAAACTATTAAAAGAAGGAGAGAATTTAGAAAATAGAAGCTTTATTAAAGAAGTTACAAGGATTAGTTATCGTTTAGTTAGAATAAATCCATTTATAGATGGAAATATAAGAACAAGTAAAGCAGTAGCTAATATTTTGCTACAAGATAGAGATATGGTTTCATATTTCGATAAAGATGAAAAAGATGAATATATAAATACAATTAACAAAGCTCATTTATTAATTGCAGAAAATTCTAAGATAGAAAAGGAATATATGAAAAATTTAGTAAATAATCCAGATGATGCAAGAGAAATAGAAGATAAGTTTTTGGCTATGTGGATATGATGCAAATTTATTATAGTTAGTTATGTTGATGTTACCTAGTCTATAGATAAGGATTTTTATATAATTATAAGATTTCATTCATACAGTTTATACAAGATAGATGAAAATATGAATAATATTTTTAAGAGTTTTATAAGAATATGTAATAAAAATGTATAAACCAATATTAAAACTAGCAACTAGTTTAGAAATAACTAGTTGCTAGTTTTTCCTTTTTATGCTATACTAACTAAAGTGGATTTAATAGAATATAATTTTTAAATAAAGAGTGAAAGTATAAAATTTTGTAAATAGATTTATATAGTAAATAATGGAGGAAAATGATTATGGGTTTTTTTAATAAATTAAAAGAAGGTTTAAGCAAAACAAAAAATTCTTTTAATGAAAAGATGAACAACGTTTTTAGTAATTTTAGAAAAGTTGATGAAGATTTATTAGAAGAATTAGAAGAAGTTTTAATAATGTCAGATGTAGGAGTAGATACATCTATAAAAATTATAAACAATTTAAGAAATAGGATAAAAAGGGAAAAAATAGAAGATGAAGAAGGAGTAAAACAAGCTTTAAGAGAAGAGATAAAGAAAATTTTTGATACCGTAGATGAAGGTATAAATTTAGAGACATCTCCATCTGTTATATTAGTAGTTGGTGTAAACGGTGTTGGAAAAACTACTTCAATAGGAAAAATTGCCAATAGGTTAAAACAAGATGGAAAAAAAGTAGTAATTGCAGCAGCAGACACATTTAGAGCTGCGGCAGTAGAACAATTAGAGGTTTGGGCAAATAGAGCAAATTGTGACATTGTAAAAAGAAATGAAGGAGCAGACCCTGCATCTGTTGTATATGATGCTATAAAAATTACTAAAGAAAAAGGTGCAGATGTATTAATATGTGATACAGCAGGTAGACTACATAATAAAAAATATTTAATGGATGAATTAGAAAAAATAAAAAAAGTAATAGATAAAGAATTGCCAGATGCCTCAAAAGAGATATTAATGGTTCTTGATGCAACAACAGGACAAAATGCAATATCTCAAATAAAAGCATTTAAGGAAACAGTAGATATTAATGGCGTTATTTTAACTAAACTAGATGGTACAGCTAAAGGTGGAGCTGTAATAGGAATTGTATCTGAAAATAAGATACCTGTTAAGTTTATAGGGGTTGGAGAGCAAATAGATGATATGGAGAAATTTAATAGTGACGATTTTGTTAAAGCTTTAATATAAATAGGAAGGTAAGTGATAATATTGGAAGAGAAAAATAATAATGTAAAAGTAGATGAGCAAAAAAACAAAAAAAGAATAGAAAGTAAATCAAACAAACAAAAGAAAAAAAGAAATATTATAGTGTTAATGGCAGGAATTATTGCTATTATTGTAGCATATATCTTGTTTAGAGGTTCATATTTAGAAACTTTAGAAATAGGTGAAATTTATATAGACATATTTTGGCAAAATATAAAATATACATCTATTACATTAATTGCTAATTTTTTAGTTATATATAGTATGATTTATTTTACAACCAACAAAATAAAAAATACATTAAAAGACTTCTTTAAAGCTGAAAATAAACAAATGCCTAAATTACCAAATAAATCTATTGCTTTTATATTAGGTATTATAATTAGTTCTATTACATCAAAGGTTATATTAGGAAAATTATTATTATGTTTTAATTCTACATTATTTGGAATTCAAGACCCTATATTTGGGTATGATATAGGTTATTTTATATTCCAAAAACCATTTATAGAATTAGTTATAATGTACTTATTAATAGCAGTAGTTATTTTAGCAGTATATTCTGCAATTTATTATATAATTACTTTTAATTTCTGTTTTGAAGGGATTGATAGACAAACTTTAAAGAAAAGTCCTATTTTAAAACAATTAATAAAATATATTAGAATACTTGCAATATTAATTGCAGGAATGGTTTATGTAAAAACTCGGGGATGCAGGTGTACAAAAATTCTTAAATATAAAAGAAGATTTGGCTACATTTTCTTTGTTTGGAGCAGGATTTACAGATGTTACAATAAAATTATGGGGATATAGAATTTTGTGTTTAGTAATTGTAATTTCTGTGTTTATGGCAATTAGGGCTTTTAATGCTGGAAAAACAAAAAAAGTTATTACATCTATAGCTATAGTACCTTTATACTTAATATTATTATTTATTGTGATGTTAGGATTTGATATTATTTTTGTTAATTCAAATGAACTTGATAAAGAAAAAGAATATATACAAGCAAATATAAATTACACAAAAAATGCATATGGAATAAATATAGATGAACTAAATATAGAAAATAGTGGGACAATCACTGAGGCAGAAATTGGGACAAATTCAGAACTATTAAATAATGTTGCAATTGTAAGTAAAGATATAGTACTTAAAGATTTAAAAGGTTCTCAAACAAGTAAAGGGTATTACACATATAGAGATGCAGGAATAGGTAAATATAATATAAATGGAAAAGAAAAGTTAGTATATATTTCACCAAGAGAAATAGTAAGTAGTAATGGAACATATAACAATAAAACATATGAATATACTCATGGATATGGAACAATTGTTACTAGTGCATCTGAAGCAAATATAAATGGTAATTTAGAACATATTCAAAAAAGTTTTGAAAATACCAATGAAGCTATTAAAATAACAGAACCAAGAATATATTTTGGATTGGAAACAAATGATACAGTTGTTACTAATAGTAGCAGTAAAAAGGAATTTGATTATCCAAATTTAGATTCAAATATTACTGAAGAAAATAAATATAATGGTGATGCAGGATTAAATTTAAATTTCTTAGATAGAGTAATACTTTCAATAAAAGAAGGAAATTTCAAATTAGCTTTTTCAGGTGATATAACAAGTGAAAGTAAAATATTAACAAACAGAAATATAATAAATAGAGCTAAAAAAATAATGCCATATTTAGCTTATGATGAAAACCCATATATGGTAATAAATAGTGAAGGCAGATTAATTTGGGTATTAGATGCATACACAACTTCAAACTATTATCCATATTCACAAAGAACAATACTTAGTCAAAATGGTGTTACAAAAACAGAAATAAATTATATTAGAAATTCTGTAAAAGTTCTAATTGACAGTTATAATGGAACTATGAAATTTTATATAACAGATAGAACAGACCCAATAGCTATGGCATATAGGAATATATATCCAAGTTTATTTGAAGATTTAGAAGAAACTATTCCACAAGATATTAGTAGTCATTTTGTATATCCAGAATATTTGTATAATATTCAATCTGAAGTATTAAAAAGGTATCATAATGTACAACCAGATATTCTTTATAGAAATGATGATGTATGGGATATAGCAACACATAATACAGGAAAAGTATTAACAAAAACAGGAACACAAATAAAACCTTATTATACAATGCTTAAAGCCAAAGATAATGACAAGTCTAGCCTAGGATTAGTATTACCATATACACCATATGATAAACAAAATGTTATTTCATATTTAGTTCGGAACATATGATGAAAATGGAAATGCAAAATTGACTTTATATAAATTTCCAGATGATAGCAATGTTTTAGGACCATTGCAATTAGATACTCAAATAGAACAAGATGAGAGAATATCAAAAGAAATTGAAAGTTTAAATGTAAATGGAACAAAAATAACAAAAAATATGATAATAGTTCCAATTGATAATACATTACTTTATATAGAACCAATATACCAACAATACATAAATGAAGAAAATGCACTTCCAACATTAAAGAAAATAGTAGTAGCTTCTGGAAATAAAGTTGCAATAGGAAATAATTTAAAAGAAGCACTTGCTAATTTAGTATCACAATATGCTGTAGATATAGAAGTAGAAAATACAGATAGTGTAGAAGATTTAGTAACAGCAATTATAAAGGCAAATAAGAACTTACAAACCTCTACAGATAATAGTGATTGGGAAATGATGGGAAAAGATATGAAGAAGCTTCAAGAATTAATAACTAAATTAGAAGTTGTACAAAAAGAGGAAAAAGAAAAAGCAAATGAAATAGCAAATCAAACGAAAAATACAGTAGATGGAAATAGTACAAATACAAATGTTATAAACAATAATTATATAAAAAATGAATAGATTTTTAAAAATAAAACCACCCTATTATAAAGAATAATAAGGTGGTTTTTATGATAAGGAAAAAGAAAAAAATAGAAAAATTGAATGAGAATTTAGATAAAATTAATTATATTTTGTCTAAAAATAATGTGCTAGAACTTGTAGAATTGTTAGGAAATAGTAAAAAATTAATATGGAGAAATTTTATGGCAGGGATTTCTAAAGGAATAGGAATAGGAATAGGAGTTACTATTCTTTCAGCAGTATTAATATATTTGCTACAGAAGATTGTGAGGTTAAATATACCTGTTATTGGTGAATACATTTCAGATATTGCTCAGATAGTGGAGAATAGTAAATAGAAAAAATTTTTTGTAATAAAATATATCCATAAATAAATTTCAATGTTATAATTTTATAAAATCGAAAAAATCTAAAAAGTATATAAATTGAACACAAAATTTTGTTATAGAATATTTAATGGTAAGTAGCCTATAGTCCAATTAAAAGGTCTGATATATTATAATAAACAATAACAAAATAAATATACAAATTCTAGAAAATCTATAAAAGATATTTAATCTATGATATAATATATTTAATGATAGAAGAGAAAGAGGTGAGAGTGAAATGAAGTATATAAGTCTAATTCATGCATTAAATTTACCTTGTAAATTAGAGACATCTGGAGATTGGCATTGCAGTTCACTACAATGGGAAAAATTAAATATTTTGGAGTCAAGCGATTCACTATGGGGAGATTATGGAATTGAAAAAAATAAGCAAATTCCAGAACATAAAAAGAAATATAATGTAGCAAATCATATAAGGGCACTATTAGATTTATTATATATAAAAAATTTTACTGTTGCCCAAGGGATGAATAAAGATTTTATATGTAACTCAAAATATGATAAAGAAGTATTTGAAAAAGTATTATTAATGGTAAATTTACCTTATTGGGAGCAGATTGATGAATTTATGACAAAAGAGTATCTAGGAAAATGGGTTGGATACAAGAAAGGAGCGTTAGTAAATGAAAAGGTATAATGACTGGAGAGATAAACATTACAAAGTAATAATAGAATTTCTGGATTATTTAAATAAAACAACCAACGATTTTATATTAAAGGGTGGAACATCACTATTAACTTGCTATAATCTTGATAGGTTTTCGGAAGATATAGATTTAGATGCAATAACTAAAAGAAAAATTAGTAAAATAGTAGATGATTTTTGTACAAAAAATGATTATACATATAGAGTTCCAAAAGATATAGATACAACAAAAAGATTTTTAATAAATTATGATGATACAGAAAAAACTTTAAAAATTGAAGTGTCTTATAGAAGAAATTATATTAATAAAAGTGAGATTACAGTAATTAATGGAATAAATGTATATACAATAAATCAAATATGCTTAATGAAAGCTAATGCTTATTCTGGAAGAGATAAAATAAGAGATTTATATGATGTTTGTTATATATGTAATAATTTTTGGGATGAATTATCAAATGATGTAAAAAATATGATAAGAGTTGCAGTAGAATACAAAGGGTTAGAACAATTTGAATATGTAATAAAGGATCAAAAAGATGAATTAATAAATAATGAAAAATTAGAGACAGAATTTTTGAAGATGTATGAGAAGTTAGGATTGTTATCAGAGTAAAGTTAAGGGGAAGAATAAAGATATTTGTTAATAGATTAGAGTTTGTTATAATTTATTAAAGAAAATAGTAATAATGTTAAAGAAAATATGTTTGTAAACAATTGTAATAGCATATAGATATGTTCTTCTAAACGAGACAGTTAGTGTAAAATTAATGTAGGCAAAATAAAAAAAGTCTACATTAATTTTTTTTAGATTTTGAAAAAAATGGTTAATCCAATATAATGTAATTGCTAAACAACAACGAAAGGATTGATAACCATGTTTGACCAAATTATAACGAGTTTATATCAGTTGACATATTTAGTAAAAAATGATATTATATTCTCACAAATTTCTTATGAAAAGGATGATTTTATGCAAAAGATATTTGTTCCTGGAAGTTATGACCCTTTTCACAATGGACATTTAGAATTGGTGAGATTTGCTTCTCAAAATTTTGAAAGTGTCATTGTGGGAGTAGCTAATCCTGAACACAAAACCAAAAGATTTTCACGGGATCAGATGATGATTGCTATGGCAGAGGTATTTGAACAGCACAACTTTTCGAATATTGATATCGTTAAATATGAAGAGCCAATGCCTGAAGTAGTTGTCGAACTCAAAGCTGACTGTATTTTAAGAGGATTTAGAAGTGAAGAGGACATTCCATATGAAGTAGCTAATTACGAAAAATGGAAGAAGTCCCCTGTAAAACTTCCACCAGTAATATACGTTTATGCACCCTTTACTAGCTCAACGTATATATATAACCTCTTGAAACAGGGAAAGTTAGAGGATGCAAGAAAACTCGTACCTTTACCTGTATTCAACTTAATTAAGTAATACAGAAGGGCAGGTAGGGGCAGCCCCTACCTTATCTATATATTTTGGAGGAATTTTATGAATATATTAAAAAAAATAGCAAAACACACAATGTTGGTAACGGAACATCGTTGGTATGTATTCAAATTATCAATAAAAGCTGGAATTCCTTTTAGAGGATTAATACATGATCTTTCAAAGTTTTCGCCAACAGAATTTGTCGAAAGTGTCAAATACTATAATGGAAAGAGAAGTCCTATAAATGTGTGTATTGAAGAAAAAGGTTATTCCTTAGCATGGTTACATCATAAAGGAATAAATAAACATCATTTAGAATATTGGGAAAACTGTGCAAATGGAACTAGAGAAGGAGCATTTTTACCATATAAATATATGGCTGAAATGATTTGCGACAAGATTGCGGCTGGAATGGCCTATAACAAAAACAGTTGGACTACTAGTCAGCCATTAGATTACTGGCTTAATATTGAAAAGATAAAGCCTACTGTCGTGCATCCAGCAACAAATATGTACATTGAGACAGTTTTTCAAAATCTTGCAGAACATGGTATAAAAGCAACAATTAATCCAAAATATCTTAAACAAACATATAACAATATAGCTAAAGAATTTAATCTTACTAAATAATTTTTTATGTTAGTTAATTATAGTCTGTATTATGGATATGTTTGCCAAAAAATAAACGGATCATTTTCATTTAAGAATATGATATGAAAAATGGTTTGTTTATTTTTTATATTCTTTTTTTGTGATTTTAGATTTTGTTATAAATTTTAACTTGCTAAAAAAGCTATAATGGATTAAATATCTTTGACATAGATAAACGAACTGATAGAGTCTTTTGAAACTTACAATTTTGTTAAAGAAAATCTGTTTTATAAAGTATAATACATAAAATAAAAAAGAAGAATTATCAATTTCAAAATATAATTCTTCTTTTTTGTTAGGAAACTATTAAATAATATAATAAAAATATAAAATAACACAAATGAAAAAATAAACAGTAATTTTATATAGAAACACTAAACAATAATAATTTTATTTCTACTTAATACTTTCTATTGATTTTTTTACATGCATTGTATATAATTTAAGAAAACTAAAAACCAAGGAGGAAATTATGAATTTAGCAAATAAATTAACAATATTTAGAATTATACTTGTTCCAATTATGGTTATAATACCTTTTTTAGGAATAAATGGGGAAATATTTAACATACCATTAACATGGATTATTATAGACTTAATTTTTATAATTGCTTCAATTACAGATAAATTAGATGGATATATAGCAAGATCAAGAAATCAAATTACTACATTTGGAAAATTTTTAGATCCAATTGCAGATAAAATATTAGTTTTAGCAGCAATGATTATGCTTGTAGAAGCAAATAACAGATTACCTGCTTGGATTCCTATTGTAGTACTATTTAGAGAATTTATAGTTTCAGGATATAGATTAGTAGCAGTAGAGAAAGGTGGAAACGTAATTGCAGCATCAATTTGGGGAAAATTAAAAACAGTAACACAAATGCTTGCACTAATTATTGCAATAATAGATATGAATCCATTTTTTGAATGCTTTAGAGGTAATTTATCTGGAGGAAATTTAATTATAAATGGTATCTCAAGCATACTTATGCTTATATCCATTTTTGCAACAATCTTTTCTGGGTTTAATTATGTAAAAGCAGGAAAAGACTTGTTTAAAGAAGAATTATAATATACATATTTAAGTATATAACAAAAAAATAAATCTTAAAATCATTTACATTTAAAGCTTTCGGACGGCTAATTTTAGACCACTAATATTTATAAACCAATAACTAAAAAATTAAATGAAAGGATAAAAATAATACTAAACAAGTATTATAAAAAGATATTATGAACAAAAAAGATGCTAAATTAAAAATTGATAAATTAAGAAAAGAATTAGAATATCATGCAAAGAAATATTATGATGAAGATAAACCAGAAATATCAGATTATGAGTATGATATGATGATGCTTGAATTAAAAACATTAGAAAAAGAGTTCCCAGAATTAATTACTAAAGATTCATTAACACAAAAAGTAGGTGGACATGTAAAAACAGGGTTTAAAGAAGTTACACATGAAGTTCCACTTCAAAGCTTACAAGATGTTTTTTCTTTTGATGAATTAATAGAATTTGATAATAGAGTAAAAAAACAATTAGATAAAGAAGAGATTAAATATGTAGTTGAAACTAAAATAGATGGACTTTCACTTTCTTTAGAATATAAAGAAGGAAAGCTAGTTCAAGGTGCAACAAGAGGAAATGGTCTAATTGGAGAAGATGTTACAGAAAATATAAAAACAATTAAAACTATACCTAAAGAATTGAAGGAAAATGTAACAATAACAGTTCGAGGAGAAGTTTTTATTGGCAAAAAAGAATTTGAAAACTTAAATGAACAAAGAGAAGTTTTAGGTGAGAGTTTATTTGCAAATCCAAGAAATGCAGCAGCTGGTTCTTTAAGACAATTAGATTCTAAAGTTACAGCTAAAAGACCATTAGACATTTATATTTTTAATGTTCAGAAGATAGAAAATAATAGCTTAAATTCTCATTATGAACAATTATTATATTTAGATGAATTAGGTTTTAATGTAAATCCGGTAAAAATATATTGTAATGGAATAGATGAAGCGATAGAAGCAATAAAAAAAATTGGTGAAGATAGAGAAAAATTAAAATTTGGAATAGATGGTGCTGTAATTAAAGTAGATAATTTAGATGATAGAAAAGTTTTAGGCTCAACATACAAAGTTCCAAAGTGGGCAATTGCTTATAAATATCCACCAGAACAAAAAGAAACAATTTTAAAAGATATAGTTTGTCAGGTAGGAAGAACTGGTGCAATTACACCTATGGCAATCCTAGAACCAGTAAAGGTTGCAGGTTCAACAATATCTAAAACAACACTTCATAACGAAGATTTTATAAAAGAAAAAGATTTAAAAATAGGTGATACTGTAGTTATACAAAAAGCAGGAGATGTAATACCAGAAGTTGTAGAAGTAAAAAAAGAAAAAAGAACAGGAAATGAAATAGATTTTGTGATGCCAGATAAATGTCCTGTATGTGGTCGGAGAGGCAGTTCGTGAAGAAGGAGAAGCAGTAAAACGATGTATAGGAATAGAATGCCCAGCTAAAGCTTTAAGAAGTATAGTTCATTTTGCTTCAAAAGAAGGAATGGAAATTGAAGGACTTCGGATATAGTATTATAGAACAATTAATTGATAAAAAATTAATTAACAAAATTTCGGATATATATGAGCTAGAATTAGAAGATATAGCATCATTAAAGAAAAATGGTAAAAAATTTGCTGAAAATTTAAAAAATGCAATAGAAGATAGTAAAAAAAGAGATTTATTTAAGCTAATAACTGCACTAGGAATTAGACATGTAGGAGCTAAAAGTGCAAAAAGCTTAGCAAGAGTTTATAAAAATTTAGACAATTTAATGAATGCATCTTTAGAAGATTTAAGTAATCAAAATGATGTAGGTGAAATAACTGCAAAAAGCATATATGAGTTTTTTCGGGCAGGAACAAACAATAGATTTAATTAATAAATTAAAGAATGCAGGTGTAAATACAATATCTTTAGAAGAAGAAAATACAGATAATCGCTTTGAAAATAAGACTTTTGTATTAACAGGAACACTTTCAAAATATACAAGAGATGAAGCAGGTAACATTATAGAAAAATTTGGAGGAAAAACTTCTGGTTCTGTTTCTAAAAAGACAAGTTATGTTTTAGCAGGAGAAGATGCAGGAAGCAAATTGATAAAAGCACAAAACCTAGGTGTTGAAGTAATTACAGAACAACAATTTGAAGAAATGATAAAATAGATTTTATTATTTAACAGACTAAATATATAAATAGTTTAACTTTACGTAAATAACAAGAGAGATGTAAAAAGGAGAAATACATGAATTCACAATATACATTTAAGGATTTCGAAAAAAATCTAGATGATGGGTATCAAATTTTTTGTACCTATGTTAGAAACAGATATTTAATATTTAAAACTTCAGAAAATTGTTATACACAAAAATTATTATCTGAAGATGATAAGAATCCTCAGCCAAAAAATATAGTTATAACACATAAAAGATTAAAAGAGATGTTTCCTTTTATGGAAAATATAGAATATAAGGTAGGAATATAGCTAAGAGGTGAAGATATAATGGATGATATAGAAACTATAAAAAGTAATAATACAAATAGAGAGTATATATTAGATATTGTAAAACAAAAGGGAGCTTACCTAGAATGGGCATCACCTGAGCTACAAGATGATAAAGAACTTGTTTTGGAAGCTCTTAAACAAGATGGTGGTGCTTTAGAATTTGCAAGTTACAGATTAAAGGATGATAAAGATATTTTAATAGCTGCACTAGAAAAGACTCGGGTGGGTAGCATGTTATGCAAGTGATAGATTAAAAGATGATAAAGATGTAATACTAAAAGCAGTAAAAAAAGATGGACAAATTCTATATTATGCAAGCGAAAATTTAAGAAATGATAAGGATGTAGTTTTGGAAGCTGTGAAAAATAAAGCAATTATATTAAAATATGCAAGTAAAGAATTAAGAGAAGATAAAGAAATTGCGATTGCAGCGTTAAAACAAAACAAAAAAGCTAAAAGTTATATATGTGAAAATTTATTGAAGGATGAAGAAATACAAAATATTTTGAATCCTGGACAAGGGGACGGTTCTCTTGTCCATAATAGTAAGAAAGTAAATTAAATCTCCTAGGGAGGAACTATGAAAAAATAGTTATATTTGGTTTTGTAGGTATTGGAAAGAGCTACACTAGAAAAAATAAATTCAAAAGATGTTATAAAATTCCTTTCAAAAGAAAATATAGAATATTTAGTAGCGATATGGGATAACGAGGAAGAGAATATAAGATAATACTTAAATAATCTATATATGAAAAAAGGAAATCTAATAGACTGGAGCGAAAAGGTTATAAAGTATCTTGATGTAATAAATAGTTATACAAGGGTAGAAAAATTAGAAACTACTATTTTGCATAAAAATGAGAATATGGAATTAAAAGAAATGAAATTGTTATAGATAAAATATAATTATATCAAAAAATAGGAACTTTTAGAAGGATGATATGAATAGAGAAGAAATATTTAAATATGTAAAAGAAAAATATAATACAATTGAAGAATATTTGTGGGAAAGGTATCCTTTATATGCGGTCTTAAAGCATGGTAATAATAAGTGGTATGGAATTATTGTTAATATATCAAAAGAAAAATTAGGATTAGATGGAAAAGAAGAAATAGATATATTAAATGTAAAATGTGAACCAGAAATGATAGGAAGTTTAAGATTAATGAAAGGATTTTTGCCTGCATATCATATGAATAAAGAACACTGGATTACTATTCTATTAGATGGAAGTGTACAAAGTGAAAAAATAAAACAATTAATTAATTTAAGTTATGATTTAACAAAAAAATAGATTAGGTAAAGTAACAATAAGAATCAATAGAACTGTTACTTTATCTATTTTTGCGTAATAGGAATTTTTTTGTAAAGTAAGATTTTATTAATAAAACATTACTATTGTATTAAAAAGTGCAAAACGTTTTTCTTAATTTGAGACATACTTAATTTTAAACAATAAAAATTGGACAAGAGAACCGTCCCTTTGTCCAGTTTTAGTAGTTTTTTGGATTAACATATATTGTTTTGTTATTTGTATATATTACTATTCCGAGGTTTACTACCAGAAGGTTTTTTAACATATTTTGCAAAAGTATAATCAACAGGAACATTTGATGAAAGTTTTGCTTTTGAAAAATATGCAGTTAAACTTGCGCATTTTTCAAGTGTTTCAAGTGTTGGAGATGTACCATTAGTTTTTAAAATTACATGACTTCCATGTATTTCTTTTGTATGAAACCAAATATCATCTTTTTTTGCGAATTTAGTACTTAAATAGTCATTTTGTTTGTTATTTTTACCTACATAAACAGAATATCCATCAATTTCAAAAATAATAGGGTTAATAGATTCTACATATTTTTTATTAGAAACTTTTGAAATTTTTTTAGATTTATATTTCTTAATATTATTAAATAAAGGACTTTCAGATATTTCATTATATATTTCATCTATATCACATACAGTTTTGGAATTTTCTAATTCATAAATTATACTTTCAATATAATTTAATTCTTTTTGTGTTTCAACTTTTTGAACAGTTACAATTTCAAGAGCATTTTTTAATTTGTTGTATTTTTTAAAGTAGTTTTTTGCATTATCAGAAACAGAAAATCGTTTGTCAAGTGGTATTGTAATTAGATTATTATTATCATAATAATTTTCTAAAGTAACAGAAGTATCATTTATATTATTAAGCTTATATAAGTTTGCAATAATTAATTCACCATATAATTTATATATATTCATTTTATCACATTCTTTTAATTTGCTATTAATATTACTAAGTTTTTTTGTTACCTTTTTTAATGTGAGTAGTACAAGTTTTGATAAATTAGTTCTATATTCCATAAATATGTTATCTGTTTCCTTTTGATAGTAGAAATCATCAATAAAAAAGTTGATTTGCAGAGGTGTATTATTATTTTCTAAAACAATAGTATAGTTATTTTCAAAGTTTTTACAAATTAAATTAGATGTACCTATATTATTTAATATATTTCTTAAATAATTATATAATTTTAAGCAACTTTCTAAATTTATTAATGAATCTATACCTAAAATCTTTAGACTTGTTTCTATAAAGAAATTACTTATACCATTAAAATTTAAAGTTATAGCTTCTACAATATTTTCATAACCATTATTAATAATTGAATAAAATTCTTCAAAATTTTCAATATTGTAAAAATCTAATTTTTCAGATATAGGAAATACATATTCATGTGCTGGTAAAATATTACGATATGATTTAGAGTAGGTATCTAAATGTCTAAGACTGTCAATTATTCTGTTATTTTCATTAACAAGAATTATATTACTATGTTTTCCCATTAATTCAAGAACTAATTTTTTATTTACTAAATCATTTAATTCGTTATAACATTCTAGTTCAAATATAACAATTCTTTCTAGACCTTTATTATATATTTTTCGTATTTTAGAACCTATTAAATGTTTTCTAAGTAACATACAAAAACCGAGGTGCATTAAGAGGATTTTGTTTGTTATGTGTACTTAAATTTAATCTATAGTTATTAGAAGAAATACACATATTTAGCATATAATTATTACCATTGGAATATATACCTAAAATAATTTCGTTTTTATTTGGTTCAAATACTTTGTTTATTTTTCCACCTAAAATAGAATTATTTAATTCTCCAATAATACTTTTTAAAGTTATTCCATCAAAAGACATAAAAAAATCTCCTTTTTGTTTATATATTTTTTTAGATTATAATATAAATACAATAAATTATCAATATTTCCACAAATTTCTATTGACATTAAAAACATTGCTAGATTATAATACATACGAGAGAATAAGCATATCATCAGAAGGGAGAACATAATGATTATGAACAATAGTAAAAATATGTGGAGTTCTACAAATGTAAATTATGATAATATGACAGATGAAGATTTAATTAAAATTATTAAATTTGGTGATAAGCAAGCACTTAATTATTTAATAGATAAATACAAAGAATTAGTTAATATAAAAGTTAGTAAATATTTTATGATAGGTGCAGAAAAAGAAGATATAATTCAAGAAGGCTTAATAGGATTATTTAAAGCTATTAAAAGTTACAATTTAGAGAAACAAAATTCATTTAAAACATTTGCTAACTTATGTATAGAAAGACAACTTATTACAGCTATAAAAACATCAAACAGGCAGAAACATTCACCACTTAACTTTTACTTATCATTAAATGTATCAGCATATGATAATGATGAAACAGATAGTCCTTTAATAGATATTTTTGAATCTAACCAAATAGAAGACCCTTTAGATACAATAACTAAAAAAGAATATTATCAAACTGTAGAAGATGCTATAGATAAAAACTTAAGTAGTTTTGAAAAACAAGTTCTTAGCAGATATATAAATGGCAAATCATATGTGAAAATAGCAGAAGAATTAAATACACAAGTTAAATCAATAGATAATGCTATACAAAGAATAAGAAAAAAAGCAATTAAAAATATAAATGAAAATCAGTAAAATATATAATACTAAAAAATTCTATATCACATAAATTTATATAATAGGAGATTTATTTTATGTAGATAAATTTATAATGAAAAATTTCCTATTATATAAAAATATTTTGTTTTAATTTAGAATTAATAAATAAAATAGTTTATTTGCTTCTATAGCTCAGGTGGCAGAGCACTACCTTGGTAAGGTAGAGGTCACCGGTTCAAATCCGGTTGGAAGCTCCAAAGTCGAATTATGACGAAGTTTCAAAAATAATTTGAAATTTTGTCATTTTTTATATTCTTATGCTGTCGATAATTAAAATAAAATTGAATATTATAAATAAATATTGTATAATACTTATAGTTTTTTGATTGTAGGTGAAGTAAAATGAGAAAAATTACAAAAATGACAAATGATGAAGCAATGAAATTTTTTATGAAATCAAATAGTTATTCAAATATAGATTTACCAATATATTTTAATTTTCAACCTATACTCGACAATATATTTTCAAAAGTAAGTGGAAAACAAATTAGTGATTTTTATAAAAATAAAAGAACTAATCCTCCTAGCAAATTTGAAGATATAAATTATAAATTTCTTAATAATAAAGATGGCAAATATGCATGGAGACCGTTTGAACTTATTCATCCTGTTTTATATATAGATTTAGCTCAGGAAATATGTGAGAGTGAAAATTGGAAAATCATATTAAAAAGGTTCAAGGATTTTCAAAAGAATAAAAAAATTTTATGTTGTAGTATTCCAGGAGAATCAAAAAGTAAAAAGTATGATAAGAAGGCAACAATACTCAATTGGTGGAATGAATATGAGCAAAAAAGTATATCATTATCTTTAGATTATAGTTATATGGCAGTAACAGATATATCTAATTGTTATGCGTCTATTTATACTCATTCTATCTCTTGGGCTATTCATAGTAAAGAAGAAGCAAAAAAGAAAGAAAATAGAAAAAATTTAATACTATTCCAAATACAGATTACTTAAATATATGGCTACAAAGGCTAACTATATTGGATAGG
Organism: uncultured Clostridia bacterium; assembly: GCA_948805675.1. Taxonomy (GTDB): domain Bacteria; phylum Bacillota; class Clostridia; order TANB77; family CAG-508; genus CAG-492. Next base: position 51,294 of record CAQIBN010000005.1, on the reverse strand, counting down.
AGAGATATAGAATATCAGACACGTTTATGTGAAAAGATTTATACAAATAACAATATATGGAACTCTGATTGGCTAAATTTTAATATTGATGAAACTTTAATTGTTGACAATGAAAAGTTAAATTCTCTAACTCATATTATAACTGAAGAAGAAGTAGATAAATTTTTTACAGATTATTAAAAAGTAAAAGGTATAAATTAAGAGAAAACTAAAATTTATACCTTTTACATCTATATAAGTTCTAGGTCGACCAAAATTATACTCTACGGTCCTGGAGCCATTTCTTTAAAGCACTTTTTTCTACTTTATGCTCTCCAATCATTATTGCTGGAAAATCCTCTCTATTAAACATTTTTGCTACAGTTATGTCTGAGCAATTAAGTAGTGATTTCATATCTTTTCTAGGTATTAAAGTAATTTCATTTTTTTCTTTTTCAAAATTAAGTAACTGCATTAAAATATTTTTTATATCTTTTGTTGATTCAATTAATTCTTTAATATCATTAGTAGTTATTATTTGAGTATTTTGAATTTCACTAACAATATCCTTTTGTAGATTAATTCTATTATCTTTAATATTTTCTTTTGTTTCGATATCTGTAAAATAAAAACCATTTCTAATTAAAAAACTTAACATTTCTCGTCTATTATTTCTAGTCTTTATTTTCAATATACAATAACCTTTAGTTTTTGCCCAATTTGTTTGATAATTCATTAATTGTGTTAAAATTCCTAATCTTCTGTAATTTACATCTACTCCGGCCATCCAACAATAAAAACTTTTATTATCCTGAAATTTATCATACCCTATAATGTAACCAGCTGGAATACCATTATAGTATGCCACTATAATAAGTTTTTCTCTTCTTTTATACCTATTTTCAAAATAATCTTTTTTAGGAATTAGTTCATAGAATTCTGGTATATTTCTATGTACTTTTAAAACTTCTTCTATATTTACTTCTTTTATTTCAATCATAATAATTTTTCATTTAATAAGTTATAATTATATATAGCATGTATTTATCAAAAATAAATGCCTCCTAGTGTACTACTGCTAGATTTTTTATTCGATAAGCAAAAGTTTGAAAAAAATGTATTGATTTTATATAAAAAATATGCTAATATATATATGAGCGGTATCCAAGAAACTTTCGAAGCCTTGGGTCATTTTTTATATATAAGGAGTGCTAATGAAAGAATATAAATCAAATGAAGAATTAATAGATTACTTATCATCAAAAGGAATAGTTATTTCTAATAAAAAAGATGCTTTAGAAAAAATTGAAAGATATACATATTATTCAATTGTTAATACATATAAAAATATTTTTAAAGATAAAAATGGAGATTACATCAATAATGTTTCATTTGATGATATATATGCTATATTTGAATTTGATAAGAATCTAAAGAATATAGTATTAAAATATTGTTTAGAAATAGAAACAGTTATAAAATCAATTATGGCAAATCAAATTTCTAAAATATATGGTATAAAAGACTATTTAAATATTTCTAAGTGGGATAATAAAATAAATGTAGAAATAAGGGAAAACTTGCTTAAAAAAATTAATAATGAAATTGAAAAAGATTATAATGTTCATACTGCTGTAACACATTACATAGACAAATATGGATTTGTTCCACCATATGTATTAGTTAAAATTCTTACGTTTGGTGTAGCAAGTAGTTATTATGGATTACTTAAGCAAAGTGATAGACAAGCAATAGCAAAATACTTTAAAATATCAGATAAATTATTAAAACAAATATTAAAGAATTTAACAACAGTAAGGAATGTAGCAGCACATTCTGACAGATTATATAATTATACTAGTAAATTTTATATTTCTTTTAAACTTATTGATGAGAACTACATAAAACCAGATAATATAACAAACTTGTATATGGTAGTAAGATGTATGGAGCGTTTATTAACTAAGGAACAGTATAAAACATTATATAATTCTATATATGAAGAGATTAAAAAGCTGAATGAAAAAGTAAAATCTATCAAAATAACAAAAATTACAGAAATAATGGGATTCCCTATGAATAAAAATTAATAAAATAAATATAATACTAAAGAACGGTACTTAGAAAACTTTCGAAGCTCTAAGTCATTCAAATATAGCCTAGAGTCTAGCAAAGATTCTAGGCACTTTTTTAGGTGTGACGGGCATGTCGTTTAGTTAATCGGTGAAAGTCCGTAGTGGGGGTATACATCTCCAACCACATAGTGAAACGCAAGCTATCCATTGTGAGGTGAAAGTGAAGGAAGTGTGTAGCAAAATCTTGGCTCAATGTACAAAAACCTGATACTAAGGCTTGGTAAGCGGATGAGACTACCTATGAAGTCAAAGTCCAAAAGATGTACGTAACCTTATCAAGTAAATCAAGTGGTGTTAGAATATTATCAGTTCCCATTTCTTGCTCAGCAAAGTGAAAAGCTCTTTCATAAAACTCTTTTGCAAATTCGTAACCACCATGTTTTTCAAAATAGTCGGAGTTAATGTCAAATATAAGTTCATCAAATAGTGTGGCATTCTTTTGTAAACCTCTTAATGATACTTGTCCACTATCAAGCATTTCTTTTAATTTCTCATTATAGGTGGTTTCACATCTTTTGTAATGTATATTGTTGTGTGTTTTAGTTAAATCAACATTCATATTAGAATATGATTTATTTTTTCTTTCGTTGTGTCTTTCAGCTTTAGTTATACTTGTTTTAGTATAAGTTTCTACTCTAGCTACTGAATAATTTGTCTTGTTCTTGTCCAATATATTTTCCTTTCTGTAGGTAGCTAGTAGCGACCGAAGGGAGCTGTTACATAACTTTCTTTTAGAAAGTATGTAACCCACTATGACACTTTCAAAACTTCGTTTTGGAAAGATGTCGTGGGCTCCTAGCGGAGGGCTCATAAATTATCTAATCTTGCGATAGATAATTTATGTTTGGCTTCGCCAAAGCAAAAGAATATATTTAATACCGTTCATATATCCTTTTGCTTATCTTAACAATTTATTTACATACCAAAAATAAATTGTTAAGCTCTTTTTGTTTCTGTATAAATAGAGAGGGCAGAAATTTATACACAACAAAAAGACCACAAGCGATATACCAATACTCTATTTACCTACATGAGTACAATTTTAATAAGCTCAAACAAAATTTGAGTTTGCAATATGTACTCATTTTTTAGTGTGTATGTAAATAGAATATTGAATTTTGCACTCATGGCTTCTTAATTACTTATAAATACTGGACAAGTTTACTATTATTATTTTTAAATTTTTCACACTTTCTAATAACCAGCTCGCAATCCTATATGCGACTCGTTTTCGCGTGGCATCTGAGGAATTGTAAAATTCCAAAGAAGACATCAATATTCTTGTATTCCTATGAATACACATATTTTATACCACGGATTGTGTCGTAAGTCAAGAAATTTTGCCATTTTTGTTGTAATATTGAGAATTTACTGATATAATTTGCCTATAAGTGATAATTATATTGGGGGTAAAAATGAAAAAATTATTAATATTATCGTTAGCATTTTTAATAATAATATCTGCTTTCTATTATAGTGTATATGCTACTAACACAAAAAGTATCGTCGATAAGTTTGACTACTTTGAATATGAGAGTAAACATATGATTGAACATGAAAATGCGGAAATACAAAATAAGTATAATACTTATGCATTAGTAATTATAATTCTATTATTGATTATTAATAGCATTATTTTTTGTATATTGGCAAAGAAAATTAAAAAAATATTACCAACATATTTTATATTAGTACTAATAACTTTACTTTCGTATATAGTATGTAGTATTTATATAAGGAATAAATATCCATCGAATTTGGCTATTATTCCAATAAATCAGTATATTATTATTAGTTTAGTCTCAATTAGTACACTTCTTGGATTATTTATAAGATCAAATAAAGCAAGGATAATTATAAGCTCTATACCATCTATAGTTATGATGTTGCTCGTTATTTTAGGAGCATTTATATCATTTTTAGATATAAAATATCTACTTGAAGATATTTTAACAGCATTAGATTATTTACTTTTAATTGAATTACCAACCCAAATGATATTACTTCCAATATATTTAAGAGGAAGATTAATAAAAGATGATTAAACAAATGACTAGAATAAATGGAAAAGGAGATTCTAAAAATGGGATTACTATTTATAATTTTATTTGTTGTTGTAATAGCAATATTTTTATGTAAAAAATTCAATGTCAGTAGAAAAATTATATTAGTAATTACTATAGTAATGATTATTATTGGAATACTAATATTTTTGCTTGATAAGTTTAATGTAATAAATAAAATATTAGAGACTAGATATTCTAATATGCCTACTATAGCACAAGAACAAAGAGATAATGCAATAGCAATCATTAATTTTGATAATTTTATAGGTTTTGATGCTACTTCTAGTGAAAAGTATTATATTTTTTATTCTAAAAATAACGTTTATTCTTATTTAAAAACTAATAGTCAAACAACTATTGCAGGACCACAAGAAGAAAAAATTAATAAAGAAGGAAATATAACCAATAAAAGACAGTTGGAAAAAATAATAAGTAAGCTTGAAGAAAGTCTAAATTCAACATCACATTCATCATTAAATTTTTATTGGCAAGGCTCAAAAGTAGAAAAAGAAGAATTGTTAGATAAAATGTTTTCAGACTAAACATAATAGAGCAGAATTTTTATAACTCTGCTCTATTTAAATTATCAATAAATTAGTTCTTTTAGTATGATTTCTTCTATACAATGATTATAATTATTCATAAGTCCAGTCCATTTTAAAGAGTCAGTATTTTTCAAGTTTTCATCAATAGGATTTTTTTCTAGCATTTGTTTCATAAGTATTTCAAATCTTTCTTTAGCTTGCTTGTCAGTTTCTACAATATGTTTTCTTAAAGTTTTGTTCATAAACATTATTATATATTCAGCCTTTTTGTGATTTTTTAGATATTCTAATCTTAAATGCCCATATTTTCCAATAATATAATTATTCTCATAATTGTCTTTTTCCAAATATAAGTCAGGAACGAAAAAATCTCCTTCTTTGTGATAAGTTATCTCTACCATAAGTAAAACAAAATGCAAAAGATTTATCTGATGTAAATAAACACAATTTAAGAGATTATGATAATCAAACAGAACTAATTAGAACAATATATGGGACAAGTGATATTGTAAATGATGTAAAACAAGTATATTTAGACGAATTTGAACAAGCTAGAATTGAATATAACAATAATCAAACTAGAAATGATAGAAAAATAGATAATTACTTTACAAAAGTATGTGAATCTCAAAATGATATTGCGTGTGAAATTATAATAGAACTTGGAGATATGGACTTTTGGAATGATAAAGACGAAAGATATAGATTTAAAATGGTTGATGTATATAATGAGCAAGTAAAAGACTTGATTAAAATTATCCCAGACTTCAAAATAGCAAATGCTACAATACATTTTGATGAAGTTTCTCCCCATATACACATTGTAGGTGTTCCAGTAACTACAAATTGTACTAGAGGAATGAAAAAACAAGTAGGAAAAAGTAAATTGTTTACTAAAACTTCACTTACTGAAATACAAGATAAAATGAGAAATGCTTGTATTAAGTCATATAACAAGTTTTATGAAGTTAATACTAGGCTAAAGGAAAAGCAAAAAGGCAAATACACAAACAAAGAAACTTGATAATACCAGTAAAGATATAGGTAAAATTTTAGAAAGTTTAAAACCTACTAAACTAAACAAAAATAATATGGTTATTTCAAACGAGGATGTCCAGAAAATCAAAAATTATGCAGAAGATGTAAAAGAAAACTGTTAGAAGTGTAAATGACTTAAATATAGCGATTAAAGATTTTGAACATTCTGCTTTTGAAATAGAAAAGGAAAATCGTTCACTTAAATATGAAATAGAACTAAAAGATAATGAAATCGGCAATTTGAAAAAGAAACTATCTACTAAGGACAAGATTATAGGTAAATTACGAACTGAAAAAGAAAAACTTAAACAAGAATTGCAGAAGTTCAAAGGCTTTTGGCATAGTATTATGAGCCATTTTCATAAAAGGATTTGCTTTGATAAAGATGAAAACTATAAAATTGTTAGTGATGACCTATACAAAAACGGAATATTTGATAACAACGATAATGAAATAGCCAATAATATTTATAGAAGAGTAACTATACCAGAAGAAAATAAACAAACTAAGAGTAAAAAGAAAAATAATAATACTAGATTTTAAAAGAAAGGGAATTTTTAATATGGAAAATGAAAAAGTTAAATATTTAATAGATATGATAAACGATATGGATTTAACAAATAGACTAAGACTTGCATTATGTATGAGTGATAGCAGTTGTACTAACCTAAAATATGATAAACCCGAAATATATGAAATATTTGATATTAAGCTAAAAGAAATTGATGAAGAATATAAAACTACTTTAATCAATTTTGCTTAATATCATCTTATAATGTTTGCAATGGCTAAAATTATGGAAATGACTAAAAAAGAACAAAATCAAGTTGCATAGTATTTATTTAATTGTATTACTTTTAGGATTAACAAAAAACAAGTAATTAATAATTAAGTTTTGGAAATGTCATTAATTTTTGACATTTTTATGTAAATATGATATACTAAAAGAGATATAGGCAAAGTGTCTATGTTTGTAAACCTCAGGTTTGCAGTTACTATCAATCACATCAATGAAAAAATTTTTGGAGGTATTTATATGTTTAATTATGTTTTAAAGCGGATGTATGAGGAATATTCAGTTATTCGTAGCAATGACAGCATCGACTTTTTGGAAAATGGAAAAGTAGTTGCCACCTTGTATCCTAAGGAACAGGTAATAAACATTTTCTTGTCAGCCTCTTCTAACGTTGTTTGGAACCATTATAATCTTGCAATCTTTGTGATTGCTAAGAAATATGCTGTTCTCAATAATGGACGGATTCGCAAAACTGAAGCAGCATGGTTAATTGGTTGCTGTGGTGCAACATGGGAACGCAACCTTGAAGTTCCTATGTATCTTGGATATGGTAAATGCTTTGAAACTAAAGATGTTTCAGCTATTTCCAGATGTTATAGAGGGAAAAACAAAAATATTCGTTTTAACCTTTTTGAGCTTGAAATTGAATGGAAAGAAACTGAACCTAAACAACCGTATTCTTGTTCTCATATCAAATACTTAAACCCTGCATTGGTATATCCTGTTAAGCATGGGGGAAAGAAAGTTCATAGAGCAAAAGCGTATTTGAGAAAACGCTATGATTGGGAATATGGTGCAGGATTCAACACCGCTGGCAGTCTGCAAACTCGTGAATTTATTGATACACAGGCTAATAAGGTGAATCATACCAAATGGAGCCACATCAGTTATTATCGTAGAGTCTGAAAGTAATTGAACAAGTTTATTGAAGGAGGGATACTGCATTGCAGTCCTTCCTTTAATAAATTAAATAAAGTTTTTTAAAAAATTTTATTGTAATTTATCAAAAATATGATATACATTAATAAATTGATTGATATTTGTATCAATCGTCAAGAGAGTAAAAAGTTGTAAATAACTACGACATTCGCTCCATTGCCTAAATTATGATGAAGTTTCAAAAATGAATTGAAATTTTGTCATTTTTTGTTATAGCATATAATTTGATAAGCAAAAATTTGAAGAAAACGTATTGATTTTATATAAAAAATAGACTAACATATATATGAGCGGTATCCAAGAAATATTTGAAGCCTTGGGTAATTTTTTATATATAAGGAATGTAGCAGCACATTCTGATAGATTATATAATTATAATAGTAGGTAGTAAAATGTCTGGAGAGGTTATTAACTAAGGAACAGTATGAAACATTATATAATTCTATATTAGAAAATATTAGAATAGTTTCTAGGTCAAAAAACGACCTAGAAATTGACCAAGAAAATACAAATCTCATTGTAATTTTTTGATTATTGACAAAACTGTAATTGAAATTTATAATATAAACAATGAAAAAAGTAAGAAAATTTACATTAGACAGTTATTCATATTAAATCTAAATACCTGAAGCATATGAAAATATAGGCTTTTGTAGCAGTTAATTCAACTGCTGTAAGCTCCAAAAATATAATTTGGGAGGAATAAATTTGCATAAAATAAAAAAAATAATTAAAGATAATAGTATTATAATATTTTTATTGGTTGCAATAGCTATTGTAACCAATATTGTTATTGTATACACTTTAACATACACTATTTCAAATAAAGGAAAAAGTATAGAAGAAATAAATATAAAAGATGTTAGTCAGAAATCACCAATAGTTGTTGAAGTACTCGATGATTTAGATAAAAATAATAATTCAGTAAATGAAAATCAAGAAAGTTATCCAACAGGAAATACTAAATATTATATTAAAGTCAATTTAAAAACTCAAACAGTTAATATATATGAAAAAGATGAATCTAATAGATATTCAAAACCTGTTAAAACAATGCTTTGTTCTACAGGAGAATATACACCTAAATCAGGTACATATAAAATAACTACATTTAAAAGAGAATGGTTAGACTTACAAGGAGATGTATATGGGCAATATTGTACTCAAATTATTGGTAATATATTATTTCATTCAGTACCATATTTAGAAAAATACAATCCTTCAAGTTTAGAATATTGGGAATATGATAAATTAGGACAAGATGTATCTTTAGGATGTATTAGACTTACTGTAGAAAATGCTAAATGGATTTATGATAATTGTGGTACTGGTACTCGGAGTGGAATTTTACTCATCTGAAAATCCAGGCCCATTTGGAATTCCAACTATACAAAAGATATCTGGATATTCTGAACATTTAAGAAATTGGGATCCATCAGATGATAATAAATCTAATCCTTGGATTGTATATAAACAAGAATTAAAAGCTAAAGAAGAAAAGGAAAGAAAAGAGCAAGAAGAAAAGAAAAGATATTATAATGCAGCTATACAAGCAACTATTAATATTATAGATATAGCTATATAAAGAAAGAGGGATAAAAAATGAAAATCGGTATAGTAGGACTTCCAAATGTGGGGAAAAGTACTTTATTTAATGCAATTACCAATGCAGGAGCAGAATGTGCAAATTATCCATTTTGTACAATAGAGCCTAATGTAGGTGTTGTTCCTGTACCAGACGAAAGACTAGATATTTTAACACAAATGTATAAACCAGAAAAAACTACACATGCAATTATAGAATTTGTAGATATCGCAGGTTTAGTAAAAGGAGCAAGTCGAGGTGAAGGACTTGGAAATAAGTTCTTATCACATATAAGAGAAGTAGATAGTATTGTTCAAGTTGTAAGATGTTTTGAAGACCCTAATATTGTACATGTTGATGGAAGTGTAAATCCTTTAAGAGATATTGAAACTATAAATTTAGAATTAATTTTTTCAGACATTGAAACAATTGATAAAAAATTAGATAAAGCTAGAAAATTATTAAAATCTGATAAGAAATATCAAATTGAAATAGATTGTTTAGAAAAAGTAAAAAAGGTTTTAGAAGAAGGAAAATCAGCAAGAACAATAGAACTTTCAGATGATGAAAAAGAGATTTTAAAAGAAACATATTTATTAACAATGAAACCAATTTTATATATAGCAAATGTATCAGAACAAGATATAGAAGACGTAAGTAATAATGAATTAGTAAATAAAGTTGAAGAATATGCAAATTTAGAAAAAGCAGAAGTAATTCCTTTATGTATAAAAATAGAAGAAGAATTAGCTATGTTAGAAGGAAATGATAAAAAAGAAATGCTAGAAGCACTTCGGATTAAATGAATCTGGTTTAGATAAAGTAATTAAAGCAAGTTATGATTTATTAGGTCTTATGTCATTTTTAACAGCAGGAGAGCCAGAAGTTAGAGCATGGACTATAAAAAAAGGAACAAAAGCACCTAAGGCAGCTCGGAAAGATTCATTCAGATATAGAAAGAGGATTTATACGTGCTGAAATTGTTTCTTTTAATGATTTAATAAAAGAAGGTTCGATGGTTTCTGCAAAAGAAAAAGGATTGATTAGATTAGAAGGAAAAGAATATATAATGCAAGATGGAGATATAGTATTATTTAGATTTAATATTTGAATATATGCTCTTTCTCTATATAATTATATAAAATTTTTGCGAAAAATGTTGACTATATGACAAATTAAGTATAAAATATAAAAGAAAATAAAAGATTATCTATATTTTTTGCATATTTCGTATATAAAAATCAAAAAATAAAGATAATAATATTAATATCAAAAGAAAAAAGGAGAAGAGGAATATGAAAATAACAAAAAAAGTTTTAAGTGTAATTTTAATTATAAGTTTATTATTTGTTATCTTACAAACTTCAGTATTAGCTTCAGATTTTGATATCAATAAATTTCTTAATGAAAATGGAAATATGACAACAATTGAAGAAACAAATAATACAAACACAACAGCAACAAATAATGTAACTGATATAACAAATACAAATAATGTATCTAATAATACACAAGTAAATGAAACATTACCAAAAACAGGAATAACAGAAGATTATGCAATAATAGCTTTTGCTATTATATGTGGTATTTCAGCAATATATGCATATAGAAAAGTAAAAAATTATAATATAAAATAAGTAAAAAAATAAATAGTAATTAAACACTATAAATAATCTAAATAGCTTTTAGTTTGTTTATAGTGTTTTTGCTTTAATTAATAACCTTTTATCAGACATATTATTACATGTTATAAGTGTTACAATTTTTTCTCCATTTGTTTCTTGTAACATACATGATAAATCATTTGGACTAATTTCTCTTTTTTCATAAATATAATAATCTAAACTATTACCAGATAAATCATAAATAGTTATTTTATCATTAATTAATAATTCTTTTAATCTTCCAAAAAATCTTTTATCTGCATAGTTATGTCCTGCAATACATAAATTTCCGAGCTTTATTAGGTGTAGGACCTGCGAATTTGCAAGGCGAGATTTTTAAAAGTTCATCATTAACATTAGATAAAATAGGATAGTTAATTTTTATTTTCTCAATTTCTATAATTCCTATTACAAAAGATTCATTATCTGATTTATCTATAGTATTTACAGAAGAATTATATAATGTACTAATATTAAATGAGTCGGTTAAAGATTTAGATTCTTGTTCTTTTTTTGTATTACTATAAACCATTGATGAAAACAATATAATTATTATAATAAATAGAGTAGTTGAAATATAAAATTGTAATTTAAAATTAAATAACTCTATTTTTTGCTTTTTAGTAAATTCCTTAGTTACTAATATTTGGTTCATATTACCTCCTAAAAGTATTATTTATAATATTTTTTGTAATATTATAAATAATATTAAGGGAAAAATTGAAATTAATACAAATATTTTATAAAATTTTTAAAAAAATACTGCAAAAATATTTTATTATATGGTACAATAGCAAAGTATAAAAAAATAAGGAGAGAATAGTTATGTCTAATATTAAATACAAAAGAGTTTTATTAAAATTAAGTGGAGAAGCTTTGGCTGGAGATGCAAAAACTGGTATATCATCAGAAGTAATTGGAGAAATTTGTAATCAAATAAAAAATATGCAAGATTTAGGTGTACAAGTTGCAATAGTAGTAGGAGCAGGAAATTTCTGGCGTGGAAGATATGGAAAAGATATGGAAAGAACTACATCAGATTATATGGGAATGATTGCTACTACAATGAATGCATTAGCACTTCAAGATGCTTTAGAATCAAGAGGAATGTATACAAGAGTACAAACTGCAATAGAAATGAGAGAAGTTGCAGAACCATATATAAAAAGAAAAGCAACTAAACATTTAGAAAAAGGAAGAGTAGTTATATTTGCATGTGGTTCTGGTAATCCATTTTTTACAACAGATACAGCAGCAGCATTAAGAGCAGCAGAAATAGAAGCAGATGTTATATTAGTTGCCAAAACAATTGATGGAGTGTATTCAGCAGATCCAAAACAAGATGAAAATGCAATAAAATATGATGAAATAACTTATTTAGATATATTAAATAAAGATTTAAAAGTAATGGATTCTACAGCAATATCATTATGTAAAGATAACAATATACCATTAATAGTATTTGCAATGGATAATCCAGAAAATATAATAAAAGCAGTTAAAGGCGATAAAGTAGGAACATTAGTAAAATAAAATTTAATTACTAGTTAGTCTTTAATTTATACCAAAATTTCTATTAGTAATTATATATAAATAAAATTGACTAGTAATTAATTTTAATAATAATAAAATATAAATTAATGAAAAAGTATAAAATTAAATATTATAATATGGTAATATTGTAACAATAGAATAATTTTATCAAAATAATTATAAAAAATAAAAGGAGAGAATATTATGAATTATACAGATTTAGAAGAAAAGATGAAAAAAACAGTAAGTGTTTATGAGGAAAATTTATCAGAAATTAGAGCTGGTCGTGCAAATCCTGCTATATTAAATAAAATAAAAGTAGATTACTATGGCATGCCAACTCCAATAAATCAAGTTGCTGGTATTTCTGTTCCAGAAGCAAGACTAATAGTAATACAACCATGGGATGCAGGAATTTTAAAAGAAATAGAAAGAGAAATATTAAAAGCCGATATAGGAATTAATCCAAATAATGATGGAAAAGTAATTAGATTAAATTTCCCAGAATTAAATGAAGAAAGAAGAAAAGAACTTGTTAAAGAAGTAAAAAAAATAGCAGAAGAAGCAAGAATAGCAGTAAGAGCTATTAGAAGAGATAGTATAGATAGTTATAGAAAAATGCAAAAAGATAGTGAAATTACAGAAGATGAATTAAAACAAGCAGAGGAAGATATACAAAAAATAACAGATAAAAATATAGACTGTATTGATAAAATTTTAGAAAATAAAGAAAAAGAAATAATGAGTGTATAAATAATATAATGTAAGAATAAAATGCTTACTGGAAAGGAGAATATGTTTAGATAAATAATCTAACATACCCAAATAGTTATGGATTTTAAACAAGTACTAATTGATGATGCAAAATTAATTAATAAAAGTTTTGAAAAGTATTTTCGAGATACAGATTGTCCAGAAGGAATATTAAATGAGTCTACAAAATATAGTTTGCTTGCTGGAGGAAAACGATTAAGACCAATTTTAATATTAGAAACATATAAATTATTTGATAGCAATATAGAAGAATGCCTTACTTTTGCTGTAGCTATGGAAATGATACATACTTTTTCGCTTATACATGATGATTTGCCAAGCATAGATGATGATGATTACAGAAGAGGAAAGTTAACTAATCATAAAAAATTTAATGAAGCAACTGCAATTTTAGCAGGAGATTCTTTACTTAATAATGCATATATGATAATGATTGATGATATTATTAATAGTAAAGATGAAAATATAAAATTAAGAAAAATTAAAGCAATACGTGAAATTTCTTATGCAACTGATAGAATGATTGCAGGAGAGTATATAGATACAGAATTTGAAGGGAAACAAATTTCAAACGACTATTTAGAATATATGCATAAAAATAAAACTGGAGCATTAATAAAGGCTTCTGTTAAAGTTGGTGCAATAATTGCTGGAGCAGAAGATAAAAATATAGAAAATTTATCTTTATATGCAGAAAAGATAGGATTGGCATTTCAAATAAAAGATGATATATTATCTGAAATAGGAGATGCTAAGGTTTTAGGTAAGCCAGTAGGTAATGATAAAGAAAAAGGAAAATGTACATATGTTAGTAAATATGGATTAGAGGAGTCAGAAAAAATGCTAGCCAATATAACAAAAGAAGCAGTAGAAATTATATCTTCTTATAAAACAGATGATAAATTTTTAAAAGAGTTAGCATTATATATTGCAAATAGAAATAAATAAAGGAGAAAAAAATGAGTAATACCAATATAGAAGCTAATAGTTGTCCAGAACATATTGCTGTAATTATGGATGGAAACAGAAGATGGGCAAAAGAAAATAATTTAGAAATAAAAGAAGGTCACAAAAAAGGTGCAGAAAACTTAGAAAAAATTGCAAAATATTGTAATAATATAGGAATAAAATATTTAACAGTATATGCATTTTCTACAGAAAATTGGAAGAGAAGTAAAGAAGAAGTTGGAGCTTTAATGATATTACTTCAAAATTACTTAAATGATTTTTCTAAAAGAGCAGATACAGAAAACATAAAAATTAATGTATTAGGAGATATCTCAGTACTTTCAAAAGGAATGCAAAATAGTATAAACAAAGCAGTGGAAAGAACTAAAGGAAACACTGGTCTAACATTAAATATTGCTTTTAATTATGGTGGAAGAGCAGAAATTACATCTGCTATTAAACAAATAGCAGAAGAAATAAAAAATAATAATATAAAAATAGAAGATATAAATGAAGAGTTAATATCAAACTATTTATATACAAAAGGGCAGCCAGATCCAGATTTATTAATAAGAACAAGTGGAGAATTAAGAACAAGTAACTTCTTACCTTGGCAAATAGCTTATACAGAATTCTATTTTGATAATAAATATTGGCCAGAATTTTCAGAAGAAGATTTACTAAAAGCAATAAAAAATTATGAAGTTAGAAATAGAAAATTTGGAGGAAAATAGTAAATGAATTTAAATCGTATATTAACAACAGTAATAGGCTTACCAATTGTTATTATTGTGTTTATATTTGGAAATATATATTTAATGGATGTATTATTTGCAATAATTGCAGCAATGAGCCTACATGAATATTTCGATAGCTTTAAAGGAAAAGCAAAACCAGTATATTGGCTTCGGATATTTAGCATGTTTTTTAATATCATTAATACATATTGTACCAAGACAATATATAGTTATAACAATAGGAGTATTAGTACCAACTAGTATATTACTGCTATTTATACAAGTTATTATTTCTAATATGAAAACTACAATTAAAGATATTGCAATTACTTTTTTTGGAATTTGCTATATACCATTATTTTTAATGTATATGCCATTACTTATGGGTTCAGAAAATGGAAAATTGCTTGTATGGTATATAATAATTTCTGCATGGGGAACAGATATATTTGCATTTATTGTAGGAAGAACAATAGGAAAACATACATTTAGTAAGATTAGTCCTAATAAATCTATAGAAGGTTGTTTAGGAGGCACAATTGGTGCTACTACTTTAACTTTAATTTATACATTTATTATAAATACATGTTTAGGAATGAATATAAATTACTTATATATAGGTGCTATTTCTATTTTATTAAGTATAATAGGTCAAATCGGAGATTTTTCAGCATCAAGTATAAAAAGATATGTTGGAATTAAAGATTTTAGTAATTTACTTCCAGGTCATGGAGGTATGCTAGACAGAATAGATAGTTTAATATTTATAACACCATTTGCTTATTTTTTATTATTATTTGTTCTTTAATTAATAATTAAAGATTATTAGGTAATGTTATTTAAATAAGCCATGAATGGAAATATTTAACTCTAAAAATTTATATTATACAATATGTTAACTAGTTTTAAATCCTAAAATTTTTTAAAATTATTTTAGGAATGAAAATTTACTTTAATATTTTATTAATTGGAGGAAATGTACATGTTTACTTTTTTTATAAATGCCATAAAAATTATATTTCTTTTAGGTCTATTAGTCTTTATCCATGAAGGTGGACATTTTATTGTGGCCAAGATTTGCAAAGTTAAAGTAAATGAATTTGCACTTGGTTTTGGTCCTACAATTTGGAAAAAACAAGGAAGAGAAACAAAGTATGCATTACGATTAATCCCTTTAGGGGGATTTGTAAGCATGGAAGGTGAAGAAGAACGCTCTAATAAAGAGGGTTCTTTTAGTAAAGCTTCAATTGCAAAAAGAATAGCAATAGTATTAGCAGGACGGTATTGTAAATATTGTATTTGCATTAATTCTATATTTTGGACTTATGACAACAAATACTAATTTTGTAAGTAATAAAATAGATTCACTAGTAGATGGATATAATGCACAAATTTCAGGATTACAAGCTGGTGATGAAATTAAAAAAATAAATGGCAAAAAAGTTATAAATCAAGAAGATATTAATGAACAGATTTTAAAGTCTAAAGGAGATAAAGTAAAGGTTCTAATAAAAAGAGATGATAAATTATTAGAATATGATATTATTCCAAATGAAGTAAAATATAAAGAAACAGGAATATATTTAAAAGAAGGTAATTCTACAAAAGTTGTAGCTATTGGGGAAGATAGTCCTGCAAAAAAGCAAGGATTAGAAGTAAATGATATTATATTAAAAGTTAATGGAGAAGATGTAAAAGATAATGTAAATAAATTAATAATGTTAATTAATGAAAATAAAGAATCAGATTTAAAAATTTTAATACAAAGACAAGGAGAAGAAAAAGAGTTTACAATTATTCCTACAGAAAAATCACAATACTATTTAGGAGTTAATTTAAAGCTTGCAGAAAATACTTTTGCAAATAAAGTGTATTATGCTTTTAATTCTACAATAGATTTTAGTTTTTCAATTATAGATAATTTAAAACAGCTTTTTACAGGTCATGTGTCTACAGACCAATTAATGGGACCAGTTGGAATTGCAAGTGTAGTTTCAAATACTCGGAGGAATAAAAGATTATATTTATATTATTTCACTAATATCTTTATCTTTAGGTATTACTAACTTACTTCCTTTCCCACCATTAGATGGAGGAAAAATAGTAATTTTATTAATTGAATGGATTAGAAGAAAACCTTTAAAAGAAAAAACAGAAATGTCTATACAGATGTTGGGATTTTCTATACTTATAGTGTTATCATTATATATAACATATAATGATATACTAAGAATATTCTAATTAAAAAGATAAACAAAAAAGGGGCAAAAAATTAATTTATAAATTTAAGGAAGTGTCAAATGAACTTCAATTTTATGTCCCTATTTTTGGTTTTACTATAGATAAAAAGGAGGAAATGTGTTATTTTAAATAGCATATAAATTAAAAAATGGGAGAAAAAAATGCACTTTTAAAAATAAAACCAACTTTCAAAACTTTATATGAAATAATACATAGAGGTTCAATTTTATTATTACTATTTATATTAATGTTAATACCATCTATAATATATAAAACTTTGGTAGTATATTTAATAGCTATAGTAATAATTGCTATTGTTATGACAATTATACTATTATTTGAAAGACAAAGGTATAAATCATTTGAATATGAATTTTATGAAGATAAATTAATATTTAATTCTAATTTTATAAATATAGAAAATAAATATATCAAATATGAGAATTTAAAAGAAATAAAATGTGTGCAAAGTTTATTACAATCATTTTTCAATTTAGGAGATATAATTATTAATACAAATGCCGAAAATGGAATAAATAATGGAATTGTTATACATAACGTTGAAAATGTTAAAAATGTATGTGATAAATTAAATTCTATTATATGAACCAAAAAAGGGATGAAAGATTTGGTGAATTGTAGATTTAAAGATGAGTCAAATTTTTATTTACTTTTTGGTTATCTCTTAGGAGGGTGTAACAAAGAAAATGGCGGATGTTCAAGAAAAGATGCTAAAAGAAATTTTTAAAGATTTTGAAATAAATAGTAATATTATAAATACCAAAATAAAATCTATAAATTTATACAAAAAGACTAATAAATTAGAAGTTAATATTTTATCAGACAAGCCTATAAAAGTAAAAGATGTTGGAGCTTTTGAGAAATATTTAATTAAAAGATTTATGCTTAAAGAAGCAATAATACATATTAGTTATATAGATGGAATGGAAAATAATTTTCTAAGTGAGTGGGATGATATTTTAGATTATTTATCATATAAACATCCTCTTACTAAAGCATTATTAAAGGATAGTATTTTAAATTTAGATGGGAATAATTTAAATATTAATTTGAAATTATCAGGGGCAGATATACTAAATGGTAGAAATATGGATAAAGTTTTATCAGATTTAATATTTAATGTATTTAATAAGAAATTAAAAATAAAATATATGGATAATGATTCAGAAGAAAATAAAGTAAAAGCTTTAGAATATAGACAAAAGTTACAAAAAGATGTTATAAAAAAAGTTCAAGAAAAATCTAACATAATAGATGATACAAAAGAAAATAAAATTGAAAAAGAAAATAAAGAATTTAACAAAAAAGATTCAAAAGTTCAAGTTAATGGAAACCTTACAAATAACTATAAACAAGAAGATAAAAATGATAGTAAAAATAAAAAGCAAGAAGAACCAGAAGAGATAACACCTTTAATATTAGGAAGAAATCAAAATATAAAAGATCCATTAGTAAAAGTAATAGATGTTTCTATAGATAGTGGAAAAATATCACTTGAAGGAGAAGTAATAAATACAGATTCACGAGAACTAAAAACAGGAAAATTTTTATTTATGTTTGATTTATATGATGGAACAAGTACAATTACATGTAAAGCTTTTATAGAAAAAGATAAATTTAAAGCTGTTTCTCGGAAGAATAAAATCTGCTAAAGGACTTAAAATTGGTGGTACAGCGCAATTTGACCCATTTGCAAAAGAACTTGGTGTTATTGCAAATACTATTGTAGAAACAGCTGGAATGAAAAAACAGGAAAGAAAAGATGAAGCAAAAGTAAAAAGAGTAGAACTTCATATGCATACACAAATGAGTCAAATGGATGGAATGACATCTGCAAAAGATTTAATAAAACGTGCAATGAAGTGGGGGATGAAATCTATTGCAATAACAGACCATGGAGTGGTACAAGCATTCCCAGAAGCACATAAGTTATTAGGTTTTGATAATCCTGATATGAAGGTTATTTATGGTGTGGAAGCATATTTAGTACCAGATAAGGTGCCTTGTGTATCTTTTCCAAAAGGACAAGATATAGATACAACATATTGTGTTTTAGATTTAGAAACTACAGGTTTTTC
The DNA here is from genome assembly GCA_948805675.1 of uncultured Clostridia bacterium. Taxonomy (GTDB): domain Bacteria; phylum Bacillota; class Clostridia; order TANB77; family CAG-508; genus CAG-492. The sequence goes on along the minus strand of CAQIBN010000005.1, from coordinate 32,215 downwards.
TTTTAGAACAGAAAAGATTACAGAAGTTGGAATAATGAAAGTAAAAAATGGAGAAGTAATTGATGAATTTTCTTGTTTTGTAAATCCAGAAAAGCCAATTCCACAAAGAGTAATTGAAGTAACTAATATAACAGATGATATGGTAAAAGATGCAGAAACAATAGAAACTGTTATGCCTAAAATTTTAGATTTTGTTGGAGATAGTGTTTTAGTTGCTCATAATGCAGATTTTGATATTGGATTTTTAAAATATAATGCAAAAGAGTTAGGATTAAGTTTAGAAAATACATATTTAGATACACTTCGTTTAGCAAAAGAACTTTTTCCAGAATATAAAAAATATAAATTAGGAATTATTGCAGAAAAATTAGGTATAAAGGTAGAAGTAGCACATAGAGCATTAGATGATGTAGATACAACAGTAAAAGTATTAAATGTAATGTTTGAGATGCTTAAAGAAAAAGGTGTAAAAACTGTTGATGATATAGATAAATTAAATTCAGGTAATGCAGATTACAAAAGACTTCCAAGCTATCATGCAATAATCTTGGCTAAAAATTATGTGGGACTTAAGAATTTATATAAACTAATATCACTTTCACACTTGCACTATTTTTATAAAAGACCTCGTATTTTAAAATCTCTATACAAAAAATATTCAGAAGGACTAATACTTGGTAGTGCATGTGAAGCAGGTGAATTATATAGAGCAATTATTGCTGGAAAATCTGATGAAGAAATAGAAGATATAGCAAAAGATTATGATTATTTAGAAATTCAACCAATAGGAAATAATATGTTCATGATTAGAAATGAAACAGTTCCAGATACAAAAGCATTAGAAGAAATAAATGAAAAAATAGTACATTTGGGTGAAAAATTAGGAAAGTTAGTAGTTGCAACATGTGATGTGCATTTTATGGATCCACAAGATGAAATTTATAGAAGAATTTTAATGGCAGGACAAGGGTTTGATGACGCAGACCAGCAAGCTCCACTTTATTTAAGAACAACAGATGAGATGCTTAAAGAATTTGAATATTTAGGAGAAGAAAAAGCATATGAAGTTGTTGTAACAAACACAAATAAAATAGCAGATATGTGTGAAAGAATAAGCCCAATATCACCTGAAAAGTGTCCACCATATATTGATAATTGTGAGCAAACAATTAAAGATATTGCATATACTAAAGCACATGAATTATATGGAGAAGACCTTCCAGAAATAGTTGCAAATAGATTACAAAAAGAGTTAGATTCAATTATAAAAAATGGATTTTCAGTTATGTATATTATTGCACAAAAACTAGTATGGAAATCTAACGAAGATGGATATTTGGTTGGTTCACGTGGTTCTGTTGGTTCATCATTTGTTGCTAATATGACAGGTATTACAGAGGTTAATTCTCTTCCTGCACATTATAGATGTCCAAATTGTAAATATTCAGATTTTAAAGATTATGGTTTTAAAAATGGATTTGACCTTCCTGATAAGGAATGTCCAAAATGTGGACATAAACTAGATAAAGATGGAATGGATATACCTTTTGAAACTTTTCTTCGGATTTAATGGAGATAAAGAGCCAGATATCGACCTTAATTTCTCTGGTGAATATCAAGCAAAAGCACATAGATATACAGAAATAATTTTTGGTAGAGGAACTACATTTAAAGCAGGAACAGTTGGTACTGTTGCAGATAAAACAGCTTTTCGGATATGTAAAAAAATATTATGAAGAAAGAGGAGTTCCTGTAAATAATGCAGAAGTATTAAGAATTGCTAGTCGGATGTACTGGTATAAAAAGAACAACTGGACAACATCCAGGTGGTATTATAGTTGTTCCAAAGGGAAGAGAAATATATGAGTTTACACCAGTACAGCATCCAGCAGATGACCCAAATTCAGATATTATAACAACACATTTTGATTATCACTCTATTGACCAAAATCTTCTTAAGCTAGATATACTTGGTCATGATGATCCTACTATTATTCGTATGCTTCAAGATATAACAGGTGTTGACCCTCAAAAAATACCACTTGATGACCCAGATACAATGTCGATTTTTAGCTCTACAGAAGCTTTAGGTGTAACTCCTGAACAAATAAATTCACAAGTTGGAAGTTTTGGTGTTCCTGAATTTGGAACAAAATTCGTAAGACGGTATGCTTTTAGATACAAGACCAAAGACATTTGATGAATTAATTCGTATTTCTGGACTTTCACATGGTACAGATGTGTGGCTTGGAAATGCACAAAGTTTAATTGAAGAAGGAACTGTTACGTTAAATGAAGCTATATGTTGTAGAGATGATATTATGATTTATTTAATAAAACAAGGTTTGCCACCAAATCCTGCATTTAAAATAATGGAAACTGTACGTAAAGGAAAGGCATTAAAAGACCCAGCAAAATGGGAAGAATATAAGGCTTTAATGAAAGAACATAATGTTCCAGATTGGTATATTAAATCATGTGAAAAAATAAAATACATGTTCCCTAAGGCTCATGCTGCTGCATATGTAACAATGGCATTTAGAATTGCATGGTTTAAAGTACATATTCCAAAAGCATATTATTCAGCATATTTTTCTATAAGAGCAAAACAATTTGATAGTGAAATAATGTGTCATGGAAAAGAAAAAGTGAAAAATAAGATGAAAGAGATAGATTTGGAAGGAAATTCTGCCCAAAATAAAGATAAAGAAATGTATCCAGTTTTAGAACTTGTTTTAGAAATGTATGAAAGAGGAATTAATTTTTTACCAATAGACTTATATTTATCACATCATGAGAAATTTATAATGGAAGAAGATGGAATTCGTCCACCATTAAGTGCAATTCCAGGACTTGGTCCAATTGATGCAGAAGGGATATATACTTCTGCAAAAGATGGGAAATTCATGTCTATAGATGATTTAAAAATTAGGTCTAAAATTGGAAAAGTTGCAATAGAAACTTTAAAGAGTGTGGGTGTTTTAAATGGAATGAGTCAAAGTAATCAAATGAGTTTATTTGGATAAATAATAAATAAATGTATTTACAGGTATATATTAATGAAAGGAAGAAAAAATGAATCAATTAATTAATTTAACTGACATATTTAATTTAAGAAATATAATAATTTATTTTATAGCAATTAATTTAATAGCTTTTTTAACTATGTGGATAGATAAACATAAAGCCAAAAATCGGTTCATGGAGAATTAAAGAAGCAACATTATTTATGCTTGTATTATTAGGAGGAGGAATTGGAGGTATAGCAGGAATGTATACTTTTAGACATAAAACAAAAAAGTTACAATTTGTTATAGGATTTCCTGTTATATTAATTTCTGAGATTATTATTCTAATATATTTAAAATTATATATTTTTTAGAAAAGAGTCCCATTATTTAGTTTTTTCATCTAAATAATGGGATTTAATAATTAAAGAGATAAATTTATTAAAGTATTTATGAAATACCTATTAATATTTATGAGTTAATTATGGAACTGTTAAACAATAAATGTTTGAAACAAATATTTATTTGATAAACATAATTTTACAATAAATATTATTGTTTTACAAAATCAGTGCATGTTGAAAACTATGTGAATAAATACAACAAAAAAATACTTATATATCAATTATTCACAAGGTTATCCACATTATCCACATGTGTGTTGATAACTTTAATATTGTAACATTAGGAAACATAAAATCGGGTAGTGAAATATAAAAGAAATAAAACTGTAAAATAAGATTAGAATTTGTAATACTATAAGCAGGAAAATAAAAAAATAGATAAAAAAATAGAAAACTCGACAATAATTTACTAATATAAATTAATGCTATTTTGTAATATACAAAATACATTTGATAAATGTTTTTTGTAATTTTAAAATGGCAATTTGTATATATATATATATATGAATTCTTTAAATTAGTTTTGGTGGAAAGCTCTGAATTAAAGTTTTAATAAATTATTAAAATAATTATGTTGTTTTAAAATATGGTTAAAATCTTGTTTGCAATCAGCAATATATAAAATATAAATTGTATTGGTTGTTTTAGAAATATAATATATAATTCTATAAGAATTTTTATGTTTTTGATAAATAAATTCTCTAAAATGCTTGTCTGGTATACTTGGTATATATCTACCAATATTGGGTAAAAATTTTAGATGGGAGATATGTTCATAAATCTTATCAGTTATTTTTATTGCATTTTTAATAGAATATTTAGCAAGATGTTGGAACAAATCATCTATTGAATCATGAGCTATATTTTGTATTATAAGTTTCATATTTTTTCATCAACCTTTCTTTCGATTCTTTTAATGTCATTCCTCTACCATTTTTTACATCATCTACTCCTTTTGCAATTCCAATAAATAAATATAAGTTATAAATTGAATCAAGAAATGTTCCATCATCTTCACAGTTTTTTAAAAGATTAACAATTTTCTCCATTTCAATATTTTCTTTTTCAATTTTCATTTTTAATCACTATCCTTTTTTATAAATTTATTATATATTTTGTGAATTATTATTTATATATATTAAGATTTGTATACAGTATTTATGAATTTCAGATAATTACTGATACTACATTTTTTTTAGTATATCATGAAGTAATTATAATTACTATGAAATTTCTGTAAATATTTATACAAAATATCTATAAATTTTTAAAAATATCATAAAATTGATTTTAGAGATAAAGATTTTATTAAAGGTGACTAGTAACAATAGGACATACTTATAGAAAAAATAAATGAAATTTATTGACTTTCTAATATTGAGTTGATAAAATAGATAAAGTTAAATATTAGTAATGAAAAAGAAAAAATATATTAATTTTATTAAAAGGAAGATTTTTTATGGAAAAATTAACAATGGAAAAAATAGTATCACTTTGTAAAAACAGAGGATATATTTATGCAGGTTCAGAAATTTATGGAGGATTAGCTAACACTTGGGATTATGGACCATTAGGAGTTGAGCTTAAAAATAATATAAAAAGTGCATGGAGAAAGAAATTTATACAAGAGAATAAATATAATGTAGGATTGGATGCAGCAATATTAATGAATCCCCAAACATGGGTGGCATCAGGACACGTAGGAGGTTTTAGTGACCCATTAATTGACTGTAAGGAATGTAAAACAAGACATAGAGCAGATAAATTAATTGAAGAATGGATGCATGAAAATAATTGTGAAGAAATAGTAGATGGATGGCCAGATGATAAAATGGTTAATTATATGAAAGAAAATCATATTGCTTGCCCAAATTGTGGTAAAGAAGACTTTACATCTATTAGAAAGTTTAATTTAATGTTTAAAACATTTCAAGGTGTTACAGAAGATACAACATCTGAAATTTTTTTAAGGCCAGAAACTGCTCAAGGTATTTTTGTTAATTTTAAAAATGTACAAAGAACAACCAGAAAGAAAATGCCAATGGGAATAGCACAAATTGGAAAAGCATTTAGAAATGAAATTACTCCAGGTAATTTCACTTTTAGAACACGTGAATTTGAACAAATGGAACTTGAATTTTTCTGTAAGCCAGGAACAGATTTAGAGTGGTTTGAATATTGGAGAAATTTTTGTAAAAACTGGTTATTAAACTTAGGCATGAAAGAAGAAAATATTCGTCTTCGTGACCATAGTAAAGAAGAATTAGTGTTTTATAGTAAAGGAACAACAGATATAGAATTTGCATTTCCTTTTGGATGGGGAGAATTATGGGGAATTGCAGATAGAACAGATTATGATTTAAAAAAACATATGGAGCATTCAAAACAAGATATGTCATATTTAGACCCAGAAACAAATGAAAAATATATACCATATTGTATAGAACCATCACTTGGATGTGATAGAGTAGCTTTAGCATTTTTATGTAATAGTTATGAAGAACAAGAAATTGCAGAAGGGGATGTAAGAACAGTATTACATTTACATCCTGCATTAGCTCCATACAAAGTAGCTGTTCTTCCACTTTCTAAGAAATTAAGTGAAAAAGCAGAAGAAGTATATCAAACTTTATCAAAGAAATTAATGTGTGATTATGATGAAGCTGGAAGTATAGGAAAACGTTATAGAAGAGAAGATGAAATTGGAACACCATATTGTGTAACAATAGATTTTCAAACTATAGAAGATAATACTGTAACTATTAGAGATAGAGATACAATGGAACAAATAAGACTTAAAATAGAAGATGTAGAAAAATGGATTAATGAGAAAATAGAATTTTAATTAAATACTATTAAATGAACAATATAGAATGGTATATACAAAGATACAAAAAGTACTGATACTAAAGAATTATAATTGTTATATTATAAATATTGTACATAATAAATATACATGTAAAAAAATAACAACCAAACAATTAAATTATGTTAGGTTGTTATTTTTTTAGTTTTCAATAAATTGAGTCATATTTTTAAATAATTAATATTCAAATTTATTAATATTAAAAATCAAATAATAGATGGTTTTATTGAAACTTATTTTTTAAATGAATTAATAATATTATTTATTATTTCTGAGTTTTCATTATTATTATTTTGAAGAGTACCTATTGTTAAAATGTATGCAGTATTGTCATCAATAAAACAAGCCTGTTTTATTGATACTTTAGTGTTACTTTGAACCATAGTGTAACTAATAATTGAAGCATCTTTTCCATTCAAATTTACATAGTTTTGGTTAATATCTCCTTCTATTTGACTACTAAGTTGATTTTTTATACCTGATATTGATTTATCCATATATGATTTTAAATCATATCCAGCTGGTATTGTTTCATAAAGTAAGTTTACATTTGTTCCATTTTCTGAATTAGAAAATATTGGTTTATTATCTGAAGTTCCTAGAGATTTCCAATTTTCAGGATAAGAAAATTGAACTCCAGATGGATGTATATAAGTTGTATATCCAGTTAAATCATTTATATTATTAATGTTATTATTATTGTTTATAGTATTATTAGGAATATCAATTCCTAAAATATCAGCTTTTTCTTGTACAACTTTTTTAAAGTTATTTGAGATTTCTGTAATAAGAGAATTTATCTTTGTATTAGACATTTCATTTAAAAGTTCACCATTATTTGCAGATAAATCATCTATATTAATATCATCTGTATAAGTTGTATTATGGTTAATATTTAGATTTAATTGAGTATCACTTGTGTTAATATTCATAAATCCTGTAGTAGTAACATTACCTTTTTTAATTTCTCCATTAGTTTCTATATTGATTTCTATATTTGTGTCATCATTTTCAGATTTAAAGTTTAATCTTGTTTTATCTTTTTCATAATCTGCATTAATAACAGCAATTTCATTACCATCATCATATATATTCATAACTAAACTAGTTTTATTTTTTGAAAATGTATAATTAGCTTTTAGAGCTGTAGTTTCATTATAATTTAATGTAATTACTTTTTCATTTTTGTTAGTTGTTTTTTCTATACTCATTTTATCAGTATCTTCACTATTGGTTATTTCAAATTTTACAAAATTACCTTTATATGAATATACTGTAAATAAAACTTTTTCATTAGCATCAAATGAGTCTTTATCATCATTTAATTCATCAATCATTTCTTGAATAATAGTTTTTAAATAATCTTTATCTAGTGTTATTTTTTGTTTTTTAGAAGAGTTATATGTTGATGATGATAAAGAATAAGAAGAAACTGTATTATAACCAGCTTCAAAAGATTCTTTTACACCAGATTGTTCTAGTTTTTGAATAAGTAAATCTAAAGTTAAATCATCATCTTTTAATTCTTGTAAAAAGCTTGTTAATATGTTATGTGTTTGTTCTCCATCTAAAGTTAATGTATAACTATTAGCAGTTACATCTTCGCCATTTACAGATGTAGAAACATTTTTTTGTTTAGTAAACATATCTTTTGTTAATTTCTTATCTAAGAAATTTGTGTATTTTTTGCTAATTTGTTTTCTTGTTTCAGGTGCTATATATAAAAGTTCATACATATTTCTTTTTTTTATTTTGTCTGGTATAGTATTTGAATTTATTCCAAGTTTAGAAGCAAACTCTTTTAAGTTATTATTTTCTACATATATGTATTTATCATATAAATCATTAATTTTAATACCATAATTATCCCCACTTGATAATAATTCTAAATTAGTAATTTCAGTATTATTATAAATAGGTTTAATATTCATATGATATTTTTGTTTAGTAGGTATAGATTTAGCAGAATATTCTATTTTTGTTTTGTCTAAAGCATCTTTAAAATTGTTCATAATATTTTCTGATGAGCTTCTAACATTTGAACTTGATGAGTTCTTATAATTAGATAAGTCATTTTGTGATTCATCATAATTAAAAGATAGTGTTATATCACCATTAGATGTATAAGATTTCTCAGATTGTTCTTTATATTCTAATAAAGATTTATCATAATCAAATTCTTTATCAAAATCGAAAGAGTTCCCTAAATATTTGAAAAATAGTTGTTTTGGTGACTTAAACAAGTCTGTTTGAAAGTAAATAATAGCAGATATACCTGCTCCTAATACCAATAAAATAATTAAAACAATTGGTATAATAAGTAGTTTTTTGTTTTTCATTTGAAAAATTCCTCCTTTATTTTTATATTTAATTCTATTATAACATAAATAATAAAAAGTATATATATTTTGAAAAATAAGTTGTTGCTAAGATTATATTTTTAATAACAAAGAAAAATGAAATTAAAAGAATTGGGAATGAGAATATTATAAATAAAGTACACCAACATAAATCTAGAAGAACAATGGCAATTATGGCTATGGATAGTCGAGAAAGTGCAAAAAGTATTAAAAATAGATAAAATAATGGAATATACTATGGTTAATCAAAATAATGAAAAAATTTATATAGAAAATAGATTATATAGTAATTTTTTATGAATAAAGAAAATGATTGTTTTGTATGTAAAGTTAGAAAGATTAAAATAAAACTAGATTAAAAAAATTAAAATTGTTGACGTTTAATATAGTACATACTATAATATAATTATTAATTTTAATCCCTATCATGTAGTGTTTAGACATTACAGTATCTATTATTTTATCAAGGAGTTTGAAAAATATGAAAGATGAATTAACTAATGGAATATATGTAAGTATTAATCCAGAGCCAATTTCTAAAATAGTGAAGGGAATAAAAAATCATGAGTTTAGAAACTATATACCAAAAAAAGATTTTAAATTCTTGTTTGTTTATGTAACAGCACCACAAAGTCAATTAAAATATGTAATAGAAATTGGAGATATTGTGGAATATCCAAAGAAGTTGGAAAGCGATGGAGATGGAAACCTTGATTTTAATATAGGGGAAAAATCTAAATATGCTTATCCAATAATTAAGGTTTATGAACTAGATTGTCCAATTTCATTGAAAGAACTGAAAAGTAAGTTTGGTTTTGTACCACCACAAGCTTTTTCGTATGCTGAAACATTTGCTGAGTTGACGAAATATGTAGTAATGGCAAAAAAAACAATAATCATGAATCGATAAGATTCAAAAGACGCTGACATTGCCAGCATTTTTTGATTATATTAATTATATTTTTATTGCTGCTATTGGATATGCACGAGATTTTAAAGTAAAACAAGGTGGGGATAGAAACTATATTACATTCTATTCTACTTTTGGTTTTTTTAATAGTAAAATTGGAGCGAAAAATGAATATCAAATAGAATTAAATCCATCTTGTACTGAAATTTATTTTTATAAAGGAGATGGGGGATATAAGTTAGTTTTACAAAAAGATGAAACAAATGAATGGAAATCTGTAAAATAAATTACAATAGATAAGTAGGGCAGATAATTTAGTCTTGAATAATTTTAAAAATACTAGGCAAAAAAGTAAACTTATATTATACTATCATATGTATATAAAAAATACTAAATGATGAAGTAAGGGAGAGAAGAAAATATGAACTATATAATTCAGTTTATTAGAGGTTTTTGTATGGCACTAGCAGATAGTGTTCCAGGTGTATCTGGAGGAACAATAGCATTTTTATTGGGATTTTATGATAAATTCATAAATTCACTAAATAATTTAATGGGAAAAGATAAAGAAAAAAGAAAAGAAGCAATTTTATTTTTATTAAAATTAGCAATTGGATGGATTATAGGGTTTGTTTTATCAGTATTAGTTCTTGCTAATATTTTTGATGCACAAATTTATAAAATAAGTTCTTTATTTTTAGGATTTATTATTTTTGCAATTCCTATTGTTATAAAAGATGAGAAACTTATTTTAAAAAATAAATATAAAAATATAATTTTTACAGTTTTGGGAATAGCACTAGTTGTAGTTATCTCTATAATAAATCCAGCATCTAGTGAAGGTATAAATCTAGTATCTGGAAGTTTAAATTTTGGATTAATTATTTATGTATTTTTAGTTGCAATGGTTGCAATATCTGCAATGGTATTACCAGGAATATCTGGTTCTACATTATTATTAATATTTGGTTTATACATACCAATAATTTCAGCTATAAAAGAATTCTTACATTTAAATTTTGCATATTTTCCAATATTAGTAATATTTGGACTTGGAATAATTACAGGTGTGGTAACAACAATTAAATTAATAAAAAAGTGTTTAGAAAAGTACAGGTCACAAACTATTTATTTTATAATTGGACTAATGATTGGTTCGATATGTCCTGTAGTATTGGGACCAACAACATTAGAAGTACCAAAAGACCCAATGAATTTAAGTACATTTAGTATTCTATTTTTCTTAATAGGTGGTATAGTAATATTAGGACTTCAAAAATTTAAAAGTGTTATGGAAAAGAAAGAACAAAAACAAATAGAATCTAAGGAACACAAATAATAATAAGGAGGTTCTTTTATGAGATATCCAAGTTTTATAACACGAAACGATACAATAGGTGTTACTGCACCATCAGAAGGAATAGTAAAAGAAAAAGAATTAATAAGATTAGATAATGTAAAAAAGAATCTAAATAATTTAGGGTATAAATATATAGAAACTAAAAATGTTAGACAAAATAAAATGGGAAGAAGTGCAGATGCTAAAATAAGAGCAGAAGAATTTATGCAATTATGGAATAATAAAGAAGTATCGGCTATTATAATGGCTAAAGGTGGAGATTTTTTAGCAGAAATTTTGGATTATTTAAATTTTGATGAGATTTGTAAAGGTGAAATAAAATGGATACAAGGATATTCAAATATTACAGTATTAACTTTTTTATTTACTACAATTCTAGATATTGCTACCATTTATGGACCAAATATAAAATCTTATGGAATGATAAGTTTATATAAAAATTTAATAGATTCAATTAAAATAATGGAAGGAAAAAATGTAGTACAAGAAAGTTTTTGTAAATGTGAAGATAAAGAAAATAAATATAATACAAATGCTCCATTAGCGGAATATGAATTAACTGTAGATTCTTTATGGAAAAGCCTAAAAGGGGAAGATAGCTTGAATTTTCGAGGTAGAAGCATAGGTGGATGTATGGATGACATTATAAACATAATTGGTACTAAATATGATTTTGTAAAACAATATATAAATAAATATAAATCTGATGGAATATTATGGTTTTTAGAGGTGTATGAAATGAGTAGTAGTCAGGTTTTTAGAAATTTATGGCAAATGAAGAATGCAGGGTATTTTGACAATTGTATAGGCATTTTATTTGGTAGACCACTTTTTATAAGAGAAGATTATGAAATGAAATTTCATGAAGCTGTTTTAGAAGCATTAAAAGATTTAAATATTCCTATAATATATGATGTTGATATAGGACATATAGCACCACAAATGCCTATTGTTAGTGGTGGAATATTAGATGTTAGTTATGAAAATGGAAAAGGAAAAATACAAACATTTTTTAAGTAATAATAAAAAGACACTTTATTGGTAGTAATTTTAGAAAAATATTATTCCAATAAAAGTGTCTTTTTATTTTTATTCAAATGTTACTTTAAATTTTAGTTTTAGTAGATGGATGTAATTATATTTAAGTTAAAATAATAGTTAATTTAACTTAAATATAATTACTAAATATATAAAATTTGTATTAAAATGAATGAAATAAGTGTTTATACAAATGTTTGTTATTCTAATTGGTTATCATTTTGAGAAGAAGTAGTATTTGTGCTCACTGTATTACTAGATACTGTAGAATTAGTTGGTTTAGTATTAGTTACAGAGTTTGTGTGTGTGTTATTAGTATTGATATTAGTGTTAGTAATACTATTAGTCGAAGTGTTAGTATTATTAGTAGAATTAGTAGAATTAGTATTTGTTACAGAACTGTTTGTATTGTTTGTATAATTATTAGTACTTATAGAATTTTTTACATTATTAGTAATTGTATTGGTATTTGAATTGTTATTTGTGTTGTTAATACTAGTATTTAAAGAGTTATTTATAGTATTATTTTGACTAACATTATTATTTTGATTAGTAGTTGCATTATTTTTAGTACTACTATTACCATAAGTATGTTCTGTACATTGAGAAGGAAGAGTGCCTTTTAAGAAGTATTCCTCATAAGTATTTGGGCAATGACCATTTGAGAGCTTTCCAGTAGAAGTACAAATACTTGCAGAAACTACATTATTAGGTTTCTGAAATTTACTTCCGCAAAAGACCTTTATGGATAGAATTCATAATATTTGACCATAATACAGAAGCTGGATTTTGATTAGTTGTATAATCTATATTTTCATTTAAATCAAATCCATACCAAGTAACAGCTGTATAATAATTTGTAAATCCACAAAGCCAACGGTCATAATCATCATCTGTAGTACCAGTTTTAGCTGCAACATCCATACCAGAAATAGAGCAATTAGTTGCTGTTCCATGAGAACCTTTTACAGGTTGTGTTAAAAGAGTTTTTATTATATATGCACTAGAGTTTGATATAACTTTTCTTCTTATCTGTTTTTTATTTATTAATATTTTGCCATTTTTATTTGTAATTTTTGTATAAAAAATTGGTTCAATATATACTCCGGTCATTTGCAAGCATACTGTATGCACCAGCCATTTCGAGTGGACTAATTCCTTTATCTAATCCACCTAGTGCAAGAGCTAGATTATTGTCTTCTTCAGTTAATGTTGTAATTCCCATTTTTTCTAGATATTTTATAGATGTATTTGGAGATATCTTTTCTATCATCTCAACAAATGGAATATTTTGTGAAGACTCAATAGCTCTTCTTACAGTTATTTTTCCTAAATATCCAGAGTTATTTGTAGGGGCATAATTTTCTTTTTTTCTATCAATAAAGTTAGTTTGTTTATCATCAAATATTGTAGAAGCAGTAAATATTTTTTTATCAATACCAGGCACTAATACTGTTAAAGGCTTACTTGCAGAACCAGTTTGCCTAATTCCTTGAGTGGCACGATTAAATCCTCTTGAAGTAGTTTTTTTGCCAAGTCCACCGAACGCATCCAACTACATAACCACGGGTATGGTCAATTATAACCATTGCAGATTGTGATGTAACAGAACTATCATTTTTAGATTTTATTATATGTTTACTTTTTTCAAATTCTTCCTCCATTTGTTTTTGGATTTTAGAATCTTCAGTACTATAAATTGTAAGACCTGCTCTATTTAGATAATTTGTAGCAAATGTAGTATCTAATTTTTTTGTTTTAGATATATCTGAAATAACTTGTGATATTACAGCATCAGTATGATAAGAATATATTGCATCATTTTCAGAAGTTAAATTTCCTTTTTTAAAATCTAGTCCCTTTTCTACATTGGAAACAGCTTTTTCATAATCTCCATTAGATATATATCCTAATTCTAACATTTTATTTAATACTAATTTTGTTCTTTTTTTTATTTTATCCATACGGTCTATATCCTGAAATGGATTGTAAGAATTTGGACTATGATTTAGACCAGCTAAAAATGCACATTCTTCTAATTTTAAATCTTTAGCGCTTTTATTAAAATAATAGTTAGCACCCATTTCAACCCCATAAATATTTGGGCCAACATATATTATATTTAAGTAAGATTCTAGAATTTCATCTTTAGAGAGGCAAAATTCTAATTCTATAGCTTTAGACCATTCTTCTACTTTTCTGGATATTGAAGATGTATCATTTCCTGTTATATTTTTTACTAATTGTTGAGTTATAGAACTTCCACCAAAAGAGGAAGAACCAAAATGTGCAATATAAGAAATAATTGCAGAACCAGTTCTTTTTATGTCTACACCATGATGTTTGTAAAATCTCTCATCTTCTATAGCTACATAAGCATTTTTTAAATCATCAGGCATTTCTGAAAATGAAATGTTTTTATGTATTTTTTCACTTCCAAGAGTAGCAATAATATTTCCATCTTTATCTACAATAACAGAATTAGTATTAGAAATCATTTCTTTAGCAAGTGTTTGCCATTTATACATTGCTATTCCTTTAATAATTGCAAAAATTAATATAAATATTAATATAATAAAAATAATTATCTTCTTTAATTTTCTTCTTAGTTTTGAGTTCTTTTTTGAATCTTTTTTTTGTTTTTTTAATTCTTTTTCAGACATTTTATCCTGAAGCGGTATTTTATCTATTTTCTTTTTATCTTTTTTTCTATTTTTTATATTTCTACTATTTTTAGAATGTTTTCCCATAATAATCCCTTCATTTCTTATTTTTATAAATGGATTATATCATATAATAAAAAAATGTTCACAAAATCATGAAAAATTTTGTGAACATTTTGAGCAGTAGGTATACCTATTGCTTTTTATAAACCTAAATATAAAGTTTAAAGCTTATAAATGGACATATTCTTTTTTATCCCAATTTTCATATTGTATATAAAGTGTTACAATATCAAATTGTTTTTGGTACCTGTTTTCCCAATACTCTGTAGTAAATATATATATTCCATTTTTCCATATTGAGTTATTCATTATGTAGATATGCTTTTTTTTATTCATATCATAGGAATATATTTTTATAGTATGATTACTATAGAATATAATATTGTAACTACTTAATGAAGCTCCAAATTTATCTGGAGTTACAAAAATTTTATTGTTGTGTTTTTGTTTATAACAATAAAATACTTTATAATTATCTGTTATGTATAAAAGGGAAGATAACTTTTCATAAGTTATTAAAGTATTATCTGTTAAAGGCTCAACACAAGATAACTCATTAGTACCAACTTCATAATTTTTAAATTGGTCTGGTAGTGTGTGGTAAGTTATGGAAATAACAAAAATCAATATAATTACTACACACAAAAATGTTTTTAATATCCGTTTTTTCATAATTAATCTGCTCCTTTTGGTACTTGACCAATATCCCTAAAAAGGGAGTATATTTTAATATGTGGACTATTATAGCATTATTTAGCTAATTTGTAAATACAGCTAAAAATAAAATGTTGCAATTTACATAAAAAACTGTTACTAGTCAGCCTTAATTTCTAAAACACATATAAAATTAGTGCGCAGCCTGTGTATTTATATATAAAAATTTCGTTCTTTGCTGGTCGGACTAATCATATGAGCAAATATGTACAAAGTTCATTGTTTGAACAGTTAATCTGGCTAATCTGTATGAGTATGTGTCCTCCCAAACTGCGCATCACTGCATTTTTATATATAAATACACAGGCTACTACTCTACTGTTTTAATATTTAAGGGTGACTGGTAACAAAAAAACTTCTTGTTTATTAATTAATATGAAAATTCTTATATGTGTCATATTAAATTTAATCTAAAATAACTTTGAACATTATTAAATTGCGGAAATTTAATAATGTGTTTTTTATATATACTTAAACTAAATATTCATTTATTTTGAATAACATATAATAATGTTTTTATTATAAACTAATATAACAATGTAATTCTATTACCGCTTTTCTCTATAATACCATCACTTTTTAAACTACTTAATTCTCTCATCATAGCACTTCTATCAATACTTAGGTAATCTGCAAGGTCTGTTAAAGAAAATGGAATAGTAAAAGATTTACTCATATTTCTAGTAGATATAGTTGTAAAGTAAGCTAAAATTTTTTCCCTTATAGTTCTTTTACTTAAAAGTTCTATTCTCATATTTAAATCTATAATTTCATTTAAAAATAATGATGGTAAAGTTTGTAGTAGTTTGTTATGAAATTTGCAATGGTTATTACATTTGTTTTCTACATTATCATAACTAAAAAACATAACTACACTATTCTTTTTTGCTTCTACAAATAGTTCATTATTTGTATTTACAATATAAAAAATTTCTCCAAAGATATCATTTGCTAAAAAGTGTTCTACAATGGTTCTGTTTCCATTAAAATCATAACGAATTAAATTTGCTTCACCAGATAAAAGTAAACAGAATTGATTTCTTTTTGCAATATATGTTGTTATTATCTCACCTTTTTTAAAGGACTTTTCTTGGACTTTTGAGCAGTTTTTTGAAAAGTCTTTGAAAAACTCAGAATAATTAGTCATTTTTATTTCACTTCTTTCTAAAATGGTATACATTTTTGTATGAATTGTGATTCTATTACACTGTTAAAATGTAATAAAAGATAAGAACTACAATTTTTATTTTAAGTACAAAGCATATCCTATATGTTATTAGATGCTTTTTAGTAGAATGTGAATTATAATAGTTTTCAATATTATACATAATTTCTGTTGCAAATGCAACAGAAAAAGAGATAGACGTAATAACTTTGTTACAAAATTGTAATAAAAAAAATTAAATGTCGATTACTTAGAAATAACTATGAAAAATATTTAAAATATATAAAATATCATAATTTGTTGCATTTGCAACAGAAAAACAAAAAAGTTAATGTATAATAAGTACATCAAAACACATGGGGGAGGAAAATAAAAATGAAGGTAATAAAAAGAGATGGAAGAGCAGTAGACTATAATAGAGAAAAAATTCAAGTTGCAATAGAAAAAGCAAATACAGAAGTAAGAGGAAGACAAAAAGCTACTAAAGAAGAAATTAAAGAAATAACTAATTATATAGAAGAATTAGATAAAAAAAGAATATTAGTAGAAGACATACAAGATTTAATAGAACAAAAATTAATGGATTTTAAGAAATTTGAACTTGCTAAAAAATACATAGTATATAGATATACAAGAGCATTAGTTAGAAAACAAAATACAACAGATGAATCAATTTTAGGATTAATAAAAAATCAAAATAAAGAACTTGCAGAAGAAAATTCAAATAAAAATGCAGTACTTGCTTCTACACAAAGAGATTATATAGCAGGAGAAGTTTCAAAAGATTTAACAAAAAGAATGTTATTACCTGAAAAAATTACAAAAGCGCATGAAGAAGGAATATTACATTTTCATGATGCAGATTATTTTTTACAACCTATTTTTAATTGTTGTTTAATTAATATTGGAGATATGTTAGATAATGGAACAGTAATGAATGGAAAATTAATAGAAAGTCCAAAGAGTTTCCAAGTTGCATGTACAGTTACAACACAAATTATAGCAGCTGTTGCAAGTAATCAATATGGTGGACAATCTGTAGATTTAAAACATTTAGGAAAATATTTAAGAAAAAGTAAAGAAAAATTTAAAAGAGAATTAGAAAATACTTATAAAGATGCCTTACCTCAAGATGTTATAGATAGTATTACAGAAAAAAGATTAAAAACAGAGCTTTCAGCAGGTGTTCAAACAATACAATATCAAATTAATACATTAATGACAACAAATGGACAATCTCCTTTTGTAACATTATTTTTAAATTTAGATGAAGAAAGTGAATACATAGAAGAAAATGCAATGATTATAGAAGAAATTTTAAAACAAAGATATCAAGGTATTAAAAATGAAAAAGGAGCATATGTAACACCAGCTTTCCCAAAATTAATTTATGTATTATATGACCACAATTGTTTAAAAGGTGGAAAATATGATTATTTAACAAAACTTGCAGTTAAATGTTCTTCAAAAAGATTATATCCAGATTATATATCTGCTAAAAAAATGAGAGAAAATTATGAAGGTAATGTGTTTAGTCCAATGGGATGTAGAAGTTTCTTATCACCATGGAAAGACGAAAATGGAAAATATAAATTTGAAGGAAGATTTAATCAAGGTGTTGTAAGTATTAATTTACCACAAATTGGTATTGTAGCAGATGGAGATGAAGAAAAGTTTTGGAAATTATTTGATGAGAGATTAGAATTATGTTTTGAAGCATTAATGTGTAGACATTATGCATTACTTGGAACTTTATCAGATACTAGTCCAATTCATTGGAAATATGGAGCTGTAGCTCGTTTAAAATCAGGAGAAAAAATAGATGCTCTATTAAAAGGAGGATATTCAACATTATCTTTAGGATATATAGGAATATATGAAGTTACTAAATTAATGAAAGGTGTATCACATACAAGTAAAGAAGGTCATGAATTTGCTATTAAAGTAATGAATCATTTAAGAGAAGCAACAGATAGATGGAAAAAAGAAACAGGACTTGGATTTGCTTTATATGGAACACCAGCTGAGAGTTTATGTTATAGATTTGCTAAGATTGATAAAGAAAAACATGGTGAAATTAAAGATGTAACAGACAAGGGATATTATACAAATTCATATCATGTTGATGTAAGAGAAAATATAGATGCATTTAAGAAATTATCATTTGAAAGTGAATTCCAAGAAATATCTTCAGGTGGAGCTATTTCATATATAGAAATACCAAATATGAGAAATAACTTAAAAGCATTAGAAGAAATTGTTAAATTTATTTATGATAATATTCAATATGCAGAATTTAATACTAAATCAGACTATTGCCATGTATGTGGATTTGATGGAGAAATTATTATTAATGATAAAAATGAATGGGAATGTCCTCGGATGTGGAAATAAAGATCATAATAAAATGAATGTTACTAGAAGAACTTGTGGTTATTTAGGAGAAAATTTCTGGAATGAAGGAAAAACAAAGGAAATTAAATCAAGAGTATTACATTTATAAAAGACTTTGAATACATAAAACAAAATGTAAAAATGAACAATATAGAAATTATGGAACAATAAAAAGATACAATGAGTTATATAGTAAACTATATTTATATAAAAGTTTAAGAATACATAAGAAAGAAGGCGGAAAAATGAACTATGCAACAATAAAAGAATGTGATGTAGCAAATGGTCCTGGTGTTAGAGTTTCACTATTTGTTAGTGGATGTAATCATCATTGTAAAGGATGTTTTAATGAAATTGCTTGGAATTTTAGCTATGGAAATGAGTTTAATCAACAAACAATTGACAAAATTTTAAAAGATTTAGATAAAGATTATATAGAAGGTTTATCTTTACTTGGTGGAGAACCACTAGAATATGTAAACCAAAAAGGATTAGTAGATTTGGTAAAACAAGTTAAACAAAGATTTCCCAATAAGACTATATGGTGTTATACAGGATTTGATTTTGAAAAAGATGTAATGGGAAAAATGTACAATGTATGGGATGAAACAAAAGAACTTGTTCAAAATATAGATGTTATTGTTGATGGAAAATTTGAGATGGAGAAAAAAAATCCATCACTAAAATTTAGAGGTTCAGAAAATCAAAGGCTTATAGATGTTAAAAAAAGTATGAAAGAACAAAAAATTATTTGGGCTGATATAGAAGATGAAGAAATAAAGAAAGCAAATTAAAATAGATGTTTAGAACAGGATTAATATTGGTTAATCCTGTTCTAAAATATTATATTATTATGTAATATAAAAAACTATTCAGCAAATTTAAAATTATCTTTAGCAATATTTTCTGTTCTAAATAGTCCAGCAAATAAATATATTTCATCAAAAAGGAATTTGTGTATATTTGAAAAATGATTTATATCAAAGTTTCCAATAATTCTTTGATTTTCAAGGATTAATAATTTTAAAGCAACTGTGGCTTTTTTCGTAATCTCCTAGTAGATTTGAATCTTTTATATCTAATTTATTTACTAAAGTATTAGTTCCTTCATAGCAATATATAGAATTTCTTGCTTCATACATAAATTTTATACCATTCTTAAAATCATATTTTTTATTAAATTCATATCCTCTTCCATTAATATTTTATCATCAGCAAAATCTTCTAATAATTGAATATCACTATCATTTAATTTTGATTTTTAAATATCTTAACACAAAGAAATAAAAAGAAAACAATTAAACTGACTCTTCAGTCTAAAGACATGAAGAGTTTTTTATGATATTAATAATTTAAAAAACTAAAAATAAATATAGGAGAAAATAAATGAGCAAAAGATTATATAATTATATAGAAATAACAGATTTAAAAGATATGTTAAATAAAACAAGAGATTTATACAAACATAGACCTGCATATAAAATAAAGATGGAAGATGGAAAATATCAAGTTTTTACACATAACGAAGTACGAGATATGGTAGATTGCTTAGGAACAGCATTAATAGACTTAGGATTAAAAGGAAAAAGAATAGGGATTATTGGTGAAAATAGATATGAATGGGAACTTGCTTATTTATCAATTACTTGTGGAACTGGAACAGTTGTACCACTTGACAAGTCATTACCTGCAAATGAATTAGAATCATTAATAGAAAGATCTAATATCGAGGCAATATTCTTTTCACAAGATTATTCTAAAACTATTGAAAAAGTAAAGTTTAGTGAAAAAAATAAACTAAAACATTTAATTTCAATGGATTTAAATGTACATACAGATGGAATTTATTCACAAAAGGAATTAATTAAATCAGGTAAAAAATTATTAGAAGAAGGAAATACAAAATTTATTGATGCTTGTATAAATCCAGAAGAAATGGGGATTATGTTATTTACATCAGGAACTACATCAAGTGCTAAAGTAGTTAGCCTTTCTCATAAAAATATTTGTTCAAATTTAATGGATTTAGCAAGTGTCTTAGATGTAACAAGTGATGATACTTTGCTTTCTGTATTACCATTACACCATGTTTTTGAGTGTACAGTTGGTTTCTTATTTTCTTTATATAAAGGAGCTCAAACTGTATTTTGTGATGGAATACGACATATAGTAGATAACCTAAATGAATATCAAGTTACAGTTATGGCATGTGTTCCAGGAATATATGAAAGAATATTTAATATGATTAGAAAAAAAATAGAAAAACAAGGAAGATTGCAAGAAATATTAGAAAATGAAGAAAAATATAAGAATGCATCCATGAATGATAGAAAAGAAGTGTTTAAAGAAATTCATGATATGCTTGGTTCTAGGGTTAAGCTATTTATAAGTGGAGCTGCAGCATTAGATTCAAAAATAGAAGAAAAGTATAGATTACTTGGAATAAATTTAGTTCAAGGATATGGGTTAACAGAAACATCCCCAGTTGTTGCAATTGGAACAAATAAATATTACAAAATTGGTTCAATTGGAAAATCAGTTCCAAGTGTACAAGTAAAAATAGTAGATAAAAATGATGAGGGTATTGGTGAATTAGTAGTTAAAGGTCCTAGTGTAATGCTTGGATATTATGGAAATGAACAAGCAAGTAAAGAAGCTATTAAAGATGGATGGTTTTATACAGGAGATTTAGCTAAAATTGATGAAGATGGTTATATATACATATGTGGAAGAAAGAAAAGTGTAATTGTATTAAAAAATGGCAAAAATATTTTTCCAGAAGAAATGGAAAATTTGGTTAATAAAATAGAAGGTGTAGAGGAGTCTTTTGTATTTGGAAAACAATTGTCAGAAGATAAAGAAAACATAAAAATAAATGTAAAAATTGTTTTTGATAGGCAAAGAGTAAAAGATGTATACAAAGTGGAAACAGATGAAGAAATCTATCAGGCTATTTTAAGTAAAGTAAAAGAAATTAATCAAACAATGCCCAAATATAAGGCAATAAGGGGAATGATATTAACAGAAGAACCCTTAATTAAAACTACTACAAATAAAATAAAAAGACAAGAAAATCTATAACCTGGACAAAGTGGTGGACAAAGGGACGGTTCTCTTGTCCATTTTTCTATATAAAATCTGTTTTATTTTAGTTAATGAAAATGGACAAGAGAACCGTCCCTTTGTCCACCTTTGTCCAGTCCAGAACCGTCCCTTTGTCCACCACTTTGTCCATTTTATTTATAACTTTCTATATATAATGCTTTTGCAATATAAGGACTTACTTCATTTATATCATACCAACCTGAACTTTTACTATTATTTTGAAGTCCATTAGGATTAGAAATGTAAACTTTTCCGAAGGCCATCAGTAGCAAGTAAAACCATATAATGAGAAGCAGTTGTCCACCTATTATTTCTAGGTTTATTCCATACACAAATAAGAATAGGTCTATTACTTTTTAAATGTTTTTCAATATATGAATTAGATAAATGGTTAGAATCATAAAAGAAATCTGAATTATTAATTCCAAAAGTAGAAGATAATTCTTTTGAAATTTTTTCATTATCCAAGACTGGATAATATTTATTTCTAAGTTCACCAGGAGTATAATTTTTATTATAACCACTTAATATAGTAGATATTGCAGTTATTCCACATCCATTATCAGTCATTGTACCACCCCAATACTCTAAATTACTCCAAGAACTATAACCATTTTGTTTATATTCTTTGTAAACTTTTTTATTTTTGTCCTCTGTAGTAAAGGTTGTAAAATATCCATCTTTATCTTTAACTTCTTGCATACCTAATCCAGAATAGTTTTTATTATAATCTTCTTTAATTACTTTATACTCTGATTTATTTTGTATCTTTGGAAATTCTATAATAGAATTATTAGAAATATAACGATTTAGAAGATTATGAAATCTTATACAAAGAAATATTAATAATATTATAATAAATAAAAGTGTAATTAATTTTTTTATATTTAAATTTGTCTTATCTTTTTTCATTTTAGACAACCTCCTTAATATTTGTTTATAGTATAAATGTAAAATAAAATAAGTGTTTTAAGAAATAATTAATAAAAACTTAAAATTTTCTTACAATTTGTATTATAAAATGAAAAGTTAATAAAAATATGTTATAATTTAAATTGAAAAAATAACTTAAAAGTAGCAGAGAATTTAGGGCAGAAAGTCCATTTGAAGATGCCAAAAATTGTCTATCACTTTTGGGACAAAAAATAGGTGATAAATTTATGAATATATTAGTAATAGATGATGAAAAAGAAATTGCAGATTTAATAGAATTATATTTAAAAAATGAAGATTATAATGTGTATAAATTTTATACATCAGAAGAAGCTATAAATTGCATTAATACAGTAGAATTAGATTTTGCAATACTGGATGTAATGATAAAAGGAAAAGATGGATTTGAAATTTGTAAATTTATTAGAGATAAGAATTTAAAATTTCCAATTATAATGCTTACAGCAAAAATAGAAGATAAAGATAAAATTACAGGATTAACACTTGGTGCAGATGATTATATGACAAAACCATTTAATCCACTTGAATTAATTGCAAGAGTTAAATCTCAAGCAAGAAGATATACAAAATATAATGATAGAAATGATGAAGAAGCAATTTTTATAGATGGATTAGAAATATGTAAAGAAAAGCATAAATGTTTATTATATGGTGAGAAAATAGAATTAACACCTCTGGAGTTTGATATATTACTATATTTAGCAAATAATAAGGGTCATGTAGTAAGTTCTGAGGAATTATTTGAAAAGGTTTGGAAAGAAAAGTATTTAGATAACAATAATACAGTAATGGTACATATAAGAAGAATAAGAGAGAAACTAAAAGAAGATACAAGAAAACCTAAATTTATAAAAACTGTATGGGGAGTTGGATATAAAATTGAATGAAATAAAAGAATTTAATAGTATAAAAAATGGAATTGCTTTAAAAGCAGTAGGTAAAATAATTCTTTATACAATTATTAGTGGTATAGTACTTATTATATTAATTGATGGTGTATTTAATGACCAAATAGCTGAAGAGATGAGACATTTAAATGACTTTTTTTATTATTTTATAGTTACTGAGAAGCCTATTATTATTACAATAATACTTTTTATAATAGTATCTATAATATCATTTTTTGTAATAAGAAATACTTCTAATAATTTAATCATTATAATATCAGCAATGAATCAAATTTATATAAATCCAGATGAAACAGTTAAATTACCAGCAGATTTAGCTATAATTGAAAATAAATTGAATAATATAAGAATAGAATTAATAAAAAATAGAAATGAAGCTAAAGAAGCGGAAAATAAGAAAAACGATTTAATTATGTATATGGCACATGATTTAAAAACTCCTCTTACATCAATTATAGGATATTTGACATTATTAACAGAAGAAAAATACATTTCAAAACCCTTACAAGAAAAATATATGCAAATTGCATTACAAAAGGCTTTTAGAGTAGAAGATTTAACAAACCAGTTTTTTGAAATAACTAAATATAATATACATGATATGCCAATAAATAAACAGAAAATAAATCTATCTTTTTTAATTGACCAATTAATAGAGGAATGTTATCCAATGTTGCAAGAAAAAAAACTAAGATGTATTGTAGATAAACCAGATAATGTTTATTTTTTAGGAGATGGAGATAAACTTGCAAGATGTTTTGGAAACCTTATAAAAAACGCAATTAATTATAGTTATGAAAATACAAATATAGAAATAAAAATTATGCAAGATGAAAAAAATATACAGATTATATTCAAAAATAAAGGAGATAAAATTCCAAAATATAAGTTAGATAAAATATTTGATAAATTTTACAGAGTTGATGAATCAAGGAAAAGTGACAAAGGAGGAGCAGGTCTTGGTCTTGCAATTACAAAAGAAATTGTAGAGTTACATGATGGGAATATTTATGTGAAAAATGATAGTGATTTAATAGAATTTTATATAGAGTTATAAGGTGGACAAAGGGACGGTTCTCTTGTCCATACTTTTGTCAATATAAATTTTAATAATAAAGGAAAGGTGATAATATGAAAACAGAATATGAAGTTAGAGTATTAGACATAAATAAAAAAGAAATGATAAAAAAATTAGAAGCACTAGGTGCAACTAAGAAAGGAGAGTTTAATCAAAAAAGATATGTTTATGATTTAAAACCGATTCAAAAAGGAAAATGGATTAGATTAAGAACAAATGGAAATGTCTCAACACTAACATATAAAGATATAGTAAGTAACACAATAGATGGTACTAGAGAAGTTGAATTTGAAGTAGAAGATTTTGAAAAAGCAAATGAATTTTTAGAAAAAATAGGTTTTAAAAGCAGAAGCTATCAAGAAAATGATAGAATTAGTTATATACTAAATGGAGTCGAAATAGATATAGACTCATGGCCTATGATACCAACTTATATGGAGATAGAAGCAAACTCAGAAGCGGAAATTATCGGAGTAGAAGAAATTCTAAATATAGATGAATCTAAAATTACTACTTTAAATTGTGATGATATATATAAGCAAATATATAATATAGATATTTCGAAAATAAAAGAATTAAGATTTGAAAGTAATACTATAATACCTTAGGGGAAAAAGAATTGAAGAGATAAAAGAATTAAAAATATGCAAGGAATGATAGGATTTAGATATATAGCAGTTCATGATTATAAAGAAATTGATGAAGATATTTTAAAAGATGTAATAGAGAACCATTTAACTGATTTATTAGATTTTGCAAGAGTTATATTGGGCTTAAGTAAATGAATATTTAGGTTACTCGAGTAGAATTGATAAAAATTATAGTTATAATGATGAAGAAATATAAAGTGAAAAAATTTATACAAATAGACTATTTGGCTAATAAATTTACTATTGACAAAAATATAATATATTACTAAAAATGAAAGATTAAAAAGAAGAGGATGATAATAGGTGCATAAAGAATTGAAGCTTTATAAATAGCAACCATAAATAAACACATAAGTTTTTTTATACTTGTGTATTTATTTTATAGCTATAGTAATAAATTTATATATAGCATATATTAAATCATTGTATTTATTTTTTATCTCTGTTTTTGATTATAGAATTTTATTAAATCTAATATAATTTATTGATTTTCTTTGTTTAATGAATAAAAAGCAGATAATTCTATGTTAGATTTATCAACATTGAAATATATGGACAAGAGAACCGTCCCTTTGTCCATACAATTTATGGAAAATAAGGCAGTTATTTTAAACAAATTTGAAACAATAGAAAAATGTATAAACAGAATAAATGAAGAATATGAGGGGGATTCTAAAAACTTAAAAGATTATAGAAAAATGGATATGATTGTTTTAAATTTACAAAGAGCATGTGAAGCAGTATTAGATTTAGCAATGTATATTGTATCGACTAGAAAATTAGGTTTACCACAAAATAAAAGGCAAGCATTTGTTTTTCTTGAAGAAAACAAAATAATAGATGAGAGTATGTCTAAAAATATGCAAGGAATGGTTGGTTTTAGAAATATAGCAATTCATGATTATAAAGAAATTGATGAAGAGATTTTAAAAGATGTAATAGAAAATCATTTGACTGATTTATTAGATTTTGCAAGGGTTATATTGAGTTAATTGAATGAATATTTGAGTTACTTAAGTAGAAATGATAAAAATATAAAGTAAAAAATTTTATATGAATCATAAAGTTGGGTGAGAATATGAAAATAAATCGATTATTCCAAATTGTATATATACTATTAGAAAGAAAAACAATTACAGCAAAAGAACTTGCTGATAAATTTGAAGTATCTACAAGAACAATATATAGAGATATAGAAGTATTAAGTAGTTCCAAAATTCCAATATATGCAAATAAGGGAAAAGGTGGAGGAATTAATTTATTAGACAATTTTGTGTTAGATAAATCATTATTAACAGAAGAAGAGCAAAATCAGATTTTATTTAGTTTGCAAAGTTTACAAAAACTAAATATAGATAATGAAAAGACTCTACTTGAAAAAATGAGTATGTTATTTAATAAAAGCAGTAAAAATTAGATAGAAGTAGACTTTTCAAATTGGGGCATAGATAATTGTCAAAATAATAAATTTAACAGCATAAAAGATGCTATATTAAATAAAAACATTATAGAGTTTAAATACTATAATTCTAGAGGAGAAGAAAGTGTAAGCCAAGTAGAACCTTTGAAAGTTTGGTTTAAAGATAAGTCTTGGTATATAAAAGCATATTGCAGAATTAAACAAGATTATAGGATATTTATAATTGCAAGAATAAAAGATATAAAAATATTAGAAGAACATTTTGAAAGAGAATTACCAAAAGAAACTAGCACAAATTATAAAATGAAAATGATATCATTAGAATTAGAGATAAAAAAGGAAATGTCGTATCGAGTATATGATGAGTTTGAAAAAGAAAATAGTGACTTTATTATAAAAGTAGAATTTCCTGAAAATGATTGGGTATATGGATATATTTTATCTTTTGGAGAACATATAAAGGTGATATCCCCAGAATATGCAAAAAATATAATAAGGGAAAAATTAAAAACTGTAATAAGAATACCTGTAATAGAGGAAGAAAAGTAATGGAATGGATAAAGGCAAAAACAATTATGCAAAAAGCAAGTTATGGAGAAAATTGGTTTGGAATTGATTATAATATGAATTTATATAAAGGGTGTTCTCACAAATGTATATACTGTGATAGTAGAAGTAGTTGTTATAATATAGATGATTTTGATAGAGTAAGAGCTAAAGCAAATGAAATAGAAATTTTAAATCAAGAGTTAAAAACAAAAAGAAAAAAAGGAGTTATTGGTATTGGAGCAATGTCTGATACATATAATCCACTTGAAAAACAATATAAGATAACTAGGAAGGCATTAGAACTGATATCATATTACAGTTTTGGTATATCAATAGAAACAAAAAGTAATTTAATTACTAGGGATATAGATTTGTTTAAAGAAATAAATTCAACATCAGATGCAATTCTGAAATTTACAATAACAACAGCAGATGACTCTTTATCAAAGATAATAGAACCAAGTGTATGTACATCTTCTGCAAGATTACAAGCAATGAAACAGTTAGCAGATTCAGGATTGTTTGTTGGGACATTACTTACACCAATTATTCCTTTTATAACAGATTCAGAAAAAAATATAAGAAATGTTATAAAACTATCAGCAGAAAATGGAGCAAAATTTGTATTTTCTATGGGAGGAGTAACTTTAAGAGAAAATCAAAAAGATTACTTTTTTAAGCAATTGGATAAATCATTTCTAGGAATGAAAGAAAAATATATTAAAAATTTTGGTAACAGTTACTTTTGTTATTCATTAAATAAAAATTTGAAGAATGTTTTTGAAGAAGAATGTAGTAAATATGGCTTGCTTTATAAAATGGAAGATATTATAAAGGCATATAAAAAAGAAAATAATAATGAAAATCAGTTAACTTTACTATAAAATTGGAGATATAAATATGAATGAGCTATAAGAAAAAATAGATATTATAAAATAAAGAAGAGCCCTAATTTGAACTATATTTTGGGGGTATAGTTCAAATGAAGGGCTCTTTAGACTATTGACAAAGGATATTTTTTATTTCTACTTTTTACGGTTTGATTTTAGTAAAATCTAATACTGATTACTATCATGCTATTTCTATTCCAGCACTTGCATATCCAACTACTGTATTTATCAATGATAGACCAGAAGCTCTAGCGGAATATACCATTAGTAAACGAGATTGTGGAGTAACAGGGATTGATAATCCTGTAGTTAATCCATTACTTATATTACCAATAGATATTGTTCCAGTAAGTGCAGGAGCAAGATTTACAACTGCTCCAGGTATTGGAACAAATAAATTATTAGGTGTACTTGACACATACAATTGTGCAGTAATTGTAATAGTAGAACCAAGAAGTGACAATGCTGCAGTTGTACTAAAATAAGCACTTAATGAAGTAATTATTCCTGCTCTAGGCACTGAAAATGCAAAGTTAGATAATGTTCCAGATGGATTAGTAAGGTCAATATTAGAACCAAGAACAGTAAGCCCTGGAGCAGAAGAACCAAATCCTATAAAGGCTGGAATACCAGCTAAACCTAAGGCAATAGTAGTAAGCGATATTGGTAAACCAGAAGCTAAAGGAATAATACTTGTGCTTCCATTTGCCCCAGTAGCACCTGTGCTACCAGTAGCTCCAGTAGCGCCAGTAAGCCCAGTAGGCCCAGTAGGTCCAGTGGCTCCTGTGTTACCAGTAGCACCAGTTATACCAGTAGGCCCAGTAGCACCAGTAGCACCTGTATTTCCAGTCAGTCCAGTAGGTCCAGTAGGTCCAGTAGCGCCAGTAGCGCCAGTAGGCCCAGTAGGTCCAGTCACACCATCAGCCCCAGTAGCGCCAGTAGGCCCAGTAGGTCCAGTCACACCATCAGTGCCAGTAGCGCCAGTAGGCCCAGTAGGTCCAGTCACACCATCAGCTCCAGTAGCGC